>WHTK01000049.1 GCA_009377745.1 Dehalococcoidia bacterium
TTGCCCTCGCCCCACCGTGCGGGTGGTCGCGTGGCGTCATCGCCGATCCTCTGACCTGCGGCCGGCGGCCCTGCCAGCGCGTGCGGCCGGCCTTGCCCAGCTTGATCAGGCCGTGCTCCACGTTGCTCACCTGACCGACGGTCGCCATGCAGTCCGCCGGCACCCGCCGCATCTCGCCCGAAGGCAGACGCAGCAACGCGTAACGCTCTTCCTTCGCCATCAGTTGGGCCGATGAGCCCGCGCTGCGGACGATCTGCCCGCCGCTGCCGACGATCAGCTCCACGTTGTGCACCACGGTGCCGGACGGCATGCTGCGCAGCGGCAAGGCATTGCCGGCGCGGATCTCCGCCATCGGCCCCGCCATCACCGTCGCGCCGACCTCCAGGCCGGCGGGGGCCAGGATGTAGCGCTTCTCGCCATCGCGATAAAAGATCAGCGCAATGCGGGCGGTGCGGTTCGGGTCGTACTCAATCGAGGCGACCCGGCCGGGTATCCCGGTCTTGTCGCGCTTGAAGTCGATAAGCCGCAGGTTCTGGCGCGAGCCGCCGCCACGGTGCCGGACGGTGATCACGCCGCGGTTGTTGCGGCCGGCGTTCTTCTGCTTCGAGACGGTTAGCGACCGCTCCGACGTCGACTTGGTGATCTCGCTGAAGCTGTAACCGCTGCCACCCCGGCGACCGGCTGTAGTGGGCTTGTACTGCTTAATCGGCATCCCTAAACCCCCTCAAACAGCTCGATCTTGTCGCTGGCTGCCAGCGTCACGACCGCCTTCTTCCAGTCGCTGCCAATCGTCGCCCGGCGGCCGTAGCGGCGCCCGGAGCGCGGCTTGCCCTTCATTACGATCACGTTGACCGCCGTAACCTGGACGTTGAAGGCCTTCTCCACCGCGGCCTTGATCTGCGGTTTGTTGGCCCGCATATCGACCTCGAAGAGGTACTTATTGGCCAGCGATAGGCTCGTGCCCTTTTCCGTCACCAGCGGCCGCAGGATCACCGCGAATGGGTTGAGCGACTTATCCACGCGTCACCTCCGGCACGGGCGATATGCGCTTGCTCGCCCGCTCGCCGCCCCACAGCGCCTCCGTCCGCCGCACCGCGTCCACCGTCATCACCAGGCCGCGATGGGACAGCAGGTCATCGACGTTGAGGTAGTCGGCCGGCAGGGCCTTGGCCCCGGGCAGGTTACGGGCGCTGAGCAGCAGGTTACGGTTCGGCGCGCCCGTAACCAGCAGCACCGAGCGGGTCATTTCGAAGATGCCAACAATGTCCTTCACCACGCGCGTCTTGGGCGCATCGAAGTCCAGCGCCTGGATCACCTTCAGCTCGCCCTCCTCAACCTTGGCCGAGAGGACAGAGCGAATGGCCAGCCTGCGCACGCGCTTCGGCAGGGCCTGCTTGAACGAGCGAGGCTTGGGACCGAAGGCGATGCCGCCGCCGCTGTGGTGCGGCGCCCGGATCGCGCCCTGGCGGGCGGCGCCCAGTCCCTTCTGTCGCCTGATCTTGCGGGTGGAGCCACGGACCTCGCCGCGAGTCTTGGTGTTGGCGCTGCCGGCGCGGCGGTTAGCCAGCTGCGCCAGGAGGGCCTGCCGGATTACCGCTTTGTGCGGCGGCAGGCCGAAGACGAGGTCGTCTGCATCGATGCTGTCGACCTCCTTGCCCTGCGTGTCGTATACCGTCAGTTTCATATCTATCGTCCAGGACCGCTGCGATTAAGCCGCGGACACAAGGCTCCTAGCCTTTCTTTCCTGTCTTGCGGATGCGCAGCAGGCCGTTGACGCCGCCGGGCACCGACCCTTCGATCAGCAGGACGCCCCGGTCCGGGTTGCTCTCGAAGACCTTGAGGTTCTTCACGGTGACGCGCTCGTCACCCATGTGGCCGGCCATGCGCAGTCCCTTGCGGACGCGGCCCGGCGTCGTGCCGGAGCCGATCGACCCGGGAGAGCGGTGGCGGTCGGACTGACCGTGGGTCTTGGGGCCGCCGGCAAAGTGGTGCCGCTTGACGCCACCGGCGAAGCCACGCCCCTTCGAGACGCCGGCGACGTCAATGAGGTCGCCTTCCTCGAACAGCTCCGCGCCCAGCTTCTGGCCGATCTCGTAGTCGTTCGGGTCATCCACTCGCACTTCGCGCAGGAACTGGAACTGGCCCAGGCGCTTCATGTGGCCGCGCATCGGGTCGTTAATCCGCTTGCGGGCCCCGAAGCCGATCTGGATGGCGTCGTAGCCGTCATTCTCCCGCGTCTTGATCTGCACCACGACGCAGGGCCCCGCCTCTATGACGGTTACGCCGCGCGCCTCGCCGTTGGCAGTAAAGACCTGGGTCATCCCCAGCTTGCGTCCGAGAATCGCTTGCATAGCCATCTCTAGAGCTTGATCTCGATGTCGACACCGGCCGGCAGCTGCAGCCGCATCAGCGTGTCTACCGTCCGCGATGACGGCTCGATGATGTCGATCAGGCGCTTGTGCGTCCGGATCTCAAACTGCTCCCGCGAGTCCTTGTCTACGAAGGGCGACTTGTTCACGGTGAACTTCTTGATCTCCGTCGGCAGCGGCACCGGCCCCGCGACCGATACGCCCGTGCGCTCCGCCGCCTCGACGATCTGCTCGGCAGACTGGTCCAGGATGCGATGGTCGAAGGCCTTGAGGCGGATACGTATCTTCTGTCGCGGCATGCTGTTGCTTTCTTCCTAACTAACGGCGCACTGTGGCGCGCCCGCCCAGCTTCTCCGCGATATGCGGTGGGACAATCTCATAGCGGTCGAATTCCATGGTATGAGTCGCGCGGCCCTGAGTCAGTGAGCGCAGTTCCGTAGTGTAACCGAAGGTCTCGGCCAGCGGCATCTGCGCCCGCACAATTTGCAGCGTGCCGAACGTTTCGACATCGAGGACGTGGCCGCGGCGGGCGTTGAGGTCGCCCAGCACGTCGCCGAAGAACTGCTCCGGCGTGCGGACCTCGATCTTCATGATCGGCTCCAGGACCACCGGCTCGGCTTTGTTCATCGCCTTGCGCATGCCCTCTATGGCGGCCATGCGGAAAGCCATCTCGGACGAGTCGACGGGGTGGAAGGCGCCGTCGGTCAGCGAGACCTTGACATCGACAACCGGGTAGCCGGCCACCGGTCCGCTCTCGAGGGCATCCTTGACGCCCTGCTCGGTCGGCCCCACATACTCCCTCGGCACGGAACCGCCGATGGTCTTGTTCTCGAAGACGAAGCCGCCGCCGCGCTCCAACGGCTCGACCTCCAGCATCACGACACCGTACTGGCCACGGCCGCCGGTCTGGCGCACGAAGCGGCCCTCCGCCTTGACGGCCTGGGTCAGCGCCTCGCGGTAGGCGACCTGCGGCCGGCCCACGTTGGCGTTGATGCCGAACTCGCGCAGCATGCGGTCGACGATGACTTCGAGGTGCAGCTCTCCCATACCGGAGATCAGCGTCTGGCCCGTCTCCTCGTCGAAACGGCGCTGGAACGTCGGGTCTTCCTCGGCCAGCTTGCCCAGCGCCTCGCCCATCTTGTCCGAGTCCGCCTTGGACTTCGGCTCGATGGCGACCGAGATCACCGGCTCCGGGAAGCGGATCGCCTCCAGGATCAGCGGCCTTGCCGGGTCGGACAGCGTGTCACCCGTGAAAGTGTTCTTCAAGCCCACCGCGCCGACGATGTCGCCCGCCTGGGCCTCGGTAATCTCTTCGCGCTGGTTGGCGTGCATGCGCAGCAACCGCCCGAAGCGCTCCTGCTGGCCGCGGGTCGTGTTGAGCACGGCCTGGCCGCTGGCGGCGGTGCCGGAATAGATGCGCACGTAGGCCAGCCGTCCGACGTACGGGTCGGTGACGATCTTGAAAACGAGGCCGGTCAGTGGCTCGCTGTCCAGCGGCTTGCGCTCCTCCGGCTCGCCCGTCTTGACGTTGGTGCCGGACATCGGCGGCACGTCTTCTGGCGAGGGCAGGTAATCGACGACAGCGTCTAGCATCTGCTGCACGCCCTTGTTCTTGAGCGCCGAGCCGCAGAGCACCGGTGTGATCTCGCCCTCCAGGGTCGAGCGGCGCAGGGCCTTCTTCAGCTCAGCGACGGTCACCTCGTGCCCTTCGATATAAGAGATCATCAGCTGCTCATCGACTTCACCCAGCTTCTCGATCAGGCGGTCGCGCGCGCGCTCGTAGGCCTCACGCAGCTGCTCCGGGATCGGGCGCTCTTCCGGGTTCTCATCACGGTCGCCCGTGAAGTAAAGGGCCTTCTGTTCGACCAGGTCGATGATCCCCTCGAACTCGGCCTCGGCGCCCCACGGTATCTGGATCGGGATCGGCCGCGCGTCCAGCCGCTCGGCGATCATGTCCACGGTGCGCCAGAAGTCGGCGCCGGTGCGGTCCATCTTGTTGACGAAGCAGATGCGCGGCACGTTGTAGCGGTCGGCCTGACGCCAGACCGTCTCCGACTGTGGCTCCACGCCGGCCACCGCATCGAAAACCACGACACCGCCGTCGAGGACGCGCAGCGAGCGCTCGACCTCGACCGTAAAGTCAACGTGGCCGGGCGTATCGATGATGTTGATCTGGTAGCCCTTCCAGGACGCGGTCGTGGCGGCGGCCGTAATCGTGATGCCGCGCTCGCGCTCCTGCGCCATCCAGTCCATCACCGCCGTGCCCTCGTGCACCTCGCCGATCTTGTAGGTACGGCCGGTGTAGTAAAGGATGCGCTCGGTCACGGTGGTCTTACCGGCATCGATATGGGCGATGATGCCGATATTGCGTACGTTTTCGATCGAGGTCTGACGGGGCATCGGTTCCTTACCAGCGGTAATGTACGAAGGCGCGGTTGGCCTCCGCCATACGGTGTGTATCTTCGCGGCGCTTGACGGTTGCGCCCTGTCCGGTGGAGGCGTCCAGCAGCTCGCCCGCCAGCTTCTCTGCCATGGATCGGCCGCGGCGGGCGCGCGCGGAGCGCACCAACCAGCGCATCGCCAGCGAGGTGCGGCGCTCGGCCCGGATATCGACTGGTACCTGGTAGGTCGCGCCACCGACGCGCCGGGGCTTGACCTCGATCGCGGGAGTCGCGTTGCGCAGGGCCTGGTCGAATACGTCGATCGCCGGGCGGTGCGTCGTCTCCTCCATCGTTTCGAGGGCGGAATAGACCAGCCGCTCGGCGATGCTCTTCTTGCCGTCCAGCATCACCTTATTAATGAACATCTGGAGCATCTTGCTGTGGTATTTGCCATCCGCCGGGATGTCCCGCCGGTCGGCGCGTCCGCGTCTCGCCATGACTAGCCGGCCTTCCGGGTGCCGTATTTGCTACGGCCGCGCTTGCGGTTGGCGACACCGGACGAGTCCAGCGCTCCCCGCACGATGTGGTAGCGCACGCCACCAAGGTCCTTGACGCGCCCACCGCGGATCAGCACCACGGAGTGCTCCTGCAGGCTGTGGCCTTCGCCGGGGATGTAGGCCGTAACCTCCATCTGGTTGGTCAGGCGCACACGGGCCACCTTGCGCAGCGCCGAGTTCGGCTTGCGCGGCGTCACCGTCTTGACCTGCACGCAGACGCCGCGCTTCTGCGGCGATCCCTTGGTCCAGGTCGTGGTGTTGTGGAGGGCGTTGTAGCGCCAGCGCAGGGCCGGCGCCTTGGTCTTGGCCACCGGGTGCTTGCGCGGGCTGCGTACCAGCTGATTAATCGTCGGCACTTCTGTCACTCCGCCGCGAGCTCATCGCGGCCAACTACGCTATCCAGCCCCCGGCCGGACCGGGAGCAACTCGGCAGGGTTCACCAGATTTACGACGCAAAAAGGCCGAAAGCCTTATTGCTGAGCCAGCCGGCCTCCCCAGTAGTGGCGGGGTCTCCAGGCGGAGAGCGGTCGACCGTGGTCACTTTCAGGTCTCTCGACCCAACGACCTATCGTTTCAGGGGCGTACCAAAAGGGAATGCTACAGATTCACCCCACCACTGTCAACGCCAGTAGCGAAGCGGCGCCGGATTCGCGGGGGGCTCCCCTATACTGCCCACACAATGTCCGAATCTCCTCTAGTCTACCTCCTTGGCGGGCCCATGCGCAGCGGCAAATCGATTATTGCTGAGCGCTTTAATCGCCGTACCGGCATCTCAGTCATCTCCACGGATGACCTGGTGCATATGCTGACCCTCGCAGCTCCTCAGCTAGGCATTAGCGATGAGGACGATGGTGATCCCTGGGCGAGACTGGCTGGCGAGTCAATCGCGAGCGTCTGGCGCCGTTCGTGGAAGCCCTCGCCGACATTCGGCTAGGGGAAGAGAGAGCGCTGCTCATCGAAGGCGAACTTCACCCCGATTCTGTGGGACGACTCCTCACAGGCTTCGGCAGCCTGGTACGTGCCTGCTATGTCGGCAGCATCGCAACCGATGTCAATACCAAAGCCGTCCAACTCCGAGCTTACAGCGAGACAGCGCCTCACGACTGGTTGAAAGGGCAAACCGACGCCTTCATGCAGAGGACGGCGGAAGAGGTTCTTGCGGTTAGCCGGGAACTCGAAGCCGCTGCTCGCGACTTTAAAGTCCCCTTCTTCGACATGTATCCGGACTTCGACGCTGCGATCGAGAGGGTGGTCGCCTACCTCAGCTCCAGCTAACACCTGCTGACTGCTCTATGCCCGTATGCCCGTATGCCCGTATGCCCGTATGCCCGTATGCCCGTATGCCCGTATGCCCGTATGCCCGTATGCCCGCCTGCCCGTAACGCCGTGCGCTAAACTGGCTCCATGGCCAACCGACTCGAAAACGAAACCAGCCCCTACCTCCTCCAGCACAAGGACAACCCCGTCGACTGGTTCCCCTGGGGCGACGAGGCCTTCGAGACCGCCAAACGCCTCGACAAGCCGGTGCTGCTCTCGGTCGGCTACTCCGCCTGCCACTGGTGCCACGTCATGGCGCACGAGTCCTTCGAGGACCCAACCACGGCCCAGCAGATGAACCAGGGCTTCGTCAACATCAAGGTGGACCGCGAAGAGCGCCCGGACGTCGACAACATCTATATGCAGGCCGTGCAGGCCCTCACCGGCCGCGGCGGCTGGCCGATGACCGTCTTCCTCCTGCCCGATGGCGTGCCCTTCTACGGCGGCACCTACTTCCCGCCCGCCGACTACGGCGGCATGCCCGCCTTCTCTCGCGTCCTCACCGCCGTCGGCGACGCCTACAAGACCCGCCGTGACGAGCTTCAGTCGACTGGCAAGCAGCTTACGGAGCACATCGCCGGCATGACCCGCCTCCAGCCAGGCGACCAGCTCCTCAGCGCCACCATCCTCGACCAGGCGGCCGAGTCGATCCTGGCCGAACACGACCCGGAGAGCGGCGGCTTCGGCCCGGCGCCCAAGTTCCCCCAGCCCATGACGCTCGATTTCCTCATGCGCTACCACCAGCGCAGCAAGCGCGACTCAGTCCTCGAGGCCGTGGAGACGACGCTGCACGGCATGGCCTTCGGCGGCATGTACGACCACCTCGGCGGCGGCTTCCACCGCTACTCCACCGACGCGATGTGGCTGGTGCCCCACTTCGAAAAGATGCTCTACGACAACGCCCAGCTCGCCCGTGTCTACCTCGACGCCTTCAAGCTGACCGATAACCCCTTCTACCTCCAGGTCGCCGGCGAGACGCTCGACTACGTCCTGCGCGACATGACCGGCCCAGAAGGCGGCTTCTACTCCAGCCAGGACGCGGACTCGGAGGGCGAAGAGGGCAAGTTCTATATGTGGACGCCCAATGAGTTCCGCGAGCTCCTCGGCGAGGACGCGGAGATCATCGGCCGCTACTACCGCCTCAGCGAGGACGAGCATCTCGATGACCCCCACATCCTCCACGTCGAGGTCTCCGTCACCGACTTCGCCGAAGAGCACGGCCTCGATCCGGACGATTTCGGCCTCAAGCTGCGCACCGCCCGCGACAAGCTGCTCGCCGCCCGCACCGCCCGCGTCCACCCCGGCCGCGATGACAAGGCCGTCACTTCCTGGAACGCCCTCATGCTGCGCGCCCTCGCCGAAGCAGCCCTGACCCTGGACAACGAGCACTACCGCCGCGCCGCCGTCCGCAACGCCGACTTCCTCCTCGACAACTTGCGCCAGCCCCAAGGCGTGGGCGGCGGGGAGAGTGAGGCGGGGACGTCGATCTTCAGATCAAATCGCCTACTGCGTTCATGGAAGGATGGCTCTGCCCGCAACAAGGGCTACCTTGAGGACTACGCCCTGCTGATCGATGGCCTCATCGCCGTCTACGAGGCCACCTTCGAGCCTCGCTACCTGAGCGAGGCCATCGGCCTGGCGGACGCCATGATCGATCTGTTCTGGGACGAGTCCGCGCAGGCCTTCTTCGACACGGGCCGCGACCACGAGGCGCTGATCACCCGCCCGCGCCACCTCTTCGACAACGCCATGCCCTCCGGCACCTCCGTCGCCACCGGCGTGCTGCTGCGCCTGGCGCTGCTCACCGGCAACACCGACTACGAGCGGCGCGCCACCGCCGGCCTCCGCGCTCTCGCGCCGATGCTGTCCCAGTCCGGCACCTCCTTCGGCCACCTCCTCTGCGCCCTCGATTTCTACGTCTCGCGGCCCCAGGAGCTGGCCGTCGTCTGGCCCGCCCCTTCTTCCGCTCATCCTGAGGACTCTTCCTTATCCGCTCATCCTGAGGTACATCCTGAGCCGGGTCGAAGGGCTCTCGAAGGACGAGGCCACGACCTTGCCAAATCGCTGATCGATGCCGTCCGCGCCGTCTATGCGCCGCGGCTGCTGCTCGTCGGCGCGCCCGAGGGCTCCGGCGCCGACCTCACGCCCCTGCTTGCCGACCGCCCTACCCGCGACGGTCAGCCGACGGCCTACCTCTGCGAGCGCTTCGTCTGCCAGGCCCCCACCTCAGACCCCGGCGAGCTCGCAAAGCAGTTAGAGGCTGCCAATAGCTGACAGCGATCAGTCGTAGCGGCAAGCGCCGACGGGAGCGTCGACACCCTCACCCTCACCCTACCCCTCTCCCTCGAGGGAGAGGGAATATCTGTCGTTGCGAGCCATCGGCGATAGCCGAGGTGCATCCTGAGCCGGGTCGAAGGGCGTGGCAACCTTGATCGTCCGACCGAGGTTGACCATCCGAGTGTGGAATGGCTACGTAACCGGCGGCGCCCAGGAATCGCGAATCTGCGGCGCTACCCAGGACGGGTCCGGCCGCCAGTCCGGCCACGGCTGGTTGAAGGGCCACTGGCGCGCCTCGACGCGCTTGATCATCCGTTCGCCCTCAGACCGGACTGATCGAGCCAGCTCCGCCGGGATGTGCCCGGCCTTCGTAAGGGCTTCGAACTCCGGCTCATCTTTCCACGACCACTGGAAGTCCGGTGTTATCACCACATCCAGCGTGTGGTCGTTGGTCTGGATACCGCGCTCCGTCCTGACATAAGGGTCTTCCATATTGACGTACCACATCCTGAAATCCCAGCCATGTCTCCAGAAGAGACGGATGCTGTGATGCTCGCCGCTAGGGTGCAGCGTTAGTACCGCGCCGGGCGTTGGCCCGCCGTCGCGCTCATACCAGTCGTCCGTAAGCCCCACTTCTGCCGTCCGAAGGTAGAGCGCAATCCGGTCGTCCACTGACAGTGCGTTACGACCACGAGTATCCCTGGTCATGAAGCTCATGCCCGGCATTGAAACGACCGCCAGCAAGTCCGGCGTGTCCTGAACCACGATCTGTGGTCGCACATTGATCAGCAGCGGCGCGGCGTAGCGGGTAATCAGCTCCTCCATCAGGATCACGTCACCCGGTTGCCAGCGCTTCTCCATTGCGAGCACATTGTAGTGGGTAAAGTGTCTCTAACGCTGCCAACGCACGACCTCTCCCCTGCCTTTGGCATCCCCTCTCCGTCGACGGCGAGGGGCGAGTTTCGAACCATTGTTGACCTACACCGAATGCGGGAGAGGTTCTACGCTACGATTCCTGCATGGCGCTTACTCCGGCTCAGACCGAATTCGTCCGAGAAGCCCGCGTCGCCCGTCTCGCTACGGTCGACGCCGAGAATCGTCCGCACGTCGTCCCGGTCTGCTTCGTCTATGAAGCCGATGCGGTCTACTCCGTCCTCGACGCCAAGCCGAAGCGCGTCCCGGCTGAGCGCCTGCAGCGGGTCCGCAACATCCGAGCCAACCCCAACGTCCAGCTCCTCATCGACCGCTACGAGGAGGGCTGGACCCGCCTGGCTTATGTCCAGCTACGCGGCGTCGCCTCGATCTTGCTCTCAGGCAGCGAGCACGCCAGCGCCATCGAGCTGCTGCGCGCGAAGTACCAGCAGTACGCGAGCATGCCGATCGACGCTCAGCCCGTGATCAAGATCGCCGTCGAGGGCGTCGTGGCCTGGGACGCCGGCATCGCGTAAGATCGATGGCGTGGGCGGGCCACCGAGCCAGTGCCGCAATTGGGACGATTAGAAGCTCTTCCAGGTTTGGCTCATCCTTCGAGAGCCTCAGGATGAGCGGGCCGGGATCCCTTCGTTGGGCCTCGACGTGGCTCTGATCAGCCAGCCAGGAGAGCCCTCGTAGGATGGTCACCGACCGCAGCCGCAACCGCCACAATCACGCCGCGCAGGACAAAGAAGTGACGGAGCAATACGTAGCCACAGACAAGCGCACCGGCCTCGAGGTTGCCGTGACGGGCAACTTCCCGGAGCACCCGCAGGACCGCATCCGCATCGCCCGCACCACCAACCTCTTCGCCCGCCTCACCTCTACCATCCTCGAGATGGGCAGCGAGAGCGAGCGCCGCGAAGCCTTCATCGCCGTCGAGACCCAGATGGAGATGGCCGAAGCCCTGATCCGCCACGACATGGAGGAGGTGCAGCGCCTGATGCAGGAGACGCTGCAGCGCATGGGCATCTCACCGGAGCAGATGCAGGAGATCGAAGAGGAGATCCGCAAGCGCCTCGGCGATATGGGCGGCCCCTCGATCCTCGGCTCCGACCCGGACCCGGACTCAGACCCCGATCCCAAGCCTTAACCCTCACGCTAGTGTAAGATCGGGCGAAATGCTCTCCCTCGTTTCTGATCTCCCCGGCTCGGACCCATGGCGCGCCTGACCGCCGAGCGCCCGCCGGACGCATCCGGCACTTCATCCGGCGCCGCCCGCGGTTGGGCCGCCAACACCTTCGACGCCTTCAACATCCCGCTCTACCGCACCATCTGGCTTGGCACCATCCTGGCCTTCCTCGCCTTCAACATGGCGATGACCGCCCAGGGCGTCGTCGCCTACGACCTCACCGGCAGCAATCGCGCCGTCGGCTCCGTCGTCTTCGGCCAGGGCGTGGCGATGCTCCTGCTCAATCCCTTCGGCGGCGCCATCGCCGACCGCTTCTCGAAGCGCCTGCTGATCCTCTTCGCCCAGGCCGTAATCGGGGCAACCATGCTGGCCACGGCGATCCTCATCGCCACCGGCAACATCAGCGTCTTCCTTCTCGCCGTCGGCGCCTTCGTCGTCGGCTCGATGTTCGCCTTCCTTGGCCCGACGCGCATGTCCCTACTGGGCGAGATCGTCAGCGGTGAGCGCATCGGCAACGCGATGGCGCTGATCCAGGTCGGCGGCAACTTCGCTCGCATCGGCGGCCCCTTCATCGCCGGCCTGCTGCTGGCCTGGCCGGTGATCGGCAACGCCGGCACCTACTTCATCATCGCCTCGATCTTCATCCTCGTCATCATCACCCTGTATGGCATCCCGGACAGCCCGCCCCGCGCCAACCGCAACCAGACCAACGTCCTCCAGGACGTCCGCTCCGGCTTCGTCTACATCCTTGAGCACCAGCGCCTGCTGCACTCGGTCGTCAGCTTCCACCTCGTGACCATCCTTGGCCTGTCCTACATCGTCCTTATGCCGGGCTTCGCCAAGGACACGCTGGACGCGGGCACGGCCGGTCTCGGCATCCTCTTCGGGGTCGCGGCGGCCGGTGGCTTCGTCGCCAGCATCGCGGTCGCGTCCCTGGCGGACTCGAAGCGGGCGCCGGCCTACATGACCTTTAGCAGCCTGGGCCTCGGTGTCGCGCTGATCCTCGCCGGCCTGGCGCCCAGCTTCGCCGTCGCCATCGTCGTCATGATCTTCGTCGGCGCCAACAGCAGCGCCTTCCAGACCCTCAACAACTCGATCGCCCTCAAACGCTCGACCCAGGAGTTCCTCGGCCGCGTCACCTCGCTTATGTTCCTTGCCTGGGGCCTCAACAGCCTGGCCGGCCTGCCCGTCGGCTTCCTCGCGGACGTCGCCGGCGAGCGCACCGTCTTCATCGGCCTCGGCGCCAGCCTCTGCGCCGTCGTGGTCGCCCTCGCCTCCTGGGAACGCCGCATCCTCGCCACCTACCCCACGGACGCCTGAGCAGCTCCACTCCGCGCCACCCATCCTTGGCAGCCATCGCGCCGGCGAGGCGAAGCAACGTTGACGCCCTCGCCCTCAACCAAGCCCTTCAACCTTGAGAGGCTCCATGCCTCGGGGTTCAGCCCGAGGTACTTGTCGAGCTACCGGAAGATGCCTCGGGTTCAGCCCGACCTACCGGCTACGAAACCGGCTGCGCCACCTCGCCCGCTGTCTCCCGGCGCGCCCGCCGCGCCAGCTCGAATAGCCCGAAGAACGCCGACGTGTAGAAGAGGTCGCCCAGCAGCGTGCCGCGATAGAACGGCAGCCCCGCGACGTAGCTCTGCCAGAGGCCGTTGATCCCACGGTCGTAAGCGCCTTCGATCCATACCGCCGCGTTGGTGATCAGGAAGAACTGCACCGAGCAGAACAGCGCGCCGGCCACGACCAGCCCAGCCGACCGCTCCTTCGCTATCAGCCAGCCAACGACCACCGAGATGGCAAGCGAGCCATAAACGTAGAGCAGCGCGTTGTGCCAGATCGAAGTTGGGGCGTAGAGCTGACTGAAGTCGGAGCTGCCGTAGGGGTTGATGTAAAGCAACGCATAGTCGGAGGCGGCCATCATCGCGATCGGCGCGATGATCGAGATGCGCCTGTTCATGTAGACGCCGCAGAACAACGCCGTCGCCCCAAGCGGCGCGAAGTTCGGTATGTGAGGGATCGTCCGCGCCACCACACCGACCACGATCAGTACGCCGAGAGCGATTGCTGTTTGTCGCCAGGTCATTGCAGCCTCAGAACGTCGCGACGCGGAACTCCAGCGCGTCGCCTTCCATCACTTTATACCCGCTAACCCCTATCTCTGACGATACCCCGTTGACGCGGAACTCCCAGAACTGGTTGCCGCTCAGCGTCACGCCGTCGAAGCCGAGTATCTGATATCCGAGGTCGCCGCCGAAGTCCTGGTAGGCGATCTTGCTCTCGCCCAGTGACTGTGTGAGCGCGTCGAAGGCGCTGCTCCCCGGCTCGACCGCGAAGGGCTGCGAGATCGGCGCGTGCGGGGTACCCGCCCCCTCGAAGTTAACCGCGATAGTGCCGCGCAGCAGACCAGCGCCGGCATCGGAGGGCGAATCCTCCTTCGCACCGTCACCCAGCACGGCAATGCCGAACAGCACCACCGCGATGCCGGCCACGGCCGCCAGGAGCAACGTCCTCGGGTTAAGTCTCATACCGTTTCTACCTCGCTCCCCCGGCGCGCAAATCCCGGCCCATCAGGTGGACCGGGATCGACGCCGCGGGGCTGGCCGGCGGTGTCCCGGCCTCATCCGCGAAGGCCCTTGAGACGTCGTCACGGGCTGGCGGCCTGGCTCTCCCCCGGACTCCGAGGGACTACAGTTGCGGGACAGCGCCGGACTCTGACCGGCTTCGCAACACCCGTGACGCTATTCAGTTGTCGGCCCAGTATAGGACATGATGCTTAGGACACAGCGCTGGCCCACTGGCGTCCATCGTCACCCTATCCGCTAGGCTTCTACCTCTTCGTAGACCCGAAAGCCGTAATCGTTGTAGCAGAAGCTGGGGTCCAGGCTGGACCGCGAGCTGAGCCGGTTGAACTTGAGCTGGTGCCGCCAGCTGCCGCCCCGGCTGGACCGGCGCTTGCCCGTCCGCGGCCCTTGCGGCGATTCTTCCGGCGACTCTGCATAGTAATCCGCGCCGTACCAGTCGCTGCACCACTCGTGGACGTTGTCGGCGGTACAGAGCAGCCCGTAGCCGTTGACGCACTCCGCTCCCGGCGCGTGCGGCTGCTCCCGGTGCGCGATCTCCCTCAGCTCCTGCCGCTCCGATGGCGCTTCATTGCCCCAGGGCCAGTCGGCGCCCGTCAGCCCGCCCAGCGAGGCGTATTCGCGCTCGGCCTCGGCCGGCAGCCGGAACGCCAGTCGCGTCCGCGACGCCAGCCAGCGGCAATAAGCCACCGCCGCGGCCCAGATCACCCCCACCACGGGCTGCTCCGGCGCGTTGAAGCGCTCATCATCCAGAAACGGCGGCGGCTCGTGGCCGGTCGCCGACAGGAAGAGCGCGTACTCGGCGTTGCTCACCGGCCGCACCGCCGCGCGAAACGCCGCCAACGTCACGCGATGCGCCGGCCGCTCGTCCGGCCGGCCCGCGTCGTTGCCCATGACAAAGCTGCCCGCCGGGATCAGCGCCATCTCCGGGACCGTAACGCCAATCTTCAGCCCAGCTCCTCCTTGACGAAGCCCAGCAGCGCTTCGATTGCCTCTTGCCAAACATCCTCACGCTTGCGACCGCTGGCCTTGAGCACCGCGAAGCCGTGGTCGGCGCCCGCCAGCACCCACGGCCGCGCTCGTGGCAGCATCGCCGTTAGCCCCTCCAGCTCCTCAACCAGCGCAAAGGTGTCGCGGTCGCCGCTGCAGAACAGCACCGGCGCTTCGATCTTCGTCAGGTGGGCGTCGCGACGCTGGTCCGGGCGGCCCGGCGGGTGCAGCGGGTAGGCGAACAGCGCTAGCGCATCCACCGCCTCACCGCCGGCCACTACCTGCGAGGCGATGCGCCCTCCCATCGACCGCCCGCCAACCACCAGCCGCTTTCCCCGCGCCCGCGCCACCTCGATAGCCGCGCGCCAGGTCGCCTCCAGCAACGGCGGCTTATCCGGCAGCTTGCGGCCCGCCTCCGAATAGGGGAACTGGAAGCGCAGGCTGCCGATGCCCCGCTCCGCTAACGCCGCGGCGGCGTAGTCCCCAAACGCGTCCTTGAGGCTCGACCCTGCGCCCGGCGCGTAGACGAAGGCGAGGCCGGATGCTGGTTTCGCCTCCGTCCAGATCGCGCTCACGGCGCTGCCGTCCGGCAGGGCTATCTTGAGCCCGGTCTCGCTCATGCCGGCTAGGGGTTGGGATTCCGCAGGCGCTCCACCGGCTCCAGCACCGTCGTCTCCCCCGGCTGGTTGATCGCGATGTGCGCCATCGCCGTCGATTCCGTGCCGCCGTGCCAATGCTTCTCGTGCGGCGCCACATAGACGACATCGCCCGGCTCCACCACGTTTTCTTCCAACTCGGTCGCCACCACACCCCGGCCCTCGGTGATCACCAGCCCCTGGTCGAAGCTGTGGCTATGCCACTTCGTCCGGCCGCCGGCGCTGAACCGTACCAGCGTCAGGAAGACCTGGCTGCCCAGCGCCTCGCCAACCAGCCCCTGAGACTCCACCACTCCGGTGAAGATGTCCCGCTCGTCACGCTGCGGTCGCGCCTCTCGATGACGAAATACTTGCATGAGTCTTCCTTTCAGCGCGCTGGTCATCCAGGAACATATGCCACCAGCACCCGCCGCTCCGTTCAGTCCTCTACGCTTCTTCGTTGACGGCTTTCGCGCCCTCGGCTAACATCATGGCGAAGTTTCGGAGGTGAGCGATGCCGCTGTACGAGTACTATTGTCCACCCTGTGGGACCCGCTTTGAGTTGCTCCGGCCGGCGAGCCAGATGAATGCCGCCGCCTCCTGCCCCAGCGGTCACACCACCAACAACCGCGTCATCTCCCTTTTCGCGCCGGTGGCCAGGTCCAGCTCCGGCGGCGCCGCCACCCTCACCGCGACCGATATGAGCCCTTCCGCGGGCGCCTGCTGCTCAACCGGCGGCGGCTGCTCCTGCTGCTAGTCCCGGCCCCAATGCCTCTCACTTCGTAAGAAGCTCCATCCAGGCAACATCACTCCCAGCCTCAGGCGTAATACGGCTTCAGGTTCTGGTTCGTCTCGCGACGGCCGGTCACGCCTAGGTACACGCCGGCCGCGATCAGGATCAGCGCCGCCTGCGCCACGATCATCAGCCCGATAAAGAAGACGATGCTCTGCCAGAAGTCCGGCGGGAACATCTGGATCAGCCGGTCGGTCTGCGTATTGAAGCGCCAGTTGCCGCTGAACGTAAGCTCGTGGAAGCCCTCCCAGGCCTGATCGAAGCCGGATAGGCCGATCGCCGCCGTCGCGACTACCGCCGCCATGATCACCAGACAGCCCGCGGCGACCTGCACCGCCAGCCTCCGTAACGTGACCTCCCGCGCCCACAACACCACGACGGCGATGTACGTCAGGCCATAGAGGATACTCAGCTCCTGGACGCGGTTCATCAGGTTGAAGCGCGCCTTGACGTCCTTCAGATGGCTGGACTCGGCCGCGTTGAAGAGGCTGACCTCCCGCCCTTGCCTCTCGACCCGGATCGTCAGCGGCTCTTCGTTGCTATTGAAGTAGCGGCGCAGCTCGTCGCCGCCGCGCAGCAGCTCGTCGCGGCTGATGCCCGTCCGCTGCACGCCGTCAAAGCTATCGATGGCGTAGCGGTAGACGCGCGACTCGTTGGCCACGTACCGGATGTTGGTCGTGATCAGCGCTAGCGGGATCGAGAGGATAAAAAGGATGGCGGCGAGGTGACGCAAGGCGCCCAAAGTGAGCCTCCCAGGCTCCGTACGCCCCGCCGCGCCTCGGCCTGATTTGGTGGTATCGTAGGTTCGCTCGAACAAGCTGTCAACGTTCCCGAAGGCGTAGTCCGCCCTTCGATCTTACGCCCTTACGCCGCCGCCCGCCTCCATCCAAATGCCGCGATCCAACCGAGGCCCAGCCATGCTCAGCGACGCCGAACGCCAGAAATACGAAGATCTGCGAGGCATCGTCGCCCGCCTGCGCGCCCCCGACGGCTGCCCCTGGGACCGCGAGCAGACCCACGTCAGCCTCCGGCCCCACGTCATCGAGGAGGCTTACGAGGTGCTGGCCGCCCTCGACGCCGGCGACACCACGGCGCTGCCGGACGAGCTGGGCGACCTGCTCTTCCAGGTCTTGCTCCACGCCCAGCTGGCCGAGGAAGCCGGCGAGTTCACCATGGCCGACGTCCTCGGCGGCCTTGCCGATAAGCTCGTGCGACGCCATCCCCACGTCTTCGGCGATGTCCACCTCGACACGGCAGACCAGGTCGTCGCCCAGTGGGAAAAGCTCAAGCAGCAGGAGCGCGGCGAAGAGCAGTCCGCCTTGAGCAGCGTCCCCGGCGCTATGCCGGCGCTCGCCTACGCCCAGACCCTGCTAAGGCGCGCCGCCGCCGCCGGATTCGCCTGGCCGGAGCGCAAGGACGTCCTCGATAAGCTCAACGAGGAGCTGGACGAGCTGGCGCGGGCGCAATCCAAGGAAGAGGCCACGGCCGAGTTTGGCGACATCCTGATCAACCTCGCTAACTACGCCCGCTACCTGGACATCGACGCCGAGGAAGCCCTGCGTCTCGCCGGTCACAAGTTCCGCCGCCGCTTCGAAGCCGTCGAACGCCGCGCCCGCTCCACCTCCCTCGACCTCGCCACCCTCTCCCGCGAAGAGCTAATGGCGCTCTGGACTCAGGCCAAAGCGGACGAAGCCTAGACCCAGCGCAGACCCAAGCCGCTCACTCTGAGGCACTCGAAGGGTGAGCCAAACGTCCGAGCAGTAGCGCGTTTCCCGGATTGTCGGGAACACCTTAGCCTGCCCTCATGTGTCGACAACGGCGTTGGTCAACACGAAAAACCGCTCACCCTGAGGCACTCGAAGGGTGAGCCAAGCTCCCGAGCTTCAAACCAAGTTGCTCAGGCGCGCTAAGGGCCTAGTTCAGCTTCTCAAACAACGAGGCGCTAAATCTCCAGGCCGAACCAGACCATCTGCCAACGCTTGAAGGTAGTCCGGCCAAGCTCGCTGAAACCCAGCGCCTCATAGAAAGCAACGGCGGCTTCTTGCTCAGCGGTAGTCTCCAGAATGAGCGCGGCGTAGCCGTGGCCACGTGCCCAATCGATGGCCGCATGCATTAGCTGGCGACCAACCCCGCGACGCTGGCGCTCCGGGACGACCATGACGTGGTGCAGGCGCGCCGTTGGCCGCGAAGTGTCGATGAATTCCGGCGCCGGCACACCTATTGCTCGGCTGCCGGCCCGCTCGAGCCCGGTGATTCCAACCACGGCGTCGCCATCCTGAGTAGGCTCAATCGCGACCCAGAAGGCCTCATAATTCGCCGCTATCTGTTCCAGGTCTGGATCGACAGTTGCTGGCCGGACGTAGGTGCGCCCGGCGGGCGGCGTGCGCTCGTAAAGCCAGCGGACGCCGGGCTGGTCACCTGGCTCGTAAGGCCGGATCAAGACGTCGTTCATGCCTCGTGGCAGCAGGATGCCCTCCGCTAAGAGTCCAGCTTCTCCAGCGGCGCAAAGCTCAGCAGCAGCTTCTTCACCCCGAACTCACCCTTGAACGCGACCGTTACTTCCTGGTCGGCGCCGTTGGCCGTCGCCGCTGCGTTCACGACAATGCCCTCGCCGAACTTGACGTGACGCACGTGGTCGCCGGCCGAGAAAGAGCCGAGAGCGCGCGCAGGCGCCTCCCCGGCCGGGACGTGGCTGCGACTCGGCCCCACGTTGAAGCTCGACGACCAGGCCGGCTGCATCGGACGCGTCGGGCGCTGGCTAACCCCTTCGCCGTGGCCGGAGGCGGAGTAGGCCTGGTGCACCAGCTCCGGCGGCAGGTCCTTGAGGAAGCGCGAGGGCGGGTTGTGGCCGCCCTGGCCCATCAGCGCCCGCCGGAAGGCCCGGACCAGGTAGAGCCGGTCCTTGGCGCGGGTAACGCCGACGTAGGCCAGCCGCCGCTCCTCCTCCATCTGCGAGGGGTCGTCAAAGCTGCGGATGTGCGGCAGCAAGCCCTCCTCCATGCCGGTGATGAAGACCACGGGAAACTCGAGGCCCTTGGCGGCGTGCAGCGTGATCAGCGTCACCGCTTCGATCTGCTCGTCGTACTCGTCCGTGTCCGACATCAGCGCCACGTCTTCCAGGAAGCGCGTCAGCGCGTGCTCCGGCTCCAGCTCGTCGAACTGCGACGCGACGTTGCGCAGCTCCATGACGTTCTCCCAGCGCTCCTCGCCATCGACCGGGAAGGCGTCCGTCAGGTAATCGCGAAAGCGCGTCCTCTCGATGATCTGGGTCAGCAGCCGCGAGACCGTGAGCACCGGCGCCTCGGCGATCAGCTCGTTGAGCAGGGCAAGGAAGCCGAGCAGCGCCGTGCGCGCCGGCGCGGCGAAGGGCGGCGAGATGGGAGGTGGTTCGCCCTCGGAACGTGGTGCTTCGACAGGCTCAGCATGTCGTTCGTTACTGCCTTCGTCTGGCGGCCCAGGTGATCGTAGAACCAGCATGTTGTCTGATGGGGTGCCCTGCCCGTCTGCCCGCATGCCCGTATGCCCGTCGGAGTCCTGCCCGTCTGCCCGCATGCCCGTATGCCCGTCGGCGT
>WHTK01000013.1 GCA_009377745.1 Dehalococcoidia bacterium
TAGTCAGGGTCAGGCTGCCGTCGGGGTCGACCAAGAACGGGCGGCGCGCGAAGTCGCCATGGACCTTCACATCGCCGTCGCCGTCGATTGTCAAGCCTGCGGCATCGGTGAGCGCCGGCAGGTCGCTGGACACGCTGGGCACGGTGATTACGCCGTTCCCGTTCTCGCTGAAGGTGATCGTGTCGGCTCCCGACCTCGTATTGGCAGCGATGATCGCCTCTCGCAATGAGCAGTGACTGGAGTTGCAGACGCCATCATCGTTGTCATCCAGGGTGTTGACGGTGAGCGACGCAAAATGGACGCCGGTGTAGTGGCCTAACCTCGAGGAGGTGATTGTCTGCCCGCCCATCACGCCAGTGACCGTAATCGCTACCTCCTGAGGGCCTTCGAGTACGGTGCCGGTGACCCCGCAGGTGGTGCTCTGGCCCGGCGCCAGGACCGCGGCGTCGCAGGCCATCGGGCCGAACGAGCCCGTGGCTTCGCGAAGCCGGGCCTCGGACGCGCTGGAGTTGGTCACGCCAACCTCGATGGCAATCCTCTCGCCGATGGTCAGCTCCGGGCCGGGCGGCTCATCGGCGAGTTGCCCTTCGATGCTCGCGCTCAGCACAAAGGCGTCCCCTGGTTCAGGCGCCGGCTCGACGAAGTTCGTCGCCTCCAGGTAAGTGCCTGTGCCGAGCGAGAGGTTGACGTTGAGGCCGGCGGTGGTGCTGACAGTCAGCTTCAGTCGCTGATTAACCAGCTCGACGGGGGTCTGCACGGGAATCTCGATCTGCTCCTGCCCGAGACACAGGCCAAGGAGCTGAGTCGCCTGACCGAGCTGCTCGATTTCGTTGCCCGCCGCGTCGGTCAGGCTGAGAGTGTACGTAGGCGCCAGCGAGAGTCCGACGGTGCAGGGCTTGACCAGCGTGAAGGTCGCGTCGTCTTCAAAGACTCCGGTCAGAGGCGGGTCGCTGTACCAGCTCGGAGCGTCGGCGAGGTTCACCTGCAGCGTTTGCGCCGATGATGGACTGGCGTTCATGATCAAGCCATCGGCCGTGCCGGGCACGTCGTTGCCGTGGAGGTAGAAGGTCAGCGTGTGGGAATCCGGCGTCTGGAGGGCCAGGCTGGCGCTGGGTGGACTAGCGGCCGCAACCAGCGCTAGCGGTAGGAAGATGGCGAATGCGAGAGCGGTTAGAAGTTTTGGTTTCATTCCTTTATTCCCTTGCGGAAGCCTGCCGGCCGGAAAGCTGAACTGGCGGCAGGAGCATGTCAAATTAGTCGCAGGTCGGTGTCGTGCAGTGCGCCACCTTCAAGTCACCATTCGTGGCGTCGTAGTAGCTGATGACCGGCCGCCCGGCCGCATCCAGTGCCAGTGAGCTGTACTGACCGACATCCCCGGCTGAGTCCACAGTGACGATGCTGTTGAAGGCTGGATTGCAGGTGGGGTCGCCACAATGCAGCAGCTTCAAGTCGCCATTCGTAGCGTCGTAGTAACTGACGACGGGGTTGCCATCCGCGTCCAGGGCCAGCGAGGTGTGGAGGCCCACATCCCCTGCCACGTCTACTACCATGAGGCTGTTATTGGCACTGCATCTGGGATTGCCACAGTGCGCGACCCTCAGGTTGGTGTTCAGGGAGTCGTAGTAGCTGATAACCGGGTTTCCGGCCGCGTCCAGGGCCAGCGAAGTGTACTGACCAACGTCACCGACATCGTCCACCGTGATGACTTCCGAGAGGACACAAGCCGGGACATCCTTACCGTCTGGGAGGATCAAGCCTGTGCACCACGCCAGCTTCAAGTCTCGGTTGGTGCTGTCGTAGTAGCTGATTTTTCCATTCGACGCCACGGAGGTATATTGGCCAACATTACCTGCGGCGTCGTAGGTGAAAGAGCTACAGAGAGTGACCTTGACGTCGCAGATTGCCATCTTCAAGGCCGTGTTCGTGCTGTCGTAATAGCTGACGAGAAGCAGCGGCTCCGGGCCACCAAAACCGCCGCCCGGGGTTATCGCCAGCGAGGTGTACTGACCAACGTCACCCGTCGCGTCCACTCCCGCCAAGGGGGTTAACGCGGCGTTACAGTCGGGGTTGGCGCAGTTCGTTAGTGTGAGGTCACCTGCCGTAGCATCGTAATGGCTGATGACGGGGTTTCCAGACGAGTCTAGGGCCAGCGAACTGTAGAGGCCCTGGACGTTATTTGGGACACCGCCAGCCACAGGACCAAAACCGGGGTTGGCGCCACTGCAATTGGCATTGCCGCAGTGCACATGCATTAGGCGACCAAACGTGAAATCGAGGTAGCTTACGTGCGGCCTACCATCCGCGTCCAGTACTAGTGAGGTGAAGAGGCCAACGGTATCCTCCGAGTCCACCGTGACGATGCGGTTGAGGTGCGCTAAGACGCCGGTATAGAACCCATTCGTCGCGATAGCGATCCCCTGCCCGCCGCTTATGCCTGTAACCGTAATCGGCACCTCCTGAGGGCCCTCGAGTACGGTGCCGGTTGTGCTGCACGTCATGCTCTGACCGGGCGAGAGGACTTCCGCATCGCAGGTCATCGGGCCGAACGAGGTCGTGGCCTCCCGGATCCGAGCCTCTGCCTCGCTGACGTTGGTCACGCCGACGTCGAGCGTGATCCGGTCGCCCACGGTCAGGTCGGGCCCGGGCGGCGTATCGGCGAGCTGCCCTTCGATGCTCGCGCTCAGCACCAAGGCGCCCTCTAGTTCAGGCGCAGACTCGACGAAGTTGGTGGCCTCCAGGTAGGTACCCCTGCCCAACGAGAGGTCGACGTTGAGGCCGGCGGTGGTGCTGATAGTCAGCTTCAGGCGCTGACCCTCCAGCTCGACGGGGGTCTGCACAGGAATCCTGACCCGCTCCTGCCCGAGACACAGGCCCAGCAGTTGCGTCGTCTGACCGAGCTGCTCGATTTCGTTGCCGTCCGCGTTGGTCAGGGCAAGGGTATAGGTGGGTGTTAAGGAAAGGCCGACGGTGCAGGGCTTGACCAGGGTGAAGCTGGCGCCCTCGGCAAAGGAACCGGTCAGGGGCGGGTCGCTGTACCAGCTGGGGGTGTCGGCGAGGTTCACCTGCAGCGTTTGCCCCGATGATGGAGTGGCGTTCATGGTCGAGCCATCGGCAGTACCGAGCACGTCGTCGCCGTGGAGGTAGAAGGTCAGCGTCTGGGGCTCCGGCGCCTGGAGGGCCAGGCTGACGGCGGGCGGACCGGCGGCCGCAACCAGCGCTAGCGGTATGAGTGCAGACAGCACGAAGGTAGCTAACAGCTTGGGTTTCATTTCTTATCCCTTCTACCGCGCTCAGCGTGACCTACGAATCGCAGGGGTTGCCCTCGAAGTTGACCGTTGCCTCACCGATCACGATGTCGCCCAGTAGCGTCTCCAGGACGAGCGTTCGCTGCGTGATCCGGCCTTGCTCCATGACCGTCTGGTTGAGGTGCAGGCTGGCGACCAGCAGAGGGATCGTTATCGGCTCGCTGATGGTCAGCAGGGGCTCGCCGTTGATGCTGAGCGTGACGAGCGATGAACCCGATAGCACCGGCGGCTCCTGACCCACAGCAGCGCACTCAGCCTTCGCGTCTGCCGACACGGCTTGGATCTGGATCAAGTTCAGGCCCGCGGCCAAGCTGACGTCCGCCAGGTCAGCGTGGGCGACCGCGTTGTCTCCGGCTGCGGGTGGCTCTTGCAAGTCATCGGGCGTTTGGTCCGTGCTCGCGTCGGCGACACCGGCGCTCGCGCTGAGCAACCCTGAGATCACGTCAACGTCCACGAGCGACTTGGCCTCGTCCAAGCAGGGGACGTCCGGCTCGTTTGCCACGACCGGCTCGATCGAGAGCACCCTCAGCGCGCTGGCCCGGCAGGAGAACGACCCGTCGCGCTCATCGTCGATGATCGTGCCGATGCCGGTGTTATCCGCGATGGTCGCGTTGGCGTTCGAAAGCTCTACGTAGAACTCCTCGTCCGGCTCGTCCTCCAGGTCACCCACCACGGGCACCGTGAGCGTCTGACTCGTCTCCAGCGGCGGGAAGGTCAGGGTCCCGTTGGTCGCGACGTAGTCCTGAGGCGCAGTCGCAGTGCCATCAGCGGTCGCGTAGTCGAGCGTGATTTCGCTCGCGCTGGGAGTGCTGAGCGTCACCGTGAATACGGCAGGCGTGGCCGGCGACAGTCCCGTGTTGCCCTCTGTCACCGTGACGTCGTTGATGCTGATCTCGGCCACGTCATCGTCGATGACCGTACCGATCCCCGTGTCATCGGCGATCTGGGCGTTTACTGGGTTGAAGAGCAGGAGCTCGAAGAATTCGTCTTGCTCATCAACCAGATCGCCCATCACATCGACGGTGATTGTTCTGCTTATTTCGCCCGGCGGGAATTCCAGCACTGTGGCCTTGCTGGCGTAGTCGTCTGGCGTGATTGCGGAACCGTCGGCGGTCGAGTAGCCAACCGTGATTGTGGTCGAGCTCGCGTTGCTTAGTGACACCGTGAATGTCGCTGGCGTCGTGCCTGAATCGCCTTCCGTAACCGTGACGTCGTCGATTTCGATCTCGACCATGTCGTCATCGATGATCGTGCCCACCCCGGTGTCGTCGGCGATCTGTGCTCCTTGCGGGTTCGAGAGCACAACGTTAAAGGTCTCATCGGGCTCAGCGATCAAGTCCCCGACGACGTCTATGTCGATGGTTTTGCTAATGTCACCGATGTCGAACGTCAGGAGGCCAAGCTGGCCCACGAAATCGTTGTTAGGACCCTGGGTCGCTGTGTCCTCTGCGGTTGCGTACTCGACTTTGACCTGCTGCGCCGGGGGCTGATCGAGCGACACTGTGAACACAGCATGCGTAGGCGGGGTCAGCTCGGTGTTGCCCTCCGTGAAGGTTACGTTGTCAATCGAAAGCTTCGGGGCGACCCAATTTGCCACAACTTCGTTTGACGGTTGGGGTGCGGTATTTGCGCCTTGACAATGTCCGTCCACAACGCCTAGGGGTCTGGCGACCAGGTGATCCGTGCCGGTCTTCGAGCTTGTGTAGGTGAATTCCGCAATTCCCTGCGGATTCGTCGTTGCGGTTTCGGTATGGCCCTGATTGGGACCGCTCGTGACCCTGAGCTGCACTGTCACATGCGTCGCCGGGTCGGTCCCGGACTGGTCGCCTTCGGGGTCGCAGTTCTCCCAACTGACGTATACCTGTGCTGCGAGCGTATGGTTCGCTCCGATGAGATTGGTTGCGGTCGCCGGGCCGAGGAAGGTGTCGTAAGTTTGTACGATCTTCCTTGCCTCGACACTGGGGGCAGCCCCGCTCGCCGCCACCAGCCCAAAGATCAGAATGGCAACGAGCAAGCCTGGTCGCCATGCGCGCGTGAATAATGAGGCTTTCCGTGGCCTGGATGATGACATGGTCGGTACTCCTTTATGCAATGCCCATCGGGATGAGTCGCTGCGCGTGAGGCCGGCACAGACGAACAACGAAGTTCGTGCTCGTCTTGGCCGCAATGCCGGATTGCCTGATAGCCCAAACTGCTAGGCACAACTAACTAATGGCCAACCGTGATAGGATTCGCCACAGGTCGAGTTTATGCGAGTCGTCGTCTTGCGACGCTCGCGATGAGCACCAGATCAGCACCAAAAAAGCACCGAACATGCATCAGAGCTCCTTTGGCAGCGAGAGTCAGGCATCGCGTCCGTCCTACAGTCAGGCGCTGCGGACACTGCGCGAAGCGCGAGGCGTGACACAGGATAGTTGGGCAATCGAGCTCGGCATTGGCCGGACGACTGTTCAGCGCTGGGAGAATGGTCAAGCGGTGCCCCATGGACAAATGGAGGAGGCGATTATCGCCCTCTGCGCCGAGCGAGGCCTGTTTCGGCGCTACGAAAGCGGTCCGCTGCGCGGGCTTACATTCACGCCGGAAATCCTCCGCGCGATGCTGGCGGAGGCGCGTCTCGGCTCGGATCAGCCACGGGACAGTCAATCCAATCCGCGGGATGACGAGGCCCGGTCGAGTGGCCCAGCGCTGGAGTCATCTGAATCCGAGCCGGAAAGGCGACTGGTGGCGGAGGATGTAAGTGCCGAGCATCTGACACGTGGGTCGAGGCTGTTTGCCGCAGGAGCGGCTGTCGTGTTCATTGGCGTGATAGCCGCGACGGTCTATCTGCTTGCCAGAGGCAGTGGTGCGCCCGACGTGGTAGGGGCTGACCAGGTGTTGATCGAGCCTCTGACAAGCATCGCAGCCACGCGGCCGGACGGCTTCATCACCTTTAGGTCGGAGAAAGAGGGGCAGAGTGCGGTGTTCGTGGTTGATTTCGATGGTTCCAACCTCGCCATGGCATTTGATGATCCCCTTTTCGATTCATCGCCTAAATGGTCACCGGACGGAAGACGGCTGGTCTTCACATCGAGGGCCGGGTCTAGCGGCAACCGGGATATTTTCATAACGGCGCTGGAGGACGGCGAGGCCGTGCAGCTCACGCAGAGCCCGGCCGATGACCTCGAGCCGGCCTGGGCACCAGACGGTTCTCAGATTGCTTTCGTGTCCGGTCGTGAAGGCGCTAAGGATATTTTCGTCATGACACCGACGGGAGCGATCACTGACCGTCTCACGAGCACCCCGGCCGACGACCTTCATCCCGCTTGGTCGTCAGAAGGCGAGCGAATCGCCTTCACTTCCACTCGCGATGGCAACCGAGAGATCTATGTGATGGATAGCGACGGCTCCAACCTAATGCGTCTTACGGATCACGCTGCAGACGACGATCAGCCGGCCTGGTCGCCGGACGGTCAGATGATCGCCTTCCAATCGAGGCGAGATGGCAATCGCGAAATTTACATCATGAATATTGATGGCACAGGCCTGCGACGCTTGACGAACGACGTCGCCGAAGACCTCCAGCCAACCTGGTCGCCTGATGGCGAGTATTTAGCCTTTGTTTCGACGAGGGATGGACAGAGGGATATCTACGTCGTTCGCTCTGACGGGACTGGCCTACGGAAGTTGACCGACAAGCTGACGGACAAAGATCAGCCTAGCTGGGTCCTGCCAAAGGAGGAAACACCTTGAGCGGGTCGGTGCGCCTAGCCTCCTCGCGTTTGCCTCGAGGACGAAACGCCGGCAAGCTGCCCTAAAGTCCGAGAAAGCGGTATCGCGGTCTCTGGTTGAACCCGATTAAACCTTGCTCCCGGGAGGCTCTCGACGTGGAGTCTGGTCAGCCGTCAGGCCTGTTCGAAGGGAACACCTCAGATCACCATATCAAGTGCATCCTGAACATACATGCCGATGTTCGTCCAGTGGTGAGTAATTTCACAAAATGACCAAGATCTGAATCTGAGCTCAGCTCACCAGAGAGCGGGCCGGCGCTGTTCGAAGCTACGCTTTGTACTAACATCGCTGAGCCTCGTCCGGCACAACGTGTTAGGCGGCACATGCAGTTGTCCCTGTTCGACTGCCTCACGCGAATCACCTCAGGCACGAAGGACCTTATTCAGAAGGCTCAGGTGGGAGAGCCCAGTGCGGAGGCTACCCGAACGGCTACAGTGGCTCACCCGCGTGGCGCGCAGCTCGGGACCATCGATGCTGCCTTGCTCACGACGTAATCAGGGCTGAGTCTAAGCCGACTGGCAAGCCGTATCCGGCCCAAGGCTGCCTGACGCCCGAAGACGTGCAGGTGCGGAACAGAAATGATCAACCGGGTGTCACTTGCATAACCAAAGAGGGGACCAAGGAGGCGTCGAGTCCAAGAGTTGCCCTCACACATAATCAATCGAGTTGAGTTTGGTCTAAAGTGGAGTCCTTGACGATGGGGCATTGCGGTTGACGTCCGATCTCGATGTCGGTCAGATCCTCTGCCGCAGGTACCTTCCGGTGATCCCGGAGTCGACGGACAAGTTGGCGCGTTCTAGGCGGGACCATCCAGGTTATGCCGACTTCTCCCGGAGGCGGATGGATGTCACAGGACGAAGAGCGCAGCGAGCCGATCCGTACACCGGATCAGCGTTTGCGCGTCTTCGTGAGCTCCACCCTGGCGGAGCTCGCCGAGGAGCGTATCGCTGTTACTCGCGCCATCACCGCCCTGCGGCTCACTCCAGTGCTCTTCGAGCTCGGAGCCCGCCCCCACCCGCCGCAGGAGCTGTACCGGGCCTACCTGGCGCAGAGTGACATATTCATCGGCATGTACTGGCAGCGCTATGGCTGGGTTGGACCGGGCATGGACATCTCGGGCCTGGAAGACGAGCTCCAGCTTCCCAGGCAATGCCCCGCTTGCTGTACATCAAGACTCCCGCGCCGGACAGAGAAGAGCAGCTGACTGCAATGATCGGCCGGCTGCAGAGCGAGGCAACAAGCTCCTACAGGTCGTTTCGGAGCGCCCGTGATCTTGGACGCCTGGTCCGCGACGACCTCGCCGTGTTGCTCAGCGAGCGGTTCGCCGCGCAGGACAGCCGCATCGCCGCTTCGACATCCCCGGCATCGAGCAGTGGCCGGCGCCCGCGCTCCCTACCGTCCGCTTCTACCTCGCTGATCGGGCGGGAGCAGGACATCGTCCAGGTCAGCAGCCTGCTCGAGACACCGGAAGTTCGGCTGGTCACCCTCACCGGTCCAGGCGGTATCGGCAAGACCAGGCTGGCGGTCGCGGTTGGCGAGCGCCTGGAAGAGCGCTACCCAATGGCGACTGTCTTCGTGCCGTTGGCCTCAATCGCCCAGCCGGAGGCTGGTACTGCCGCGTATCGCAGCCGCGGCCGGCGCGTCCATGGAAGGTACACGTGCGCCTCTGGATGTCCTGGCCGAGCACCTCGCGGACTCATCTACGCTGCTTGTGCTGGACAGCCTCGAACAGGTCGTCGGCGTAGGACCTGAGCTTGATGAGCTTTTGACCCGCTGCGCCGATCTCAAGATCCTGGCCACCAGCCGAACCGTGCTCCGGCTGCGGGCCGAGCACGAGTACCCTGTCGGGCCGCTGACGGTGCCCATGTTTCCGCAACGCCCTTCGATTGATGAGCTGGCGTCGTTGTCGGCCGTGGCGCTGTTCGTCGACCGGGCCAGGGCGGTACGCCGCGACTTCGCCCTGAATGAAGACAACGCTCTCGCCGTTGTGGAGATCTGCCGGTGCCTCGATGGCCTGCCGCTCGCCATCGAGCTGGCGGCGGCCCGCGTCCGGCTTCTGGACCCGACAGCGTTGCTTGCCCGGCTTGGAACGAGCCTCGATGCCCTCGGCGCCGGCCCAGTCGATCTCCCGGAGCGGCAACGGACGCTGCGCGCGACGATCGAGTGGAGCACCGGCCTGCTCGACGACGCCGAGCGCGACATGCTGGCGGCGCTATCTGTCTTTGTCGATGGCTGGTCTATCGAGTCGGCCGTGAGCGTTGCCGGCGTCGAAGAGGACCAGACGCTCGATCTGCTCGACGCTCTCGCCGGGCACAGCCTCGTTAGCATCGCCGCGAAGGATAACGGGCCCAGGTTCCGGATGCTCGAGACCGTGCGGGAGTTCTCTGCCGAGTTGCTTGCCACCACCCCGCACTTCGAAAATACCGTGCGGCGTCACGCGGCTTATTTCCGGGAGTTTGTCGAGAATTCCCACTGGCCGTTGCCGAACGAGACGGAATGGGCCGGACGCCTGGAAACCGAAGAAGGGAACCTGCGTGTTGCCATCCGCTGGTTCTTCGCCCATGACATCGCGCCGCTGCCTCACATCTTCCGCATCCTCTGGCGGTTCTGGCAGCTACGGGACCGCAGGACAGAAGGTAGGCCTGGATCGACGAGCTGGTGACCCTGTCTGCCACACTGGACGACCAGGCGCAGGCCGAGCTGTGGTTAACGTCGGCGACGACGCCGGCGCCCTCGCCGCGGCAAAAGAGATCGAGCGGCTGCAGGCACGCATCGAAGACCCTTACCTGCAGAGCGCGGCGCACATGGCGATGTCATGGACGCTGCCGATCCTTGATGACTTCGAAGGCGCCCTCAGCGCCGCATCGCTGTCGATCCAGGGTTTCCGCGCCCAGGACGAACCGTTCATGGCGGCCATCGTCGTGTTTACTCTCGGGATGCTTGAGATGGCGATGGGTCGCTACGAAGACGCTCATCGACACCTGAGCGAGGTCCACGCCACCGGCGGCCAGGACGGCGACAACTGGCTCACGGCGGTTGCGTGCGTGCAGCTCGCCTCGCTGGCCGTGGATGCGGGCCGGCCGGACGAGGCGCGCGCCCTGCTCGACGAGTCGCTTCACAATAGCCTCGGCACCGAGCGCAGCACTCACTTGCTGACCTTCTGCCTCGTCGCTTACGCCAAGCTCGCGGCGGCGAGAGGAGAACCGCGGCAGGCCGCGTTGGCCCTGGGCGCCGTCGAAGGCTTACGCGCTCGTGCCGGTCTGCGGCCCTGGCCGTTGGTGCGCCCGGGCGAAGCAGAGCTACTCGCCGGGGTGAAGCAGGCTTTCCCTCCCGATCAGTTCCAGGACGCTTTCGTCACAGGCTCCCAGCTCAGCCGGCGTGAAGCGATCGATATCGTGCGCGGCGAAGCATCCAGCTAGACGCCTTTCTCGCAACGGGCTGTTACCTACGAGGACTAGGGGTGCGGCCCCGGCGCCGGCGTGTCTATGGTGGATGTCCGGACGTCGGTCCTGTTAGGGATGAATATGGCTGCCGTGAGGAAGAGCTGACTAGTGAATACCTCGACAACGACGCGGGCAAGCACGATCACCACCCAGGATGGTACGCAGATTTACTTCAAGGACTGGGGAGTAGGTCAGCCGATCGTGTTCAGCCACGGTTGGCCGCTCAATTCCGATAGCTGGGAAGGCCAGATGCAGTTCTTCGCCTCCAAGGGCTATCGCTGCATAGCTCATGACCGCCGCGGTCATGGCAGATCGACTCAGCCCTGGATGGGCAACGAGATGGACACCTACTCCGACGACCTCGCCACGCTCATCCAGGCCCTGGACCTCAGAGACCTGGTCTTGATCGGCCATTCCACGGGCGGCGGTGAAGTAACGCGCTACGTGGGACGTCACGGCGTCGGACGCGTGGCGAAGGTGATCCTCGTCTCGGCAGTCCCGCCGCTGATCGTCAAGACGGACGCAAACCCCGACGGCGTGCCGATCGAGGCGTTGGACCAGGTTCGCGCGGCTCATCTCGCCGATCGCTCCCAGTTCTACAAAGACTTCTTCAGCGGTCCGTTCTGCGGCTTCAATCGCCCCGGCGCCAAGGTATCGCAGGGCATCATCGACTCGTTCTGGCTGCAGAGCATGCAGTCCGGCCTGACCAACGCGTTCGACTGCATCAAGGCGTTCTCGGAGACCGACTTCACGGAGGACCTCAAGAAGTTCGAGAACACACCGACGCTGATAATCCACGGCGACGATGACCAGATCGTCCCGATCGGTGCGTCCGCTATGAAGTCATCTCAACTCGTAAGGGGCGCGACCTTGAAGATTTACGAGGGCGCTCCTCACGCCCTGCCGGCCACTCACGCGGAGCGGCTAAACGCCGATATGCTGGAGTTCCTGCGGTCCTAATAGCTGCCCTGAGGCGGCAGGATCAAGTACCGGTCGATGGCTCACAGCCGCAAGCTCAGGCGCAAGAATTGCGTCTCGTCTTTGAACCCGGCGCTTCGCCGATCGAAGTCGAGGCAGACCTACACCTGCTCGCCCGTGTCGTGGAGAATCTGCTCGATAACGCGCTGCGTTACACTCCGGCCGGAGGATCCGTGCAGGTGTCTTTGCGGCCGTGACGGCAAAAGCGCCTGGTTCAGGGTTGCCGATACCGGTCCCGGCATCCCTCCAGCCGACCTGTCGCACCTCTTCTCACCTCTCTACCGAGGTGAAGCCTCACGCAACCGCCGTACGGGTGGCACGGGTCTCGGTTTGACCATCGCCCAGCGCATCCTTCTGGCGCATGGCGGTGACCTCCAAGCAGAGAACAATCTTGGAGGTGGAGCCGTCTTCACGGCCTCGCTGTCGGCGGCCGCAAGGTCGGCGTTCCCAGCCAGCGCCTGAGATTGCGGGCGGGCGCCCGACTTACAACGCGACTGGCCTGGCAGCGCTGGAGAAGGGCCTGCAGCTATTCGCGCTACTCCGATCCCAGTCCGGCTCCGAGCGTCGCTCCCCTACCCCTAAGCCCTTGCCAGCCAAACTTGTGCGTACCGATGAACGACCAGCGCGATTTGGCTCCCTATGCCGTGCTCGTGTTACGCCGAGGACGAAGCCCTCATAGCTCACCATAAACGTCACGACAGTCCCGGGAGGTGGGACTGTCGTGAGAAGGAAGGATGCGGCTGTCGCTCAGTTAGCCCGTTGTGCCACCTCCGCGGGCGTGAACGACCTGCCACAGGTTGAGCAGCTGTAGGAGGTGATGAGACTGCGGTTGCCAATGTCGGCTGCATTGGCCCACCGCGGCCCTAGCTCCCAGTGAGCGCAATCCGGTGTGTTGGTCGGCGGCGCCTCCCCCCGATTCTTCTTGAGCCGTGCGAGTATAGACATTCTTTCTCCTCCAGCGGCCTACGAGGTTAGCTGACGGGTTAGGGCTGAAAGAGACTGCCCCGGCCGTACAAACGGCCTGCACCCCAAAGATTGGTCCCCCCGTTCCCCTGTGTCCCAGGAGACTCGGCCTATATCCACGTTAGGAGGCTGACCTCACGCTGTCCACCGAAGTTTGCTTCATGGAACACGGGCGAAACGCCGTTTCCAAAGGGTTGAGGCTGCCGTCGCACCTGGTTTGGTGAGGATCAACCCTCCGCGCAGCCAAGAGGAGAAGCGCCCGCGAATCTCGCGGACGCCTCTCCTTGATGACGGCCACTTAGGTCAGCCGTTGCGTTTTGGCATGTTGGGGTCCAGCCAGTTCAGCCACGAATCCTGTAGCCAGGAGCGGTTGGTAAACGGCTGATTGACGTTATGCAGCCACGGCCACTCAAAGGTCCAGGTTGAGAAGCGGTGCGGGCCGGGAAGCAGCGGGAATGTCTTTGCGACGTGACGTTGGATGTCCTTGAGTATCGCTACCCGTTTGTTCCAATCAGGCTCAGTGCGCTGGGCGACGACCAGGCTATCGAGCGTCTTATCGGCCAGGTCGCCGATCCAGGGATTTGGCGGCCCGTTGCTGTGGTAGTTGCGGTAGAGCAGGTAGTCTACGTCGGTCCCGGATGATCCGGCCGGATACTGGACACCCTTGAACTCCGCCGTCGCGACAACCTTGTCGCCGTAGACCTGCGGGGTGACGTTTATGCGATTGGCATTGACGATGCCGGACTTGGCCCACTCATCCAGATGGACCGTGGCCAGCTCATCGTTGGCGCCGGTGGTGCGGGCGTAGTAGTCGATCTCGATGCCATCGGGGAAGCCGGCAGCATCCATGAGCTTCTTGGCTTCGGCGACGTCATACATGTAGTTCTGGGATGCCTCCCCGAGCTCGTTCTTGCGCGGGTCGAGGAAGTAGGCCTCATTCCAGGGCAGATGCGTAGTGTAGGCGAGCTCAGGTTCGACACCGGCGGCGCGAAACGCCACAACGTTGCTCTGGAGCTCCTGATATGCATCCCACGGCATGATCTTGTGCAGGGCAATGCGGACACGAGGGTCCTTCCAGGGCGAGGTCGCAGCATCGATCTTGCCGAAGTTACCACGATTGACCGTCCAATTGACGATCTCGTTGGCGATCATGATCGACTCCGGCGCGTCGGCGCGGAGGCGGAGCGCATCGCGGGCTTCAGGCGTGAAACCGATGACGTTCTGGGCTATGAACTGGGCGTAAGCGTTGGAGTCCTCCGTAATGAGGGGCCAGTGCCAGCGGTCAATGAACGGTTTGCCTGCCCAATACTCATCCCACTTCTTGAACTCCCACGTTAGGGAAGGCGCTACCTTATCGACCATGCGCCAGCTGGTGCCGATCATCTGGGTGCCGAGCAGTATCGGGTCCGCGTTGAGTTCCTTGGGGATGATCTTGAAGGCAAAGTTGTAGTCCCACATCCGCGCCAGGAAGGGCGCGTAGGGCTCATTCAGCTTCAAAACCATTGTGGTGGCGTCCGGGAACTCCGCCTTGTCCACAACTTCCAGGAAGGCAGCGCGGTTGACGCTCACATCGACATAGCGCTCATAGGTGGTGCGCCAGTCATCGATGTCCATGACTCGGGCGTTGACCGGCTCGATGGGATGGAACTTTACGTTCGGCCGCAGCTTGAAGGTGTAAGTGAGGCCACCGTTAGAGGCCTCATAAGAGCGGGCCAGGTGCGGCCTGAGCTCCTGACCTTCTGAGCTGTTCGGGTCAATGCCTGGCCCCCGGTTTGGGATGACCAGGTATTCGTAGCCGAAGTCGGTAAACCTATCGCCGCGTCCCTGGGTGGCGAAGTTGGGGTCCATGGACTCCGTGAGGTCCTGTTCATTGCGCCGCGTGAGGATGCCTCCGGGCACACCGGCCTTGGTCTCGTCCGCCAGCTTCCAGTTGTCCTTCGCGTAGACCACGTTGCCGGCCTTACGGACACCGCTAGGGTCAATGTTGATTGTCTGCGCACCACCACCACCGTCGCTGCTGCCGCCACCACAGGCAATCAGGGTGGCGGCGCCGGCTCCGGCTGCTGTTCCCGCCAGGAACCGCCGGCGTGAGACTCGCTTGTGACTTGCGAGCCAAGACTTGGAGCTAGTCGTCATAATCCCTCTCCTAATGAGAATTCGGACGAATCACCTGGCGAGCGTGAGCAGAGACTCGCCTGGCTGCACGACGTAGGCCCTATCCGGCCCGCCTAGCCATCGCGACGCGGCATGCTCTTGTCTAGCCACCAAACATGACTGGGCAGCGCTCCCCGTTCACCGCGGCGATGGTTACCGTTGTGCAGCCAGGCCCACTCGACGTCCCAGGTCCCGAACATGTGGGCGGTCGGCTGGATCGGAAACAGCGTGGCGACTAACTTCTGCCAATCCTTGACGATGGCGGCGCGCTTCAGCGGGTCAAGCTCGCGCCGCTGCGCCTCCACCATCTCGTCGATCTTGGGATCAGGGAAGGTAGAAGCGCGGCCCTCGCTGTAGTAGTTGTTGAACATGACATAGTCGACATCGGTTGCGCCGCCGGAGCCGCCGGAAGTGCACTGGACGCCCTTGAAGGTGTTCGAGTAGACGAGATTCTCGTAGTATTCAGCCCGAACCTTCCAGACCGGGTTCACTCTAATCTTGGTGTCGTTCTCGAATCGCTTCCAGTTGTCGAGCATCAGGTTCTGGCGCTCCTCACGCGAGTTGATGAGACACCAGACGTCGATTTCGAAGCCGTCCGGGTAGCCGGCGGCCTCCACAAGCTTGCGCGCCGCGGCCACATCGTGCAGATAGTTCTCAGAGGCATCGCCCAGCTCACCTTTGCGCGGGTCCAGCCAATACTCGGGCTCGCGAGGTGCGTGAGTCGTGAAAGCAACCTCGATAGGCACGCCGACGGCCTCGAAGGCGGTCTTATTGCCCTGGAAGTTCGCGATGCCCTCGTGATCGACCGCCCGATGGAGCGCTATGCGCACACGCGGGTCCTTCCAGGGCGAGGTGTCGAGATCATGGGCGCCCCATACACCTCTAGGCGTGTCGTATGGATTGATCTCCTGGCCGATCAGCAAGGCGTCGGGTGCATCCTGACGCAGCTGCAGCGCCTGCTGATTAGTAGGCGTGTAGCCGATGATGTTCTGCGCCACGAACTGGGAATAGACGTTGGAAGCCTCGGGAATGACGGGGTAGTGCCAGCGATCGATGAACGGGTCGCCCTTCCAATAGCCGTCCCACTTCTTGAACTCCTGGACGATGGACGGCTGTACTTTATCAACCATCCTGAAGTTGGTGCCGATCAGCCTGGTCGCGACCAGCTCGGGGTCGTCATTGAGCTCGCGTGGCACGATTTTGAAGGCGAAGTTCTGCTCGTCCATACGCTTGAGAAAGGGCGCGTACGGCTCCTTCATGTGTATGACCATGTGTCGGCCATCGGGGTACTCCACGCGATCGACGATTGAAAGCATGCCCGCCCGGTTGCTACCAACCTCGATGAAGCGCTGATAGCTGGACCGCCAGTCCTCGATATCCATCTCGCGGGCATTCACCGGGTCGATGGGGTGAAACTTGACGCCAGGCCTGAGGGTAAAGGTGTACCGCAGGCCGCCATCAGCAACCTCATACTTCTCTGCCAGGGCGCCGATCTTCGTTTTATAGGCGTCGCTGCCAGGCTCAATACCGGGCCCCCGATTGGTGTCCAGAAGGTACTCGTAGCCAATGTCGTTGAAGTTCTCTACCACGCCGGCTTGAGCCAGATAAGGGTCCCAGCTAGCCTCTAGCTCATCGGCCACGTAGCCGGGATAGACGCCGCCGCGGACTGCCTGCTTGGTTTCATCCGCCAGCTTCCAATCGTCCTTCTGGTAGACCACAGCTCCAGGCGCCCGCACCGAGCTGGGGTCCACTGTGAGACCCTGGTCAGAGCCATCGCCGCCGCCGCAAGCAATGAGGGCGGCCGCGCCCATGCCGCCTGCCGCGGTCGTGCCGATAAATCGCCGCCGTCAGCCTTCTGCCTGCGTAGGACGGCAACCAGGATGGGGTGTCGTGCGCCGTCTTCATCGTCTCCTCCTCATGGCCCTCGATCCCTCGACTACTCTGGAGCCGAGACTACGAGGTGCGCTTGCTCTCGTCGTACCAGTAGCGTGTGAATACACGGGCGCTGACGTTGTTGGTGATGAACATCCCGTGGTTGGCCAGCCAGGGCCAGCGCAGGCTGTAGCCGGGGAAGTTGCCGGATGGGTGAGGTAGGTCCGGCCAGCTCATGGCGGCGTTCTGCTGTAGCTCCTTGAGGATTGCATTCCGCTTCTTGCTGTCCGTCTCCTGGCGTTGCTTGATAACCAGGTCAGTTATGCCTGGCACCGGGCCGTTGGAGACCTTGCTGCGGCCTTCTGGCGTGTACTTCTGTGTGACATAAACGTCCACGCTGAATCCAGCCAGTCGCGAGGCCAGCAGGCCGGTGTAGGCTTCGCCGCCGCTATCGTCCTCCTGACGCCATGACGTGGTGTAGAGAAGCGGGCGCCACTCCAGGTCGAAAATGCCGCCGTTGTTGATCATCGCTGCCGTGACCTCGTGCTCCTTGACGATGTCGAAGGCGCGGTCACTCCAGCAGCCGTAGGTTTCCTTCACCGGAGTCTGCAAACCTGCGGCCTCCACGAGCTTCTTCGCCTCGGCAGGGTTGTGCTCGAAGTATTTGGCTCCTTCGCCGAGGCCGTCTCCGCGCGGGTCGACCCACTCGGCGTAGCCGGCCGGAATGTGGCTATTCAGCCGATAGTTGGTCGGGAGGCCGGCAGACCTGAACAGCTCGAGACCCTGGAAGGTCTCTGTCAGGAGCTCACGGTCGAGCATCATCGCGACGGCGCGGCGGACGCGTTCATCAACGAAGATGGAGTCTGGCCGCTTGGAGAAGTTGGTGTAGCTAACTCCCGTGGCGTACTCGCGTTCGGCAAGCATCAGCATCTCTGGCTGGTCTCGCTTGGTTGCAAGGATGTCGTCCGGGCGGACGGTAAAAGCCCAGAGATTTTTCGCCTTGAACTGGGCAAGCCCGCTCGAGTAATCGGAGATCAGGGTGCGTTCGATCTTGTCGAGGTAAGGCTCCGGATTGCCGTACCAGTCGGGGTTCTTGTTGTACGTGATGCCCTGACTGGGACGGAAGCTTTCCAGGAAATACGGACCCGAGCCCCGCATGTCGCCCTGGAAGTTGAAGTTATCGTCTCTGGGCATGACGTAGAAATGCTGATGAGAGGACAGCAGCTCAATGATCGGCGAGTAAGGGAAGGCAAACTTCATCACGACGGTCCGGTCGTCTGGCGTCTCGACGGTCGTGATGGGCGAGACTTCACTGCGGGAGTTCGCGAGGTCGCGCGCGGACGGCCCCAACTCGGCGAATTTATCCCAGCTCCACTTCACATCGGCTGAGGTCATGGCGCGCCCATTGGTCGGCGGGCGCGGGTCAAATTTGTGGTTAGCGCGCAGCTTCAGGGTGATCTGCATCGCGTCGGCTGAGACCTCGAAGGATTCGGCTGCATCGCCGGATATCGTCTCAGCGCCCGGGCGCTCCTTGGAGCTGATCCCGCCCTTCAGGAGATTGCTGTAGACCGGGGTCATCTGAGGAAATGTGGGTGTTGCGTTGTTGAGAAGCGGGTCGAGGTTGATGACGTCCTCGTCCATGAAGTCCGGCCAGATGCCGCCAGCCTTGGCCTGCTTTGTCCTGTCTTCATGCTTGCCGAGCAGGCCCGAGGCGTCGCCTTCTATGCCCCCGTCATCGCCGCCGCCACCGCAGCCGATAAGGCTAAGCGCGGTCACCCCGGCTCCGGCTCCAGCGCCCGCCTGCAGCAGCCGCCTTCGCGATAGCCTGGCCCTGGCTACTTTGTCCCAATAGCTTGTGTTCCCCCTCAATTCAAACCTCCTCGTCTCATAGATGCGTCTAATGGTGGACATCCCTGTCCCCCATCAATTCGACGCTACGTTGGGTCAACCGGCCTGTCTAGCCGAAGATGTTTCATGAAAAAGGCTGCTGGTTTGAGTCTGACTACGTGAGCCAAGGGAGGATGATTACCTTTTGGCGAGGCAGGAAATCGTGATGCCGCGGGCCAGCTTAGCGAACGAAGTATCGAAGACTTCGATTGCCGGAGGCGGACGTCGTGCCTACAGGGCGACTAAAGCTGCTTCGCGCCCCCCGCAAATGCAAGTCACTCTCGACTGGTGATTCAGATCTGCTCTGCACTCTTGGAGCGCTCCTGAGCGCGGCGCCACAAGCTGACAAATCGGCCGAAGGGGATATCCGAAAGAAAGGGATGACGAAACCGGGCTGCCGGATTCAGGGTGTAGTGATTGCGGCGGCCCGAGCGCCGGATTTTGACGTAATCCGCATTCGCGAGGTCCTTGATAATGTCGGCAACCCGTCGCTCCGTTATCTCGAGCGAGGCCGCGATCTCGCGGATGGTGGCGTTTGGATTGGACGCGATGTAGAGCAGCACAAGGCCGTGGCTCGTCACGAGCGTCCACGAGGGCAGTGGCCTGAAGGCTGGCTCGTCTCTGGTCACGATGATCCCTGGAGGACTGTATATCATTCTCATCCACGCGGGAAGGAAGCTCCGAAGGGATCGAGCATAGCCAGACTCGCGAAGGATTCTCTTTGGGCCGAATGCTTGCCTGAAGATAATTTCGTGAAAACATTGGTATCTGGACAGGGGAGTTTTCAGTGTCTAAACCAGAAGTGCGAACATCTGACCAGTAGCGGGTGTTGGCAACTCTCCCCTCGGACGAGGCCGCTTGCGGCCTCGTCCCCCCAAAACTTCCAGTGGCCAAGAGGACGAGAAGTCGTGAGAAACGCAATCCCGCCGCCGGACATGGACAATCACGTTCGCGTAAGAGTAAGATGATTAGCGTGCAACCAGATCGCTTGGACGAGATTCGCCAGGGCAAACGCGGACTAGCATTGGTCCTCTACGTAGATGTCCCCGATGACGCTTGGGAAGACTATGCGGATGAGCTACCGGCCGTCATGGTCCTGGGGCAGGCGCTGGGCACGAATGTCCTGGAGCTTGTCAAGCGGGGCCTCGATGCCGGACAAGCCCAGGGCATCACTGATCGAGCTGCCGAATCCATACGCTTGCTGTTAGCGACGCGGCCCGAAGATCAGGCTTTCCTCGCCTCCATGCTTGAGGGCATATCCGGCCGTTTGACCGGCTCCTCCTCCAAAGCCTGACTAGCACTCGGTCTGGCCCTGTCCATCAGGGCGCCTGCCTCTGAGCATGGCCTCTGGCTGGACGGACATGGGTCAGATTCGATAAACCGCAGCTTGCAGGGCCATTCCCTCCTTACGCAATTGGCAGACTGTCGAGAGGGCAGAGCCCTCGTTCTAACATGGTTGAGAGTGCTCCCCGCCGACGCTTGGCGCAGTACGTCGAGCGGAGGATTGCCATGGTCTATGCGCAGGAAATGATCCGTACTCACCCTAAGAGCAGTGAACGGCCCGGGCTCGTGGAGGCGATAGACGCCTGCTTTGATTGTGCGCAGGCTTGCATTGCCTGTGCTGACGCCTGTCTGGGCGAACCTCAAGTTGCAAGCATGGTCAAATGCATCCGGCTCAACCTGGACTGCGCCGCTATCTGTCAGACCACGGGGGAAGTCCTGTCTCGGCAAACAGAGACGGTATGGAGCATCTCTCAGGCTCAGCTTCAGGCTTGCGTGGAGGCTTGCCGCATGTGTGCGGAGGAATGCTCAGAGCATGCTGCCCACATGGAGCATTGCCGTATCTGCGCCGATGCCTGTCGCCGTTGCGAGGACGCCTGCCGGAGGCTTGCCGCCGCCTAAAGCAGAACCTCTCTCCCAAGCTTTGTCGCCGTCCTCAGGACCGCACACTGTCGGTGAGTCCTGCTGCTGACTTGGCCTCCCGCCTCAGCGTGCCGGCCACGCGGCAGAGCTTGTCTGGCATTACATTCTCCTATTTTGCAGCGCGGGAAGTGCGTAGAAGCGCTGCCATCCTCGCGCATGCGACCGGTCAGCGCAACGCTGCATCGCGTCACCGCCTTATCCGCGTGGTCGCCCTGTCAGTAGTAGACGTAATGGCTCAGCGCCGTAGGTGTTCAGCCCAAATTGCGTTCGATCACGATTCAGGGCTAATCTGCCGTTACTTAGTCGTACGCTGCCGGCGCGACCTTGATACCTGATTTCTGAACCGGCTGCCGGAGACATATCGTGAATCGTCCTGACTTCTCCAGCGAAGATGTGGCTGTCGTGTCCGGCCAGGGCGCCCCGGTCTGGGAGGATGCAGCCACTCGAAACCCGGCCCAGTCACCGGCACCAGAGCTCCTCACTGCCAATCGCCAATCGTGGGGCCGCTACCCCAGCGTTGCGCATGCCGGCGTTGCGGAGTTGAGCCGGCGTCAGCCTCTGCCCGACCTCGCCGCACTCGGACCCAGCCTCCTGCCCCACGGCCTCGGCCGTAGCTACGGCGATAGCTGTCTCAACGAGGGCGGCGTCCTGCTCGACACCACCAGCCTCAACCGCTTCATCGCTTTCGACGCCACGACTGGCTTGCTACGCTGCGAATCCGGCGTCTCGTTGGCCCAGATCCTCGACCTCGGCGTGCCGCGGGGCTGGTTCCTGCCGACTACGCCGGGCACCAAGTTCGTCACGGTCGGCGGCGCCATTGCCAACGACATCCACGGCAAGAACCATCATGTGGCCGGCGCCTTTGGGCGGCACGTGACCTGCTTCGAGTTGCTGCGCTCCGACGGCCAGCGTTATCTCTGCTCCCCGAACGAGAACGTTGACCTCTACCGCGCCACCATCGGCGGCATGGGGCTGACGGGGCTGATCCTCTGGGCCGAGGTCCAACTGCGTCCCATCTCCGGCCCCTACGTCGACATGGAGTCGATCCGCTTCGGGTCGCTGGCTGAGTTCTTCGAGGTCTCGGAGGAGTCCGACCGCGCCTGCGAGTACACGATGGCCTGGATCGACTGCATGGCCGCGGGCGCGCAGGTCGGTCGCGGGCTGTTCATGCGCGGCAACCACGCCTGGCAGCCGCGCATCCCGGGGCGTACCGGGACCCCGCGCCGGCTCCTTTCCCTGCCCATAGACCTACCTAACTGGGTGCTCAACGGCGCCAGCGTCCGAGCCTTCAACGCGCTGCACTATCACGCCCAGCTCCTCAAGCGTGTGCGCAAGACGATCCCCTACGACCCCTTCTTCTATCCGCTCGACTCGATCGGCGACTGGAACAAGATGTACGGGCGGCGCGGCTTCCTCCAGCACCAGTGCGTCCTGCCGCGAGAGACGGCCTTGCAATCCCTACGCTCCATCCTCGAGACGGGAGCGAAGTCTGGCGAAGGCTCGTTCCTGGCCGTCCTCAAGACCTTCGGCGACGTGAAATCGCCCGGCTTGATGTCGTTTCCGCGGCCCGGCGTCACCCTGGCGCTCGATTTCGCCTTCAAGGGCGAGAAGACACTACGCCTGCTCGACCGCATCGACGAAATCGTTGTAGATCATGGCGGCGCCGTGTATCCGGCCAAGGACGCCCGGATGTCGCCAAAGACGTTCGAGGCCAGCTTCCCGCGCTGGCGTGACTTCGCCGGTTTCATCGATCCGAATTTCTCCTCCAGCTTCTGGCGCCGCGTCACCGGCTAGTAAAGGACCCGCATCGTGAAGCTGCTGATCTTCGGAGCCACCTCCGCTATCGCGCAGGCCGTGGCCAAAAACTTCGCCGCCGACAGGGCCGACATCGTTCTCATCGGCCGCGATGCCACCCGCCTCACCGCCATCGCCGACGACCTCAAGGTCCGCGGCGCCCGCGACGTCCAGCATCTGACGGCAGACCTGGCCGACCTTTCCGGCCACGAGGCGCTGGTTGAGAAGGCGATTGGACTGGCGGGAGGACTCGACGCGGTGCTTATTGCGCACGGCACGTTGGGGGACCAGAAGCAGTCCCAGGCCAAGGTCGAGGTGATGCTCAAGGAGATGAACACCAACGCCCTGAGCTACATGTCACTGCTGACGCTGTTGGGCAACCGGATGGAGGCGCAACGATCCGGCTGCATCGCCGTCATCTCCTCCGTCGCCGGCGACCGCGGCCGTGGCAGCAACTACGTCTACGGCTCCGCCAAGGCAGCGGTCAGCGCCTTCACCAGCGGCCTGCGGGCTCGGCTCAGCAAGAGCGGCGTCAGCGTCGTGACGATCAAGCCCGGTTTCGTCGATACGCCAATGACGGCTCACGTGAAGAAGGGACCCCTCTTCGCGAAGCCGGACGCCGTGGGCAAGCGGATCTACGAGGCGATGCTCAAAGGCGAAGACGTTGTCTATGTGCCCTGGTTCTGGGCGCCGATTATGCAGATCATTCGCGCGGTGCCGGAGCGGGTCTTCAAGCGCACAAAGCTCTGATCACAACGGCCATCCGCGATAGTATGCAGCCAGAAGGAGCATACAGATGGCCACGATCAAAGACTTCCTTACTCACAACTACCGCCACTTCAACGCCGCCGTCGTCATCGACGCGGCTCAGGCCTATGTCGATCATCTAGCACAGGGCGGCAAGATGTTTGCAACCGTCGCCGGCGCGATGAGCACGGCGGAGCTGGGCCTCTCGCTGGCGGAGATGATCCGGCAGGACAAGGTTCACGCTATCTGCTGCACCGGCGCCAACCTGGAGGAGGACATCTTCAATCTCGTCGCGCACGACTACTATGTGCGGGTGCCAAACTACCGCAACCTCTCAGACCAGGAGGAGCTCGACCTGCTCAATGCCGGCCTCAACCGCGTCACCGACACCTGCATCCCGGAAGAGGAGGCGATGCGCCGCGTCGAGCGGCACATGCTGCAGGTCTGGCGCAAGGCGTCCGATTCAGGCCAGCGCTTCTTCCCCTACGAGTACATCTACCAGCTAATCGAGACCGGCTTGCTGGAGGAGTCCTACCAGATCGACCCCAGGGACTCCTGGGTGCTGGCCGCGCACGAGAAGCAGATACCGATCTTCGTACCGGGCTGGGAGGACTCGACACTCGGCAACGTCTTCGTGGCGGCGGCGATCCGGGGCGAGGTCAACTATCAGTGCATGAAGTCCGGCCTCGAGCTGATGGGCAACCTTGTCGACTGGTATAAGGCGAACTCTCAGGAACACTCGATTGGCTTCTTCCAAATCGCCGGCGGCATCGCGGGTGACTTTCCGATCTGCGTCGTTCCGTTGATCCAGCAGGACCTGCAGCAGGACTGCGCGCTCTGGGGCTACTTTTGCCAGATATCGGACAGCACCACGTCCTACGGCTCTTACAGCGGCGCCGTCCCCAACGAGAAGATCACCTGGGGCAAGCTCTCAGTCGATACGCCGCGCTTTGTCATCGAATCCGACGCGACCATCGTCGCGCCCCTGATCTTTGCCTACGTGCTGGACCAGTAGCCCGGCGGCCGCATAGCCAACGGCTGCGGCCTTCTCACGCCGCAACATCCATAGCTTCGTCCGGGGCAGTAATTCTTGGGAATCTCCAAGACGTATCCAAGTCTAATCTCATCTACCTCCAATACCCTCGTCGTAATTGAATAGCCATCCCTCGGGGGATTAGCCCACTCGTAAGAGTTGTATGACGCCGACATCCCGGTAAGCGATTACCCGGCGTTATAGGCCAGGCCGGTGAGACCCGCGGTTCCAGTGTCGCAATGCGCACCGAGCTGCGGGTCTCTTTTTGTACCCGAGACTGGCTGAGATGAGAGGTTTGATGACCAACGTACAGCCCGAATTCAGCCACGTAGCCCTCTTCACCAGTCAGCCGGCGCGTCTTCCCGGCCTCGTCGCCTCACTGCGACAGTTTGCCGGCGGCGAAGGACGCAAGCTCTTGCTATGGGCCAACGCCGAGCGCTTCCGCGCGCCGCCCGGCCTGCATCCGCCCTACCACGCCCTCGGCCGCATTGAGGCCCGCAACCTCACAGCGGACCGCGTGGCCGCAGCCGAAACCGCGACGGCTGAAGCATCTGCCACCCTCGCCGCTGAGGGCTGGGAGGTCACCTCAGAAATCCTTCTCGATGCCACCTCAGCCGACGTCCTTTCCCGTCTCGACGCCAACCAGATCGAGCTGCTGGTGACCGAATCAGCGTCCTTCGCTGGCCAGGCAGAACGCCTCGCCGCCAAGGCCGGCTGCGCCCTGCTCCTCGTCCCTGACAGCGAGCACGCGACGACCGGCGCCTCGGCCGGCGGCCGCGCTAATCAAGCCGGGCGCCTATCGCGCGTCCTTCACGGCTAGGACCCTTAATTGAGCTTGGAAACCCTTGCCCTCTGGGGCGTCTTTACGGCCTTTGTCGGCGTGCTGCTCGCGGTTGACCTGCTACTGATCAGCCGAAAGCAGGAGATCATGTCCGTGCGCAGCGCCCTCCAGTGGAGCGCGCTCTGGATTTCGATGGCGCTGCTCTTCAACGCCGGTGTCTTCATCTTTCTCGGCCAGGACAAAGGCTTCGAGTTCCTCACCGGGTACGTGATCGAGAAGTCTCTCGGCGTCGATAACCTCTTTGTCTTCCTGGTCATCTTTGGCTACTTCGCCATGCCGAGGGAGATTCAACCGAAGGCGCTGACTTGGGGCATCATGGGCGCCCTGATTATGCGCTTCTTCTTCATCGTGGCCGGCGCAGCCCTCCTCGATACGTTCCACTGGCTGGTCTTCATCTTCGGCGGCATCCTCATCGTCACGGCCTTTCGCCTTGCCTTTGAAGGCGACTCTGAGATTCACCCGGACCGCAATGTCCTCATCCGCCTGCTGCGGCGGGTCATGCCCGTCTCGCCGTCGTTCAGCGGCACGCGCTTCTTCGTCAAAGTGGATGGCCGCCGCGCCGCCACGCCGTTCTTCGTCTGCCTTCTTGTCCTGGCCTCAACCGACCTGGTCTTCGCGGTGGACTCGATCCCGGCAATCTTCGCCATCACCCGCGACCCGTTCATCGTTTACACGTCTAACGCCTTTGCAATCCTGGGGATGCGAGCGCTGTTCTTCGCCCTGGTTGGTGTCATGCAGTACTTTGTCTTCCTGCGCCAGGGCCTGGTGGCGATCCTCCTCTTCGTCGGCTCAAAGATGCTAATCTCGGAGTGGTACCACGTACCTGTGCCGGTGTCGCTCGGTGTGGTGATGGGCATCCTGCTCCTCGCGGTCCTGGCATCGCTCATGGTCCGCAATAAGGTTGAAGAAGGCGAAATTGAAGCGACTCCCCTCGTTGAAGCGGAAGACTCGGCTGAACACGATGGCGTGAGGCCTGAGAAGGCCGCCCAGGAAGTCGGCTCGTCGCGCCACAGCTCATGATTGCAATCGACGCCGCCCTGCTTCCTTACCTTGTCTCAACAAGATCACGGTTACTCCGGGCTCCGTCCCGGCGCTGCGGTTCATTTGAAGCCGGCGGCCGCTGATCATTTAAGGAGCCTAACAATAGTCCTCAAAGGAACCACCAACCCAGCGGCTAACGCAAGTCAGCAGGCTGTACGCATGAAGATCCTCATTTGCGAGGACGACGAGCGGCTGGCCAGGGCATTGAAACGCGCTCTGGAAGAAGAGATGCATCTCGTTGAGATCGTCTCTGATGGGGAGCAGGCGATCGACCTCGGTTACGAGTCCGCTCTCGACCTCATCATCCTCGATGTGATGTTGCCGGGCATCGACGGTCTCGAGGTCTGCCGCCGCCTGCGTCAAGGTGGCGTCCGCACACCCATCCTTATCCTAACCGCCCGGGGTGGGGTCTCGGATCGCGTTAACGGCCTGGACGCCGGCGCTGACGACTACCTGCCGAAGCCTTTTGCTCTGGCCGAGCTACTGGCGCGCCTCCGAGCCCTCGGTCGCCGCCACATAGCCGAAGGCGGCGCTAAGATGCAGGTCGGTGACCTCATTCTTGACCCCTCGACCCACAGCGCCGTCCGGTCGGGCAGAGAGATCAACCTCACAGTCAAGGAGTTTGTCCTTCTCGATTTGCTTATGCGCCATCGCGGCCTTGTCCTGACGCGTTCGCAGATTCTCGACCACGTCTGGGAGCTGGAGAACGACCTCACTAGCAACGTCGTCGATATCTACATCCACTACCTGCGCTCAAAGATCGATAAAGGGTTCGACAAAGCGCTCATCCAGACAGTGCGCGGCGTCGGTTACCGTCTGAAGGCCTGATGTTCCGTTCCCTGCGCTGGAAGTTCACGGCCCTTTACGTTGTGGCCTCAGTCCTTGTCCTCATAGCCGTGGGCTTCACGATTTTCATCCTCGAATCACGCGCCCTCTCCCATCGCATTGAGGGGTCCATCCGTGCTGGCGGCGACTCTGCTAAAGCGGCGACGGCCACGAGCCTGCGACAAGGCGAATGGACGGAACCGCTGGACGCCGCCGCTGAAGCCTTCGATACGGTGGCCGGCTACCGCTGGCTCAGCGCCCAAGACGTGTTCATTGTCCTGTTGGACCAGGAAGGCCGCATCGTCGCTAACCCCAACAACGTGGATGTCGCCGCTATTGCCGGCCGCGACTCAATGGAGCGAGCCCTGCGCCAGGGAGAGGATTGGCGCACGGTCCATCTCACAAACGCAAAGCTCCGCACCAAGACTTTTCCCTTGCTCGATAGCGCCGGCCAGGTCATTGGCTTCGTCCAGGCCGGCAAGTCTATGGAGGATACTGATGCTGCCCTTACCAACCTCATCCTGTTCATGGCAGTCAGCGGCGCCGCCGGTACCCTGCTCCTCGCCCTGGGCGGCTATGTTGTCGCCGGCCGGGCCATCCGTCCCGTCCAGCAGAGCTACGAGCGGCAGCGCCAGTTCGTTGCGGATGCCTCTCACGAGCTGCGTACGCCTTTGACCGTCATACGCACCAACGCCGGCGTCCTGGCGCGCCAGATTCCCGCCAGCGAGTCCGTGCAGGACATTGAGGCCGAAGCTCGCTATATGAGCAAGCTGCTTGGAAATCTGCTGCTCCTTGCCAATGGTGACCGCCGCCAGCTTCAAGTCGATCCTGTGCCGCTCAACCTCTCAGAGGTCGCCCGCTCGGTCATGCGGCCGGCCGAGGCCCTTACTCGCAACGCTGGCATCAGCTTCCGAGCAGAGCTTGGTGAAGCTCTGCCTGTCATGGCCGACCCGGAGCGCTGCCGCCAGGTGATGCTGATCCTGCTAGATAACGCCATCAAGTACACCCAGCCCGGCGGCGAAGTGGTCGTGGTTACTCGGCGCGATAGCCAGGATGCAATCGTCGAGGTCCGTGATAACGGCCGGGGCATGACCCAGCATGAGCTTTCACGCGCTACCGACCGTTTCTTCACCGGCGGCAAGGCTCGTCCCCGGTCCAACGGCAGCGCCGGCCTCGGCCTCTCGATTGCCACCGAGCTCATGTCCGTCCTCGGCGGCAACCTCCAACTCGAAAGCGAGCGAGGACGGGGCACGACTGCTCGCCTGCGACTGCCGCTCGTCGACCAGCCGGAGACTCTCAGCTCCACTGTCCGGCTGCGGCGTAGCTCTACCTAGCCCCACTCAGTGAAACGCGTCCGCCGTAAGCCATTGGCAATCGCCTCCAGATAGACCGCTGCATCTCGGCGTTCATCCCAGCCTCGAATTCGAGGCCCCGCTCGTCAGCCATTTCGCCGCGCCTCTTCCATCGATGGGTACAGCCGCCGGTCTGAGGTCGTATACGGCGAGACTCGTCGCGCCGGCCTGAAGAACAGTTGTAGCCCTTCCACGGAACCGCCGGCAATGTCACCGCCAACGTAGTTCTCGTTGTACGCCTCCAGACCGGCCACGGACGTCACGTGGCGCGCCAGGACCAGGTCATGGAAGCCCGGCGCGAACCGCTCGATCTGCGCCTCGATGCGGTCGGTCAGGTCCTCGCTGGAGCCATTGGGGACGTGGCAATAAGCCCAGGCCGTCTGCTTGCCGTCCGGCGCCCGCGTTGAATCAAAGAGGCTCTGCTGCGCCACCAGGGTAAAGGGCCGCTCCGGCGTCACTCCCTTGCCGATCAACGCCTCCGACAGGACGATCTCTTCGATGCTGCCGCCTAGATGTACCGTCCCTGCACTCCGGCACTCCGCCGCCGTCCACGGTATCGGCCCTGAAAGTGCGTAGTCGACCTTGAAGGCGCCTGCCCCGTAGCGGTAGCCTGAGAGCGCTCGCCTGTAGCCCTGGCTAAGGTGCGGCCCGGCAATCCGTAGCACCTGCCGCGGCGTCAGGTCGAAGAGCACCGCGCCCGCATTGAGGCCGCTCATCGATTCGACCTTGCGCCCGGTATCAATCTTGCCGCCCAGTGAGCGCAAGTAGCCTGCCAGCGCCGCGGTGATGCTCCGCGACCCACCGGCGGCAATCGGCCAACCGAAGGGATGCGCGGCCCCGCCCAGCACGATCCCGGTTCCGGCCGTGAACAGGCCATCGAGTGGCACGTTGGCATGGGCCGCCATTCCCGCGAAGAGCGCTCTCGTCCTGGCTTCCTTGAACACCGTGCCCGCGAGGCGAGTCGCCGGCTGCAGGGCGTTGAGTCCGAAGCGCGCCATCAGCAAAGGATGTCGTGGCAGCCGCAGCACCGGCCCGAGGATCGCCGGGGCGAGGTCATCCCAGTGTCCCGTCACCGGGCTCATGAGGCGCTTATAGCTCGGCCCGTCTTCTCCAAGCAGGCGCGCCGTCTCATCTAGAGATCGCCTGATGGTCGACGCGCTGCCGTCATCAAAGGGGTGTGCTAGAGGAATATCCGGCTGTACCCAACTAAGGCCGTGCTCGGCCAGCGGCAGGGAACGGAAGAACGGCGATGCCGCGGCCATCGGGTGGATCGCAGAGCAGACGTCGTGCAGGAAGCCCGGCAGCGTCAGCTCCTGCGTCCGCGCGCCGCCCCCGATCGTGTCTTCAGCTTCGAGGACGGTGACACGGACGCCGGCCTGTGCCAGGACGATGGCAGCCGCCAGCCCGTTAGGCCCGGAGCCCACGACAGTTGCGGTCTCGATGGTGTGCTCCTCCTTCGCGGTCGCCGGGCGGAGTCACGCCGAAGCAAATGGCCGGGACATCCGTCCCGGCCATTTTGGATCAGCGGTCGCGCTGAGGCTATAAACGCTCGATTCAGGATGATGCGAGCGGTTTCTTCGTCGGATCCACCCAGGAGTAGAAGGAGCGGTTAGAGGTGTCACGCGGGTCGCCCTGGAAGTAGCCAAAGCTGCGGATCACCGGCCAGGCCAGGCTGAACCCGGAAGCGCCGCTGGGCGAACGGATGATGTACATCGCGTCGCCGAGGTGCTTCTGCAGGTCGACCATCATCAGCTTGCGCTTCTCCGAGCTCTGCTCGGTCTTCGACTTGCGGATCAGATCATCAACGTAGGGATCACCGGCGCGCTTACCGGAAGTGTCGGGATCGAAGCCGAGGAAGTTGTTCCCCGCCGTGGAGAACATCCACTCCGCGAGCTTGTCGATGGGGTCCGAGGCGCTCTGCGGCCTCAGGCTCCAGAGGATACCCTCGAAGTCACCCTGGACGTTCTGGTAACGCGGGATAAGCTCGTTGTTGTAGTTGACAACGTTGGCGGTTGGCTTGAAGCCGGCGTCGGCGGCCATCGCTTCCATCACGTCGATCTGGCGGTCGTATTCGGGACCGTACTGGCCGCCGGCGCGGGTCGCGACGTATTCGACGCCGTTGGTGAATCCCGCTGCCGACATGAGCTTCTTGGCCTCAGCGATGTCGTGCTGGTAGTACTTCGCATTGGCCCCGAAGTTCTTGTCGCGCGGGTCCATCCACCAGCCCGTGTACTCGGTCGCGGGGACGGCAGAGCTCCAGGCGATATCGACTGGCAAACCCTGACTGGTGAAGTCGGGCACGTTGTACCAGATCTCGGCGAAGAGGTCGCGGTCGATCGACATCGAGTAGGCCTGTCGCAACCGCTTGTCGCGGAACATCGCCTTGTCGTTGTTTCGATAGCCGAAGAAGACGTGGGCGGAAGGAATTGAGACGTCCGTCGTGTACATGGCCAAGTCCGGCACGTCGTTCTTCACCGTGATGATCTCTTCCGGCCGGACGCTGTAGGTGTAGAGTTGCCCGTTCTTGAAAGCGGCGAGGCCGCTGGCGTATTCGGTGATCAGGGGGTACTCCATGCCATCCGCGTAAGGGTGGTCGGCGTCGTAGTAGCCCGGGTTGCGCTTCACGTGGACGTAGGCGGAAGGTACATGGTCCGTGACGTAGTACGGCCCGGAGCCGATGGAGACCTTGAGCGGATCGTAGCCGCCTCTGGCTGCCTCCTTGGGCAAGATGTGATAGGACTGGCCAACGGACGCCGACATCTGCGCCGGTAGGGTAACCGCCGGGAACGCCAGCTTCATGACAATCGTGCGGTTGTCGGTCGCCCTCACCGACTCGATCGGCGCGTCGGCGCTGGCCGAGTGGTCCAGGCTGGAGCGTACGGCGCTGGTCGTGCGCCAGCGCTCCCAGCTCGCGACCACGTCCTCGGAGTCCACCAGGCGTCCGCTCACCGGCGCCGTGGGGGCCCAGTGAGCGTTGGGGCGGAGCTTGAAGGTGGCGGTGAGCCCATCGCCGGAGAACTCCCAGCCCTCGGCCAGGTCGCCGCCGACTTCGCCGGACGATCCCTCACCCATGCCCGGCTCCACGATGGCGAGGCGGCTGTAAAGCACGGCTCCCAGAGTGCCGAACCAGGACCCTCTGAAGTGGGGGTCCCAGCCGCCGGGGTCGGCGGTTATGTGGGTCTTGTAAATGCCGCCGCGCTTGGCTTCCTTGGAGGCATCTTCAAACTTGGTGACGAGTCCGGTCGAGTCACCGCCGCCACCGCTGTCACCATCGCCACCGCAGGCAGCCAGAAGCGCCGCGCCGAGGCCGGCGGCTCCAGTGGCAGCAAGCATGCGCCGTCGCGAGAGCCGGCTGCGCGCGAAACGAGACCAGTAGCTGTTCTCCATCGATCTCTCCCTCTCCCGTTGCTTCTATTTCCTTTACGACTCAAAGCGTCCGTTACGATTCATGTTACGAATCGTCAGACAGGCTGAGTCTATCAGAGGGGAAGGCCTTCGGATCGCCCCGGCAATGGTTCAGGGCAAATCGGAACGAAAAAGAGAGGAGGCGCCCTGCGGCGTCTCCTCTCTAAGAGCTAAGTCCCGGACTGGGTGCGTTAGTCGGCCATGATCGTGATATTAGCGCCCTGGGCCGTGTAGACCTCTTCCGGCATGTTCAGAGACGCGCCCTCGTCCGCCAGCTTCTGCTCGAAGAATTTGCGGATGTAGGGGTCCTCCATGTGATAGGGGATGGCGTTGCCGCCGTCGGTGATTTCGGCATGCTGACGGATCAACTGACCCTCTTCGACGAAGCCGCCACCACCACCGCCGGAGGCCGGGTTACCGGGCATGTTGCCGGTGTAGTTGAAGATGCGGAACGGGTCCTTACCGAAGGCAAAGTGCTGGTGGAACCAGTTGGCCGGGCCGGGAGCGGCGCTGATCATGCCGCCGGGCCAGTATTCCTGCATCCTCACTAGGTCACCCTTGCCGTTTTCCCAGGGGGTGAGGCCACCCTCTTCCTTCGGCCAGGTGAAGCTGTAGCCTTTGCCGCGCATACAGACCAGGACGGCGCCGGCAGCGTGGTTGTGGGCCTTGGCGTAGCGCCCGCTGGGGTACTCGCCGATCCAGCCCTGGATCATCGTGTTGCCGACCATGTTCGGCGCCACCCAGCGGAAGCCGGGGCCACGGTTGTTGTCCAGGGGCAGGTAGGTGGTGGAGGCGTCCGGGATGACGTTGGTCGTGATCTGCGCCCGGCCGCGCACCGGCTGGGGCTCGAAGTCCTCACCCGGCTTCCAGAAATCCTCCAGGTTGCCGCCGAAACGGTCCTCGAAGTTGAAGTAGTTGTCGAAGATGAAGGACTTGTTCTGGAAGGTGTTGATCATCCGCGGCGCCGAGTTCACGGCCAGGAGGAGTGCCGGACTCGAAGCCGTGTTGATGATCCGGAAGTTGGCGTTCAGAGGCACGCCAAAGACGCTCCACTGCTGCCACTCGAAGGAGGTCTTGGCAGACGCCCCTTCCTTCCAGACTTCGACACTGCCGCGGCCATCGAGGACGATGTAGCGCTCCTCGAAGAGGTGGCGCTGGGGGTTCAGGGCGCCACGAGCCGGCACCTCCACCACGAACATACCGGTGTCGTTGTTCGTGCCGAGGAGCTGGATGTAAGTACCCTTGCCACCAACACGCGGCCAGTCACCGCGCGGTAGGTCGCGCGAGTCCTTGATACCGATGCCCTTGAAGATCGGCAGGTTCTCTTCTTTCAGGAAGCGCTCCCAGGCCGTGGTCATCCGGACGGTATAGCTTTTCTCCTTACTCTCACCGTCCTTATGCCAGCCGGCCCGCTCTTCGCCCACCGGCTCGATGTACTGCTGCTTCGCCATGTTTCCTCCTCCTGAACGAACGTAGTTATCGGCGCCGGGGCCTGCAAATTTTCGCTAAACGAGAGCCTTCATGTGCTCTTCCGACACTTCCTTCCAGTCGACCTGGGGGTCAACCACGAAGGCGGTGGATCGCACCCGGTAAGCCTGCGGGTTGTGCGGCTGCACCGGCTCCTTGCCTTCCAGCATGTCGCGCGCCATCTGCAGCAGCGTCTTGCGAAACTCGATGATACCCTTGTCCGCCGTCCCCAGGTGCTCTTCCCAGCGCGGCGATAGGGCGCCCATGCTCTCCTGGATCGAGCAGTCCTGCTCGCTTGTCCCCTGGATGCCGGTGAAGCTAGTGTCCTTCTGCAGCGGGCGGTCGATCAGGTAATCGTTCTCGATGTTGCGCACCGGGCGATAGGAGTTCGAGATCTTCAGGTCCCAGCGGCGCTCGTGCTTCTCCACCGAAGAGTGGATGCCGTAGCCGGCCAGCAGCGTTGCGATCTCTTCGTTGCCTAGAGCACGCGTCGCGTTCCAGGTAATGGTGTAAACCCAGACGTGGTGGTCGTCCACCGGCACCCAGACGTGGCCGCTGATGCTGCGGTCCGGTGCGTCGTTGCTCGGGATCATAATCGTCCCCGGCACCATAAAAGGCCGGATGCGCCAGTAGTGCTTGCCCTCGGCCGTCACCCGGCGCGCCGCCTCAATGAAGCCGTAGTCGCGCTCCTGCAGCAGCGTCATCGGCGCCTTGTCGCCCGTCGAGAGGTTCTGCTGCTTAATGTTGTTGTTGTGCAGGTAGGAGATATGGCTGGAGTCAATGCCGCCTTCGACGGCCTGAGCCCAGTTGTTCTGCTGAAGTCGCTTGGTGACCAGGACGTTCTCGGTAGGAATGCGCGTCCACTCCAGGTAGGGCAGCTCCGGCGGCTCTTTCTCCGGCGGGCCCATATAGGCCCAAACGCAACCACCCGCTTCTTTCGTCGGGTAGGCCGCGATCTTGATCTTCTCCTTGAAGGCGGCCTCCAGGGGCTCATTAGGCATGTCCACGCACTGGCCGGTTACGTCGTACTTCCAGCCATGGTAGGTGCAGCGCAGACCGCACTCCTCATTGCGCCCCCAGAAGAGGTGGGCGTGGCGATGGGCGCAGTAGGCTGAGATCAACCCGACCTTGCCGTTCGTGTCGCGGAAGGCGAGAAGGTCCTCACCCATGATCCGGATCGCTACCGGCGGGCCATCCGCCGATGGCACCTCTTCCGAGAGGAGCACCGGCTGCCAGAAGCGCCGCAGCACTTCGCCCATAGCCGTGCCGGCGCTAACCCGGCAAAGAAGCTCTGTATCGCGTTCGCTCAGCATTTGTTGGTCCTTTCCTTCGTGACTTGGTCCTCCGCTAGGATGGTAGCTTTGACTTATCGAGCCAGAGGTGTGGGTAAAGCTCGGCCGCGGTGGCGCCGGCGTACTGGACGAACCAGCCCCGGTTGCCCAGGTACGGCCACTGGATCGCGAAGTCCATGGAGAGTCCGCCGACGGGCGCCGCCGGCATGTGGACGGCCATCTTGCGCTGGATCTCCTTGATCAACTCGTTACGCTTGGCGGAGTCGAACTCCCGGCGCTGCGCCTCAAGGAGATCGTTGATCGCGGTGGGAAGAGTCTCGGCGATGTAGGTCGCGCGCCCGTCCTTCGTGTACTTCGCCGCGAAGTGGGTGTCGATGTCCGGACCGGCCGAGGAAGGCAGCATCGCCAGGCCATCGAAGTTCGCCTTGCCGTTGAGGTACTTCGGGTTGTACTCCACGTCATAGTCAACGACGTTCGGCTTAATCGTGATGCCGCCCTGGCTCAGCATGTCCATCAGGACTTCGCCCTGCTTTGGCCAGGCGCTGCTGTAGCGGTTGGTTGCGAAGTAGCTGAAGTCCGATGTCAGGTTCGCCTGCGAGGCGGCGCTCATGAGCTTTTTCGCCTCGGCGATGTCGTACTGGAAGAACTTGGCGCCTTCACCCAGCTCTTTCTGGTTGCGCTGAGGGTCGATCCAGCGTCCCTCCTCGCCGGCCGAGATGTGGGTCGCCCAGCGCGTCTCCACGTCGAAGCCCTGGTCCCGGAAGACCGACGGCGCGAAGTTCAACTCGATCATCGCATCACGGTCGAGCATCATCGAGATGGCCTGTCTCACCCGCTGGTCGCGGAATGGCGAGTCGGGCTTCCAGCCGTAGACGACGACTTGCGGCGGGTTGCGGGAGAAGGCGCCGGCAGACAGAAGCTCCATCTGCGGATTGCGCTTCTTGACGTCGATCATATCGAACTGGTCGACATCGAACTCCCAGATGTTGCCGGCTTCGAACTGAGACAGGCCGGTCGCGTACTCGGTGATGATCGGCCGGCTGATGCCGTCCAGGAACGGCCGATCCTTGACGTAATAGTTGGGGTGCTTGACGAACTGGTACTCAGCGCTGGGAGAGTACTTTTCCAGCAGCCAGGGACCGCTGCCGCGCATATCCTGCTTGGCGTTGAACTTGTCTTCAGCCTCCGTGGGCTGGATCACCAGGTACCAGTGATAGCCCAGCATCGGCAGCAAGGGCGAGTAGGGGAACTTCAGTTTCGCGACGATTGTTTGCTGATCCGGCGCCGTCATCGAAATTATCGGCGCCGTTGGATTGGCTTCGTTCGCCAACACACCGCGGGTGCCGGCGAGGGTTGAATACTGACTCCAGCTGTACATGACATCGGCCGCGGTCAGGTTCTTGCCATTGGTCGGCGGCCGAGGATCGAACTTCATCCCGGGGCGTAGCTTGAACGTGACCGATAGCCCGTCGCCGGCAACCTCCCAGCTCGTGGCCGCGTCGCCTTCGACCTCGCCCGTCGGCCTGTTTTCCTGCGTCCCGAGCTCGTACTTCAGCAGGCGGCTCAGGGAGTAATTGGAGATCGCCGGTACGGTGGAGGCGGCCTGAGTGAGAGGGTCGAATCCCGGCGAGTCCGAGGAGACGAACGACTTCCAAGTGCCGCCAGGCGTCGCCTTGGGCGTGCTGTCCTTCACGACGCCGAGCAAGCTGGTGGAGTCGCTGCCACCCTCGTCGCCACCGCCGCAAGCAGCCAGTAGAGCCGCAGCGCCGACGCCGGCGCCAACGCCCGCCAGAGCTCGCCGCCGCGTAATCCGCCTGTTCCGGTAAGAGTCCCAGTAAGACACGATACCCCCTCTATGAGCTAATAAGATTCGGCCATATCTTAGCTCAAAGGAGCGCGGTTTGGCGCGGTTTGCGGAATAGAGTTTCCGCATCTTCCTGGGAGCGGTGCAAACTCGTCGCCGGGCGCACCTTTAGCTTTCGCGTCTGGACGGGCGTCCCCGCCGCGATTAAGATCGCCGCGGACATCTCGCCAACAAGGCGCATCGAAGCGTTGAGAAGGGAAAAAGGAGACCTCTTATGGCACTACCGCTTGAGGGCAAAGTTGCAATCGTTACCGGAAGCTCGCGCGGCATCGGCAAGGGCATTGCTGTCTGTCTGGCCGAGGCCGGCGCCGACATCGCCGTCTGCGCGCGCAGCGACGATGCTGCCGCCAATCCCCTGGGTTCGATCAACAAGACAGCCGCCGAAATTCAGGCCCTCGGCCGCAAGGCCATCGCCGTCAAGCTGGACGTCACCAATGATGACCAGTGTCGCGCCGCTATCGACCAGATCCAGCGCGAGCTTGGCCGCGTCGACATTCTGGTTAACAACGCTGCCCGCATGGGATTCGGCGGCGGCGACTACTGGGGCAGCACCCCGGACAACATCGATGCCTACTACCAGACCAACCTGCGCGCGCCCTACTTCCTGACGCTGCTTGTGGCGCCAATTATGGAGGCCCAGGGTGGCGGCGCCGTCTTCAACATCACGTCCGGCGGCGCCAACCTGCCTGCACCGCCCAAGGCAGACTTCAAGCTCTCAGCCGGACGCACCTACGTTGGCTACGGCATCACCAAGGCGGCGATGAACCGCTGGGTGACCGGTGTAGCCGGCGAGCTGCTGCTCCATAAGGTCGCGATTGTCGCCGTCGATCCCGGGCGCACGGTTGTCGAGCGCAACCTCGTCACGCCTGTCCCCGGGGTTGACTACTCCGACGCCAACACGCCCGAGACCAGCGGCCGCGCCATCGCCTTCATGGCCCAGGACCCGATGTCCTTTACGGGCAAAGTCGTGGTCTCGAAGGAGATTGTCGACCAGAACAAGCTGGAGATGACCGGACGCATGCCCAGCCTCGAGTAGGCATCTTCACGGGCAAAGAGAAGCGACAGGGCCGGTTATGGCCCTGTCGCTTCTCTTTGTGGTTGGCTTGCTTACCCGTTCGCCTTCGGCTCGAACTCCGTGATCAGCAGCTGGGCGCGGCTGCTGCGGGCGGCCTCGTCCTTGATCGCCTCGAAGATGACCTTGTTCGGGCCAAGCTCGTGGATCTTGTGGCCGGTGTTGGCCTTGTGCTTCTTGATTTCCTCTTCCAGGTTGTCCGTCTGGCCGATGAAAATCATGTCACCGCCGTGATCCGTAATGCCATAGACGCCGCCAATGGTGGGCTGATCGCCTCCAAAGGGGAAGTTGTACGAGTTCGTAAAAGGCATCATGACCTCCATCGCTATACCCCGCTTGGGGCTCCCGTGTTCTACGGGGGCGATCATAAACTCCGCGAGAATAATGTCAAGGCAAATCCCGCCATTGAGCCCGTCAATCTAGACTTCCCCCTGTCGTTGCGAGCCATCGGCGTCAGCCGAGGCGTGGCAACCTTTGACCGCCCGTTCGCTGATTGTCCACCGAGATTAATGAGCGGTGCTTGCCCTAGAACGACATGTCCAGCCGCACTTCGCCCGTCACCCCAACCTGATAGGCCGAGACCCGCCGCTCGAAGAAGTTGGCCAACTCCGGCACGTCCTGCAGGTCCATGAACGCGAACGGATTACGCGCGCCGTATCGCCGCGCCAGCCCCAGCGTAGTCAGGCGCTGGTCGGCGCAGAACTCCAGGTACTGCCGCATTGAGGCCGGGGAAAGCCCGGCGACACCGCCACCCAGCAAGTCCTCCGCGAACGCCGTCTCGCAGACGATGGCGTCCTCCATCATGTCGTAGATGGCCTGGCGCATCTCCTCATCGAACAGCTCCGGCTCTTCCTGCTGAACTGTCTTGATCACTTCGAAGGCGAAGACCATGTGGCAGCTCTCGTCCCTGAACACCCAATTCGTGCCACCCGCGAGGCCGTGCAGCAGCCCCCGCGACCGCAGAAAGTAGACATAAGCGAAGGCAGCAAAGAAGAACAGACCCTCGGTGCAGGCAGCGAAGCAGATCAGGTTGAGCAGGAACTGCCGCCGCTCCTCGCGCGTGTTCAGCTGCTCCAGTCTGTAGGTCGAGTCCAACCAGCGCAGGCAGAAGTCCGCTTTGCGCTGGATCGAGGGGATGTTCTCGATCGCCGCGAAAGCCCGGAATCGCTCCTCCGGGTCGGGGACGTAGGTGTCGAGCAGCGTCAGATAGAACTGGATGTGCAGCGCCTCTTCGTAGAGCTGCCGCGAGAGGTACATCCGCGCTTCCGGCGCGTTGATGTGCTTGTAGAGGTTCAGCACCAGGTTGTTCGAGACAATCGAATCTCCGGTGGCGAAGAAGGCGACCAGCCGGTGCACCAGGTGCCGCTCCGCATCCGTCATCTTCTGGCGCAGGTCGCCCACATCGGTCGAGAAGTCCACCTCCTCGACGGTCCAAGTGTTCTTGATCGCCGACCGGTACATCTCAAAGAAGACCGGGTAGCTCATCGGCCGCAGCGTCAGGCAGAGGCCGGGGTCCAGCAGTCGCGCCGGCCGGCTGACTTGATTCCTTGAAGCCGCGTTCAGATGCGCCGGTATCTCCTGCCCGTTTGCCAGCTTGCCAGTTTGTCCGGGGGTGGTAGGGAAGGGAGGTTGATCCTGCCCGGATGCTTGTATGCCCGTATGCCTGGGGGCGTGGAAGGGAGGTTGGGTCGTCACTGGCATGCCTCACAGGTCTCTGGATTCTCGAGCGAGCAGGCGATCGCGTCGGCGTCCGAATAGACCGGCGCCGCAACCAGCGGCACGATCTCGTCCGCTTCCGTCGATACCGTTGCCTTGGCGATTGAGGTCGCCGGCCGCGATCGCAAATAGTACGTCGTTTTGAGCCCCTTCTTCCAGGCGTAGAAGTACATCGAGGACAGCTGGCCGATGTTCGGGCTCTCCGCGAACAGGTTCAGCGACTGGCTCTGGTCGATATAGGCGCCGCGGTCCGCCGCCATGTCGATCAGCGAGGCCATCGGCAGCTCCCAGGCGGTGCGGAAGATCGCCCGCACATCCTCCGGTAGCTCCCCGATGCCTTGTACGGAACCCTCTGACAGCTTCAGCCGCGACCGCATGGCCTCCGTCCACAACCCCAGCCGCTTCATCTCCGCGACCAGGTAGTGGTTGACCTGGATGAAGTCACCCGAGAGCGTCTCGCGCTTGAACAGGTTGGAGACCTGGGGCTCGATGCACTCGTAAGCGCCCGTTATCGAAGCGATAGTCGCCGTCGGGGCGATCGCGATCAGCAGCGAGTTGCGCAGTCCGGTATGGCGGATGCGCTCTCGCAGCGCGCCCCAGCGCGACGCGTCTTCCGGCTTCGCCTCCCAGGCATCGAACTGAAGCTCGCCCCGCGCCGCCCGCGTCTCCGCGAAGGCAGAGTGCGCCCCCCGCTCCTCCGCCAGTTCGCAGGATGCCGTCAGCGCCTGGAAGTAGACCTCCTCCGAGATGCGCTGCGACAGCCCACGCGACTCAGCCGCGTCGAAGGGCAGGCGCATCTGGAAGAAGACGTCCTGCAGTCCCATCAGTCCCAGGCCCACCGGGCGCCACTTGCTGTTCGAGGTGGCCGTCGACGGGATCGGGTAGTAAGTCAGGTCGATGACGCGGTCGAGCTGCCGAACCGCCGTCCGCACCGTCTTCGCCAGCTTGTCGAAGTCGAAGTGGATGCGGCCGTCCTCGTCCGCGAAGGTGTGACGCGCCAGGTTGATCGATCCCAGGTTGCAGACCGCGGTCTCACCCTCGGAAGTCACCTCGATGATCTCGGTGCAGAGGTTAGAGTTGTGCACCACCCGGCCCGGCAGCGCTGTCTGGTTGCTGGTCAGGTTGGAGCGGTCCTTGAAGGTCATCCAGCCGTTGCCGGTCTGCGCCAGAGTCCGCATCATCCGCGCGTAGAGCTCTCGCGCCGGCAACGTCTGTGTTGCCAGTCCAGCCGCCTCCGCCTCCTCGTAAGCTGCCTCGAACTCCGGGCCGTAAAGGTCCGTGAAGCCCGGCACGGCCTTGGGATCGAAGAGGCTCCATGACCCGTCCGCCTCGACGCGACGCATGAACAGGTCAGGCGCCCACAGCGCCAGGTTGAGGTTGTGCGTCCGCCGTGCCTCGTCGCCGGTGTTCTCGCGCAGCTCCAGGAACTCCTCCACGTCGGCGTGCCAGGGCTCCAGGTAGACGCAGCAGGCGCCCTTGCGCTTGCCTCCCTGGTTCACCGCCGCCACCGACGCGTCCAGCGTCTTCAGCCACGGCACGATGCCGTCCGAGTAGCCGTTCGTCCCGGCGATCAGCGACCCCCGCGACCGCACCCTGTGGTAGGCCACGCCGATGCCGCCGGAGAACTTCGAGAGCAGGGCAATGTCCGTGTAGAGCTGGTAGATGCTCTCCAGCGTGTCCTCCGGCGAGTCCAGCAGGAAGCAGCTCGATAGCTGCTCGTAGCGGGTACCGGCGTTGAACAGGGTCGGCGAGCTGGGTATGTATTCCAGCGACGAGAACAGTCTGTACAGCTCCAGCGCCTCCGGCACCGTCTCTGACAGCGCGCAGGCAATGCGCATGAAGAACTGCTGCGGCGTTTCGATCGCCAGTCGCGTCTGAGGGTGCTTCAGCAGGTAACGGTCGTACAGCGTCCTCAGCCCGAAGTACTCGAACTCCCGGTCCAGCTCCGGCTCGATCGCGTCGTTGAGCTTGCGGGCGTTGTCGGCCACGAAGCTGCCCAGCCGGTCGTTGATCAGCCCGACGCCGCGTCCGCAGGCAATCGACTGCGAGAAGGAGTAGATCTCCTGGTTATGGACCTCTTTCTCGATATATGTAGCTAATAACCGCGCCGCCGCCCTGGCGTACTGAGGCTCCTCGTAGATCAGCCCCGCCGCCGTCTGGATCGAGAGCCGGTCCAGCTCCCGCGTCGTCGCGCCGTCGTAGAGGCCGCTGATCGTCTTGGTCGCCACTCGCAGCGGGTCGACATCGTTCAGCCCGGCGCAGCTGCGGCCCACGGCGCGCACGATCTTGTTCACGTCGACAGGCTCGCTGCTGCCGTTGCGTTTCGTGACCCGCATCGCCGTCTGCGGGTAGTCGCCGGCGTCGTCGCGTCCGGCTTCGAATCGGGAAATAGAGGTTTCACTCGCCATCGCTCGCTCCTTTAGCGGGGACTTTAGGCGCCGAGGCGAGTGGTCGGAAGATGAAGACGTCACCCCTCACTGGGATGACGCTCGTAACCCACCGGCCGGCCCTCCCCGAGGCCTCCAGGGTCGAGCTACCACCGGTTGTCTCTCCGATGGCAGGCGCTGGCAGGTGTTCTGACTCGCGAGCTTGCCGGCTGCTGCCGGTTTCCTACTGTCCGCCGCTTCCCAGTCCGGAGACCAGTGCTATTGGCGAAGGTCGTTCTCGCTTACAGATGCGGGGTAGGCAGTCCCGGATTCACACCGGGTTCCCTTTTCAGCCCCGACTCATCGCCGGAGCACCAGAGCAAGCGGAGTATGCCGCTACATCTGGAGCCTGTCAATAGGCCCGCTACCAGATATTGTGGTCAGAAGCGTAACATTTTGACTCGAACGGAGAAGGGCTAGATCAGGCCGGCCTCGTGGAAGGCGCGGAGGCGGAACGGACGAAAGGGATTATCGAGTCCCATCTTCGACAGCGCGTCGGCGGGCGGTAGAAAGACCCGGCCCGTCATCTCGTACTGAGGCTCCCAGACATTAACGTCTACCGTTACCGTCGCTCGCCAGACCGATCTCACAAGCACCAAGCCCAATTGCGGCCCTTTGACACATTCGCCGCGGTCATAGCCAAGAAGTGTGGCATCGATGACTGTGGCGCAAGCTTCCTCCCAAACCTCACGTTCGAGCGTGGCGCGCCAGTCCTCATTGCTCTCTGGCCGACCCGCTGGCAAATCCCAGTCCTTCTCATTCTTATTAGATACTAGGATGATCTTTCCATCGTCAGTGATGCAAACGCCCGCGGAGCCGTGACGGATGCCATCCGGTGCCGGCAGGTGAGTCGGGTGCCAAGACGCGAGCCAGTCCTGCCCCCGCGAGTGGACTAGCAACGTCTCACCTGCTGTGGCCATCATGGATGGGTTCGTCACGTCATAATTATCCTTCCTGAGAGAATCGAGGGATAGGTGGCTGTACGCTTGGTTCAAGGAGAGGCTGCAAGCACGCTAGGCATGCTATAAGTCTGCTCATCGACACGTCCTCATCGCGAAGGAGCCTCCTATGTCACGCATCCCCCAGATCACCTCCCGCGACGCCGTCTCCCCCGACACCTACCCGATCTTTGACTCGATCGTCGCCAGCCGCGGCGCCGTGCGCGGGCCCTTCACGGTGCTGATGTACAGCCCGGAGGTCGCGCGCCGCGTCGCCGAGTACGGCGCCTTCGTCCGCTTCGAGTCGTCTCTCCCCTCCCACCTGCGCGAGGCCGCCGCCACCACGGTCGTGCGTGAGTACGAGTGCGCCTACGAGTGGGCGATGCACAGCGTCTCCGCCCCCGAGGCCGGCGTCAGCCCCGCCACGATGGCCGTGATCCGCGACCGCGCCTCGCTTGACTCCCTGCCCTCGGACGAGCAGGCCGTCATCCGCTACGCCCGCGAGCTGGTCGCCACCCACCACGTCACGGACGACACCTTCGCCGCCGTCCACGCCATCCTCGGCGACAAGGGCACGGCGGAACTGACGGCTGCCATCGGCTACTACTGCGCTATTGGCTGCGTCCTCAACGCCCTCGAGGTGCCGGCCCCGGAGGGCCCCACCCCTCCCCTGCCCGGAGGGCCCCACCCCTCCCCTGCCCTGAGGCCCCACCCCTCCCACCACCCCCTGGCATACGGGCAAACGGGGCAAACGGGCAAACGGGCAAACGGGCAAAGTGCCACCATATTTCCAGCGCCATCTGTCGTTGCGAGCCATCGCCGACAGGCGAGGCGTGGCAACCTTTGACGCCCCGTCTGTGCAAACCCCGCTCCATACAGCGGAACCACGTGTTCCCTCTCCCTCGGAGGGAGAGGGTAGGGTGAGGGTGTAACACTCCCGACCCGAATCCTCACTCCCTACCTGCTAGATGTACTCCCACAGGAAATCGATCACCAACCGGTTCCACACCTCCGGCTGCTCCCAGTAAGCGCAGTGTCCCGCGCTCTCGATCACCTCGAAGCGGCTGCCCGGCATCCGCTTCGCCAGCGCCCGCATTACCGGCGGCGGCGCCAGCACGTCCTCATCGGCGGCGATCAACAGCGCCGGTACGCGCATCCCCTCCAACCGCGATAGGGTCAGCGGCTGCCGCAGCGCCTGTCGCGCTCCGTCGGCCCGGTAGCTGCCCGCCTCCATCGCCAAGAATCGCGCCACGCCCTCGGGGTTCGAGCGCAGATACGTGGCGCCCAGCTCCCGCTCCTCGACCGGCAGCAGCGCGATCTCCGGCGGCACGTATTGCGCCCGTAGCGCGGTGAACTCCGGGTCCGTCAGGCCGCCAAAGCTGGTCGAAACGACGAGCGCTCGCATCGCATCGGGATTGTCGAGAGCGAACTCCAGCGCCCCGAAGCCGCCGTAGGCCTGCGCCACCAGGAAGAACGGCGGCAGCCCCAGCGCCTCCTGGAGTTGCTCAAGATCACCCGCCATCGACCCCGCCGCGTCCGCGCTGGGCGCCGGCTTCGTCTTGCCGAAGCCGCGCAGGTCATAGGTAATGCAGCGCCACCCCGCGGCTTTCAACGCCGGCAGCTGTTCGACCCAGCACTCGCTGCTGCCGGCCGCGCCGTGCATCAGCACCACGACCGGCCCCTCGCCGCCCGTGTCCTCGTACCAGACCGCCGCCGAATCGATGTCGACGTATGCCATGCGCTGAGTATAGGTGCGCCCCTCGCCATCCCGCCGCATCTGAAATAAGCTACGGGCGATGCTCACGCCCCTCGAAACCCTGCAACTCTACGAGTCCCACGACGGCACAATCGCCGGCGTTCTGGCTTCTCGCGCCAGGACGGACCAATCGCGGCCCTTCCTGCTCTTCGAGGACGTGGCCTGGACCTGGGGCGAGCTGCAGGACTTCTCGATTTCCGCCTCCCGGATGCTGGTCTCCCGCGGCATCGGCAAAGGCGACCGCGTCGCCATCATGTCCACCAACAGCGACCTCTTCGTCGCGCTCTTCACAGCCATCGCCCGCATCGGCGCGATCATGGTGCCAGTAAACCCGGACTTCACCGCCGGCGAAGCCGCCTACGTCCTCAAGCACGCCGGCGTCAGCGCGGTAGCCTGTACCCCTGCAACCCTCAAGGTCGCCCGCGCCGCCGCCCGCGAAGTCGCCCCCGTCCCCTGGTTGATGCTCCTCGATGGCGCCGCCGAGGGCCTGCCCAACCTCCGCGACCTCGCCGCCGCTGCGCCTGAGACGCCTCTACCCGCGGACATCACCGCCGAAGACACCTGCCTCATCGTCTACACCTCCGGGACCACCGGTTTCCCCAAGGGCGCGATGCACTCCCAGCGCGCCCTCGTCCTCACCGGTGAGGGATTCGTCGAGCGCCTCCGCCTCCAGCCTACCGACCGCCTGCTCTGCATCCTGCCCCTCTTCCACATCAACGCCATCTTCTACTCGCTCTGCGGCGCCCTCGCTGCCGGCGCTTCGCTGGTGCTGACGCCGCGATTCAGCGCTTCCGGCTTCTGGCCCCTGATCAAGAAGTCCGGCGCCACCCAGGTCAACATCATCGCCGCCGTCGGCAGCATCCTCGCCCGCCGCCCCCGCTCCGAGCTCGTCCCCGGCCACGGTCTGCAGAAGCTCTACGGCTCCGGTACCCCCGAGGACGTCTACAAGGTCTTCGAGACCGAATTCGGCGTCACCCAGCTCGTCGAGGGCTACGGCATGACCGAGGTACCCGGCGCCTGCAACACCTCGATAGTCGATGGCCGCCGAGCCGGTAGCATGGGCAAGGCCGCCCGCCATCCCGACCCCGATATGCCTTTCGCCGAGCTACGCGTCGTTGATGACGATGGCAACGACGTAGCGCCGGGCGTCGTCGGCGAGCTCATCGTCCGCATCCCCACCGTCATGCAGGGCTACTACCGTGACCCGGAGCAGACCGCCGCCGCCTTCCGCGATGGCTGGTTCCTCACCGGCGACCTGGTCCGCCGCGATGACGACGGCTTTCACTATTTCGTCTCCCGCAAAAAGGACATCATCCGCCGCCGCGGCGAGAACGTCTCCGGCGCTGAGATCGACCGCATCGTCGGCCAGCACCCCGGCGTGGCTGAGGCCGCCGCCCTCGCAGTCCCTTCCGATCTCGGCGAGGACGAGATCCTCGTCGCCGTGATTGCCGCGTCGGGCGCCTCTCCCGCCGCCTCGGAGATCGCTGCCTGGTGCGCCCAGCGGCTCGCGCCCGCCAAGGTACCGCGCTACATTGCTTACGTGGAATCGCTGCCGCACACGCCAACCCACCGCGTCGCCAAGTACCAGCTCGATAAGGCCGCGCTTCTCGCCGCCGCTATCGACCTGCAGGCTCCGGCGCCGAAGGCTACCTGATGCCTGCCGTCTTCATCTGCGACGCCATCCGCACCCCCTTCGGCCGCTACGGTGGCGGCCTCTCCGCCGTCCGCACCGACGATCTCGCCGCCATCCCGATCCGGGCCCTCATCGATCGCAATCCCGGTCTCGATCCCGGCGCCATCGATGACGTGGTCTATGGCTGCGCCAACCAGGCCGGCGAAGACAACCGCAACGTTGCCCGCATGGCGCTGCTGCTGGCCGGCCTGCCCCAGACCGTCCCCGGCGCGACCGTCAACCGCCTCTGCGGCTCCGGCATGGACGCCGTCCTCACTGCTGCCCGCGTCATCGAGACCGGCGCCGCCGACGTGATGATCGCCGGCGGCGTCGAAAGCATGTCGCGCGCCCCTTACGTCATAGGCAAGGCGGACGCGGCTTTCTCCCGCGGCCTCAAGATCGAGGACACGACCTTGGGCTGGCGCTTTGTCAATCCAAAGATGCTCAAGCAATACGGCACGGACAGCACCGCCGAGACCGCCGAGAACGTCGCCGAAGACTTCAGCGTCTCCCGTGAGGACCAGGACGCCTTCGCCCTGCGCAGCCATCAGCGCGCCGTCGCCGCTATGGGCGCCGGTCTCCTCGCCGAGGAGATCGTCCCGGTCAGCCTCCCCCAGCGCCGCGGCGACCCTGTCAGCGTCTCCCGCGACGAGCAGGCCCGCGCCGCCACCAGCCTCGATGCTCTCGGCAACCTCCCGGCCATTGTCAAACCTGACGGCTCCGTCACCGCCGGCAACGCCTCCGGCATCAACGATGGCGCTGCCGCCCTCCTCCTCGCCACCGAGGCCGCCGCCGCCCGCTATGGTCTGACGCCGCGCGCCCGCATCCTCGGCGGCGCTGTCGCCGGCGTGGCGCCGCGGATCATGGGCATGGGCCCCGTGCCGGCTACCCAGAAGCTCCTGCCGCGTCTCGGGCTCACTATCGGCCAGATCGACATCATCGAGCTCAACGAGGCCTTCGCCTCCCAGGTTTTGGCCTGCCTGCGCGAATTCGGCATTCCGGACGATGCGCCCTTCGTCAACCCCAACGGCGGGGCTATCGCGCTTGGACACCCCCTCGGCGCAAGCGGCGCCCGCCTCCTGACAACAGCGACCTACCAGCTACAGCGCAGCCGTGGCCGCCACGCCCTCTGCACCATGTGTATCGGCGTTGGCCAGGGCATCGCCACGGTCATCGAGCGCGTCTAGATTCCCCACATGTCGTTGCGAGCCATCGCCGCTAGGCGAGGCGCGGCAACCTTTGACCTTTCGTCGCCTGTACAACCTCACGGAGCTTGGGATCAGCTCGGCGCGTTAACGCCAGTGCTTAACCCAACCTTAACTCCCCGATCACGATCCCTAAGAACCCTTAACCGCCCGTTAAATCGCCCGCTCTAGCCTATACGTGTAATGCGGAGTTCAGTCGAGCACAACGAGCCAACCGGCTTCGAGACTGTGTACCAGGGCGAGACCGTGGTCCTCACCCCTAGGCGTCGCCCACGCTGGCGCCGCTGGCTCCAGAGCGTTGGCGCGGCAATCGAGTGCGTTGGCTATCTGGATGCGGACGCCCGCGGCCTGGATCCGCTCGATGCCTGGACCGGGGAGCGCTACGTCCCACCCGCGCCCAAACGCATTAAGCCTGACCAGTCCAAAGAGGAAGAGTAACGGTGTCACTCGGACCAGAGGACATCGATCCCGAGACGCCTAGCCGTCGCGGGCCAGCATCGTCGCGGTCGTGAAGACGGCGCCGGAAGGCTCTCGCGTCGCCGGCGCCTAGCACAGTTTGTCCTAATCTCGGGGGTCGTCTTCGGCGGGAGACGGCCCTCTTCCTATCTCGCGTATGTCAGGCCGGTCCGCTATTCGTTGCAACTGCGACAGGGTGGTATCATCGCTTTTGCCTAAACCGGAACGCCGGTTCAGGCGACGCTCCAGAGGGCTTGCGGAGCGCCACGGCCCCAACCAAAATGCTCTAAAGGGGGCTGCTGGCCCTCGCCAATTAGATGCCGGGGTGATGAACCGATGCCTGCTCGTCTTCTTCTAGCCGTCGACTACGCCATGCCGCCGGACGCCTTCGCCGCCTGCCGCGAGCTTTGCGCCACGGTAGCCACTTCTCTGGGCGAGCCCGTCTATCTCGCCTCCATGGACAGCAGCGGCATGGACGAAGTAGGTCTCCTGGCCTTCGACAAGGCCGGCGTCGGCATCGAGCAGGTCCTGCCCAAGGTCGCCGCCTCCGCCGCGCCAATGGCCGCTGCCCCCTTCATCTACCGCGACGACGGTAAGCCGGACTGGAGCGCCATGTGGACCACCTTCTGCGAGCTGGCGCTCTACGGCGGCCCGCCCCATCGCGGCTCTGACGATCCGGTCTTCGTCACCGATGATGTCCTCCCGGCCGAAGCGGACGCCGAAGCGATCGCGGAGATCCAGCGTGGCATTACGGAGACCACCGGCCTCACCGCCGAGCTCGCCGAGCCAGGCTGGCTCTCGATCCGCTGCGACTCCAAGCGCATGGCTGCCTGGATGTGCGCCGCCATCATCCTCGAGAACGTTGACGCCCGCTGCGACGAGGAGACCCTCTACGTTCCCGCCGCGGCCGGCTTCGAGCTCAAGAACCAGGTCAAGAGCGTCATCACCGTCGCCGCCAAGGTGCATCACTACTGGCAAGCCCACCTCGACGGCCAGACGGCGAAGTAGACCGCAACCCGGCTGATACGCCTCTCACCGTCACGTCGGCTCGGCTGCAACGTCCTTCTTGCTTCAATACGAGAGACATCGGCCCGACTAGGCGCTAAGCCTCCGAGGACTAGGTCAGAGGGCGGCTCGCAAGAGCCGCCCTCTCTAAGTTACCGTGCTTGCGATTCCAGCGCTTCGTTGCAATGTGTCTGCCGCGCGCCTTCCTAAGCTTGACGCGCTTTGCCTGCGGAGCAATGATCCCGTCGAAACAGGTTTGAGCCTCTCCGATGGCGGGGCAATCGAGAGACAAGGAGCGCAAAACATGACTCAGGTACTGGCTGCCGTCAAGGTGGACGCGGGACGCATGGAGGTCCGTGAATTCCCCGAACCAGAGGTCGCCGAAGATAGCGCCATCCTCAAAGTCGAAGCCGCGGGCATGTGCGGCGCTTACGAGGGCTTCAAGGGCCCCAACCGTCGCGGCAACCAGGTCATCCTCGGCCACGAGAACGCCGGTGTAATCTACAAGGCCGGCCGCATCTTCAAGGAGCGCAACGGCGTCACCGAGGGTGACCTCGTGGCGCTGGAAGAGTACATCCCTTGCATGCACTGCGAATGGTGCCGCATCGGCGAGTACCGTCACTGCTGGGAGTGCGACTCCCACAACAATCCGGCGCCCGCCCGCTTCGGCGGCATGTCGATCACGGCTGAGCCCTTCCTCTGGGGCGGCTACTCCCAGCTAATGTACCTGCCGCCCAACTCCATCCTTCACAAGCTGCCCTCCCACGTCACGGCCGACGAAGCCGCCCTCGCCCTGCCGATCGGCAACGGCGTCCAGTGGGCCCATGTCGAAGGCGAGGCCGGCCCCGGCAAGACCATCGTCATCCAGGGTCCCGGCCCCAAGGGCCTCGGCTGTACCCTGGCCTCGAAGATCTTTGGCGCCTCCTGCATCATCGTCACCGGTCTCACCAAGGACGCGCCGCGCCTCGAAGCCGCGAAGAGCCTGGGCGCCGATTTCACCATCGACGTCCAGAAGAACGACTTCACCAGCGCCATCAAGGAAATCGTCGGTGAGCGTGGCGTTGACGCCGTCGTCGATTGCACTTCCAGCCACAACCCGGTCATCTTCACCCAGTCGATCGACATCATGAAGCGGCGCGGCGGCATCATCGTCACCCAAAACTATGACCTGCCGAACTTCTCCCTCAGCCAGCTGACCGGCAAGTACATCACCCTTCGGGCCTGCCGCGGCCACAGCTACGCCAGCGTCGCCACCGGCCTGGAGTGGATCGCCTCCGGCAAGTACCCGCTCAAGGAGCTGCTGACCCACCGCTACCCGCTGGCCCAGTCCGATGTCGCCTGCCTCACCTCCGGCGGCGAGGGCGAAGGCGCCGAGGACGCGGTCTCGGTGATGATCAACCCCTGGATGTAGCGACTGAGCTTCCGCTCCTGCCTCAACCGGCAGCCCGGCTTCGGCTCGGCTGCCGGTTTTTGCCCTGTGCGCCATGCCTATGAGTCGCCCCGCGTCCGTATAATCGGGACGGCAGTATCAAAGGCCGTTTAGCTCAGAGGAGTAATCCGTGGCGCTTCCCTTCGAAGGCAAGGTGGCTCTTGTCACCGGCAGCTCGCGCGGTATCGGCAAGGCCATTGCGCTCCAGCTCGCTGACGATGGCGCCGGCATCGTCGTCTGCGCCCGCAGCGAGGTCTCGACCGAAGACCTGCCCGGCTCCATCGGCGAGACCGCTGCCGCCATCCGCGAGAAAGGCCGGCGCGCCCTCGCCCTCAAGGTCGACGTCTCCGAGGACGCCGATCTTCACGCCGCCATCGACGCCACCCTGCGCGAGTTTGGGCGCATCGACATCCTGGTCAACAACGCCGGCGTGATCAGCGGCGACGCCTTCCTCGGCGGCGAGGCGGCAACTCTGGACGACTTTTACCGCACCAACGCCGCGCGCCCTACGTCCTGGCCCAGCTCGCCGCGCCCCACATGGTGCAGCAGGGCGGCGGCGTCATCGTCAATATCTCCTCCGGCGCCGCCCGCCATCCAGCGCCGCCGGCCCCTGGCGAGGCGCCTCGCGCCCGTCCCAACGGCTCCGGCCTCGTCTACGGCATGTCCAAGGCCGCCCTCGACCGCATGGGCGCCGGCATCGCCGCTGAGCTCTTCGACAAGAACATCGCTTCCTTCCAGATCTACCCTGGCTTCACGATCACGGAGCGCAACTCCCGCACCGCCCGTAGCACCCAGGTCGATCCCTCCCGCGCCGAGCGGCCTGAGACCACCGCGAAGGCCGTCGCCTTCCTCTGCCGCGACCCAATGGCCCACACCGGCCGCATCTTCCAATCCCGTCAGGTCGTTGAGGAGAACGGCCTCTAGATTTACTTTGCCCGTATGCCAGTTTGCCCAACTGCAGCTCCGGACGCTGAGTCAGGGCCGAAGCAAACTAAAGTCACGAATAGGAGAACTCCCCATGGCAGACAAAATCCGCGTCGGTATCGTCGGCGCCAACGCCGAGACCGGTAGCTGGGGCACCCGCGCCCACATCCCTGCCCTCAAAGCCCTACCCGACTACGAGCTCAAGGCGATCTGCACCGCGCACGAAGACACCGCCAAGCGCGCCGCCGAGGCCTTCGGCGCCGAGCTCGCTTTCCACGACTATGAGGAGATGTTCGCTAACCCGGACATCGATCTCGTCGCCGTGGCCGTCCGCGTCCCGACCCATTACGCGATCACGATGGCGGCCCTCAAGGCCGGTAAGGACGTCTATTGCGAGTGGCCCCTCGGCGCCAACCTCGCCGAGGCCCAGGAGATGACCGATCTCGCCCGCGACAAGGGCGTGCGCAGCATGATCGGTCTTCAGGCCCGCAGCGATGCCGCCGTCTGCTACACCCGCAGCCTCGTCCAGGATGGCTACGTCGGCGACGTGATCACCGCTCACATGACCATGCTCACGCCCGGCGCCCACGAGCGCACAGCCGCTCGCGTCTGGCAGGTCGATTCCGTCGCCGGCGCCAACACCTTCACGATCGCCGGTGGTCACAATATCGATGCCCTCTGCTTTATCCTCGGCGAGTTTACGGAAGTCTCCGGTAAGGTCATCACCCGCATTCCCCAGGTCCGCGTCACCGACAAGGGCGAGATGCGCCAGGCCACCTCGCCTGACAACGTCGCCATAATCGGCATCCTCGAGAGCGGCGCCCTCGCCTCAGTCCACGTCGCCGGCGTGCCCTTCCACGGCAGCGGTGGCTGGAAGCTCGATATCTACGGCACCGAGGGCACCTTGACCATCGCCGGCGGCCAGGCTAACTACAGCCCCACGCCGCTCAAGGTCACGGGCGCCAAGGGCAAGGAGCCGATGGCCGAGCTGCCGGTCCCGGACGAGTTCTTCCTCGTCCCCGAAGGCACCCCCGATGGCGCCCCCTTCAACGTCGCCCAGGCCTACGTCCGCTACGCCGATGGCGTCCACTCCGGCCAGCCCGTAGACCCCGACTTCGACCTCGCCCTGCGCCGCCACCGCATGATGGCCGCCATGGAGCAGGCCTCCACCGAAGGCCGCACCATCAAGGTCCAGTAACTCAAGAGCAGCAACAAGCTCGATCTCTACTCATGCCCCAGCCTTCCAGGCTGGGGTGTTGATACCCGCCCGAGCTTCTGATGCTTAATGTGCCTCCGGCATACGCCGCCGCGAAAAGCCTATAATCGACCCCGATACACCAACAGGAGAAGGACGACGATGACGACCGAAGTCAACACCGCAACCTCCGAAGAGTTCCACCAGCGCATGCACGCCAGCCACATGTACGGCCTCTGGGAGCTGGCCAGCCAGATGACGCAGCACCCCCTGCCCAAGATGCTGCCCTACATGTGGCCCTGGTCTCTCGTCGAGCCCATCGTGCGTGAGTCCTGCGACGTCGTCCCCGTCGGTAACGAGCGCCGCGCCCTGCAGCTCTTCAACCCCGGCCTCGGCGGGCGCTGGGCCAGCACCAACACCCTCATCGCCGCCGTCCAGGTCATCCTGCCGGGCGAGGTCGCCCCCGCCCATCGCCACACGCCGACGGCCATCCGCTTCATCATGGAAGGCTCCGGAGCCTACACCGCCGTCGATGGCGAGCGCATCTACATGGAGCCGGGCGACTTCATCCTCACGCCCAGCTGGGCCTGGCACGACCACGGCAACGACGCGACCGGTCGCGTCATCTGGCTGGACGGCCTCGATATCCCCCTCGTCCAGGCACTGGAGGCCATGTTCTTCCAGCCTTACTCGGAACGTCAGGTGCCGCTGACCAAGCCCGCCGCCCAGTCCGCCCGTCTCTTCGGCCACGCCAGTCTCGCGCCGGCTTGGGTCAAGGAGAAGCCGGCTGCCTCGCCGCTCCTCATCTACCCCTGGACCAAGACCTATGACGCCCTCATGTCCCTGCGCGACAGCGAAGCCAGCCCCTACGAGGGCATCGTCCTCGAATACACCCACCCGCAGACCGGCGGCCACGTCATGCCTACTATGGCCTGCTACACCCAGCTCATCCGCCCCGGTGAGCAGCTCCTGGCCCATCGCCACACCGGCAGCTCCGTCTTCTACGTCGCCCAGGGCCAGGGCCGCACGATCATCAACGGCATCGAGTTCGTCTGGCAGCGGGGCGATGTCGTAGCTCTTCCGTCATGGGTCCTCTACGAGCACGCCAACACCTCCGCCACTGAGGACGCCATCCTCTTCTCGATCAGCGACCAGCCCGTCCTCGAAGCCATGAGCCTCTACCGGGAAGAGGCCTCGGAGGAGGACGGTGGCCACCAGCTCGTGACCTCCGCCTTCGAGCCGGTTATCGTATAAGGAGGTATGGCGGAAGCAGAAGAGCGTTACCGGCGCGACGTATCTCGCACCTACAGGGGCGAAGGCATTGTCGTGCTCTGGGAGCCGAAGCTCTGCATCCATATCACCAACTGCATCCGCCATCTACCCCAGGTCTTCAATGCTGGTGTCCGTCCCTGGATAGACGCTTCCGCCGCTTCCGCCGAAGAGATCGCCGCCGCCGTGGAGTCCTGCCCGACCGGCGCCCTCAGCTATGAGCGCACTGATGGCGCTCCGGGCGAGCAGGCCGGCGAGACCACGACCGTGGAGCCGCGGACCAACGGTCCGCTCTTCCTTCGCGGCCGCATCGAAGTTCGTGATCCCTCCGGCCGCGTCCTCCGCACCGCCACCCGCGTTGCGCTCTGCCGCTGCGGTTACTCCGGCAACAAACCCTACTGTGACCTCAGCCACCGCGCTATCGATTTCAAAGCCTAGCGCATCGCCAACCCATGCCTGACGTCCTCACCACTCGGCAGCTAAACCGCGCCCTGCTCCAGCGCCAGCTCCTGCTCGAACGCGTTGAGATGCCACCGCTCGCCGTCGCCGAGCACCTCGTCGGCATGCAGGCTCAGGAGCCCGGCGATCCGTACGTCGGCCTCTGGACCCGCGTTGCCAGCTTTGATCCGGAAGATCTCTCTCGCGCAATCGAGCAGCGGCAGGCGGTGCGAATGCCGCTCATGCGCAGCACGCTCCACCTTGTTACCGCGGATGACGCATTGCGATTGCGTCCCGTCATCCAACCAGTGCTTGAGCGTGTCCTCTACACCGGCAGCCCCTTCGGCCGCCAGGTGGCTGGCGCAGACGTCGAGGCGTTGCTGATGTCCTCGCGTGAGTACACCGACATGAAGCCACGCACGCTAAGCGACCTGCGAAAGCACATCGCGGAGCAATGGCCAGCCTTCGACGCAACGTCGCTTGCACAAGCCGTTCATTACCTGATGCCGCAAGTACAGATCCCGCCGCGCGGCATGTGGCGCCGCAGCGGCCAGGCAACCTGGGCCCATCTCGAGACCTGGCTAGGCCGGCCGATGGTGCACGACGCCACGCCGGACAAGACGGTGCTGCGGTACCTCGCTGCTTTTGGCCCTGCCGCCCCGAATGACGTCCAAGCGTGGAGCGGGCTTACGCGCGTTCGCGAGGTGACAGAACGCCTGCGACCACGCTTGCGCGTCTTCCGTGACGAGAATCGGCGTGAGCTCTTCGACCTGCCGGACGCACCGCTTCCAGACCCGGACACGCAGGCGCCGGCGCGGTTCTTGCCTCAGTATGACAACGTCTTCCTCGCTCACGCCGACCGCGCCCGCATCGTCTCGGAGGAGGACCGGAAGGCGGCGGCGGTAGGCGTCGGGCCATCGCTGTTCCTCGTCGATGGCTTTGTCGCCGGTACCTGGCGCATCCGGACGGAAGCGGATAAGGCCACGCTGCTGATGCAGCCATTCCGGCCCCTTGCTCCGGACGACGAAGTTCAGCTGCTGGGGGAGGCGGACCGCTTGGTCACGTTCGTCTCCACTTCGGCCAGTTATGACCTGCGGGTGCTCCCGCCTCCCTAGAAGAGCTCCTCGTCTGTACAAAAAGAAGAGGCCCGGTCATCGCGACCGGGCCTCTCATCTACTATGGAGTACGTTAGTTGGGCTTGAAGCGGCTGAAGGCCTTCTTCGCCGTGTCTTCGAAGATGTTCTTCTTGTCCTGCTCCGTCAGCCAGTCGATGCTCTCGATCAGCGGCTTCGTGTCGTCGAGCATCTTGCCGCTCTTCGGCCAGCGGTAAGAGCCCGTGCCCGGGTTCTCCGTGCCGAACATGCAGCGCTCCGTGCCGACCAGCTTGAACAGCAATTCCAGCGACTCGACGTTGTAGAGGCCGGTGTCGAAGTAGAACTTGCTCAGCTCTTCGTCGAAGTCGAGGCCCATCATGCGGCCGAAGTTAGAGCGCCAGCGCCCGATCTGGTAGGGGATCGACCCGCCGCCGTGCGCGACGATGATCTTCAGGTTCGGGAACGTCTGGAAGACACGCTTCTCCACCATTTGGAGGATGCAGGAGGTCTCCGTGGTGATGAAGTAGTTCTGGTAGTAATCCCACGGGTTCTTGGTCGTCGCCGAGTGGATCAACGCCGGGACGTCCAGCTGCACCATCTTCTCGTAGAGCGGGTACCAGACCTCGTCACCCATGCCGGGGAACACACCCTCGCCCTCGAAGGGGTCCGGGTTGATGAGCAAGCCGATCATCCCCAACTCGTTGACGCAGCGCTCAAGCTCCGGGATCCAGGCGCTCACCGGCTCCGTGGGGACCTGCGGCAGGCAAGCCACGGCACGGTAGCGGTCGGGCGCGATCTTCACCGTCATCGCGTTGACGTCGTTGGACGCCTGCGAGTAGTAGTGGACGATCTTCGCCGGAGTCTCCGAGTGCATCAGCTGGAAAGGCCGCGGCGAGATGAACTGAATGTCGGTGCCGACACCGTCCATGATCGTCTTGACGTGGTTCTCCACCGCCGGGCGCAGCTGATCCTCATTCTGGTGGAAATTGCCCTGAGCCAGCGCCCTTGACGAGAGCAGGCCGGCCTTGTAGTTGCCCAGGTTACCGCCGTTGGTGTGGGCGTGGGCATCGATGATCATTCGTCTCTCCTTCTATCGTCCTCTAACGCCTGTCGAGTGCCATACGAGTCCTCCGCTCACACAGCCGGGCAGGCCTTTAACCGCTGCCAGAGTATAGCCTTCGTCGGGCAAATTGGCAGCCCTTTTCGCCTTTAGCCGGATGATTCTCAGCAGCTTGACAGCGCGTAAGCCTCGTCTTACTCTCACGAGCCGAAGGAGGCGCCGTGGCTTACGATGAAATCCTTGCTACCCGCATCCGTGATGCCATCGGCAGCCGGCCGGACATTACCGAGCGCAAGATGTTTGGTGGCCTCGCCTTCATGGCCGGCGGCAACATGTTCTGCGGCATCACCCGAGACGACCTCATGGTCCGGGTCGGGCCGCGGGACCAAGAAGCCGCCCTCGCCCGCCCCGGCGCCAAACCCATGGACTTCAACGGCCGCCCCATGACCGGCATGATCTTCGTCGAGCCCTCGGGCGTTACCAGTGACACAGACCTTCAAAGCTGGATCGATCTCGGCTACGGCTTCGTCATGACCCTGCCACCGAAGGCACAGGCCAAGCCCAAGCGCCGCAACACGACCTCGTAGTAGCAGCAGACTAAGGCTCATGCCCCCGCGAGGCCTTTCTCGTCCCAGGAGAGGTCTGCGTGGGGTACCACCAGCCCTCGCCGTCTGCCACAAAACGCTGTTTCGTTTTTGTCATCTTTCTGCCCGCCGTCTGATCATCAGGCGACTGTCAGCGTGCCAACCTGACATTGCAATTCATCTCAAGGAGGGAATGCAATGCAAGGTACCGGAATCGGCACCAGCCTGATGCTGATCGCAATCGGGGCAATCCTCGCCTTCGCGGTCAACTTCCAGGCCTCGGGACTCGACATAAACGCGGTCGGCGGCATCCTAATGGTCGTTGGCGTCATCGGCTTGCTGCTCTCGTTCGTCGCTCTCGGCGACTTCGCGGGCTTTGGCCGTCGCGATGTCGTAACGCACGACGCGCCGCCTACCACGACGACTACTCACAGCCACGAGGACACGACACCTACCCACTCCGGCGGCGTCGAGACAGTCTCGCGCGAGGAGCGGGTTATCCGTCGCTAGGGGGAAACCTCAGGCGCTGGAGGTGGCCGCCAAAGGCCGTATTTGCCTGATGGCATGATCCACGCTATTGACATTTCGCGTACTATATAAGGATAAGGGCGAAACGTCTATTGGCGCGTCCAGTTTGGGTAGATAGAGCCTTCTAGGAGGGGATATGCTAACGCAAGAGCAGAATGAGACTCTGTGTAGAGTCGGCCCCGGTACTCCAATGGGCGACATGATGCGCCGCTTCTGGATACCAGCCGGTCTCTCTTGGGAAGTCCCGGAGCCGGACAGCCCACCGATCACGATCAAGCTACTCGGCGAAGAGCTCGTGGCCTTCCGCCAGACCGACGGGCGCGTCGGCGTGGTCGGCGCCCGCTGCGCTCACCGCCGCGCCCACCTCTTCTGGGGCCGCAACGAGGAGAACGGCCTGCGCTGCGTCTACCACGGCTGGAAGTTCGACTGTGAAGGCGCCTGCGTCGACATGCCCTCGGAGCCTGAGGAATCGAACTTCAAAGACAAAGTGCGCATCCCGGCCTACCCGACGGTCGAGGCCGGCGGCGTGATCTGGGCCTACATGGGCCCGCCGGAGAAGAAGCCCGCGCCGCCCCTCTTCGAGTGGACCCAGGTCCCGGCCACCCACCGTGGCATCTCCAAGGTCTGGCAGCAGAGCAACTGGCTCCAGGCCCTCGAAGGTGGTATCGATAGCTCTCACACCAACTTCCTTCACGGCGGCCTGCCTCCAGGCCAGAAGCATGACGACAGCGACGTGATGGGCCGCGCCCGCAACCTCTCACTGGCCCCGGTCATTGAAGTTGTGCCGACGGACTACGGCTACATCTACGCCGGCATCCGCAGCACCGGTGAGGCCAACTACGTCCGTGGCTACCACTGGGTTATGCCCTGGTACCAGCTCCGCCCCGGCGGACGCGCTGGTTCCAGCGGCCACATGTGGGTACCCATGGATGACGAAAACACCATGGTCTACAACATGCACTACACCTTCGGCTACGCACCGGCGCCGGAGCGCAGCCTGAAGATGCAGGAGGCTGGCAACGTCCCGATCTGGAAGCGTGACGCCCTTGAGCCCGTCGGCGGCGGCAACGAGTTCAAGGAAGATGTGGACTACGAGAACAACTTCCGCTCCAAGCGGAACATGGACAACAAATACCTCATCGACCGCGAGCTCCAGAGGAACGAAACCTTCACCGGAATCACCGGTATCAACGTCCAGGACCGCGCTGTCCAGGAGAGCATGGGCGCTGTCGCCGACCGCACCCTCGAGCGCCTGGGCACCACCGACCGCGCCATCATCAACGCGAGGCGCACCCTCCTGAAGGCCGTCAAGACCGTCCAGGACGGTGGCGAACCGCCCGGCGTCGCGCCAACTTATTACACCCTCCGCTCCGTCGAGACCGTCCTGCCTCAGGACGTCCCGTGGTTCGAGGGCATGAAGGGCTGGCTCTTCGGCCTCGAAGAGCCCAAGACCGTCATGGAAGTGGCCAGCGGCGGCGGCATGTAGTTAGCGGCTCATCAAGAGCACGAAAGGGCCCCGGAGCAATCCGGGGCCCTTTCTTTGGCCTAACCGTGGTTGCGGAGAAAACGAGAAAGGCCGGACCCACTGGGTCCGGCCTTTCAACTTCTGAGAGAGCTTTAGCCGTTGCGCTTTGGCATGTTCGCGTCCAGCCACCACTGCTGGCCGAGGGCGTTGGAGTTGCGCAGCCAGTCCCACTCGAAGCGCCAGGTGGTCCAGCGGCCGGCGCCTGGCAGCTGCGGGAAGTTCTCGGCGCAGTAGCGCTGAAAGTCTTTGAGAATTTCGTTGCGCTTGACAGGGTCAGGCTCGCGCCGCTGGCTTTCGATGATCCTGTCCATCTCCGGCGTCACAAATGGAGGTTCGCGCAGCGACTTGCTGTAGTAGTCGAGGCCCAGCAAGTAGTCAACGTCGTTGCCGGAGGAGCTCTGCTGGTTGCCCAGCCCCTTGACGTCTGAGTAATAGACGACGCGGTCGAAGAATTCCTGCCGGATCATCCAGTTGACGTTGGCGTTGATCAGGTTGGACTTCCGGTAGTAGTCGACGTAGAGGTTAACGCCGTCAACTACCGACTGCGCCGGAGTCGTGCTGCCGCCGGCCGAGGCATAGAGGTCGAACTCGATGCCGTTGGGCTGGCCTGCCGCCGAGAGCAACTGCTTCGCCGCGGCCAGGTCGTAGAGGTAGTTCTCGGAAGCTTTGCCCAGCTCGCCCTTGTATGGGTCCAGGTAGAAAGACTGGTCGTAAGGCACGTGGCTGGCGTTTACAATCTCGATCTCCACGCCCTGGGCGTTGAAGCCGGTCTTGTTCGCCGTGAACTCGTTGATTGCCGTCCAGTCGACGACCTTGTGCATCGCGATGCGGATGCGAGCGTCCTTCCAGGGCGCCGTTTCCTTCTCACGCTTGCCGAACTTGAACCGGTTCACGGCCACGGGGCTGATCAGCTGGCCGACCATGATCGCCTGCGGCACGTCCCCCTTGCTCTTGAGGGCGTCCTGGCCGGTCGGCGTGAAGGTGCGGATGTTCTGGGCTACGAACTGGGCATAGCGGTTGGCGTACTCGGTGATGATCGGCTGGTGCCAGCGGTCGATGAACGGCTTGCCGCCCCAGTACTCCGGGTGCGCCTTGAACTCGCGCGTGATCGAGGGCTGGTACTTGTCCAGCATGCGGTAGCCGGTACCGATCATCTGGGTGGCAGATAGATCCGGCCGGGCGTTTAGCTCCTTCGGGACGATCTTGACGCCGAAGTTGTAGTCTCCCATGCGCACCGGCAGCGGCGCGTAGGGATTCTTCATCTTCATCACCATATGCGTCGAGTCCGGGAACTCGACCTTGTCCAGGATGTCCTTGACCTGGGGGGCGTTGCTGCTGACCGCCAGGAACCGGTCCATCGACGTGCGCCAGTCTTCGATGTCCATGACGCGGCCGTTTACCGGCGCCACGTTATGGAATTTCACGTTAGGACGCAGCGTGAAGGTGTACTGCGTGGCGTCCGGCGTTGCCTCCCAGGAGGATGCCAAGTGGCCAAGGATGGTGGCCGCCTCCGGGGTGCCGGGAGCGACGCCGGCAAGGTAAGGTCCCGTGACGGAGAAGATACCGGATTCGCTGGGGGCCCGGCTGGGGCGCGTAAGGTACTCGTAGGAGATGTCCGTGAAGTTGTCTGCCTCCGGCGTAATCGACAGGTAGACGTCGAACGTCTCCGTGAAGTCGGAGTCCTCCGCTTGGGTCAAGACCCCTCCGGGCACCGCTTCCTTGGTCTGGTCGGCGAGCTTGTAGCTGTCCCTCTCGTAGAAGACTGCGCCGGGCTTGCGGACGTCGCCTGCCTGAAGGGTGGCGGCGCCACCACCGGCATCGTCGCCACCGCCACAAGCGAGGAGAAAGGCGCCACCAACCCCGGCAGCCGACCCCTTTAGAAAACGCCTCCTCGTTACGGAGCGGGCATAGCTGGGCAGCCAGGTAGGTGCGGTCACTTTTCTTCCCCCTTGACCGGAGAAGCTGCATACGGCAACCCGCCGATGTCCTCTCTCCGATCCGGCCTAAGAATGGTTTCGAACAGGTGAAAAGTCAATAGCATTAGGTTTCCCAAACTATGATTTCGATATATGCAGGTCATCGGTTTGCCAAATCCTCGGCTTCGTGCCCGCCTGAGCGATGTCGCTATCATGTGCCCTGGTCGCTGAGACCGGGACCCTTGAGGAGCCCGGTCTTGCGCTGGTCGGAAAGGTCCCGCGGTTACCTGTGGTAGGCCGGCGCCTGCTGAACCTGATATCGAGCCATGATGTTCCTCTTCTGTCTGCTAAACGTGCTTGCCAATAAGTTTGCAGTGATGGCGCTCGCTGTGAGTTAGGGCTTCGCCTCGAAGATGCGGTTGGTCGACGTCTCAGTGGCGCGACGGAAGAATCCGTAGCCCGCGTCCGAAAACACCGCGCCCAGCTCCGTATCCGTCGCGATGGTTCTCAGAGCCTTGCCGCCCTCGGCGATGGCGTGCGGCGTGCACACTAGCACCGACGCGGCCGAGAATATCCGCCCTATCGGGTTGAGGTTGTCCTCGACCTTGTCACCCGCCATCGGTTCCACCAAGCATCGCCGTGCCGTCGGCCTTCAGCGCCTCGCGAACGCGCCGCGCCGGTGGGGTCACCCATGTCGTGCAGGCAGTCGAAGAACGCCACGAGGTCGTACTCGCTACCAGGGAAGTCCTGCGCCGTCGCAACCTCGAATGTGACGCGGTCCGCCACGCCGGCCTCTTGAGCCGCCCTGCGCGCCGCCTCTATCGAACCGGGGTGGTTGTCGAAGCCGAAGAAGCGTGACTTCGGATACGCCTTGGCCATGATGATCGTCGAGGCGCCGAAGCCGCAGCCGATGTCGGCCACGGTGCCGCCCCGCTCCAGCTTCTCCTGCACCCCGTTGAGGCTGGGTATCCAGCTCTCACCAGGTTGCCCAAGTAGCCGGGCTTGAAGAAGCGCGCCGTGCCCGTGAACAAGCCTTCGTCGTGCTCACCCCAGTGCATGCCGCCGCCGGTGCGGATCGCCTGAGCAATACGCGACTCGTCCTTGACGATAGACGTGATCAGCGTGAAGCCGCCCGCCATCGCATAAGGCGATTCCTCGTCCGTGAACACCATCGCCTGCTCCGGCGATAGGGCGTAACGCTCCGTCGCCGCGTCGTAATCGATGTAGCCCGCTGAAGCCTGATTCAGCAGCCAGTGGCGCAGGTAGCGCTCGCTGTTACCGGTCTTCACCGCCAGCTCCGCCGGTGTGCTCGGCCCCGTATCTCGCCGCGACCCGCCCCATCAGCTCCCTCGATGGCGCTGATAGCAGCCGCTCGACCGATGAGCACCGGACAGACGATGGGCTGGTTCAAGGTCGCCATTGCATCACTCCTGCCTTATGGTTATGGTGAACCATCGACGCCGGCCTGCCAATTACCAGGCCGGGCCACCAAAGTTCTATATAAAACGTCAATGCTCTAAATATAAAAGCACTATGCATGGCTTATGCTGTATCTATTGAACGAGCATCGCTTTTGAAGTTGCGGGTCTGCCAAACTCAAGCTGCGACATCCCTTCACTTCCCAGGCTGGCATCGTTTGTGCCCAACCAGGCCTCTTGGCCGGTGGGCCCTAGCCATCCATCGAGGAGGATGCAGTGGCCATTGAGGTTAAACAACGCAAGAACCTTACTTCTGACCTGATTCGCGACCTCAAGCAGCAGTTTGCGGGTATCGGGCGCAAAGACCTCAGCGCCTACACCTTCGAACGGCACAGTACCCATTACCCTGACGCGAGGGCCGACATCTCGATCTTCGACGCCGAGGGCGATCTGGTCATCGTCGGCCGCGAGTACTCGGGCGGGCGCGCCATGCTCTGGTTCGCGACAACCGCTCTCGTCGACAAGCGCTAACCTCGCTCTACTTCAGGTAGGCGTCGAAGAACGCGATTAGCCTCGCCCGGTACTCGCCCGGCGCCGCGTAGATGCCACGCGCGTGCCCGCGTCCGGGATCAACCACCATTCCTTCGGCGCACCCGCCGCCGCGAATACTGCCGCGCCGTCGTCAATGCTGATCGTCTTGTCCGCCGGGTCTACCTTGCTCACCAGCAGCGCCGCCCCGTAGACGAACGGCGCCGGCAATAGCACCACGACCAGCGCCGGTGGCAACGACCTCGCGGCCGGCAGCATCGTCAGCGCCAGCAGCGCTATCGCCGCGAACACCAGTAGCCCACCGCCGCCATACCGGCCCTCAGCGCCTTCCTATCCTGAACACGGCCTCATTATGGCTTTGCGGCCGAAGGGTTAACCCCATCCTCGCGTATCATTCCCTCAGGAGGTGGCCCATGCCCGACTTTCGCGCCGACCACGTAGGCAGCCTGCTGCGACCACCCGAGCTCCTCGAAGCTCATCGCGCCTTCGAGCAAGGTCAGCTCACAGCCGAGGCCCTCGCTCAGGTCGAAGACCAGGCGATCGACGCCGCCTTCGATCTCCAGAAGCAAGCAGGCCTGCCGATTTTCAGCGACGGCGAGTACCGCCGCTCGACCTGGGCCGGCGACTTCGCCGACGCCGTCGATGGCTATATATCGGGCGAGCCTCCTGTAGTCCTCCATTGGCGCGGCATCACCGGCGTCCCCCGTGGTGAAGCCCCGACAACCACCGGCGGCCGCATCATCGGCGAACGCCTGCGTCAGGCCCGCCGCCTCACCGCCCACGAGTCCGCCTACCTCAAGGACCACGCCCCCGGCCCCTACAAGGTGACGATGCCTTCGCCTTCTTACGTGGTGGCCCGCGGCTACAAGCCCGGCGTCACCGATAAGGTCTACAACAGCCGCGCCGAGCTTCTGGGCCAGGTAAGCGCCATCCTCCAGGCAGAGGCTAGAGCCCTGGTCGAGGAGGGTGTCCGCTACATCCAGATCGACAACCCCCACTATCCCGACTACATCGACCCCCTTCGCCGTCAGCAATGGACGGACATGGGCGTCGACCCCGACACCGCCCTTGATGAGGACATCGTTGCCGACAACGCCGTCCTTACCGGTTTCGACCGCTCCGGCGTCATCCTGGCGATGCACATCTGCCGCGGCAACGGTGGTCAGGCCGGCTGGCACACCGAAGGCAGCTACGAACAGATCGCCGAGCGCGTCTTTGGCTCCGTCAACGTCGACCGCTGGTTGCTCGAATACGATTCCGACCGCGCCGGCGGCTTCGAGCCCCTGCGCTTTATGCCGAAGGGCAAGACCGTCGTCCTCGGCCTCGTCACCACCAAGGCGGGCGCACTGGAGAACCAGGACGACATCCTCAAGCGCATCGATGAGGCCTCCCGCTACGTCGCCGCTGAGGACCTCGCCCTCAGCCCGCAGTGCGGCTTCGCCTCGGTCATGGCCGGCAACCCGCTCTCGCCGGAAGAGCAGCGCCGCAAGCTCGCCCTCGTCGTAGATACCGCTACAAAGGTCTGGGGCTCGGTCTAGACTCGTGCCGCCGCTGCTCTTCATCGCGGCGGCAGCCATCATCGGCGTCTCATCATCGACGACTTCCATCAGGCCACTAAGCCGTAGCACAATCGGCGCTACTTACTGCTTCATATACTCGAAGAAGGTAATGAGATTGCCGTGCCCATCTAGGATGGCAAACTCGCGCGCTCCCCAGGGCTTGTCTTCCAGCGATCCATTGGGATGGATGACATCCGCCTCCACACATTCATGATAGAGTCCATCAACGCCTTGCACCTGTACCCGGCATGATGTGACCTTCGGTATCTCGTCGTCGTCGCATAGCCAGAAGTTAATCGTCACGTCGTCGCGGGAGAGTATGGCGTAGTCTTCCGACTCAAAGACGGCCTTGAACCCCAGACGCTCCCTGTAAAAACTCACAGTCTCATCCATGTTCGTCGAGGCCAGGATCGGTACTGCGCGGGATAGCCTTACCGCTTTCTCTTCCGTCGGCTCATTCGCTTGCATCGCTACCTCCCTGGGCCCTTCTTCGGATTCCTCAAGTAACTTTCTCACGGCGGCAAGGTGTGCCCTCCGGCTCTCGATTATCTCTTCGAGCCCTTGCTCCCATTGGTCTACGCGTTCGATGCTGGGGTTTACGAGGAAGGAGCCAATCTCATTCAAAGGGATTCCGCAGCGTCGCAAGAGGGCGATCAGCTTTGCGTGAGGCAGTTGGTCCGGATGATAGCGGCGATAGCCCGTCCAACCGTCGACGTCTGCCGGTTGTAGAAGGCCCAGGTCGCCGTAGAGCCGGATGGCCTTCGGCGAAAGCCCCGACAGCTGCGCGAACTGACCAATCGATATGAGGCGTTCCATTGCGAAAACCAGTGTGAAGTCTGACCCATAGGCAGAGTCAACAGGCCGCACGAGTCCCGTTTTGATCGGGCTCAGGGATGATAATTGCCCCAGAAATCCCTCTCCCTCGAGGGAGAGGGTAGGGTGAGGGTGTCACGCTTCCAATTTCGATAGAGCTCAGTCCTGTCCGCAAACCCTGCGGCACTCTTGTTACCTGTTGCTTGTTGCTCACACCCAGGGGGAGGGTAATTCGCCCCGCGCCGCGCTAGCATAGCCGCGTGACCGAAACAGCGCGCCGCGGCCGCCCGCCGCACCCCGACATCCTGACCCCCGCCGAGTGGCGCATCGTCGATGCCGTCCGTCACGGCATGACCGACCGCGAGATCGCCCGCCGCCGCCGCATCAGCCTCGATGCCGTCAAGTTTCACGTCGCCAACGCTCGCGACAAGCTCGGCCTGCCCAGCCGCCTCGCCCTGCGTCACTGGCCCGGAATCCCCGCCGATAGCGCCCTTCGTAGTAGCCAGCAAGGAGCCACCATGCCAGACCTTCAGATCGGCCTTATCGGTCAAATCTCTCGTCAAGTAAGTGACATAACGAAGGCAGTGGAGTGGTACCGCGACGTGCTTGGCCTGCCGCACCTTTATACCTACGGCACCCTGGCCTTCTTCGATTGCGGCGGCACCCGCCTCTTCCTCGGCGAGCCGGAGCAGGGCGGCGCTCCCGTCGGCCCCGAGTCCGTCCTCTACTTCCGCGTCTCGGACATCCACGCGGCGCATGAGGAGCTGACTTCGCGCGGCGTCACCTTCACCGATGCGCCGCACATGATCTTCAAGCACGACTCCGGCATGGAGGAATGGATGGCCTTCTTCAACGACCCCGAAGGCCGGCCCCTCGCGATCATGTCCCAGGTGACTTAGATGGCCTAGAATCCCGCCATGAGGTTCAGTGTCCACATGCCTCTCATCGGCTTCCAGGGAGAACAGACTAACTTCTCCCTTGCCAAGATGCTCGACGTAGCAAGGACAGCACGCCGCCTCGGATTCCATGCTCTCGCCGCCAACGATCACCTTGTCTTCCCTACGCCCTGGCTCGACGGCCCCTCCGTCCTTGCCGCCGTACTCTCTGAGGCCGAAGGCTTGTGCCTGACGACCACCGTCTCCTTGCCCGTGATCCGAGGCCCTCTGGCCCTGGCAAAGACACTCTCGACGCTCGACGTTCTCTCCGGCGGGCGAGTCAGAGCCGGTGTCGGCCCCGGCTCCTCCGCCCGGGATTACGCCGCCGCCGGCATCCCCTTCGAGGAGCGCTGGCCTCGCCTGGACGAGGCTGTCAGATATATGCGCGCCCTCTTTAATCCAGACCTTCAGCCTTTAAGGGCCGCTTTTACTCCACCGAAGGCGTAACCATCGCGCCGCTGCCGGTACAGCCCGGCGGCATCCCGATATGGATCGGTAGCTGGGGTTCGGATGCCGGCCTGCGGCGTGTCGCCCGTCTCGCTGATGGTTGGCTCGCTTCCGCTTACAACACAACGCCCGCCATCTTCGCCGAGGCCAGGGCCAAGCTGGATGACGAGCTTGGCCGCCGCAATCGCGACGCCGTGACATTCCCTAACGCCCTGGCTACCACCATTCTGCACCTGACAGACGATGCTGCCGAAGCCACTCGCGTCCTCGCGGAGGTCGTGGCCCCTACTCTCAATCGCAAGCCGGACGAAATCGGCTCGCGCATCCTCGTCTGCTCTCCAGCCGAAGCCGTCGAGCGCCTCTCCCTGTACGCTGAGGCCGGGCTCGATGAGGTCTGCGTCTGGCCCGTTCAGGACGAGGTCGCCCAGCTTGAGCGCTTCGCCGCCGACGTTGTGGCCCCACGTCCATCCTGAGACAGGCTAACCCCGCCGTTGCCCTGATCCCGCCCTCACGCTACCTTGTCCTCTGGAGGTGGAAGACATGGCCAAGCTAGATAACACCGTCGCGCTCGTTACCGGTGGGGCTATGGGCCTCGGCCGCGCCGCCAGCCTGCGACTCGCCCAGGACGGCGCCCAGATCGCCATCATCGACCGCGAGCCCGCCGGCGCCGTCGTCGAAGCGATCAAGTCGGCCGGCGGCGACGCCGCGTCCTGGCTCTGCGACGTCACGGACGAGTCCCAAATCGAGGACGCCATGCGCGGTATCGACGACCGCTTCGGCCGCCTCGACATCCTTGTCAACAATGCCGGCATCCTCTCGCCGCGCAAGGCCTGGAATGAATGGACCCGCGACGAGATTCAGCGCTACCTGGACATCAACTTCATGGGCTACTGGCTCATCGCCCGCGGCGCCTACCCGCTGCTCAAGAAGAGCCCCCGCGCCCGCATCGTCAACGTCGCCTCACGCACCTTCTTTATGGGCAACCCGGGCCAGCTCCCCTACGTCGCGGCCAAGGGCGCTGTCCAGGGCCTAACCTGGTGCCTGGCCCGCGAGCTTGGTGAGGAAGGCATCAACGTCAACGCCGTCATGCCCGGCATGGTCGAGACCGAAGGCACCGCCGCCTACAACAACGAGGAAGCCTTCAACCGCGTCATGGGCAACCAGGCGATCAAGAAGCGCGTCCAGCCCGAAGACCTGGCCGACCTCATCGCCTTCGTCGCCTCTGACGACGCCAAGATGATCACCGGCCAGACCTTCATCTGTGACGGCGGCGGCTACCTCCACTGACGGGTAACAAGTAACACGAAGCAATAAGCGCCGAGCCAGTCCTCGATACGGCACTAGCTCCCGACGTGTAGCTAAACCCCAAACGTCCCTCTCCCTCGAGGGAGAGGGTAGGGTGAGGGTGTCGACGCCCCCGACTGGCAAGACGCCCCGTGTAAGAAAGCCGAGCATGATGTCGGCCTCTTATATATCTCAATGCCGCGGGTTTGCCCGCGGTGTTGTCAGGTCACAGCCGCTCTTCGTTAATTACTTTGTAACGGAAATTAATTTGCGTTATAACGTATAAAAGGCATACTCTAAAGTTTAGAGAGGTAGCTATGAACGAAGAGCTTGTCCTAAATGTTCCACTCTTGCGACGCCGGGTTCCCAACTTGACAGTCGCCGCCCGCTCCGTTGGTTTACGGTCGGCCACTGTCTCAGATCTCTGCACCGGCAAAATCCCAGTGGGCCGCGCCGAGGTACGCACATTGTCAGCGTTAGCATCATTGGCTGGCTGCTCGATCGACGAACTTATCTTGAGGGGCGGCCTGGCGGGCTTCCTCGAAACAGGCATTAAGGCGCTGGACCTGCTTGCGCCCATGGTTCGAGGGGGGACGGTCGGTTGTGTGGCTCGATCTGGCGTTGGTCAGTTGGTACTTCTGGCCGAGATCATGAACCGGCTTCGGGAACAGCGTGATTTCGCGACCATCCTCTGGCTGCCTTCAGATGGTGCGTCTGTCTCCTTGCGCCTCTTTGCCAAGGGTGGAGACCTGACTTCCGCTGCCGAGGTTACTTGTGAGACACGTGAGGAAGTGGCCGCCGCTGTTGTCGAGTTGGGCAGCCGGCGCGATGTCCTTCTCGTCGCCCATCAGGAGACCGTGCTCTCTGGCGACCTCTTTCAACTGCGCGAGGCCGTTGATGGGCCTGGGAACCGTCCTCTCACCGTCGCCCTGTTCGGCGGCGAATCGGCCTTGGACGAGGAAGCTCCTTTCGGCCCGCTGGATACGCTGTGGCGATTCGACCTTGATCTCTTTGCACGTGGGCTCTTTCCGGCGATTGATCCAATCGCATCTACCTCCGTCTTGACCGAGGGAGCTCAGTTAGAGGCTAGCCACCTCACTCTAGCGACGCGGGCCAGATCTCTCCTGCGACGCTACCGGGATTTAAGGGTGATCTTGAAAGTGCGCCAGGCCGATAAGCTGTCGGCCAGCGACCAGAACGCCCTGCGCAGAGGTGAACGACTCGAGGCCTTCATGTCGCAGCCTCTTTACGTTGCCGAAGAGATGACGAGCCGTCCCGGCGCCTCTGCTTCTCTGGCTGAAACCCTCGACGGAGTGCGCCGCATACTTGATGGGGCAGCCGACCAGATTGCGCCGGAGGAGCTCAAATATATCGGCCCCTTGGTTTAATGGTCTTTGGGAGATTGCCAGAAGACACGCACCGCGTGACATACAAGAGGCCGGGCATCACCCGGCCTCTCGTGCTAATTCGGTTATGCCCCGGGGTTCAGCCCGCGGTATGGTCTACGCCGATACGCCCTTCAGCCGCTCGATGCCCTCGTCCTCTGGCGCGATCTCCTGGCCGCTGCTCGTCACCAGCAAAGGCCGATGGCGGCTGCGGATTTTATCGCCGTTGACGATGCACTTTTGCACGTCCGTCCGCGAAGGCACCTCGTACATCACGTCCAGCAGCGTGTCCTCCAGGACGGTGCGCAGGCCGCGGGCGCCGGTCTTGTGCAGGATCGCCTCGTCGGCGCAAGCCTCCAGCGCGTCCTGGGTGAACACCAGCTCCACGCCGTCCAGGGCAAAGAAGCGCTGGAACTGACGCAGGACAGCGTTCTTCGGCTCTGTCAGGATCCGGATCAGCGTCTCCTTGCTCAGCGACTCCAGACCCACGACCAGCGGCAGCCGGCCGACGAACTCCGGGATCAGCCCGTAGGAGAGCAGGTCATCCTGGGTCACATGCTTGATCAGCTCGTCGATGCGCTCCTGGCCCTGCTTCCGGTCGAAGTCGGCCTTGAAGCCCATCGCCCGCCGGTCACGCCCCAGCCGCTTTTCGATGATCCTGTCGATGCCTTCGAAGGCGCCGCCGCAGATGAAGAGGATGTTCTGGGTGTTGATCTGGATGAATTCCTGGTGCGGGTGCTTGCGTCCGCCCTGTGGCGGCACGTTGGCAACCGTGCCCTCAATGATCTTCAGCAGCGCCTGCTGGACACCCTCGCCCGACACGTCGCGCGTGATCGAGGGGTTGTCGCTCTTGCGCGAGATCTTGTCGATCTCGTCGATGTAGACGATGCCGCGCTCGGCCCGGCTCACGTCGAGGTCGGCAGCCTGGATCAGGTGCAGCAGGATGTTCTCGACATCCTCACCGACGTAGCCGGCCTCAGTCAGCGCCGTGGCGTCCGCGATTGTAAACGGCACGTCCAGGATTTTCGCCAGTGTTTTGGCCAGGTGCGTCTTACCGACGCCGGTGGGGCCCACCAGCAGGATGTTGCTCTTCTCCAGCTCGACGTCAATTGCGCCGCTGCTGTTGGCGTTGACCCGCTTGTAATGGTTATAAACGGCGACGGAGAGGATCTTCTTCGCCTGGTCCTGACCGATGACGTACTCACTCAGCTGCTCGTGCAAGCTCCGCGGTGGCGGTACCTTCTGGGTGGTCTTCGCCTTGGCCGGCCCGCCCTCTTCCTCGATGATCTCTTTACAGAGTTCAACGCATTCATCGCAGATGTAGACAGCGCCCGGCCCCGCGATCAGCTTCTTGACCTGGTCCTGGCTCTTGGCGCAGAAGGAGCACTGGTACTGCAGCCGTCCGGTCTTCGTCGTTGCCATTTAGCCTCCCCGCCTAGCCAGCCTTCGACAGGATCTCATCGATCATGCCGTACTCTTTCGCCTGCTGGGCGTCCATGTAGAAGTTTCGGTCAAAGTCCCGGCGAATCCGTTCCGGCTCCTGCCCCGTGTTCTGGGCCAGGATATCGCGTAGCAGGTCGTTCACGCGCAGGGTCTCGCGCGCCTCAATCTCAATATCGGCAGCCTGGCCGCGGGTCCCACCCATGACCTGGTGCATGTGGATCGTGGAGCTCGGCATCGCGTAGCGCTTGCTTGGCATGCCGGAGCTCAGCAGCACCGTCGCCATGCTGGCGCAGATGCCGACGCAGTAGGTTGCGACCTCGCAGCGGTTCAGCCGCATCGCGTCGTAGATCGCCAGACCGGCGTGTACGGAGCCGCCGGGCGAGTTGATGTAGAGTGAGATGTCCCGGTCCGGGTCCTCACGCTCCAGGTGCAGCAGTTGGGCGATGATCGCATTGGCAACCTGGTCGTCGATTGGCGAGCCGAGGAAGATGATCCTCTCCTTAAGCAGCATCGAGTAGATGTCGTAAACGCGCTCGCCGCGTGGTGTTGTCTCGACGACGGCCGGGATTATCGCTTTCAGCTCGGCTGGGTTCATTCCCTCTCCCTGATAATCAACGCCTGAAGGGCTCATTTCTTACTCACTCTTGGCCTCGGCTGCCGGCGCTTCTTTCTCGGCCGCCCTTGGGCCGGAGCGTCGCTGCTTGGCCGGGGCCTTCTTCGCTGCCGGTTTCGTCGCGGCCTTCTTGGCCGGTTCGCCGCCCGCGATCTCCGAAAGACGCCCGAAAGTCTTGCGCGTCAGGAGCGTTTGACGCAGATGCGTCCGGCCCTGGTCGTTGTCGAACAGGCGGCGGATTACGTCGTGAGACGTTCCAGCCTGCCCCGCCAGGGTGTCCAGCTCTTGCTCAACCTCGGATTCGTCTACAGATATATTCTCGGCTTCGGCGAAGCGACTCATAACCAGTGAGCGCTTCAATCTTTGCTCAGCTTCATCATGAATGGAGTCGCGGACTTCCTGCTCTGTCTTGCCCAGCCGCGCCAGGTATAGCGCCTGCGCCTGAGGGTCGCGCGGGTCCAATCCGGCCTGGTCTTCAAGGATGTGGCTGATCTCCGCCTCCAGCATCACCGCCGGGTACTCGACCGTCGCCATGTCCGTCAGCGCATCGATGGCCGCCGATTCGAAACGCCGCTGCTCTGCCGCCTCGGCGCCCTTCTGCAGCTCCTCTTGCAGGTGCCCTCGCAGCGCTGCCAGCGTTTTGATCTCGTCGCCGTGGTCGTGCTGCTGCGCCAGCGTGTCGTCCAGCGGCGCCAGCTTCTCTTCCTTGACCTCAGCAATCGACGCCTTGTAGCGAATCTCCTTGCCGCGCAGCCGTTCGTCCGGGAAGTCCTCCGGCGCCATGCCCTTGGCCTCCACCTCGTCACCCTTGCTCTTGCCCACAAGGGCTTCCAGCAGTCCCGGCATCGAGACGAGGTACTCCTCCGTCAGCCGATACTCCAGCTCCTGGCCGGAGAACACTTGCCCGTCATCGTCCGTCTCGGCCTGGAGGCTGCCGCGGATCACGTCGCCTTCCTGCGCCGGGCGCTCCACCGGCTCGATGGTGCCCTGGCGGTGGCGCATCTCGTCCAGCTCCTGCTCGACAGCGTCCTCCGCTATCGAGACGGGCTCCTTCGCCACCCTCAGCGTGCCAGTGTAGTCACCCAGGTCGATCACCGGCTCCAGCGGCACGGTTGCCGTGAAGACCAGCGGCTCGTGGCTGACCAGCTCGACCTCCGGGCTGGCGATCGGCTTGATCGATTGCTGCTCCAGGGCTTGGCTGTAGGCGATCGGGATGATGATGTCCATCGCTTCGTCCAGCAGCCGGTGACGCCCGATCGTCTTCTCGATCAGCGGCCGCGGCGCCTTGCCGGGACGAAAGCCTTTGATGCTGACACGCGGCGCCAGCTTGCGGTACGCCTGCTCCATCGCCTCAGCGTGGCGGTCGTCGTCGACCTCGATCTGCAGCCGCACCTGGCGCTCCGGGAGAGTCTCTGAGGTTATCTTCACGTTTACTCGTCTTCTTTGGGACAGGTTGTCCCGCTAACACCCGTACGGGTCGTCCCTGAATTATAGCAAGCGCTTCGGACGCCGCGAAACCAAAGCCGCGTAAGCCTAACGGGCCCTCGGCGTGAACACGTCTGTCAGCGCGTCACCTAGCAGGTTAAAGGAGAAGAACAGCCCCACCACAACCGCCGCCGGAAACGCCAGCAGGTGCGGGTGCACGTTTAACGTCCGCACGCCGCTCGCCTCGAAGATCATCGCCCCGAAGCTCGGATGCGGCGGCTGGATGCCGATGCCGAACCAGGTCAACACGATCTCCGAGCCGGCGATCCCCGCCAGCCCCAGCGAGAGGCTGACGATGATGATGTTCGCCACGTTGGGCAGCAGGTGCCGGAACAGGATGCGCGACGTGGGCGCCCCGACCGCGCGGGCGGCCAGGATGAACTCCGTCTCCCTGAGCGATAGGATCTGCGACCGGATGATCCTCGCGCCGCCAACCCAGCCGAACAGCGACAACGTTATCGCGATCAAGAAATAGTCCGGCGCCCCCGATTTGACGATGCCGCCGATGCCCGTGAAAGACTCTAAGTCCGCCGCCAGGCCGCGCACCTGATCCTTCATCGTCGCGTTGATCAGGATCAGGATCAGGAGGCTTGGTAAGGAAGCAAAGATATCGCCCACACGCATGATTGCGCTGTCCACCCAACCGCCGACGTAACCCGAGAGCAGCCCCAGGCTCACGGCCAGGATCAGTCCGCCCGTAATCAGGCTGGCCACCGTGATGATCACCGTCGTCTGGGACGCCCACACCACCCTGCTCAGCTGATCCCGTCCCAGGAAGTCAGTCCCGAACGGGTGCTCCCAGCTCGGTCCTTGCAGCGTGTTATCCAGGTTTTGGTCGTTGTAGGAGGGAATTACACCCACCCAGCTCAGCAGCGGCGCCGATGCACCGACGACGTAGAACATGATGATGAAGACGATAGCGATCATCGCGATCTTCTTCTTCAGCAGCCGCCGCAGCGCCAACCGCGTCGGGCTCATCGCCTTCTGCTCGACCGGCGATTCCTCGCTGATCGGCGACGGCGCTATCTCAATTGCTTCGCGCGCCATACCGGATCCTCGGGTCGATCATCGTGTAGACGATGTCGACAACGATACTGGCGAGGACGAAAGTCACGGCCCCCAGCATCACGATCGCCATGATCATGTCGTAGTCGCGCCCGCCGATCGCCTCGAACGCCAGACGGCCGATGCCCGGGATGCCGGTCAGCGTCTCGACGAAGAAGGAGCCCTCCAGCAACCCGACCAGCGAGAAGATGATCATCGTGCTCAAGGGCAGCAGGGCGTTGCGCAGCACATGCCGCGTCATCACCTTCGATTCCGGGATGCCCTTGGCCCGCGCCGTCCGCACATAGTCCTCCCGCATCACCTCTAGCGTGAAGGCGCGCGTGTAGCGGCCCCAGATCGCCACCGCCGGCAAGGACAGCGCGATGATCGGGATCACCGCCTCCGCGCTCAGCACGCCGATGCATTCATAACCCTGCGGCAGGAAATCGAGCGTCACGTTGCAGTCGCGCGGCCAGCCGCTGGCCGGCAGCCAGCCCAGCTTTAGCGCCAGGAACAGCAGCAAGAACGGCACCGAGATCAGGCTGTAGATCGACTGCAGGAACAAGAAGAAGCTGATCGAGGCCGGGTCCGCCCACGTACCCTGGCGCCTCGCCGCGAATACGCCTAACGGGATGCCCATGCTCAGCGTCAGCACCAGCACCACCGCGTTGTACTGCGCCGAGCGCCAGATGGCCGGGAAGATGATCTCGGAGACGTCGTAGTCCTGGTAGCGGAAGCTCTCACCCAGGTCCATGCGGGTAAGGACGCCTTCCATGTAGATGTAGTACTGCTCGTAGACCGGCTTATCCAGGCCGCGCGCCGCCCGGATCCGCTCGAAAGCCTCGTCATCGCGGAACTGGCCCGCCGCCACGCGCACCGGGTCGCCAGGTCCCAGCCTCCCTAACGCAAACGTCACGAACGAGACGACAAATAGGATCACCGGCACCCACATCAGGCGCCGGACCAGGTAGGAGGTAGTGCCGCTATCCATCGCCGCCGAGTTTACTCCAGCCGGGCATCTCGTTTACAGAGTACGCGGGATGGTCAGCGATTTCTTCAGCCGTGAGACCTTCCTGACCAGTTGGAGTACCTCGCCAGCCGTTGTGCGCCTGCGCCCGTCTCATTTCCGCGATCTTCTAGCCTCTAGCTGTTGCCTCGCTCCCGCGCCAGCGACTGAATTCGCTCGTCTATTGTCTTCAGCAGCTCGGCGCCTAGATCGAAGAGTGCTGCGTCGTTCGACCGCACGGCAAGGCTGACTTGAACGCCGCTGCGCATGAAAACCTCGGTCCGCATAATTCCTTCGACGCCTCCCTTGCTGGTCATCGCCCTCGCAGCAACACCGGCTCCGGCGGGGTCGGCCTCCATCAGTGGACAAGGCTCAGGCGTGTAGGATTCCCACGTCTCACACTGTTCCTCCACCCAGGCGATCTCTCGTAGCGACGAAGCGGGCTCACCCGTGGCTACGATCCTCACGACCAAGCGCTCTTCATTGCGTCCCAACGCCAGCAGAAAATGCGGGGCAGGCGGCATTTGCACATCTGGACCATTGGGATTCTCTGGCAGTGGTTGAAACGCCTGTGGCAAGCGCTCTGCGGGAAACAGCGCCGCCAGATCATCCGCGCTCAGGTCGTCCGGTCCCAGCAGGGCCTGGCTGGGCGAGTCGCTACCGTCGGTCAGCAGTAGCGCGGCCGACAAGGCGGCAAGGGCGACGATCGCCAAGAACAGCAAGTACTGTGCTTTCACGAAATGTGCTCTACCGGCTGCCGCCTCAGTCCGCTACCTCTCAATCGAGAGGTAGCGCAGGAAGGGGATCACAATCGGCGCCGGGTCGTAGCCCTTGACGTGCGGCTTAACGACAAAGTGGTCGCGGCCGAAGTAGAGCGGGATCCAGGGAGCGTCCTCCAGAATAATCTGCTCGGCCTGCTGGTAGAGCTGCAGCCGCTTGGTGGTGTCCTGCTCCGTCCGCGCCTCCAGCGTCAGGGCGTCCACCTGCGGGTTGCTGTAGCCGGTGTTGTTCTGCCGGCTGGTGCTATTGAACAGCAGGTCGATGATGTCCTCCGGGTCCGGGTAGTCCATGATCCAGCCGATTGAGAACATCTGCATCTTGCCCTGGTCCAGGTCATCGAAGAAGCTCGCCGACTCAGCCTGCGAGATCGACACCTCAACGCCGAGGTTCTGCCGCCACATCTCGATGATCGCCTGCGTGTCGAACCCGACCGTCGCGCCGCCGCCGATCTCGGTCATCGTTACCGTGCCGAGGCCGCGCGCGTCGCGGTACTTCGATTCCGCCAGCAGCTGCCTCGCCGCTTCCGGGTCGAAAGTGGGAGTCCGGGCGTTGGCGTTGTAGCCGGGAAGGCCCGGCATCATGATGCTGTTGGCGATCGGCAGCATGTCCTTGAGGACAACACGGGCGATCTGCTCGCGGTCGATGGCCCGTGAGAACGCCTGTCGCACCTTCGGATCGTCGAAGGGCGGCGTGTTGTTATTGAAGCCGATGTAGCTGATCGAGAGATTCGGCCCCGTCACGTACTCCTGGCTCAACGCGTCCCGCTGGCTCTGCACCCGCTCGATGTCGTTAATGCCGATGCCGGAGACGTCGATCTCGTTGTTCTCGTACTGAGTTAGGGATGAGCCGCCGGCCAGGTTGTAGAGCACCCGCTTCACTTCCGGCGCGCCCAGATGGTAGCGCGCGTTGGCCTCCAGGATGATCCGCTCGTTTAGGCGCCACTCCACCATCTTGTAAGGGCCGGTGCCGTTCGGCTTGCGCGTCCAGTTACGCGGATTAGATTCCACCTGCTGCTTGTCGACCACAAAGGCGGTCGGATACGTCAGCTTTGCCAGGAAGTAGGGCTTCGGGGCGTCGATGGTGATCTTCAAAGTCGAGCTGTCGACGACTTCAACGCCGGTAATCGAGTCCGTCCGGCCGCGCGTTACGTCCCGCGCTCCAACGATGTCGCCCAGATAAGCGTCCGCCGTCGCCGAAGCCGTCTGACCCAGCTTCGCCGTCCGGTCCAACGAGAACTTGAAGTCTTGCGCCGTGACCGGTTTGCCGTCATGGAACTGCGCGTTGCGGCGTATGAAGAAGGTGTAGACCTTACCGTCGGGACTGATGTCCCAGCGCTCGGCGATGTCCGGGATGATCTGCAGGTTCCGGTCCAGCGTCACCAGACCGCCGAACAGCTCGACGATGTAGGAGGCGGAACCAGCGTCACCGGCGATAGCGGGGTCCAGCGTCAGAGGGTCGCCACCGAGGAGCCGCAGGTCGGCCGCGGCATTGCCGCCACCGCCGTCCGGCGCGAAATCATCGCCGTTTTGGCCACCACCGCCGTCGCTGCCGCCACAGGCCAGCATGAAAATGGTGAGCCCCAGCAGCCCAATCGCGGAGAGTGCTCTTATGCCACGCATGGTCGTCCTCCTGCCCTCTACCCCTAGCCGGTTTGAGTGCTCACTACTAGCTACGAATGTTAGCAGGGGTAGGTTTCACCTTACAAACGAAGATTACGTTACACCCCTCGGCATCTGTCATTCGAGCCATCGCCCAAAGGCGAGGCGTGGCAACCTTTGACGCTCCGGTTAGTATCCATCGCTCGCAACTGACGACCAGATTGCCCGCCTGCCCGTATGCCAGTATGCTCGCCTGCCCGTATGCCAGGGGTGGGTGGGGCGGTGGGCCCCTATCCCCCGTCCGGCATCCCGATGGCCGCCGACCACGCCTGCCATGGCCGCACCGTCCGGCCCGGTATCGAGAGCATTCTGTTGGACTCCGCCACCTCGCCCTCGCTCAGATGCTTCACCTTGCCCCCACCCAGCAGGTGCGATGTCGCTAGTAGCTGCGCGTTCTCGTGCGTGTAGACCCCGAGCAGCGCCAGCTCCGGCAGGCTGCCCGCCACGAACAAGGCCCCATGTCCCCGTAGTAGCGCCACCCGGCCATCGCCCAGCGTCCGAGCAATCGACGCAGCCTGGTCCAGCGTGCTGATCGACATCGGCGTATCGCCAAATTCGTCCGCCGAATCCCAGACGGGTACGTCGGCGCCCATTCGCGCTGCCCACTGGTACAAGGGCCGCAGCGATACCCCGTCACGCCGAACGGGATCAGCGACGGCGTGTGACTATGGCAGACGACCTGCACGTCCGGCCTCGCGAGATACATCCCAGCGTGCACCAGCCGCTCGCCCACCGCAGACCCTGTCCCTTCGACCACCTCACCTTTCATGTTCAGGGTAAGCAGGTCGGCCTCGGTGATCGTCGCCGCTGGCGTATGACGGCCCATGACCATCAGCTCCGGGTCATCCGGATGCCGGAAGCTGATAT
>WHTK01000050.1 GCA_009377745.1 Dehalococcoidia bacterium
GCGCTGAAGTGCCCATTTCGAAACGCGAATCACCCGCACGCCGAGTCTTACAGCCGGAAGCCTACCTGCGCTGATCTCTCCGTAAACCACAGACCTGCTGACTTGCAGATACACAGACACCTGCTCGACGGTTAGGACATCGGGAAGCCTACGTAGATCCGACGCATCCCTTCCCCGGCTCGATGACGTCGAAAATGTCTCAGGCCTTTCGTCGCCTTCATCCATATGTTGCCCTCCGAATCGGCTGGTGTACTTGCCTTCTGGACTCGGTACAGATCTCTTCAAAGACATCCAGCACCCAGGCCGTGACCGTTTTCCATGCAGTGTTGGCCAGGTGCTCCCGGCTGATTTCCAACGCTCGAGCTGCTGAGCGCACGCTACCACCGGCGAGCACAGTCTCGAGAACAGCACGTTCGCGGGCGAGTCGTGGGTCGTCGCCGAGGCGGAGAACCACCTGCATGCCGGCCTCGCGGACCAAAACTCCGAGAGCCAGCTCCTCGGCGATGACGGTCCCCGGGTAGTGCTCGTGGGCGATGCTTGCCACCGCGCCTTCCTGCAGCAGCGGGCTGTCGGCCAGCGCCAGTGGCCTCGAAGCATCGAGCAGTGCGTGCGCCATCGCGAGACGAAGGCGTTCTCGCTCTCTCTTGTTCATGGCCATCTGACCTTCGCTTCTGAGTCAGGCTGCCGGCCCGCCAGAGCGAGCACATCGAGTAATCCCATTCGGCCTTGTTCTACGCCGTTGGACCAGACAGCGGCGAACGGTCCGAGCCTCTCAACGAGAGAGGCGGTACTGGTCGACAGAGGGATAAACGGCAGCCCGGCGGTGCCCACTGCTGAGTTAAACCGAGCACGAAGGTCTTCCTCGCGAGATGGGCTTGTTGTGACTACGAGGAGGTGCTCAGGCCAATCGCCGTTCGTGCGCTGATAGCGCGTTTCACTGAAGTAGGTAGCATAGCGCCCCAACTTGGCGTTCATCTGAGGTCCCCGCATGGTGTGCCGATCCCACTCCACCAGGAGGCGTAACCGGGCACCTCGCCACTGCAGATCAACAGCAGCATCGGGTCGCAACTGACGCCTGTCGCCACTGGAAATACTCATTACTGCATCGGCGGCGCTCAGCCAGGCAATCACCTGAATTTGTCTTCTGACGGAATCGGCGAGGAGCCCGACGCAAAACCTATTCGTCCCGACCGTGTGGTCGAACTGGCGCAGGAGTGTCTGAAGTCTCCCCTCTCCCTGCCAGCCTGTCACGGCAGCGGCGATGGAGCTGTGGCGCGCGTAGCGCCGAGCCGGTACGCCATCACGCTGGGCGAGAGTCTTCAGACCTTCACTGGAAAGGAAGTAATACGTGGCATCGCAGACGTCGTCCGAAGCGCGGGTAACTAGATCTTCAATTAGGGCCGCGTCTTTCAACCGTCTCAGCACGATCTGAGCTTGCTGGCGACGGCAGTGGACCAACACGCTCAAGTCCTCCGCCGTTAGCAGAGGGTGAAACGCCAGCCAGTCAAGGAAGCGCTTCTTTGTCACGCCGATCTCTCGGTACAAAACCGGTGCTCGGCGCTCCGATGATGTATCGGCTGCAGCCAGCACTGATCTCATGGGCATTTGTTGGGAGGGAGTCTGCGGAAGATCGGCCAGCGGTCTGAGGTGACACTCCTCCGGGACTCGCTCGCGCCAGGTCAATCTCTCCGAAAGGGCGGCCTCAAGGTTCGTCTCAGAACCGCGCCAGACCTCGGCCAGCGGATCGGCAGAAAACACCGCGTCGATCTCAGCAAGCAGGACCGGCAATGGCCGATCAGCGTGACGCGCCGCAAATGTTTGTGTCGCTTTCGTCCACTGGGCACTCGTGCTCGCGTTCGCACAGAGCACAAGGATGGACGGGACGCCGGTGCCCCATGGCTGCTGCTCATTGCTGAAGGCGTACCAGGCAGCGAGACGCTTCTTGCGGTGTTGAAACGAAGCGGCAGCCCTGTCCCAAGCCACGAAGAAGGGGGCCAACGACTGGTCCGCTCTGAGGCAACCGTAGGCTTCAACCTCGACAGGCCACCAAGCCGATCTGGGCCGGCGCCGCGGCAGGGAGCGGATCGCCTCAACCCGCAGGTTTGTCGTCTTTTGGACGGCTGCCACCAGCTCGGCGAGGAGGCGGTTCAACCCAACTGTTGTCTCAACCCTGGCCCAGCGGTAGGCAGTCTCCTGCGAATCCACTGGCAGTTCTTGGCCGAGCCCAGCAGGCGAGAGCGCAAGAGCCCTCGCGATTTCTGAATGCCCGGCGGGCGAGAGGGCGTGGAGGCGGTCGGGCTCGATCTCCGGCGAGGAGATTACGCCCGCCTCCAGCCAGCCGTAATGGAGCAGGTCCGACAGCACGCGGCTCGTTGCTCGTTCGTCCTCGCCGAGGATCATGGCCAGCTCGTAAGCACCGAGAAGCGGCAACCTTATGAGCCAGTCCAGTGCAGTGATAGCGCGATCGTCGAGTACAGCAGTCACGTGGGCACCCTCTCGTCGCGATGGTCGTTGCGCGGCGCCGCTCCTTGGCCTTTCGCTTTCTTCTTTTCGGTCGAGCCATTTGGGTTAGCCGGGTTCGCCAAAGCGGCCGTTGGGCTTGCGGGCTTTCCAGGTGACTGGCCGCCTGCCGCGTTGCGACTCGGCTTTGGAGGTGGCTCCCGCTTTTCGAGGATGGCAGTGATGTTCTCAGCGACCTCTGCACGCTGCCGGCCGAACCGTTGAGCGGATCTTCGGGCGATCGCAGCCTGCTTCTCCGGGCTAGCGGACGGCGGCCGGTTCAACCGTAGAGAGAATGTGGGTAGCCGGTGACCGTCCGCCCACCAACGCGCATAGCACTCAAAATCGTCGAGGGCGGTGAGGTCGGCGATGTCGAGGTCGACACCAAGCTCCGGCACCAGGTAGCGCGCATCTTGGGCACTGACCTGGAAGACCGTAAGGCCGTCGATATTGGAGAAGAGCGTGGGTCTCAGGGCCTCGTCGATGGCGTCCAGCTTGGCGAGCGACTGCGTAACCAGCACAAAGCTGGCGCCGTACTTACCCAGCTCGCTGAGCATGCGTGGGTAATCGGCGGCGCCGAGAGTGCTCGACTCGTCCACCAGCGAGACAACCTTGCTGCGTTGCGATGGTGGCAGCGAGACTTGCTCCTCAATCAGAAGACCAAGAAGGTTTAGGACCGTTGCCCCGATAAGTGCCGCCGCGCCCTCACCGAGGACGCCAACCGCCGAGTTCACCACCAGCACACCGCCGTCCCGGAGGAGCGGCCGCGGATCCCAAGACGACCGTGGTTGGCCAATTACGAACCGTGTCGATTCGTTGACCAGGAAGCGGCCGATCTTGGTAGTCACGGGATTGGCGATCTGCTGCTGCAGCACCCGTCCCAGGTTCACGTAGTTGTCTCGCCATGAGACCCACAAGGCTCGGTCGGCGACCTGGGTCATGACCTCGCCGCGGAAGTTCTCATTGCTGAGCATGGGCAGCACGTCAAGCAAGGTGTATTGGTCCTCACTCTTACGTGACTGATTCGCTTCATGCAGGCACATCAGCGAGGAGCGCAAAGCTTGCTCCATGCGCGGTCCCCAGTTGTCGGGCCAGAGACGGTGCATCATCGTGACCACGTTCTCGGCTGTGCGGTCGCGGTCGGGAAACAGCCCCACGTCGAGCAGGTTCAACCCGATTGGGCGCTCGCGATCGGCCAGGTTGAGGTAGGTGACGCGGTCTTCCAGCCCGGATGGGACTTGACTCAGGACTGCCTCAGCGAGGTCCTGGTGGGGATCGACGACGACCAGCAGAAGCCTTTCGCGCGCCTCGGCCATGCGCTGCATGAGGTAGGCGGACTGGTGAATGAGCAGCGTCGACTTGCCTCGCCGCGTCTTGGCCACGATCAGCTGGTTGCGGTAAAGGAGACTGGGCGGCATATGGACGGGCACCTGCGTTGCCTGGTGAGCGGCGATACCCACGGGACAGCCGCGTCCGACCTCGTCCTCGGACGGCAGCAACCGATGAGCCGAGGCGTCAGCGGGCACGGCGATGCCGGCACTGCTGTCAGGTAAGTGCCAGAGTGCTGCTGCTTCAGCTGCGTTGAGGATGTCCCTTCTGTGCAGAGAAGCCTTGGGGGCAGACATGGCGTAAGGCTTGGGTCGTAGACTCCTGGGACGCAGCGAATTTCCTTGCGGATGCTCAAACGCCGCATAGGCGCTTGCCACTCTCTGCACGAGAGACAGGAGCCGCTTGCCGGATGAGCCCTCCGGTCCGAATGCCAGCAAGCGCAGTTCAGCTGCAAAGGCTGGATATGCCAGCTTCTCCTTGGTCAGTTCAGGGGCAGGACTTTCAATAGATCCGAAGAGCTTCGCTCCGAGCGTGGCAGCCAGCGGCAGACCTACCAACGCCCCGGCGCCGGTCCCGACTAATAGCAGCGTTTCGCCTTGCTGGTACCATTCGTAGCCCTGGGTTCCGGCTGCTGCCAGACCGAGAAGGCCCAAGACAGGCAGAATGCTGCCTGAAGAGACATCGCGCCCTTCGAGCTTCTGCTTCCGCGCCTGGGCCTCTGCCCGGCTGCGCACGCCGTCCGACCAACCTCCCGCGACCGGCGAGAGCATGAGCTGTGATACGAGACGCTCGCCCGGTCTGACAGCGGATCCTGCTGCGAGCACGGCCTTGAACGGGTCACCCCGCCGAGGATCGGTTGCCAAGGGGAAGGCCGGATCGCGGCTCAGCCTCAAGGAGAGACAGCGACATATCTCCCCTGGCCCAGACCGGCAATGGTCGAGATAGGGCCGGTCAGTGAGGTCTAGCCAGCGGACGCTTGCCTGCGGATAGGAGGCCCGGAATTGGTCGAGGGTAGCGTCCCTGGCGTCCTCTGAGATCGAGCGGACGAAAAAGCGCAGGTCACCTGGCTTGGCGACAAACTCAAGCGATAGGGCATCGGCGTCGGCAAGACCAGAAAGCATGGCGCGCGAGCGCAGGATCGGCTCGTCGTCCCAATGCGATGGCACCAACTCGACCAGATTGACCCGAGGATCAGCGCGCCGGAACCGCATGACGCACCTCTTCCTTCGGTTGCTGAGACTCCGCCATTCTTACCAGCTCAAAGAAGGTCGCCCGGCCATCGGGTAGTTGGCCGAGGTCATTCAGATCCTTCACACCGGGAGGAAGCTCGATCACGCGGACACGGTCGCCGAGGAGACCTGTCAGGAAGACAACCGCCTCTCGGCCCCGTTCGTCGTTGTCGAAGACCAGAAAGACGCGCCGGGCGCGCTCCAGGAACGCCAGGCGCTGCGCCTGGACCTTGATGCCCTGCAGGGCGCAGATCGAGAGCGACCAGCCGACGCCCGTTAAATAGTCGAAGGTGCCCTCAGTGACGAAGACGCGCTGCCTGCCGCGCACGCGCTCGTAGCCGAGCAACGGCTTCGGCAGCGATAGGCCGCGGTACTTGGGGTCATGCGCATCGTCCAGGGGCCGTCCAACCATCCAGACGCACTGGTCGCCTCTCATCTCGGGAACGACGACGCGGCCGGTCATCCTTTCGCCGCCATCGCGCCAGAGGAGGCCCATCTCCCGCGCCCGCCGCAGGCTCAACCGGCGGCGCTGGAGGTACTGGCTCAAAGAATGACCGTCGCAGTAGCCGAGGTGGCAACGACGGATTACCGCCTCGCCGATGCCCCGGCCCTCCAGGTAGGCCAGGGCGGCCGGAGTCCGCCAGAGCAGCTCGCTATAGACCGCACTGGCCGCCGTCAGGATCATGCGGTCGTCGAGTGAGAGAGTGCGAGGCTGCTTCGGGGCCTGATCGCGCTTGGCCAAACGATCGTCCCCGGGGCCGCTGTCCGGGGAGGCCCCGTCATTCAGCCGCTCCAGGGCGGCTCGAAAGCCGAGCCCGTCGAAGCGCCGGACGAAGTCGATCACGTCGCCTGAAGCACCGCAACCAAAGCAATAGAAACTGCGCGTTTCTGGGTAGACGACGAGGCTCGGGTTCTGGTCCTTATGGAAGGGACAGCGGCCAGCCATCCTCGTACCACTCCGCAACAGGACGATCCCGTAGCGGCTGATGATCTCCTCGATCGGGTTGCGTTGCTTGATCTGATCGATGTCGTACAGGCTCATCTGAGTGGGACCTCCTCCCGTTCGACCAGCTCGGCCGGGTCCGTCGTGACCAGCGAGTGCTCCATCGGACTCGCCTCGACCCGGAGAGCGATGTGATTTCCTTGGGCGAAGAACAGGCCTTCGCCCTTGCGGCAGGCGAGTAGGAACTCGCGCTCGCCGGCGCTGAGCCGGAAGGTCTGAGATACGGCGTCGATGGTCGAGCTGTCCTGGCGCATGAGCAACTGGACGGAGCTGTTGGCCAGCACCGTGTGACCTTCCGGGGTGGCCAGGAAGTCCTCGACGTCTTGCGTCACGGTCGTGAGCCCGAGGTAATACTTGCGGGCCTGGCGTGCCATCGAGGAGAGGAAGCGCGCGCCCTCGGCGTGCTGCATCAGCGACCAGGCTTCGTCAATCAGCAGCATGCGTGGTCGCCGCCTGGTCCGGACCTGACGCCAGATGTAGTCGGCAATCAGATAGACGCCGAGCGGACGCAGATCAGCGTCGAGGTCACGCACGTTGAAGACGACGAAGGGCCGGTCCAGGTCTACGCTGGTTGGCGACGAGAAGACCTGGCCCAGGCTGCCGTCGACATAGCGTTCCAGCCGGTCCGCCAGGCCGTGGCTGTCCCCTTGCTCGCGCAGCAGGTTATAGAGGTCGCGCAGCACGGGCGCTGGTCGCTTGTGCGTCTGGGGATCACGAGTGATGCCGGCGCGACGGTAGGTCTCCAGCAGCGCCGCGTCCAGGGCGCCCTTCTCACGCTGGCTCAGCGTCGAACCACGGTCGGCCAGCATGAGGCCGAGCAGCCCTTGCAGGCTCTGAAGCCGTTCCGTAAGAGGATCGCCGTCCTCACCGTCGGTGCGACTGACGGCAGCCGGCAGGTCGAACGGGTTGATGCGATGCGCCGAGGAGCCGGAAAGGCGGATGTACTGACCGCCCACGGCGTCGCAAACACGACGGTACTCGTCCTCCGGGTCGATGACGTAGTACTCGACTCCCAACATGAGGGCCCGCAGCGCCTCGACCTTGCAGGCATAAGACTTGCCAGCGCCGCTCTTGGCAAAGACGACCTTGTTGGCGTTTTCGAGCTCACGACTGAAGGGGTCGAAGATGACGAGCGAGTTGTTGTGGACGCTGATCCCGTAGAGGATTCCTCGATCCATCGAGAGATGGCTCGACGTGAAGGGGATCATCGTAGCCAGGCTTGTCGTCTCGAGGTTACGGCGGCGGCCGAGATGGTCCTGGCCGGCCGGCAAACAGGAGAGGAGCCCAGGCAGCATCTCGTAGAGGGCGGGGCGCGCCGAGGCCAGCATGCCGCTCAGTGCCGCATCGACCCGTCGTGTCAGGTCATCAAGCGCCGCTGCTGCGGGTGACCGCAGACAGAGGTAGAGGCTAGCCGAGAAGACGCGCTCCTCGCCGCGCTGCAGAGCGTCACGTAGTCGCTCCACATCCTCATACGCCACCTCTCGCTCGGCGCTGGCGATCTTGCCGCTGCGGGCGTCCAGCATTCGCGACGACTGGAACTCGACCAGCCTGTGCGTGAGCTGGCGGATCGTCGTGCCGGAGTCGAGCGGATCGACATGCAAACTGATGTCGAGTGGGGCATCGAAGTCGACCAGGCGGCCAAGCCAGTTCGCGTAGACGTAGCGCGGATATTCCGCCAGACCCAGGATTCTCAGGTAGCGTCCGTCCAGCAGCAGGTGCGAACGCGCCGCGTCGAGGCCGGCTGGTGACACCACATCGGCCACCGAACGAGTACCCGAGTGAAAGCGCTCCTCGGCGGCCGTGAGTCGCCTGGACCCGCCGGACTTTCTGATTCTTGGCAGCAGGCTAATCATGGTGTCGATCCTTTCCATTTCGTGCCGTGATCACGGGTCCTCGATCCACCAACATGGCTGACGACGCGCCGATGTCCGAGCGGAGACAGTCACTCCAGAGCTGGGCGATCTCCTCGCCACCGAGGCGATGCGACGACACGCCAAAAGAGGCGAGAGCCTGCGAAATTTCTTGGGCGCGGAAGTCGAGTTGATGGGCTGCGGCCTCGAGGTGCTGGCGCACGTCCCTGGGTGCTCCCTGCCACGGCCAGCGCATGCCGCGCCGCTCAAAGGCGCCATCGAGACCGGCCGGGATCACGATGTAGAAGCGGCGCTCCAGGAGGGCACGCTCTCGGGCTAGGCGGCGGACGAACGACTCATGATCGAGGGCGAGCCGCCGCAGCATGTCATCGCCCTGGAGCCTTGGCCTCTGGCGCAAGCCGTCCAGATAGGCCTCCACGTCGGTGGGCAGAATACGCACGACCACCTGTAGCGGGTAGCTGAGCGCGTTGAGAAATGCTCTGTAGCCGGCAATGATCCCTTCTTGCTCGGTCTCCGAGCGCAGCGCGAAGTTGATGCTTTGAGCCTCTAGCACGCCGCGGTAATCGCCCCCGCGGAGGCACAGTACGTCCTCAATGATGTCTTCCAAGGGCAGCAAGTCCTGGACACCGGCAAGTCGCCTAGCGGATGCCACGGGAGCCATCCTTCCTGGTAGGCGACTGCTGAATAGACCACCCGGGCTGAGGCAGCATCACTTCATAGCCCGGCGACTCGACGGAGCGCCTGTCGTCCGGTCGTCTGATGCGCCAAACAGCAACTCTCGGGATCGCCCAATAACGGAGGAGGACGAAAGCCCAGTCCTCCATCGGACGGCCGCCGGGGCGCCAGAGGGCGAAGACAGCGACAGCTATGAGCACGATCGCCGCGACGATGACTGGCGCCGGCATCGGCAATGGCAACTGGTTGGAGGCGCCGTAAGCGAGCCCCAGCCCAACCGCCACGGTCATGAGTTGCCTCATGGTCAGACCGGCGAAGGCCTTGTCCTCGATGTTCAGATGAGTGGGTATCTCGTGTCGGTTCACAGTCCTTCTGTCACCTCCTGAGACTGGTATAGGAAGAACTGTGACGTGCCCTCGTCCAAATCCCGTCCACAAACAGGGCCCTAACGGTCCACAACGAGCTTGTTAGCTCCACCTTCAGTCCAATTGGAACTCCGCGGTCGTCTGTCGCTTCGAATTCACTGACCCAGGGAGCCAGGTGAACCGGACCGCATTCTGCAGAGCGGTGACGACAAAGGCTGGGCTGAGGTGACTACATTTCGGAGGCGCTACTTGTCGGTGGTATTCTGCGAAAGGTAGGAGAAGCACCCGACGATGGATAAATTCAACGCGGAAGAGCAAGCAACCCTTGCTCGACATTTCAGCAATACCGACCAGCCGGTTTTCGTCCTGACCGACCTGCCGGAGATGGTGAAGGGCGCTCTCTTCGCTCGCTACTCCCGCTCACCCAAGACCCTGCGGCGCCTGTTCCTGGACGAGTTTCAGGACGGGATCGAGGCGGAGGCCAAAGCGGCCACGGTGGGAATCGGCCGGGCTGCCGACCTCTACGAGCGCGTGTTCATCGAATATGGCGACGACTCCGTGGCGCAGCTCGCCGGTGTACACGTAGCGGTCGAAGGCGCCTCCAACATCCTTACGAAGGTCATCGAACGCGGCCGGCTCATGTCCTACCTGGAGCAGTCCACGCGCTATATGCCCTATAACGACCGCCCTGACGGTCGCTGGCGCTACCATGTTCCGGCTGAGCTGACGGGCGAGGCGCGGACAAGCTTCGTCGCGTCTGCGGACCGGGCGTTCGAACTCTACACGAAGCTCTTCGAGCCGCTACAGGAATACCTCAGGAGCCAATACCCACAGCCTGACGGGACATCGGGCGCTGCCTACCGCATGAGCATTCGCGCCAAGGCCTGCGACATTCTCCGGGGTCTGCTGCCTGCCGCAACCACGTCTAACGTCGGCATCTACGGTTCTGCCCAGGGCTACGAGGCGTTGCTGCTACGCCTGCTCAGCCACGAACTGGCAGAGGCTCGTGAGCTAGGCCAGGCGATGCTGGCGGAGCTCAAGAAGGTGGTCCCCGTCTTTGTCGAGCGCGTAGAGCGCCAGGATCGCGGCGGCGTCTTCATTGATTACCTCAGAAGGAGCAAAGATGAGGCGCGGCAGCTTCTCAGGTCACTTACGCCGGCGATGGACAACGATGATCTTGACTCTTCTCGAGTCGATCTAACGGATTTCGAGGTGGACGGCGAAACGAAGGTGGCCGCGGCCATCCTGTTCGAGCTTGCCGGCGTGTCCGATGACGATGCTATGGCAGCCGCCAGGAAGCTCTCCCCCGCCGAGCGAGCGGAGATCATTGCGGCCTATACCGGTCCTCGTAGCAATCGACGTCACCGGCCCGGCCGCGCCTTCGAGCGCACCTCTTACCGTTTTGAGATCACCGCTGATTACGGCGCTTTTCGGGACCTTCAGCGGCACCGCCTCTTGACCCTGGAATGGCAGCTTCTGAACCCTCATCTCGGCTTCGACCTGCCACCCGAGATCTGCGCCATCGGCGCCGAGGGCGAGTGGAGCGGTCTCATGAGGCACTGTCGTGCTGTTTACGAGGAGCTGCGTTCAGCGACTTCCGAGACCGTTGCCCAGTACATCGTTCCCATGGCATACAGAATCCGGTTCGTAATGGAAATGAATGCCCGAGAAGCGATGCACGTAATCGAGTTACGGACGACTGAGCAGGCTCACCGCAACTACCGCGTCATCTGCATGGAGATGCACCGCCTTATCGCGGAACATGCTGGTCATCAGGCCATCGCGGACGCAATAAAGTTCGTCGGAGAGAGCGACGGCGGACTCGAGCGCCTGAGCGCGGAGCAAAGGATAGAGGACAAACGCTCGGCTCTTGCCTCTCGGCCGGCGCCCTAGAGAGTGGAGGCGTCAGGCGCCCCACGTTTCTACGCCCGCGAAGGTGTGCCCCATTGCGATTGGCGAGGAACGATCTTTCGGATCGTAGACGTTCGAGGAGAGCGCTTTCTCATGCCGCTCAGTGTCTGGGAGCGCGACGAGTTCCGCGTTGAGCTTATCAACGCCCTCGAACTCGCAGTGAAGCTCTTTTGGTGATTGTATACTTGACACGGTAGAGACTCCCTGCTATTCTGAGGGGGATGAAGGCTTTTCCTGCTTCCCCGAACCTGATTTCTCGTCAGCTTCCTGAGCTACGCGCTTCACTTCATCGATCACTTTTTTCGGGAACACGCGCTTTGCTAGTTCCTCTGTCGTCATTTCCGTCGCCTTCTTCTTGCGCCTAGGCATAAGGAGCCTCCAATGCCGGTGAAGTCTGTAAACCTGATGTCTCTGATGGAGCGGTTTCACTCTGAGGAAGCCTGCCGCGAGGTCCTGGCTGAGCTTCGCTGGCCGGACGGCGTGAAATGCCCACGCTGCCAGGGCGACAAGCACGCTTACGACTCTGGGCGGTTCGTGTGGGACTGCTATTCATGCGGCTACCAGTTTTCCGCGATGGCGGGAACCATCTTCCACGATACCAAGCTGCCGCTCTCGAAGTGGTTTGTCGCCGTCCTGCTGATGGTCGAAGCCAAGAAGGGCATCAGTGCTAACCAGATGAAGCGCACCATCGGCGTCAGTTACAAGACGGCGTGGTATCTCTGCCACCGCATCAGGGCAGCAATGAAGGACGCGGCGGCTCCCTTGCTCTCTGGCATCGTCGAAGTTGACGAGACATATGTCGGCGGGAAGGTTCGCGGCAAGGGCCGTGGCTACCGCGACAACAAGACCATTGTTCTCGGTGCTATCGAGCGCGGCGGCGGCGTCCGCCTCAAGGTTGAAAAGCGCAACGACCGCAAGACGCTTCACGCCTTTATCAAGGCCGTTGTCGATGATGGCGCAGTCGCGATCCACACCGACGAATGGGAAGCCTACAAAGGCATTGCAGACGCCAACACGCGGCATGAGACGGTCAACCACAAGGCCGAGGAATGGGTCCGCGCCGATGTTCACACAAACACCGTGGAAGGCGTCTGGAGCCTGTTCAAACGGTCTATCGTCGGTTCGTACCATCAGCTCTCCGAGAAGCATATGGACGCCTACCTTGATGAAATGGCCTTCCGGTTCAACAACCGGAGCAACCCGTACCTGTTTAGGGACACACTCATTCATCTCGTAAGGGCTCAGGTGTTGCCGTACTCGGAACTGACTGCTGCGGGGTGACGATACGAACATCCTGCACGCCAGGATCAATCTGCGTCCAAGCTTGCACACCGGCAAGAATTAGGCCCGCCAAAGCTAACCCTCCCAGCACAAAATTCGCATTGCGATCTCTTCTACGAGATGCGGCCTCTAAGCGCTGCATCTCGTCGTTCTCCAAGTGCCATTGCGGGCTGAGGTACTGCCGGTATTGAACCCATCCGTCGCAACCTTTCGCCTCCTGAAATGCTGCCCGATTCTCAGCTTCCATCGTTTCTGGCGTAGTAGAGGCATGACCGCCGACTGAAAGACCCCTGAAACAAATAGGCATGCCAGCAATGAATCGCTGGCCAAAAATAACCGAGAGTCGGCCAGACCGCCGTTCGTAGGGGCTGACCTCTGATACAGGAGTGTCGAGAATGAATTTCGCTTCCGCCGCGCCTTGCTGCGTTTCGATTGCAAAAGGGCGCTTACCGAGTAGGCCGCAGGACAGACAACGTCCTCTAATGGTGTCTGCCGAGACTGCCTCCCTTGATGGCCAGGACGAATCGTCCGATGAATCGGTATTCGCGTTAATGAAGATAGGGGCCATCCCTCACCAGCCTTCCTCGCCGATGAGAGTCTATCATTTCTACCGCGTCTGGTATACAATCCCCGCTCTTTCAAGAGGCCCTGGAGCGCGGCGTGCCATTCGAGGATGCGCGTTATCGGCTTCCCGAGGGCTCTCTCTCTCTACTGGAGTTCGAAGGCACGATTTAGTGTTTCGTGTCTAGCTCACCACCAGCTCTTGAATCATCCTTGCGATCATTCGGCTGTGCGGACTCGATTGACGGGCTGGCGGAAAGCGAGGGGCCTCCAAATCGGCTCATGACCTCGTCCGCCAGTGCCAGAATGCCTTCGGCATTGGCAGAACTGAGCGAGTAATACGCAAAGCGTCCACGCTGCTCGCGCTCTACGAGGCCGCAGTCTCGCACGAACGAGAGGTGCCCGGACACGTTGGGCTGAGACAGACCCGTCAGCGTGACGAGTTCAGAGACGCAGCGTGCGCCGTTCCGCAAGGCTTCGAGCACGGCCAGCCGGGACGGATCGCCCAGGGCTCGAAACAGTCTGGCTTTGGTGTCTAGTGGCCTGCCTGCATCATTACTCATACTCGTACTCCTCGTCCTATAGGCGAGCGGATATATGTCTGGCGACTGATGTGTGGAAATGAGTTAGGGGGTCGCATTCAACTCGCCATCGCGTCCTGGATCATGCCCGCGATTACGCGCGCCATGAGGACGATGGCGAGGCCAGCGAGAGCGTTTACGATGGCTGACTTGCCATTCTCCATCTGACGCGGGCTGCCAGCAGCCGACATATAAAGGAAGGCGCCCCACATGACGAAGAACGCGGCGACCGCGACTCCTACGCCGGTGCCAATGTTCAGCAGGTTTTCGAAGAGCGTGTTTATTTGGTCCAAGGTTCTCTCCTTTCTAACGTTGTGGTGTGGGACTAACCGGTTCCTCCGACAACAACCGGAACTCCGACACGAGCCAGCGGTCGCCTTCGCGGATCAGCCGGCAGGCCACGCGCTGCAGTACGCGTTCCTCGATGAGGTTGCCGGACTCGAGGTCGACGCTTCGTCGCAGTTGGACAGCCGCGACCGACGCGGCCGCGGCATCATCTGAGATCGCGGTCACGGAAACGCTGGTCACGCTTGTCGTCGTGGTGCGCTTCTGGCCGGCCGCGACCGGGTCGACCTGGGATCCGGCGACCGCATCGCGGACGGAACCGCTGGTCAGGCTCAAGAGCCGCTGACGGTAGGATTCGAGGTCTCGAAAGTCGAAGGTGCCGTAAGCCTGGACAAAGGCGCGGGAGGCCTCCTCAACGGCCTTCGTCTCGTCACCCCTGGTCGTCAGCCTGTTAGCGCCCTGCCAGCCGCTGAACACGGCCATGATCAGCAGCAGACCCGCGAAACCGGCGACAACGAACATCGCCCCACGCTGGCCCGTCATACTTCCACCTCCCAGTAAGGCGGCCTGCCCGCGGTGACAAAGTGTTCCTTCCAATAAGGATCGGAGAGCGAGACTTCCCGGACGAAGTCGCCGGCGTTGGTCGCCATGACGACCGAACTGCCGCCCTGAAAGATGCCTACGTGGGTGATGCGGTCGGTGGAGGCGTAGGTGTTTTCGTAGAACAGGAGGTCACCGGGCTGAAGCTGTGAGGCTTCGATGGGTGCAGCCCACTCGGACTGTTGCTGAGCCGTTCGCGGCACGCTGATGCCTAGTTGGGAATACACCCAGACGACAAGTCCGCTGCAGTCGAAGCTGTCCGGGCCGCTCGCGCCCCAGACGTAGGGCGCGCCCACCGTAGATCGGGCCAATTTGACCGCCTTGGCGGGAATGCTGCTGGAATGGGCATAGCCGTAGCCAGAGGCGTAGGCGAGGATTTTGTCCACGTAGGCCCAGGAGTGGTTGTAGGCGTAAAGGGCCGCTCGGAGGTCGGCGGGCGCGCCGCTGGCCTGGAGGTAGGCGGCTGCGGCCGGGATACAGTCGCGGAAGTCGTAGGGGTCCGCGACGCCGTCGCCATTGCCATCGACGCCGTAAGCCTCCCAGGTGCTCGGGAGGAACTGACAATAGCCGATTGCTCCGGCCGAGCTCGGACCCATGTTGGCGCCGAAGCCGCTCTCAACCTTGGCGATGGCGGCGAAGACCTGCCAGGGTATGCCGGTACGTAGGCTCGTCTGACGCATTACCTCCAGCTGGTCTGCCGGAACCTGTTCGAGCGCGGCGGGAACACCCGTACTGCGCGTCGCTTCCGGCAGACCGCCGAATGCTGCAAGGAGGAGCAACAGGGGGATGAAGAGCAGCAGCGCAAGCGGCAGGATGACCTTCATCGCGTCGCGACCGAGGCTGCCCAGGATGTCCGGCGTCTCTTGTTCGGCAGCGTCCCACATGGTCGGTTAGGCCCTTCCCGCCGCAGCCGCAGAGCGACCGGCACCGCCCGCCCCGCCAGCAGCCCCTGCCGCGCCACCGCCACGCGTCGCAGCGACGGCGCCCATGACACGGGTCGCGACGACCAGCGATGCCACGTTCCAGATCGACGCCTGGCTGTTTCGACTGCGGAGCAAGGAAGGCACCTTGAGGGTCAGCCAGCAGACGGCGACACCCAACAGCAGCGTGAGCAAAGCGTTGGAGACGCTACCTGGCGTCAGTTCGAGCATGAGCGCGGAGCCCAGCTTCAAGGTCATCATCTGGATCGCCTGCTGGAAGACGGTGGTCGGCAGAAGATCCGCCCACCAGCGCGCGAAACCCTGTGTCTGAGGCAGTACCCAGAGGAGGGCGGCAATTGGCGCCAGGACGATGAGCATGTTGATCAGGGCTAGCCGCATCAGCATCTGGAAGACGAGCAGGATGGCGACGATTCCGTACGCGAGCGCCGTAAAGATGAGGGCGATGCCCTCCTGGGATGGCGTTGCGGCGTCGTAGCCAGGCAGTCCCACTTGGCCCACGGCCGCAGAGAAAGCGTTGTTGGCATCGATAAGGAAACGGACGAACTCGAGCGTGAGGTTAGCTGCCAAGGCGGCGAGGATCACGCGAGGAAGAAGCTCCATCACCTCGTGGTAGGGACTGCGCGTATGCTCCTTGACCATGACGTTGAAGCCACCCCACATGAGGATGACGGCGAGGCCAACGTTGACGATGGCTCTAGAGAAGTCCCATAGAGAGCGGACCGTGGTGCTCTCATAGGTACCAGCCGCCGGCGTTTGAGTGACAAAGTTCAAGGACGAGTCGCCGAAGCCGAGCGCCCAGTCGATGAAGCCGCGCATAGCTTCGAGCAGCGCCTTGCCGATCTCATTGAGCACGGCGTTGAGGATGTCGCCGGCCCACTTCTTCGGGTCGAGGTTCGGCAGCAAATCCGTGGGATCCGGAATCAGGTCAGTGGGATCCGGAATAGGCGGGATTTGCGTGCCAACCTGGGGCGCTACCTGCGGGGCTGCTTGATGCGGCGGCGCCGTCGAAACCAGCGTTAAGCCTGGTTGCGCGGGCAGTGCGGGGGCGGTGGAGAGCGAGGTTGTGTCAGTCGCCGGTGCGGCAGGTCCAGCTGCAGTGCCTAGCAGTGGCGCACCGGCAAAAGCGAGCTGTGCCAGGGCTTCGTTTGTTGTTGGCTCAGGCTCCTCGGCCGCAGCGCCCCTTGTGGCAGCGAGACCTGCCGCCAGACAAAGGCCTAGCAGACCTCCAAGAAGAATGCCTCGCATGTTGTCCCCCTTCCGCCGCGGCGGTTTTGGGAGACACTCTGAGACGCTTCAGTCCAACTCCAGTCCACGACTTGAGGTCGTTCAGTCCAATGGACGGATGTTCAGTCCAATTTAAATCCACATTGGAGAGACGAGGGTGGCCCTACGCATGACCATTGCGGGTTTCTAACGCCGCCAAGCGCCTTCTCCCTCATCCTGACAGGGCGCTTCAATGGTGATCGAGGATGCAGTCTCGGGCAGATGGAACCTCGTATTTTTCTATCGGTATCGCGTTTAGCCTTGGAGCGCGGGCTGAGATCCGGTCCACGCCATCTGGCGGCCTTCACCGAGCCGACACAGTTTGCGACCTGCCACGTGCGCCTGCAACGGGCATTCACCGTCGAAGAATCAACCCCGAAGGTCGAGAACCCAGCGAAGGCTTCGAGAGTCGTCTGCCACACGGCAGGTTGGCTCAGGCAGATCACTGGGACTCGATCTGGTTCCTTGAGTGCTGCTACGCCGGGCTAGTTTCGGTATCCAGCAGTCGTGCCAGGTCGTCGGGCCGCCGATGAAGCATTCGTAGTTCGTCGGAGGTTCATCCCGCAGACTGGGCAGCGGCCGGGGAACGTGCTCCTAACGTGGTCGTGCATTGGGCAGACGTACTCGCCGAATTCTTGTGACGAGGCAGTCCCCGCGTGTCCGTGATGTCCTCCACGACCGTGCATGAAAAGCATGGACAGAGGGCAAGCGGCGAGAAGTAAGAGTGGAAGGTAACGAATCACGCCTGGATAGACGACCAATACAGCCGCGCCAGCGACGAGAGCGAGACCTGCGTTTCTGATATTCAAGAAGCGGCTCATGGCTGCACATCCTTTCGGAAACTTCCTCTAGCGGGGCATCATTGGCATGACGTTGTACCGGTCGGCAGGCATCTGCTGCATCATCCCGTCCATCATCTGGTGCATCATGCCGTCCATGCCCTGTCCAGCCATACCCCCGCCTCGTCGATGCTCGGCGATGTGGTCGAGCATGCGCTGGTAGTCTTCGGCTCCGAGAATCCTCTCCATCTGGGCTAGCATCTCGTCGGAGTCCATGTTTCCCATCGCCTGCATCATGCTCATGTAGCCGTTGCCGTCGAAGTTCATGTGCCGCATGCCATCGTCGTCGTTGCTGGCGAGGGCCACGCCGAGAGCGATCGACAGGACGACCACCACTGTCGCAAGCCCTCCGATGATCACCTTCGCTTGCGTTGTCATTTCTTAACCTCGCGTTCTCCTCCACGCCTGACCCAAACTAATCCCCCACTGGGGGATGCTCAAAGCATGCTCCCCATTCCAGAGCTCTCGAAGGGCCTTCCGAACCCATTTCAGGTGCCGAATGGCCCAAGAGGCGTCTTCGCGACAGCAGTATGGTAGATACAGACCCACCCTGGGGTGGGTCCGAAACTGGAGGCTAAGTTGGACGCGAGGGTTCGCGGGCAGGCGCTGCGGCGTCTCAACTACGTCAGCGGCCACGTCACAGGTATCAAGAAAATGGTTGAGGCGGACCGCTACTGTGTCGACATCCTGAAGCAGAGCTATGCCGTCCGAAAAGCCCTCGAGAAGATGGAGGCCCTCATCCTCGAGGGCCATTTACGCAGCTGTGTCGTCGAAGGAATCAGGGCCGACAACGAGTCGCAGGTGATTGACGAACTGATGGAACTGTACCGCCAGTCCAACAAGTGAGGTAGCCATGTTTGACGCCAGCTTCTACGCGCAGACCCTTCCCGACCTGGTGCAGTCCGAATGCCGCCGCCAGCCGGAGAAGACGCCCATAGTCGAACTGCGACTAGGTGACGGAAGCACGCTAGATGTCTGTCACGTGGCGCAGCTCGCAGAACGCTGGCTGGCGGTGACCTTCTTCAGGGACGTGGAGCAGTGCGAT
>WHTK01000051.1 GCA_009377745.1 Dehalococcoidia bacterium
GGTCGTGGGCGTAGCGCCAGACTCTGGCGTCAGGCAGTCTGGCTACCTCGAGGTTGGCTTCCGAGACATCGATTCCAACAAAGACTTCGGGCATGCAGAGTGGCCTCCTGGTCCTGGATTACACCTGCGGTGGCCCCTTCTTGCGGATGCGGAGTGCGTTCCGGGTAACTGTTCGGGCGCTGGCAGGCCGCTAGAGAGGGAGACGGCCCGGCTGAGACTCGGCATCTTCGTGCCCCGAATGACACGGCCTGCCTCCCTCCGCCCTGTACTCTACCGCTGGCCCGACATACAAGAATGACACAGAAGGGTGCCGCCTTAGCTACATGCGGAGCGATTCCGAGGCTGGGGTGGCGTCTTCGTGGGTGCCGATCCAGCCGTCCTCGGACAGGTCGATGGTGACGCCGTCCGGGCCGTAGAACTTGACCTCGACGTTGCCGCGCTTGGCCATGTCCTCGGTGCCGGGATAGGGACGATGGACGGCGCCGGCGGCCTCGAAGCGGGCGCGGGCCGTGGCCATGTCGTCCACTTCGACGCCGAAGTGATGGATGCCGGTCCAGCGCTGGCCGCCCTCGGTCATCGATGGGTCCTCTGACTTCCACTTGAGGATGGCGATGTTGAGGTGGCCGTCGGAGAGGTAGTAGCCGCTCGCCGTTGCGGAGTCGACTTTGCCGACCTCTTTGAGTCCGAGGCCATCGATGTAGAACCTGGCGGTGGCGTCGGGGTCGTTGGTGGCGATTGCGATGTGCCGGATTCGTGCCATGGGTCGCCTCCGAGCTGGTGGATGGGGGTAGTGTTCGGCGGTGGCGGTGGGTTGTCAAGGGGGCGTCGCCATACCCTGGGCTGAACCCCAGGGCATCGCGTGAAGGAGGTTGTGGCGCTGGCGAAGGTGTGTCTGCGACCTGCAATCGTAGATTCCTTCGACTGGCTTGCCAGCCGTCTCAGCATGACAGGAAGCCTCCCTCCTAGTCATTCCGAGGCACGAGGAATCTTGTCCGCCAGACCGCGCTGAGGCTAGACGATGGTGCGCGTGGATTCTGCGCCTGGCCTGGCAGCCGTCTCAGCATCACAAAATTGGTCGGCGCCGAAGGTTCGACTGGCCTATATCGCGGCGGTGGCCGCGGTGAGGGCGGGTTGGATGGCGGCTAGCTCGCCGCGGGCGCCGGCGATGATGCCGGCGGTGTCGGTGGTGAGCATGATCATCTTGAAGCCCTCGGTGATGTAGCGGGAGCTGAGCCCTGAGCCGGAGGTGTGGATGCCGGGGATGACGCCGTGGCGCTCGCAGGCCTCACGGACGCGCGTGACGGCTTCGGCGTGCTTGGGGTTGTCGGCGTTGTAGCGGGGGCCGAGGCCCAGAGCCTGGGAGAGATCGGACGGTCCAATATAGGCGGCGTCGAGGCCGGGGACGCTGAGGATGTCGTCCAGGTTGGCCAGGGCCTCTGGGGTCTCGATCATGACGATGCAGGCGACCTCCTCGTCGGCGTGCTCGAAGTAGTCCTGGCCGGCGTAGTAGACGATGCGGTTGGGGCCGGCGCTGCGGTAGCCTCGCGGCGGGTAGCGGCAGGCGGCGACGGCCATCTCGGCATCGGCGCGGCTGCTGATCATGGGGACGACGACGCCGTAAGCGCCGGCATCGAGGTACTTCATGATGATCGAGGGCTCACACCAGGGGACGCGGACGAAGGGCATGGCCGGGGTGGTCGAAATCGCCTGGAGCATGGGCAGGGCGGTGGAGTAGTCGATGGCGCCGTGCTGGGTGTCGACGCAGACCCAATCGAAGCCCATGTTGGCCATGATCTCGGCGCTGTAGCTGCTGGGGACGCCGAGCCAGCAGCCGACGGCGGGCTTGCCTTCGCGCCAGAGTTGCTTGACGGTGTTGGGTCGCATGGGCACCTCCTTGTGGATCAACGGGCTGAGATGGTGTCATTCTGGGACGCAAACGGGCAAACGGGCAAACGGGCAAACGGGCAAACGGGCAAACGGGCATGCGAGCATAGATGGACGGGCAAATGGGGCAATCCTTCGAGAGCCTCAGGATGAGCGGAAGGAAGAGTGCCTGAGGATGAGCGGACAGGAGAGATGAGATGAGACTGGGTTTCATTGGGTTGGGGATCATGGGCCGGCCGATGGCGAAGCACTTGATGGACGCGGGGCACACGCTGACGGTGTGGAACCGCAGCTGGCCGGGTATCGACGCGCTGGTGGAGGTTGGGGCCGAGGAAGGGGCATCGGCGGCGGATGTGGCGGGTCGCAGCGAGGTCGTGTTCACGATGGTGGGCGACTCGCCGGACGTGGAGGCGGTGGCGCTAGGCTCGCAGGGGATCATCGAGGGCACTGAGGCCGGGCTGGTGCACATCGACATGTCGACGATCTCGCCGGTGGTGACGCGGGCGATTGCGGCGAGGTACGCCGAGAAGGGCGTCGAGATGCTGGACGCGCCGGTCAGCGGCGGCGAGGGCGGGGCGGTCAACGCGACGCTCTCGATCATGGTGGGCGGCAAGCCGGAGGTGTTCGAGCGCTGCCAGCCGCTGTTCGAGGCGCTGGGCAAGACGGTTACCTACTGCGGCCCTTCCGGGTCGGGTCAGACGGTGAAACTGTGCAACCAGGTGGCGGTGTCCGTGACCAATATGGCGGTGTGCGAGGCGCTGGTGCTGGCCAAGAAGGCCGGGGTGGCGCCGGGGACGATGCTGGAGGCGATCTCCGGCGGCGCGGCGGCGTCCTGGCAGCTGCTGAACCTGGCGCCGAAGATGCTGGCGGGCGACTTCCGGCCGGGGTTCAAGGTCTGGCACCAGCAGAAGGACCTGAGGCTGGCGCTGGAGGTGGCGCGGGAGGCGGCGTTGCCGCTGCCGGGGACGGCGCTGGTCAGCCAGCTCTACGCGTCGTTGGAGGCGGAGGGGCTGGGGGAGGAGGGGACGCAGGCGCTGGTGAAGTCGCTGGAGAAGCTGGGGAACGTGCGGGTGGGGGACTAGAAATTGGGGTTGGGCGTTAGCGGTTTGATTGTCTGATTGTGGGGAATTTTTGCTCTTATTCCTGAATCTGAATCGAATTGCTGCGCGTCTGCGATGGGGTTGATTGTGCTGACCACTTCGCCGAGGGAGTAGCTGCTGGGGCGCGATGGGGTTGCATGAGATGAGGATAGCCGGGGTGGCCTCGATGTCTAAGGGCCGGATGGCGGCGCCGGGCGGCCGATGAGGGACCGGTACGATGAGCGGCCGCCGGCGGAGGGCAGCGGCCGGGCGCGCTCGACGGTGCGGGTGGTGGTGATGTATGAGGTGTTCTTCGCGCTGGTGGGCGCGATGACGGGGTTCGTGTTCGGTGGCGTGGAGCTGGGGGCGGCGTGTCTGTTCTTCGGCAGCGTGTTGGGGATGGGTGTGGGGCTGCTGCAGCGGGGATGAGGGCGGCTTGACGTTAGATGTGCGGTTGTGGATGGCGGTGGCTGAGGCTGATGGCTGGACGGGCGCGTGGCTCATCCTTCGAGTGCCTCAGGATGAGCGGGATCAGATGGTTGCCGGCGATGAGGGAGCTTGTCGGTGAGGGTGGGCGTTTGATCCTTCGCGGCTGGGGCGGCTCAGGATGGCAGCGATGGGAGGGCAGAGGCTGCGCTCTGGTCGACGGATGGGCGTGGCGGGCGATTACGCAGGAAGGCTGACGCTGATGTAATTTGGCGCGACGGGGCCGGTTTCCCCAAACGTGGGTTTGATGAGGGACGAAGCCTTGGATGCTTCGGCTGGCTTGCAGCCGCTCAGCATGACAGGTAGGAGGCGGCGAATCGGCGCCAATGGCGGAGGTATGGCGGTGCTCAAGGCGCGGTACGGGTGGGTGGCCGGTGCGAGGGGGTTGTAGGTTGACGGACGCATGGGGACGGAGCTGAAGCTGCGTCCCTACGATCTGGGCGTCGCTGCGCTCGCCGTGGGTTCGAGAGGGAGGAAGCGAGGCGGCAGATGCTTGGGCTGGCTTGCAGCCGCTCAGCATGACAGGCAAGGGGCAGCGAGTCCGCGCCAATGGCGGAGGCCGTGCTCAAGGCGCGGTACGCGTGGGTGGCAGATGCGGGGTTGTAGGTTGACGGGCGCGTTGGGACGGAGCTAAAGCTGCGTCCCTACGATTTGGGGCGTTGCTTCGCTCGCCGTGGTTTCGTGATGTAGGAGGCGAGGCGAGGCGGTAGATGCTTGGGCTGGCTTGCAGCCGCTCAGCATGACAGGTAGGAGGCGGTGAGTCCGCGCCAATGGCGGAGGTATGGCCGTGCTCAAGGCGCGGTACGGGTGGGTGGCAGGTGCGAGGGGGTTGTAGGTTGACGGGCAAATCGTTGGGACGGAGCTAAAGCTGCGTCCCTACGATTTGGGGCGTCGCTGCGCTCGCCGTGGTTTCGTGAGGGAGGAGGCGAGGCGGCAGATGCTTGGGCTGGCTTGCAGCCGCTCAGCATGACAGGTAGGAGGCGGCGAATCGGCGCCAATGGCGGAGGGGTGACCGTGCTCAAGGCGCGGTACGGTGGGTGGCCGGTGCGAGTGGTGTAGGGTGACGGGCGCTTGGGGACGGAGCTGAAGCTGCGTCCCTACGATTCTGGGCGTCGCTGCGCTCGCCGTGGTTTCGTGAGGGAGGTGGCGAGGCGGTAGATGCTTGGGCTGGCTTGGGGCGGCTCAGGATGGCGGGTAGGAGGCGGCGAGTCGGCGCCAATGGCGGAGGCCGCGATTACGAAGACGGTCTGACTGCCATGGGCAGTCAAGGGCTGTGAGTTAGCGGGGTTTGCGGAGCATGGGCCACATTGAGGGTGAGCCGGGGACGGAGATGACGCCGAGGGGTTCAAAATCGAAGCGCTGATAGAGATCGCGGCTGCGCTCGCTGGTGGCTTCCAGGTAGGCGGGCAGGCGCTGCTGATCGCATTGCTGCAGGGCGTGGGAGAGCAGCGCTGAGCCGTAGCCCAGGCCTTGTCGGGCGGGGGCGACGCCGGTGAGGGGCAGGTACCAGACGGGCTCGTGGGGGTGATAGGCGTCCATCTGGCCCAGAAGCTCGAAGACGCGCTCCTGGTCCGGCTCTGGTAGCTCCTTCTCCAGCAAGGCGCCCATGGCGTCGCTGTCCGGATCGATGCCGGGCGGGAGCCAGAGGGCGACCGCGGCGAGGTCATCGGTGCCGTAAGCGGTCGAATGGTCGAATGCGCGGCCGCCAAAGAGACGCGCGATCCGGGGGAAGAGCGATTCGTACTGGCCCTGATCGGGCGAGACCCAGCGGACGATCGGGTCGGTGTTGAAGGCAAGGGTCAGAGTCGCGACAGCGCGGTCCTGATCCGTACCAGGGATTGAGTGAATCGAAGGTGTGTTCACGTCTGCCTCCGCGCTAAGGATACCCTTCCTGGTTGCCGGTTTCGCTCCTTCACGATAGCAGAGGTCAGACATGGAGCAGCGACTCTTGCCCGTGGCACCGTTGTCGAATCCTTGGCAGGCTCACGGCGCCTACGGGTAGGGGTTGGCAGATGCGGGTGGTGTAGGTTGACAGGCGCGTGGGGACGGAGCTGAAGCTGCGTCCCCACGATCTGGGCGTCGCTGCGCTCGCCGGTTGGCCGGTGCGAGTGGGTTGTAGGTTGACGGGCGCGTGGGGACGGAGCTGAAGCTGCGTCCCTACGATCTGGGCGTCGCTTCGCTCGCCGGTTGGCAGATGCGGGTGGTGTAGGTTGACGGACGCTTGGGGACGGAGCTGAAGCCGCGTCCCTACGATCTGCTTCGCTGCGCTCGCCGGTTGGCAGATTCGGGGTGGTGTAGGTTGACGGGCGCTTGGGGACGCAGCTTTAGCTCCGTCCCTACGATTTTGGGGGCGTCGCTTCGCTCGCCGGAGCTTCGGAGTTGAGGGCGTCGATGAGCTGGCGGAGGCGGCCGTAGGCGTGGCGGGGGTAGAAGGCGATTCGGGCGAGGTCGAGGGCGTCGTTGTCGTGGACCTCGGGTGGCGTTGGCTCGATTACTTCGAGGTCGCCGTGATGGAGGAGATCCGCGAACTCGGCGTTGAGCCGGGCCAGGGCTTCGGTATCGGGGGCGTGGTGGAGGCGGAGGATGAGGCGCTCGCCGACGAAGCGGGCGGAGTGGTAGTTGCGGTAGAAGCTTTCGATCTCCTCGACGGCCTCTTCGGGTGTGGTGGCGATGGTGAAGAGGGCGAGGTCGGTCTCGAGGATGAAGCCGCGGCCCAGGACGTCCTCCTGGATGAAGCGCAACCAGTCGCGCCAGTAGGTGCTGCCCTCGGGTTCGAGGAGGACGATGGGGTGGAGGTCGCTCTTGCCGGTCTGGACGAGGGTGAGCAGCTCGAAGGTTTCATCGAGGGTGCCCCAGCCGCCGGGGAGGAGGACGAAGGCGCTGGATTCCTTGAGGAAGGTGACTTTGCGGGTGAAGAAGTACTTGAAGTTGATGAGCTTGCCGTCTTTGGCGATGTAGGCGTTGGCGGGGTTGAGCGCGGGCAGGCGGATGTTGGCGCCGAAGGAGTGCTCGGCGCCGGCGCCCTCGTGGCCGGCGGCCATGATGCCGGGCCCGGCGCCGGTGATCACCATCCAGCCGCGGCGGGCGATCTCGGCGGCGAACTCACGGGTGGCGATGTAGGCGAGGTCGCCGGTGGAGACCCGGGCGGAGCCGAAGATGCTGACCTTGGGCAGATGGCGGTAGGGCGCGAAGACGCGGAAGGAGTAGGCGAACTCCTTGAGGGCTGCGTTGACCAGCTTGAGCTCGCCGCGGCTGGCGTGCTGGGTGACGAGCCGGAGGGCGGAGGTGATGATCTCACGGGCGATGGCGGCGTCAGTGGAGGCGACGTCTTTGAGGGTGGCGATGAGGTCGCTGACTTCGCTATCGAGGCCGGGGATGCCGGTGGTGTAGATGCGGCGGGAGACGGGGCCGCCGGGGCGGCGGGAGGCGGGCTCGAGGGGCTCGATGGCGCCGGGCTCTTCCTCCTCGGCGTAGTCGTGCGGGTCGGGAGGGAAGCGGTAGGGGCGGGGTGGGGGAATGGGGTCTTCGTTGGTCATAGGCTCAATCGAGATGAAAAGACCGTCCTCGGGCGGAGAACGGTCGCCGGGTGTGGGGTGGAGCGGCCAGGGGAGTTGAACTTCATGAGAGCCGCCGCTAGGCGCCGCTACGGGCCGATCTCAGATTCAAGATTAGCTGATTCAGCCGCCTCGTGCCGCTATTAGCCGCACGGCCGGCGCTAGAACTGCCAGGCGGGGAGCATACGGTATAAATCAGATGCGTGGAAGGTCAGCCTCGGGCCACGGTATACACAATCGGCCACTCGGCGCACTCGATTGACGCGTTCCTGGCCCTCTTGCGCGGACAGGACATCGAGACGCTAATTGACGTCCGGTCTCATCCCAGATCCCGGTGGCACCCGCACTTCAACCGGAAGCGGCTAGATGCCAGTCTTGCCGGTGCCGGCATCCGCTACCTTTACATGGGTGATGAACTCGGCGGCCATCCCGACAACAAAGACCTATACGCGGGCGACGGGCACCTTCTCTACGACCGACTGTCATCGAGGGCTGTACGTTCAGCACTTAAGCGGGTTATAGAAGTAGCCATGGAAGCCAGGACGGTGCTCATGTGCATGGAGGAAGATCCGGCCGCCTGCCATCGGCACCCATTGCTGGCGAGAGGGCTGCTTGAGCGAAATGTCGCGATCTGGCATATCAGGCGCGACGGCTCGCTGGACGATGGTGCAGCTCTGCCTCAGGGTCAACCCACAGAGCAACTAGCCCTCATAGAACCTGCAGGTGAGGACGCAAGCTGGAAGTCGCCCACCCCTATCAAGCGCTCCTCTACCAAGGCAAAGCCCGCGGCGTCGGGCGACGCGCAGCTCAGTCTCGACTTGGGCCTGCCAGCTAAGAGCAAGGGCAGGCGTTAGAGCGTATGACGATGCAGGTCCCAAGCCTCGTGCACGACCTTACGAAGCTTCCGTCCCCGGCTCTCGTTATCGGCCACTTCGACTCTGATGGCTACCTAGCTGCCGAGCAAACCCGCCGCAACCTCAGGGCCGCGCGAATCAAGGTGTCAGAAGTCCTGATCTCATCTGAGACTTCGAACTACCGTTTCTGGACAGGCCGTTTCGCCAAGATGTCGTTTGGGAAGTTCCCGCTTGTGGTTGTTGTAGACATCGCTTTCAACTTCAAGAATCCGAAGCCCTCCCTCGCGTCCCTGCTCAAAGTCTGTAGAAATAACCCATCTACTCAGTTTGTGGTGATTGACCACCACCCGCTTCTTCTCCCGAAGAATGGGCCTGCCAACTTAACGCTCCGGAGCGTCGAGAGGGTTTACGACTGTTGCCTTGGGGAGCCAAGCGATGAGTTCATGGCCGTCGCGTCTATCTGTGACGGTGGGATTGTGGTGAGCTCTCCACGTTGGCGCAAGAGGCACCTCAAGAGAGCGCAGGGGCTTAAACGAGCAGCGGCAGACAAGAATATTGCTGGGCCAAGGCTGCAGGCGCTATTGCGCCAACGAAGGTGGTCATTCTTCGAGGCTCTTGCTGAGGAGCCGCCTGAGTTTCACCGCACCGTTAGAGGACGTCGAATCGCGACGAACTTCCCAAGTCCGCTTCTTGCAGCCCTCGCTATGAGTTCAGGGACAGCCCTTTCCACATCGGTGTTGGGACTGAGAAGGTAACGCTCGCCTTCGCCCTGTCGTCTGGTGTGCCGCCGAGAATGCGTAGCTTTAGGGCAGGCGTCAAGACGTCGAAGAGACGCTTATGACTACGTGCACCGAGAAATAGTTCCGAAGGTATGTCCGCAAGATGCCCAGATGTGGCACCGGGGTTGACTTTGCTTGCGCGACGACGGAGCGTTTTCGTACGAATCTCGACTGACGTTATGGGGCAGAGGCGAGTTGGTGGCATTGAATTTGGGAACGGCCCCATGCCTAAAATCTCTGCCCAGGTCTCGTCCTCGCCATCCTTTTCAATTAGCGCACGCACACCAATGATTGTTGTCGTGTCACGCCACGGCAGGATGCTCTCTAACTTCCAGTCGTTGAGTTCTTCCAAAGCTTTAGTCAGATAGACGAGTCCCTCTGACTGCGTAAGTTGTGGCAGAAGTAAGCTCAGAGCCTCAATACCTGTGGCGGCCACTGCTTCCTTAAAAGCAGTGTCAATTTGCTGGGCGAGTTCACGCGCTGCTGCGGGATCAGTTGCCGAGCCCATTAGAACGAGAGTCCGCACGTGCTCCCGATTTGCCGGCCTCGATAGTAGCTGCGCAAAGACGCAGCCAACTTGACCCCGGCGCAGCCAATCTAGATAGACTGCCTTGACCAAGTCCGGGTCTCGAAGCAGATCTTCCTCTGTGATCCCCTCGGCCCTCAAAAAGGTCAGGTAGTCGGCGCGTGTGGCGAAGGCAGTGAAGTGACCATCGCCGTGGCCATGGTTGACAAAAAAACTCCGCCGCAATCCTTCGAAAATCATGCGACAATTCTAAACCAGAAGTCGAACGCATGTACCCGTCAACAACGTTCAAGGCGCAAGCAACACGCTCAGCGGGCTGAGGTCTCCGATTAGATTAGGAGCTAACGTGTCTGAGAATCGCCCGCTTTGTTCCGTAGAGCAATGCGAGGCCCGAGCGGCTGTGCAAGTTCCGGTAATATCTGCAGTTGATAGTCCCGGAGGCGAGCTCAGATTGGCCCCCATCTGCGCCGACCACTGGGTTCGTCATTTGTCGGGAGACATCATGCTCGACTGGGATGAAGACCGCGAAGTCCACGTCCTAAGGTCGCGACAAGACAGCTAGGCTTGCAGCCGCAGAATCGCCCGAATCAGATTTGATTTGCGGCACTTCGAGTGGAGCGGCCAGGGGGAATTGAACCCCCGCCTCATCCTTGGGAGGGACGCGTGCCACCACAACACCTTGGCCGCGCTCCGGGTTCATAGTAACAAGTAACCGGTAACAAGTAACAAGTAACACGTCGTGGTGGGTGCGTGATCATGAGGGGTGGGCTCGTTTGGCGGCGAGAAGGGCGTGTTGGTGTGGAGACGGTCGTCAAAGGGTTGCCGCGCCTCGCCTGAGGGCGATGGCTCGCAATGACAGGTTAGTCTCGCCTGCCGGTGGCGGGTCGCCAGGGCGGTGGGGTATTAGCAAGATCGAGGGCCGTGCGATGATGGGCGTGTAGGGGTCGATGGCCGTCGACACCCTACGGGTGTGGCTCCACGGCCGAGGGCGTGTCAACCGAGACGGAAGGCCTTCGAATCACGCGGCTGTAGATTCTTCGGCTGGCTTGCAGCCGCTCAGCATGACAGGACCGGCGTTAGTCGCGGCGGGCGCCGGGGCGGTAGAAGACGTGGTCGGGGCGGACCTTGAGGATGAGGCGCTGTTCGCCTTCGCGGCGGGGGTATTCGCGGTTGGGGTTGTTGCTGTACTTCTTCGATAGCTTGTTGATGTGCTGGTAGGCTTCTTCGCCGCCGATGGTCTGGACGACGCGGCCGCGGACCTGGACGTAGCGCTGGCTGTTGTTACGGTCGACGACGGAGAGGGCGACGCGGGGCTCTCGCTTGAGGTTGAGGGCTTTCTGGCGGCCTTCGGCGGTGTTGATCAGGACGTGGGTGCCGTCGTGGTCGACCCAGACGGGGGTAACTTGCGGGGCGCCGCTCTTCATGAGGGTGACGAAGTGGGCGAGGTTGGCGTCTTCGATGAGGCCGCGGACGTCATCGGACAGGTCTACCATTCTTACCTCCGAGCTTCCTGTACAGTATAGGGCGGTCGCTGAGCGAGACTGAGGCGGCGGCCCTCTGGGAAGGTACATCGAGATGGTGCAAGACGGGGGCGATATTGTCGCCCCGCCGGCGCTGGCGAGCATTACGCGGGCGCTGCTGATGGAGCTGGGTGAAGACCCATCACGCGAGGGGTTGAAGGATACGCCGGCCCGGGTGGCGCGGAGCCTGTCTTTCCTGACGCAGGGCTATTCTGTCGACCCGCGGGCGGTGGTGGGCGAGGCGATCTTCGACGCGACCTACGACGAGATGGTGGTGGTGCGCGACATTGAGATTTACAGCCTCTGCGAGCACCATTTGCTGCCGTTCTTCGGCCGCTGCCACATTGCTTATCTGCCGGACGGCAAGATCGTGGGGTTGAGCAAGCTGGCGCGTCTTGCTGACGTCTATGCGCGGCGGCTGCAGGTGCAGGAGCGGATGACGAAGGAGATCGCGGAGTCGATTGACGAGATCCTGTCGCCGAAGGGCGTGGCGGTGGTGATCGAGGCGCACCATCTCTGCATGATGATGCGGGGCGCGGAGAAGCAGAACAGCATGGCGGTGACGAGCTGCATGCTAGGCCGGTTCAAGCAGGACGCGCGCACGCGGTCGGAGTTCCTGGACCTGATCGGCAAGCGCGGCTAGCCAGCTTTCGCTGGACCTGTAAGGCTTTCGCGTCTCCGTAAATGGCATTTTGAGGGTCATGTGGCAGCGCGGGCGCAGGCGGGCTTTCGCTGGGCTGTAGGGCTTTGGGCGGGCGTGGTAGGGGCGCAGCATGCTGCGCCCCTACGCGGTGGGTTTCAGGGGCGTGATTCGTCAGGGTTGTGGACGGGGGTTGATGATGTGCGGCCGGCCCCGCCCGCCCCGTGGCGACCTAAAGGTCGCCGCTACAGCGCCCTAACGGCGAATTAGATTATGGACCGGGGTTCGGGGCGGTAGAGTCGCCGCTCTACGGCGAACTAGGTTATGGGCCGGGGGTCGGGCGGTAGGAGATCGCCGCTCAAGGCGAATTAGATCATGGGCCAGGGGTAGGGGCGGTAGGGTGGTGGCGAGGGGAAGATGCGGAGCTGATCGATGCGGGCGGCGCGTTCCTGGAGGCGCTCGTACTCGCGGGGCGTGATCATGTCGAGGAGGGTGTCGCGCAGGGCGGCGTCGGTTTCGAGGCGGGTGGCGAAGGTGCGCACGTCGTCGAGGAGCGCGGGCGGGACGGGTTCGGTCTGGAAGTCCCAGATCACGGTGCGGAGCTTGTCGTCCGTGTGGAAGGTGAGGCCCTGGTCGATGCACCACATGCGGCCATCGGCGGCGAGGAGGCAGTGGCCACCCTTGCGGTCGGCGTTGTTGGTGAGCCAGTCGTAAAGGGCGATGCGCTGCATCTCGGCTTGGCGGGCGTCTTTGAGGGTGAAGTAGTGCTGCGCCGGGTCGTGCTCGATGAAGAGCTGGAGGGCGCCGATTCCTGATTCGAGGCCGTCGCGGACGATGGTGGGCGGGATGAGATGCCAGCCGATGGCCTCGCTGACGACGTAGGCGGCGTACTCGCGCTGGTAGAGGGTGCCATCGGGGAAGTCGGAGAGGGGGGCTTCGCCGCGCTGGGGCTTGTAGACGGCGTAGCCTTCGCCGGCGCCTGGATGGCTCATGCGCAGGAGGTAGACGTAGTTGGAGCCGGCGGCGAGCAGCGCTTCCTCTTCGAGGGCGGCGTCGCGCAGGACATCGAGGATATCGGGGCGGCCGGGGAGCCAGGCCTGGCTGGGCATGCCACGGACGTAACGCGCGGTCATGGCAAAGATAGTAACAGCCACTAGCGTGGCGGCATAAGGCTTCGCTCTAGAAAGCGTAGATCGGTAGGTTGGACGGGCCGTCTTACTCGAGACGTGACCTAGATAACGGATTTAACCCAGCTTGTTAATGAGATAAAGTATCTGTTGTGGTGACGGAAGCGGAGCCTCGGAGTACGAATGTGATGACGGGGCCGGCTGTGCGCCTGGACGGCGTATCGGTGTGGCTGGGCGAGAGGCTGGCGCTGCGCGATGTGACCTGCGAGGTGCCGGCGGGCGCCTTTGTGGGGCTGATTGGGCCCAACGGGTCGGGGAAGAGCACGCTGCTACGGTCGGTTTTGGGGATCCTGCCGCTGGCCGGGGGGAGCGTCGAGGTTGCCGGGCGGGCGCCATCGGCGGCGCGGGACCTGTTCGCTTACGTGCCGCAGCGGAGCTCGCTGGAGCTGGACCTGCCGCTGCGGGCCTGGGACATCGTGATGATGGGCCGTATTCGACATAACGGCTTGTTCAAGCCGGCGGGCCGGGTGGACAAGGAGATCGCGGGCTGGGCGCTGGAGCGGGTAGGGCTGGCGGAGCGGCGCAACTCGTCGATTGGCGAGATGTCGTTCGGGCAGCAGCAGCGGGTGTTCTTCGCGCGGGCGCTGGCGCAGCAGGGGAGCATCATGCTACTGGACGAGCCGATGAACGGTGTTGATGCAAAGACACAGGAGCTGTTCCTGGAGCTGCTGGCCGCCTTTCAGGGCGAGGGCAAGACGATCTTGATGGCGACGCACGACCTGGAGCAGGCGGCTTCGGCCTGCGACATGCTCTGCATCCTGGACCAGCGGCTGGTGGCGTTCGGGCCGCCGTCGGAGACGCTGACGGAGTCGAATTTACGAGAGGCTTACGGGGTGCATCTGCATCTATCGCGGGAGGACCACATTTTGGAGGACGCGCACCACCACGAGACGGGCGGCCAGCGGTGAACGAGGAATCGTCAAGGCGGCCTCGGGCACGGGGATAAGCGAGTGCTCGCAATGGCGGGAGTGGCGGCGGCGGGAGAGTTATGGCTTACGAGGACGCTTCTGCGTGGTGTGGGGGCGTTTGATCCTTCGCGGCTTGGCGCCGCTCAGGATGGCAATTTTTTCGCTGCCGCTCAGGATGGCGTCGGTAAGGGCGTGAGGGGTGGATGGACGTTGGGGGTGTTGTTGCGGGATGGGAGATCAAGGGTTGCCACGCCTCGGCTGTCGCCGATGGCTCGCAACGAAGATCGTGCGAGAGATCGAAGTGACTTCGCAAGACGGAGTGCAAAGGTTGCCACGCCTCGGCTGTCGCCGATGGCTCGCAATGGCGGTAATGCGGGGGTTCGGCTATCGCGATGGCTTGCAACGACCGAGGTGCGGCGGCGGCGGGAGGGTTATGGCCTACGAGGACGCTTCTGCATGGTGTGGGGGCGTTTGATCCTTCGCGGCTAGGCGCCGCTCAGGATGGCAATTTCTCGCTGCCGTTCAGGATGGCGTTGGTAAGGGCGTGAGGGGGATGGACGTTGGGGGGTGTTGTTGCGGATGGGAGATCAAGGGTTGCCACGCCTCGGCTGTCGCCGATGGCTCGCAATGGCAGAAGTGTGACGGCTCGGCTATCGCGATGGCTTGCAACGACCGAGGTGCGGGGGTTCGGCTTTCGGCGATGGCCTCGCAATGGCGGGAGTGGCGGCGGCGGGAGGGGTTCGCAAGGTGCAGGGAGTATAGGTTGGGAGCGTTGAGGTGTGATTGATTGGGTGCTGGAGCCGCTGGAGTTCCGCTTTATGCGGCTGGCGCTGGTCGAGGTGGTGGTGGTGGGGATTGTGGCGGGGTTTCTGGGGACGTACGTGGTGCTGCGCGGCATGGCTTTCGTGGGGGATGCGATTGCGCACGCGGTGTTTCCGGGCGTGGTGATCGCGTTTTTGCTGAAGACGAGCCTGTTCGCGGGCGGCGCGGCTTTCGGGGTGCTGACGGCGCTGGCGATCAGCAGCCTGTCGCTGACGCGGCGGATCAAGGAGGACACGGCGATCGGCGTGGTGTTCGCGGGGGCGTTCGCGCTGGGGATCGTGCTGATCAGCACGTCGCCGGGCTATACGCGCGACCTGACGTCGTTTTTGTTTGGCGACATCCTGGCGGTGAGCGCGACGGATATCTACCTGAGCGTATCGATTGGCGGAGCGGCGCTGGTGGTGGCGTGGCTGTTGCGGCGGGCGCTGGTGCTGTGCTCCTTCGACCGCGAGATGGCGCTTTCGATGGGGCTGCCGGTGTTCTGGCTGGACACGCTGCTGCTGCTGCTGATCACGCTGACGATCGTGATCTCGCTGCGGGCGGTGGGCAATGTGCTGGTGCTGGCGATGTTTGTGACGCCGGCGGCGACGGCGCGGCTGCTGGTGGACGACATGGGGCGGATGATGTTCCTGAGCTCGGTAATCGGCGCGACGGCGGGGGTGGTGGGCCTGTACCTATCGTGGCATACGGACCTGGCGGCGGGCGGGATGATCGTGCTGACGGCGACGGTGATGTTTCTGCTGGCGCTGGCGCTATCGCCGAGGACGGGGCTGGTGCGGCGGCTGCTGGGTCGTGCGCGCGCTGAGGCGGGGGTGGCAGAGGCGGTTTCTTAGCCGCAGAGTGGCGCGGCCGAGGTTTCAGGGATCAGGTCTGGGAGAGGCTGATGCCTCTCGTGCTTCGGCCGCGGCGATGAGGGCGATTGTACAGCGCCGGAATCCGCCACAGATTGGCACAGAGTCTCGTGTTCGGGAGTGTGGTTGCGGGATGGGAGATCAAGGGTTGCCACGCATCGCCGCGGCAATGGCTCGCAACGACGGGGTGCGGCGGGCGGGAGGTTGTGGGTGATGAGGGGGTGTTTGATCCTTCGCCGCTGGGCGCGGCTCAGGATGGCATCGTAAGGGTTTGAGTGGATGGTGGATTTTCGGGAGGGTAGTTGCGGGATGGGAGATCAAGGGTTGCCACGCCTCGCTGGGGCGATGGCTCGCAATGGTGAGGTGCGGAATCTGCCTTGGAGCGAGGGCGGTTGGCGAGGGGCTGGTGCCTAGCGGATCATGAGGGCGAGGCGTTCGTCGGGGATGTCGGTGGGGAGGGGGTCGGCGGGGCCACGGTAGACGCGGTAGCCGTCCTCGGGGTCCTGGACGCCGGCGAGGCCGGCGTTGACGAGCTGCCGGACGCCGTGGAGGACGTGGCGGGCGTCGTAGAGGATGGGCAGGCCGAGGCGGGTGAGGAAGGGCGTGATGGCGCGGGCGACCTCCCGCCCGTCGGTGAAGAGCTCGGCTTCGCGCAGGGTCAGGAGGGTGAGGCTGGAGAGGAAGGCGGAGGCGGGGAAAGCCTGGGGCAGGCGTTCCCAGAGTGTCTGCCAGAGGGTTGCCCGGGGGTCTGAGAGGCTGAGGGTGGCGGCGCGGCTATCGAGATCGCCTTGCTCGTCGTGGACCCAGTAGATCCACTCGGCGTAGGCGGCGCGGACGAGGGCGTCGGCGCCGCGAGCCAGGGTGCGGCTCTCGAATTCGCTGATGCCTTCCGGGGTGGTCAGGTCGAGCCAGGGGTCGGAGGGCTCGACGACGAGGAAGGAGTTGGCGAAGGCGGTGCCCCAGTTGACGGCGAGGAGTCGCTCGTCGGCGCGGAGGCCGCGGAGGGAGACGAGGAGATTAAGGTCGTTGCCGTCATCGAGGGCACGGCGGCGGTCGATGAAGCGCCACCAGGCCTGGGAGCCGCGGACGAAGGGAGTCGTGGCCTCGGAGCGCTCGGGGGCTTCGGCCTCGCTGAGGTCGTAGACGACGACGCGATCGGTACCGGCGAGGCGCTTGAGGGCAGCGCTGAGGCCGTCGGGGTCCATGGCTGGGTCAGGCTTCCTCGACCGGGATCAGGGGGCCGCCGCGGTCGATGACGTTGCCCAGGAGGTCGATGACGGTGGGGCGCTCTTCGCAGTAGATGCCGTCCTCGCACTTCTCGAAGTAGAGGACCTGGCGCTTGCCGTCGTAGCGGATGCTCCAGGCGCCGACAACGGCGTTATCCCAGCCTTCGGCGAGCTGCTGGTCGATGATGCGCGCCAGTGCGGCGAGTTGCTCTTTGCCCATTCTTTTACCTCTTCGGATCAGTTTACGCCGTGGCGAGGGCGTGTGGCGCTAGGGGCGGGTTTCGGATTGGGTGTGATGGCGGAATTAAGGAGGATGCGGGCGCCGGGACGACGCCGAGCCTGGAAAGGCTCGGCTACGAGTTAAGTGGGATTCGGCGACCGCGGAGGAGTTTCATTGGCATCGGAGCAGTACCCCGGCCTCAGGCCGGGGTATGAGCGCTGGGACGGGAGCAGAGTGCGTTCGTGGGGCGGTGTGTAGGACAGCACAGACGTGCGCCCCTACGGTGCTAATTAGCCGGCGAGGGCGCCGACGGCTTCCTTGAAGCTGCGCAAGGCGTCGAGGTGGTCACGGGGGGATGCGAGGCCGGCGGACATGGTGTTGAGGCTGAGGTGGGTGGCGCCGGCATCGTGCCAGGCGGCGACGGTGTTGGCCCACTCCTCCGGCGGCGTATGGAAGAGGTTGACGCGGCCCTCGATGCCGATGGCAGCGGGGTCGCGGCCGGCTGCGCGGGCGTACTCGCGCAGCCGGGCGATGGTCTCGCGGGTGGTGTCGTCTACCTGGCGGAACTGAGGGAACCAGCCATCGGCGATGCGGGCGGAGCGCTTGATCGCGGCTTCGGACATGCCACCCATCCAGATCGGGATCGGCTGCTGGACTGGGAGGGGGCGGATGCCGGCGTTGTCGATGCGGTGCCAGCGGCCGGTGAAGTTGACGACTGGCTGGGTCCAGAGGGCGCGGAGGACGGCGACCTGCTCGCTGATGCGGCGGCCGCGGTTGTGGAAGTTTTCGCCCAGGGCTTCGTATTCGACGGCGTTCCAGCCGAGGCCGACGCCGACGCGGAGCCGGCCGCCGGTGAGGATATCCACGGTGGCGGCCTGCTTGGCGACGAGGACGGCCTGGCGCTGAGGCAGGATGATGATGCCGGTGACGAACTCGATGCGCTGGGTGAGGGCGCCGAGGTGGGCGAAGAGGGCCAGTGGTTCGTAGAAGGCGCTTTCGATGTCGTAGGAGCCGCGCCAGCCGGGGCGGGTTGAGGGGTCGGCGCCGACGACGTGGTCGTAGGCGAGGATGTGGCTGTAGCCGAGGCCCTCGGCGGCCTGGGCGTAGTCGCGGACGACGGCGGGGTCGCTGCCGATCTCGGTCTGGGGAAAGACGACGCCGATCTTCACGGGATGCTCCTCGGGTGCTGCGGGCGCTCAGGTGGTTCGATCATTCGGCGAGGGCGGGGAGTTGTCAACGGAGGGGTGGCGGGGAGGCATACGGGCATACGGGCAGGCGGGCAGGCGGGCAGGCGGGTAGGCGGGCAATCGGGCAGGCGGGGGTGGAGTGGCGGATGGGGGATCAAAGGTTGCCACGCCTCGCCGCGGCGATGGCTCGCAATGGTGAGGTGCGGCATCGGGAGTTAGTTCTGGCTGTGAGGGGCTTTGTGGGTGATGAGGGGACGTTTGATCCTTCGCGGCTGGGAGCCGCTCAGGGGATGGCAGGGCAGCGGGCGGCTCAGGATGGCATCGTCCACTGCAGGGGATGGCAGGGCACGGAGCCATACAGGATGGCGGGACGGAGGGGTGGGCGCAGGCGAGGATGGTGGGACGGAGGGGTGGGCGCAGGCGAGGATGGTGGGA
>WHTK01000052.1 GCA_009377745.1 Dehalococcoidia bacterium
GTGGAGCACGGCCTGATCAAGCTGGGCAAGGCCGGCCGCACGCGCTGGCAGGGCCGCCGGCCGCAGGTCAGAGGATCGGCGATGACGCCACGCGACCACCCGCACGGTGGCGGCGAGGGCAAGGCGCCGATTGGCCACCCGGGCCCGAAGACGCCGTGGGGCAAGCCAACCCTCGGTTACCGCACGCGTGGCAAGAAGCAGAGCGACAAGCTGATCGTGCGTCGCCGGTACGATTCGTAGGGAGATCGGTAAGTGTCACGATCGACGAAAAAAGGGCCATTCATCGACGAGAAACTGCTCAAGAAGGTTGAGGCGGTGCAGCGTACGGGCGTGCGGACGGTGATCCGCACCTGGTCGCGCGCCTCAACGATCATGCCGGAGATGGTGGGACTGAACATCGCCGTGCACGACGGGCGGCGTCATGTGCCGATCTTCATCACCGAGAACATGGTGGGTCACAGGCTGGGTGAGTTCGCGCTGACGCGGACCTTCCGCGGCCACGCCGGCCGTTCCGAGCGCACGACCGCGGTCCGGAGGCGATAGGTGGAAGTCCAGGCCAGAGGCAAGAACGTCCGCATTTCGCCGCGCAAGGTGCGTCTGATCTTGCAGCCGATCAAGGGCCGCAGCATCGACGACGCGGTTGCGATCCTGCGCAACGTCAACATCCCGGTGGCGCGCAAGGTGGAGAAGATCCTCAAATCGGCCGCGGCGAACGCGGAGAACAACTTTCAGCTGGCGACGGACGACCTGCGGATCAAGGCCGCTTATGCGGACGAGGGTACGCGTCTACATCGCTTCCGCGCCGGCCCGCGGGGTCGCGCCAAGCCGTGGACGCGGCGGTTCAGCCACATAACCATAATCGTGGAAGACAGGGGCTAACTATGGGACACAAAGTCCATCCAATCGGCTTCCGTCTGGGCATCCTCTATCCGTGGCAGAGCAAGTGGTTCGCGGACAAGAACTACACGGAGCTGCTGCACGAGGACCTCAGCATGCGCAGGCTGATCCTCAAGAAGCTATCGGACGCGGCGGTTTCGCGGGTTGAGCTGGAGCGCAACGCCAACCAGGTCATCGTCACGATCCACACCGCGAAGCCGGGCATCGTCATCGGGCGCGGCGGCCAGAAGGTGGACGAGCTGCGCACTGAGCTGGAGAAGATGACCGGACGGCGGGTGCGCGTCAACATAATCGAGATCCGCCAGCCGGAGCTGGACGCCTACCTGGTCGCGCGCAGCGTCGCCGACCAGCTGGAGCGACGCGTAGCATTCCGCCGGGCGATGAAGCAGGCCGTGACGCGCACCATGCAGCGCGGCGCTCGTGGCGTTAAGGTGCAGGTCGCGGGGCGTCTCGGCGGGGCCGAGATGTCGCGGCGTGAGACGGAGAAGGACGGCCGGGTGCCGCTGCACACGCTGCGCGCCGACGTCGACTTCGGTCAGGCGGAAGCCGCCACAACCTTCGGCCGCATTGGTGTCAAGGCCTGGATCTACCGCGGCGACATCCTGCCGGAGCGCCGGCTTTCGCCGGAAGCGGATGCAGCCATCGAGTCGCCGCCTGTCGCCCCGGTTGCTGCCGCCGCTGTAGCCGCTCCGGCCGCCGCTGCCGCGCCGGTTGCCGTAGCTGAAGCCCCCGTGGCTCCGCCTGTCGTAGCCGAGGCCCCGGTTAAAGAAACACCCGTTGTGGAGGCCCCGGTGGCTGAGGCCTCCGTCGCTAAGCCCCCCGTGGCGCCGACAGCGGAAACTCCGGCGGCAGCGACCGTAGACGAAGCTCCGGCCGAAGCGGCGGTAGCCGAAGCTCCGGCTGAAGCCCCTGTTGCCGAGGCCCCCGAAACCGAGGCTCCGGTCGAGACCCCCGTGCCTGAGACGCCGGTTGAGTCCGCGGAAGCGCCGTCAGCTACCGAGAGGGAGGCGTAGGCGATGCTGCAACCAAAGCGGACCAAGTATCGCAAGCACCATCGCGGCCATCGCCGTGGCATGGCCAACTCCGGCAACGAGGTCTCCTTCGGCGACCTGGGGCTGCAGGCGACTTCTGCCGCGTGGGTCGATAGCCGCCAGATCGAGGCGGCCCGCCGCGCGATCACGCACCACCTGCGCCGCGGTGGCAAGGTCTGGATCCGGATCTTCCCGGACAAGCCGGTGACCAAGAAGCCGGCGGAGGTCCGCATGGGTTCCGGTAAGGGACCGCTGGACCGCTGGGTGGCCGTGGTGCGGCCCGGGCGCATGCTTTTCGAGATTGCCGGCGTGCGCGAGGACGTCGCCAAGGAGGCGATGCGGCTGGCGTCGCACAAGCTGCCCTGCTCGACGCGCATCGTCGAGAAGCCGGTTGTCGAGGTGGCGGGCTGATGGCGAAGAAGACGAATCAGAGCGCCTCGGAGCTCTCTGCCATGGACGCGGGCCGTCTCAACAAGGAGCTGGATGACACCTACCGTCAGCTGTTTACGCTCCACCTCCAGGTGGCGACGCGACAGCTGCAGAATGTGAAAGAAATCGGTAAAGCCAAGCGGAAGGTTGCGCGGATCAAGACGCTGCAACGCCAGCGGGAGCTGGCTACCCTTCGACAGGCTCAAGATGCAGCCGCGGGAGGTGGCCGGTGAGTGAAAGCAATCCCGCGACGGAGCGAGGCAGGCGCAAGACCCTGGTCGGCATCGTCGTCAGCACCAAGATGGACAAGACGGCGGTGGTCTCGGTTGAGGACCGCAAGCCGCATGCGCTCTATCGCAAGATCGTCCGCTCCACGAAGCGCTACAAGGCGCACGACCCGAACAACAGCGCCGTCCTGGGTGACGTGGTCCGGATCGAGGAGTCGAAGCCCATTTCGAAGGAGAAGCGCTGGCGCATCGTCCAGACGATGACGCGGGGCAACGTGGCCGACCTGGCCCCGCGCGACATCGGCGCGCCCGAGGAGGCGATGGAGCAGAAGGTTGCGCCGGTCATCGCCGCCCGCGAGCCGGTGGCTGAGGCCGCTGCCGATACGGAAGCGGCTGCCGAGGCCGAAACCCCGGAGGCGGCCGCCGAGGCCGAAGCGCCGGAGACTGCTGTCGAAGCCGAAGTGCCGGAGACTGCTGTCGAAGCCGAAGCCGAAGCCGAAGCCGAAGCCGAAGCCGAAGCCGAAGCCGAAGCCTCGGCGGAGACTCCGGCGGAAGAGCCGAGGACGGGCGCTAAGACCTCGGAGGGGGAGGCGCCGGCATGATCCAGAAGTTCTCGCGGCTCAAGGTCGCTGACAACTCCGGCGCGCGCGAGATCATGTGCATCCAGGTCCTGGGTGGCAGCGGCCGTCGCTACGCCAGCGTCGGCGACGTGATCGTCGCGGCCGTGAAGCTGGCCCAGCCGGCGGCGGGCGTGAAGAAGGGCGAAGTGGTGCGCGCGGTGGTGGTGCGGACGGCGAAGTCCTACGGGCGGCCGGACGGGTCCTTTATCCGCTTCGATGACAACGCCGCCGTGATCCTTTCCGACAAGCAGAACCCGAGGGGCACGCGCATCTTCGGGCCGGTGGCGCGCGAGTTGCGTGAGCGCAACTTCATGAAGATCGTCTCGCTGGCGCCGGAGGTGATCTAGTTGAATAAGGTAAAGCGCAACGACACGGTCATGGTGCTGACGGGCAAGGACCGCGGCAAGACCGGCCAGGTGCGGACGGTGATTATCAAGAAGGATCGCCTGATTGTTGAAGGCGTAAATATGGTGAAGAAGCACCAGCGGCCGCGCCAGGAGGGTGGCGTCCCCGTCGCCGGCGGCATCATGGTGCGGGAAGCGCCGCTACACTCCTCCAATGTGATGGTGATTTGTAAGGAATGTGGCAAGCCGACTCGAACCCACCTGCGCGTCCGTCCGGACGGTGTCAAGGTGCGGGTCTGCAAGCGTTGTGGGGCCGACGTTGACTAACCAGGCTGCAACCCGAGTTGAAGACCGCTACAGGGAGCAGGCGTTCCCGGCCCTGACCAAGGAGTTCGGTTACAAGAACCCGATGGAAGTGCCGCGCTTGCAGAAGATCACGCTGAACATCGGCCTGGGTGAGGCGCGCGAGAACGTGCGCGCGCTAGACACCGCTTCGGCGGATATAGCGACGATCACCGGCCAGAAGCCGGTCATCACCCGCGCCAAGAAGTCGATTGCCAACTTCCGGCTGCGCGAGGGTATGCCGATCGGCGTCATGGTGACGCTGCGGGGACGGCGCATGTTCGAGTTCTATGACCGGCTGGTGAACGCCGCCCTGCCGCGCATCCGTGACTTCCGCGGCTGCCCGACAAAGGCGTTCGATGGGCGCGGTAACTACAGCCTGGGGGTGCGCGAGCAGCTGATCTTCCCGGAGATCGACTACGACAAGGTGGAGCGCATCCGCGGCATGCAAATCAACATAAATACAACGGCCCGCAACGACGAGGAAGGCAAGAGACTGCTCGAGCTGCTCGGCATGCCGTTTGCCAAGGCGCAGAGCTAGGAAGCCCGTCAAGGGCACAGGATAGAGAACGATGGCTAAGGTATCGATGATCGTCAAGGCCGCCAGGACGCCCCGGTACGCGGTGCGCAAGCGCAACCGCTGCCGGCTCTGTGGCCGCCCGCGTGGGTTCATGCGCATCTTTGGGATGTGCCGCATTTGCTTCCGCAAGCTTGCGCTGGAGGGTCAAATCCCCGGCGTGACCAAGTCCAGCTGGTAGGGGAGGGCAGAGAACATGACGATGACCGACCCCATTGCCGATATGCTGACGCGCATCCGCAACGCCGTCTCTGCCAAGCACGACGACGTGCGGATGCCGTCATCGAAGATCAAGGTGGCGATTGCTAGGGTGCTGAAGGATGAAGGCTTCATCCGCGACTTCCTGGTTGAAGCGGAGGGCCAGCGGCCGATGCTCAAGATCGAGCTGAGCTACACGGGGCGCAAGGAGCCGGTGCTCTCCGGCATCAAGCGCGTGAGCAAGCCCGGCCTGCGCGTTTACGTCCAGAAGCGGGAGATCCCGCGCGTGCTCGGCGGCCTCGGGGTCGCCATTCTTTCGACGCCGGAAGGCGTCATGACCGGCCATATCGCGCGCCAGAAGAGCATTGGCGGCGAGGTTCTCTGCTATGTGTGGTAAGCCATGTCTCGTATAGGTAAAATGCCGATCCCCGTCCCGGGGTCCGTGAAGATCGATATCGATGGCGTCAAGGTTAGCGTTAGCGGCCCCAAGGGCACGCTGAGCCGCGAGATCCGCCCCGAGGTGCGGCTGCACCAGGAGGACGGGACGCTGGTGGTGACCCGCCCCAGCGACTCGCCGCGCGACCGGGCGATGCACGGCCTGACCCGCGCGCTGCTGGCCAACATGGTCATCGGCGTTGATGCGGGCTTCCGCAAGACGCTGGAGCTGGTTGGGGTCGGTTATCGCGCCCAGATGGGCGGCGCCAAGCTGACGCTGGCGCTGGGTTTTTCTCATCCGGTTGAGATTGAGCCGCCGGAGGGCATCACCTTCACGGTCGAAGGCCCCCGCATCCACATCGACGGCATCGACAAGGAGCTGGTAGGCCAGGTCGCGGCCGATATCCGCAAGCTGCGCCCGCCGGAGCCCTATCTGGGCAAGGGCGTGCGCTACCAGGGCGAGTTCGTCCGCCGCAAGGCGGGTAAGTCAGGCAAGGGCCGCTAAGTATGAAGAAGACAGCAACGCCGCAGGCCGCCCGGATCCGCCGCCACGCCCGCGTGCGCAAACACGTTAGCGGCACGGCGGAGAAGCCGCGTCTCTGCGTCTACCGCAGCCTCTCGCACATCTACGCGCAGGTCATCGATGACGTGTCGCGCACGACGATTGTCGCCGCGTCCGACCTGGAGGCGGCGGTGAAGGAGAAGCTCAGCGGCAAGAAGAAAGCGGACGTCGCCACGCTGGTCGGCGAGGCGGTGGCGCAGCGGGCCAAGGAGAAGGGCATCAGCACGGTCGTATTTGACCGCGGCGGTTACCCCTTCCACGGCCGGATCAAGGCGCTGGCGGAAGCGGCGCGGGCCGGCGGGCTGGAATTTTAGGGATAGCAGGGGATTCTCGATGCACGCCGATCGCGTGACATCGGGTAGGAGCAAAGCATGGTAACGGCACCAATCCAGCGCATCGACGCAAGCGGCCTCGAGCTACAAGAGAAGGTCGTATTCATCAACCGCGTCGCCAAGGTCGTCAAAGGCGGACGGCGCTTCAGCTTCACCGCCATTGTCGTGGTCGGCGACCGGCAGGGTCACGTCGGCGCGGGCATGGGCAAGGCGAACGAGGTGCCGGACGCGATCCGCAAAGGCGCAACGATCGCCCGTAAGAACCTGATCCTGGTGCCGATGCGCGGATCGACGCTGCCGCACGCCGTCCAGATCAAGTTCAAGGCGGCCGATGTGTTGATGAAGCCCGCGGCGCCCGGCACGGGCCTGATCGCCGGCGGCGGTGTGCGGGCCGTCATGGAGATGGCGGGTGTCAAGGACGTCCTGACCAAGTCACTCGGCAGCTCCAACATCATGAACGTGGTACAGGCGACAATCGACGGTCTGCTCAGCCTCAAGGACCCGAAGCAGGAGCGGGCGCGGCGGATGGCGGCTTCCGGGAGGCAGGCTTAGGATGGCGAAGATCAAGGTCACCCTGACGAAGAGCCCAATTTCGCAGAAGATGAACCAGCAGCTCACGGTGCGATCCCTGGGCCTGCGGCGTGTCCGCCAGACCGTTGAGGTTGAGGACAACCGCAGCAATCGCGGTATGATCCACACGGTGCGCCACCTGGTTGTGGTCGAAGAGGAGGGTGACTAGTGCGCCAGAACGATCTGCCGCCTGTACCCGGGTCTGTACACAAGAAGAAGCGCGTCGGCCGCGGCAACTCCAGCGGTCACGGCACCTACTCCGGCCGCGGCATCAAGGGCCAGGCCTCGCGAAGCGGTCCGGACATCCGCATCGGCTTCGAGGGTGGCCAGATCCCGCTGATCCGCGCCCTCTCTCGCAAGCGCGGCTTCCACAATCGCTTCCGCGTTGAGTATGAGGTGATCAACGTCGGCCAGCTGACGACGCTGCCGGCGGGGACGACGCTCGACCCCGACTCGATGCGGGCCAGCGGGGTGGTCAAGTCCGCCCGAATGCCGGTGAAGATCCTGGGCGAGGGCGAGATTGAGATTGCCCTGACGATCCACGCGGACAAGTTCTCGGCCAGCGCCAAAGCCAAGATCGAAGCAGCCGGCGGCAAGGCTATCCTCGTAAACGGGGCTGAAGCCGAGCCGAAGCCCGTCGAAGCGGCAGCGCCCGTCCGGCGCCGCCGGGCGCGAGCCGCCGCGCCGGAAGCGGAGGAGGCCGAGACGCCCGCCGCCGAACCCGAATCGAAAGACGAGGCCGAGAGCTAACCATGGCCGTCGCTTCCCGCGCCCAGCCGCCGCCACAACGCCCCCGCCTACTGCAGGCCATGTACGACGCCTGGGCGCAGCCGGACGTGCGCGCCAAGCTGGCGTTTGTCTTCGCTATGCTGGTGATCTTCCGCTTCGTGGCGCACATCCCGATCCCGGGCGTGAACCCGGACCTGTTGCGCCAGGCCTTCGAGAACAACAGCAGCACCAGCGCCTTCCTGGGCACGCTAAACCTGTTCAGCGGCGGCGCCCTGCGTCAGCTCAGCGTCGCCTCGATGGGCGTTTACCCCTACATCACGGCCTCGATTATCATGCAGATCCTGATCCCGCTGATCCCGCGATTGCAGGCGCTCTCGCGCGAGGGTGAGGCCGGGCGCAACAAGATCCAGCTCTACATCCACTGGTTCGCCGTGCCGATGGCGCTGATCCAGGGCTACAGCCAGCTGCTGATCCTGCAGCAGGCGGGCGCCGTCACCGGTATCGGCTTCTCCGGGCCCAACGCCTTGCCGACCTTCGCGGCCGTAATGTCGATGGTAGCGGGGACGATGTTCCTGGTCTGGCTGGGGGAGCTGATCACTGAGAAGGGCATCGGCAACGGCATCTCGCTGATCATCTTCGCGGGCATCGTCGCCGGCATCCCATCGCTGGTGCCGAGCATCTTCGATTCGAGCATCTCGTTCTTCGGCATCTTCCTGCTGGCGGTGATCGTCCTGATCGCGATCGCCTCGATCGTTTACTTCCAGGAGGCGCAGCGCCGGGTGCCGGTGCAGTACTCGCGCACCCAGTTCCGCGGCGGCCGTCAGTACCGGCAGCAGGGCGCGACCCACATCCCGCTACGGGTGCTGCAGGCAGGCATGATCCCGATCATCTTCGCCTATTCGATCATGCTGTTCCCATCGTTCATTGGTGAGACGCTGGCGACCTCTTCGACCGGCTTCATGAACGACTTCGCAAATCTGCTGATCGATGCGTTCGGACAGCAAAACGTGCCGTATTACTTCATCGTCTTCGTGTTCGTGGTGCTGTTCACGTTCTTCTATACGTTCGTGACCTTCCAGCAGCAGAACCTGGCCGAGAACTTACAGAAGCAGGGCGGCTTCATACCCGGCATCCGCCCCGGGCCGCCGACCAATCAGTACATTACGCGCGTCCTGATCCGCATCACCTGGGCGGGAGCCTTCTTCCTCGGCATCATCGCCGTGATGCCCTACTTTGCGACGACGCTGACCAACGTGCAGGCGCTAACCCTGAGCGGCACAGGTCTGCTGATCGTCGTCGGCGTGGTGCTGGATACGATGAAGCAACTCGAGGCGCAGCTGATGATGCGCAACTACTCCGGATTCATCCGCTAGGGACGCCGCCGAGTGTATCTGATCCTCCTGGGCGCTCCGGGCACGGGCAAAGGGACGCAGGCGAACATCCTCGCCGAGCGCTTTGGCTGGCCGCACATCTCCACGGGCGACATGCTGCGAGAGGCCGTGGCGCAGGGCACGGAGCTGGGCAAGGCAACCAAAGGCTACATGGACCAGGGCGCGCTGGTCCCGGACGACCTGGTGGTCAAGATGCTGGTGGAGCGGCTCAAGCAGCCGGACGCCGCCAAGGGCTTCGTGCTCGATGGTTATCCCCGCACCCTGGCGCAGGCTGCCGCCCTGGACGAAGCGCTGGCTGACGACAAGAAGGCGATCGACATTGCCTTCAACATCGTTGTGCCGGACGACGAGCTGGTGCGGCGGCTGGGCGGGCGCTGGCTCTGCCGCAACTGCGGCGCCATCTACCACGAGATCACCAACCCGCCGCTGACGCCGGGTAAGTGCGGCCGTTGCGGCGGCGAGCTCTACCAGCGTGACGACGACAAGCCGGATACGGTGCGGGCGCGACTGGAGAAGCAGAAGCCGCCGGAGGACCTGATGCAGCACTATCGCGGCAAGGCGAAGCTGTTCGAGATCGATGGCTCGGAAGAGGTCGATGGCGTCACGGCGGCGCTGGTGCACGGCATCTCGGAAGCGCCGGGGAACGTCTGGTCATGAGCCGGACAACGCGCGCTATCTCGATGCCTACCGCGTCCGTGGCCTGCTCAGCCTTCGCGGCGGGGGTAATGAAGTCATGATCACGATCAAGTCGGACGAAGAAGTGAAGATCATGCGCGAGGCGGGGCGCATTGTCGGGCAGGTGCTGCAGATCCTGGCCGCCGAAGCCAAGCCCGGCGTCACCGCCAGGGATCTGGATAAGATCGTCCGCAAAGAGTACGTCAAACGCGGCTGCATCCCGACCTTCCTGGGCTACGGCAAACCGCCCTACCCGGCGACGGTCTGCATCTCCGTCAATGACGAGCTGGTGCACGGCATCCCGACGGACCGTGTGATCAAGGAAGGCGACATCGTCAGCCTCGATTTGGGGGCGACCTTCAAGGGGTTCGTCGGCGATAGCGCCATTACCATAGGCGTCGGTGAGATCACCCCCGAAGCGCAGAAGCTGATCGACGTGACGCGAGAATCGCTGATGCGCGGCATAGGCGTCGCCAGGCCCGGCGAGCGGCTGGGCGTCATCTCCAACGCGATCGGCGAGTACATCGAGAGCCAGGGCTACGGCGTCGTGCGCGAGTACGTCGGCCACGGCGTGGGGAGGCAGATGCACGAGGAGCCGCAGGTGCCCAACTACGGGCCGCCCGACCGGGGGCCGGTGCTGCGCCGGGGCATGGTGCTGGCGCTGGAGCCGATGGTGACGATTGGCGACTGGCACACGAAGACGCTCAAGGACCAGTGGACTGTCAGCACCATCGATGGCAGCCTCTGCGCCCACTTCGAGCACACGATAGCGATCACGGACGGTGAGGCGGAGATACTGACCCTGCCATAAACGCAGACGTAATTGGTTTGAGAGGGCCTTGCACAAGGCGAGGCATAAAGGCGAGAATAGAAGGTGCGCTTTCGCGCCGCAGAGAAGGAGATAGCCAAGCCGCCAGGCTCTTATGCCGAAGAAAGAAACGATCGAAGTCGAAGGCGTGGTCAAGGATCCCCTGCCGAATGCCATGTTCAAGGTGGAGTTGCCGAACGGGCACAGGGTTTTGGCCCATCTCTCCGGCAAGATGAGGATTAACTACATCCGCATCACCCCCGGCGACAAGGTGCTGGTTGAGCTTTCTCCGTACGACCTGACCCGCGGCCGCATCACCTACCGGCTCCGTTAAGCAACGAGGAAGACCATGAAGGTACGAGCGTCAGTCAAACCGCGCTGTGAAAAGTGCAAGATTATCCGCCGCCACGGTGTGGTGCGGGTGATCTGCGAGATCAAGCGCCACAAGCAGCGCCAGGGTTAGGCGCAGGACTAAGGCGTAAGAAAGGTGTGGGGTAGGGCGGACGCCTTGCCTCCAATCAATCGAGGAGAAACGCGATGGCACGTGTAGCCGGCGTAGACATTCCCAACGAGAAGCGGCTCGATATCTCGCTGCGCTACATTTTCGGCATCGGCCCGAAGAGCGCTTCGACGATCTGCGAGCGCACGGGCATCGCGCCGGAGACCAAGGCGCGTGACCTGACGGACTCGGAGCTGACCCGCATCCGCGAGCTGCTCGACAAAGAGTTTGTTATCGAGGGTGACCTGCGGCGCGAGGTGCGCCAGAACATCCAGCGATTGATTGAGATTAACTGCTACCGCGGTATTCGGCACCGGCGCGGCCTGCCGGTGCGCGGCCAGCGGACGAAGACTAATGCCCGCACCAAGCGTGGCGCCCGCCGCACGGTCGCCGGCAAGCGCAAGGCCGCGTCGAAGAAGTAATCGAGGGAGCATAGAGGATGGTAGCAGCAAGGCGAGGTCAGCGGACGCGGGTCCGGCGGGAACGAAAGTCGGTCCCGCGCGGTCGCGTGTACATCAAATCGACCTTCAACAACACGATTATCACACTGACCGACCCCAACGGTAATGTCCTGAGCTGGGGCAGCGCCGGTACGGCCAACTTCAAGGGCTCGCGCAAGAGCACGCCCTTCGCGGCGCAGATGGCGGCCGAAGGCGCCGCCCGTCGCGCCATGGACCACGGCCTGCGGCAGGTCGAGGTCTTCGTAAAGGGACCGGGGAGCGGCCGTGAAGCCGCGATCCGCGCCCTGCAAGCCGCGGGCCTCAACGTCCTCAGCATCCGTGATGTCACTCCGATCCCCCACAACGGCTGTCGCCCGCCCAAGCGGCGCCGCGTTTAGAAGAAGCAGGTTACGAATGGCTCGATACACAGGTGCAGTTTGCCGCCTCTGCCGCCGCTACGGCGAGAAGCTCTATCTCAAGGGCGACCGCTGCTTTGGCCCCAAGTGCGCCTTCACGCGCCGGCCTACTCCTCCCGGGCAGACTTCGCAGCGCCGCCGCAAGGTCTCCGACCGCGGTTTACAGCTGCGTGAGAAGCAGCGGGCGCGCGTCTTCTACGGCCTGCTGGAGAAGCAGTTCCGCAGCTACTACGACGAGGCGCTGCGCAAGACCGGCGTTACCGGCGAGATCCTGGTAAGGGTGCTGGAGTCACGCCTGGACAACGTCGTCTATCGTCTCGGGTTGGCGGATTCACGGGCGCAGGCGCGCCAACTGGTGCGCCACGGCCACATCAGTCTCAATGAGAAGAAGACGGACATCCCTTCGGCGCAGGTCAAGATCGGCGATCAGATTGGATTCACGCCCGCCGGCGCCAAGACGGAGTACGCGAAGATCCTCCAGGAAACGTTGAAGTCTAAGCAGGCGCCGGTCGCATGGCTGTCGCTCGACCTCACGGCGACGAAGGGGCGCAAGATCTCAGAGCCGACGCTAGAGCAGGCCGAGGCGTTCTTCGACCCCAACGTAATCGTCGAGTACTACTCACGCTAAAGAGGGCTAAGGATCTCGTCCGCAGCGGGACGAGTCAAACGGCAGGGCTTCCCGCTCGGGCATTAACCCGCGGCTCTGCCCAGGAGGTGCATTAGGTGATGACGGTGGTTCCCACTTACGACAGTGAAGAGCGCCCCCACCTCAATCTGGAAGAGGAATCAGACGAAGCGTTCGGCCGCATTGTGGCCGAACCGCTGGAGGCCGGCTTCGGCATTACGGTAGGCAACGCCTTGCGGCGTACGCTGCTGAGCGCCCTGCCCGGCACCGCGATCACGGCGGTCCACATCGAGGACGTGGAGCACGAGTTCTCCACGGTGCCTCACATGAAGGAGGACATCATCGAGTTCCTCCTCAACGTGAAGGACATCCGCCTGCGGTCGCTGAGCGACCGTCCCGGCAAGATGTTCCTTGATGTCTCCGGTGAGGGCGAGGTAACAGCCGGCCAGATCCAGCAGACGTCAGACTACGAGATCGTCAACCCGGACCTGCATCTGGCGACTCTGGAGTCGGCGGCAGCGCGGCTCTCGGTTGAGTTCAGCGTGGAGCAGGGCCGTGGTTACGCCCCGGCCGGCACCACGGAAGGCCAGCCGATCGGCGTTATCCCGGTCGATGGCATCTTCTCGCCGGTGCGACGGGTCAACTATCGCGTAGAGCACACCCGCGTCGGCCAGGTGACGAACTTCGACCGCCTGATCCTGGAGGTCTGGACGGACGGCACCCTGAGCCCTGTCGACGCCGTGAGCAACGCCGCCGACATCCTGGCGGAGCAGTTCTCGCTCTTCGGCCGTCTGGGGCGCCCACAGCCGACGATGGTCGGCCGTGGGCTGGGCTCGGGGGCAGCTTTGCCGCCGGACCGCTACAACACGCCGATCGAGGACCTCAACCTCTCCGTCCGCGCCTACAACTGCCTCAAGCGCAGTGGCTTGATGACCGTCGGCGCCGTCCTGGAGAAGAGCGAGGAAGAGCTGCTGGCGCTGCGCAACTTCGGCCGCAAGTCATACGACGAGCTGCGCGACAAGCTGCTGAGCATGGGCTTCCTCAAGCCCGAAGACATGGAAGACTCCGCCACCATCCTCGGCGGCGGCCCCTCCCGCACAATCGCCGCCGAAGCCGACGACGATGACGACGAACTGGGTCCCGTCGCCAAGGCGCTCCTGGAGGCGCTGAAGGAGTCCGGTAAGGAAGACCTTCTGCCGCACGAAGAGGAAGAAGACGAGGACGGCAAATGAGGCACGGTATGAACAGCCGCCGGTTTGACCGGCCGACGGATGCGCGGCTGGCGTTATTTCGCGGCCTGGTCACGGACCTGCTCAAGCACGAGCAGATCAAGACGACGGAAGCCAAGGCCAAGACCATCCGCGGGATGGCTGAGAAGATGATCACGCTCGGTAAAAGCGGTAGTCTACCGGCCCGCCGCCGTGTCCTGGGCTATGTTTACGACAAGGACGTGGCGGGCAAGGTCTTCGACGAGCTGGCCACGCGCTATGCCGACCGGCCCGGCGGCTACACCCGCATCATCAAGCTCGGCCCGCGGCTCGGCGATGGCGCTCTCCTCGTCCAGCTCGAGCTGGTCTAAGATTCAGCGGCGCGGCAGCGTAAGCCGTCGCGCATCACACGCCCATGAACGACGCGCCGGATGCTCCTGACCTCGAAGCTGGGAGCGCCCGGCGGCTTGCTTTGCTGCTGGAATACGACGGGACGCGCTTCGCCGGATCGCAGCTGCAGAGCAACGCCCCGACGGTGCAGTCGGCGCTCGAAGACGCCATAGCAGCTACCACCGGCGAGCGCAGCCGCGTCGCGTTTGCCGGCCGCACCGACGCGGGCGCCCATGCCCGCGGGCAGGTAGCGTCGTTTGTCAGCCACAGCGCCCTGAAGGCCAACGTCCTGCGACGCGCCCTCAACGCCCGGCTGGCGGCCGATGTCGTGATACGGCAGGCTGTGGACGTGGAAGCCGATTTCGACCCGCGACGCGACGCGGTGCGACGGCACTACCGCTATGTCATCGATAACGGCGAGACGCGGCCGGCGCTGGACCGGGGACGGGCGTGGCATATCGGGGGCGCGTTGGACGTCCGGTCGATGGCTGAGGCGGCGCGGCTTGTCATTGGCAGGCGCGACTTCGCGGCGTTTACCGCGCCGGCGGAGCCTGCCGGGGCCAGCACGGTGCGTGACCTGCAGCGCTTCGATGTGTCGCGGCGAGGTGACGCCATCCGCTGCGACGTGATAGCCAACGCTTTTCTACGCCACCAGGTGCGGCGTCTGGCCGGCGCGCTGGTGGAGGTGGGGCGCGGCAAGCTAACGCCGGACGAGTACGCCGGCCTGCTGGAAGGCCCACCGGCCAGCGCCGGGCCCACGGCCCCGGCCCACGGACTCTATCTGATGCGCGTCGAATACGAGCGCGAACTCTTCGGCCAGGGACTGGATTCAGGGCAACGGCTCTGCTAGGATTTAACTTCGTGAAAACTTTTACTCTCAGTGGCAAAGACATCCAGAAGTCCTGGCGCGTCGTCGACGCGGAGGGGCAGGCGTTGGGCCGCATCGCGACTCAGATCGCGATTGCGCTGCGCGGCAAAGACAAGCCGACCTTTACGCCCTACCTCGATATGGGCGATTTCGTCATCGTCACCAACGCATCGAAGGTGAAGTTCACCGGCCAGAAGATGACGCAGAAGCTCTACCGGCACCACACCGGCTACCTCGGCGGTCTCAAGGAGATCCGCCTGGACAAGCAGCTGGCGCTGCATCCGGACCGCGTCATCCGCGCCGCCGTTTGGGGCATGATGCCGAAAGGCCGCCTGGGGCGCGCCCAGATGCGCCATCTGAAGATTTATGCCGGCGCCGACCACCCGCACGAGGCGCAGGTCATGGCGGGCCAGGGCAAGAACCGGCGCCGCCAGGACGCCGAGTAGACGCGAGCCAGACTCAATTCATTCGGAGGCTAAAACCAGTTGACGACACAGCAATACTTCGCGGGCACGGGACGCCGTAAGACGGCAGTCGCGCGCGTGCGCATCTATCCCGGCTCGCAGGAGGTCGTCGTCAACGGCCGCACGCTGCAGGAGGCGCTGCCGCGCATCGTCCTCCAGGAGGTGGCGTTGCGGCCTCTCAATGTCCTGGGCCAGATGGGCAAGTTCGGCGTCCAGGCGAAGGTCGCCGGCGGCGGCGTCACCGGCTGGGCCGGCGCTATCTCCCACGGCATCGCCCGCGCCCTGGTCGAGTTCGATGAGAACCTCAAGCCGCAGCTACGCCGTTTCGGCCTCCTGACCCGCGACTCCCGCATGAAGGAGCGCAAGAAGTACGGCCTCAAGCGCGCCCGCAAGGCAGCCCAGTACACCAAACGGTAGCTGGCGCTACGGCGTAAGGCTTCGCTCTTGCTACGGGGGCGAGGCCTCACCTTTGACAGCTCAAAGACCAACGGAAGCGCCCTGAGACGGGCGCTTCTTTGTTGTGAAGGGTAGTGCTGGGATACTGCCTGTCGACTATTAGTTGATGACCCTTAGAATGACGGAGCTGCGATGAGCGACCTTCCACCCCCTTACGACGCCTCAATCTTCCGCAACGACGCCTTTACGAAGCGCGTGGAGAAGCCGTGGGGCTGGGAGCTGCACTGGACGCCAGCCGGCCTGCCGTATATGGGCAAGGTGCTGCACATCAAAGCCGGCGCGCGGCTCTCGCTTCAGCTACACGACGAGAAGCGCGAGAGCTGGCTGCTGATCAACGGCCGCGTCAAGGTGGTCTGGCAGGACAGCGCCGGTGAGCTAATCGAGACGGAGCTGGAGCCGGGGCAGGGCTATACCTGTGCCCTGGGTCAGAAGCACCGCCTGGTGGGGATCACGGATTGCGACGTGGTGGAGGTCTCAACGCCGGAGCTGGGCACGACCTGGCGCCTGGAAGACGATTACGCCCGTCCCCATGAGACGACGCGGCAGCGGGCGCTGGAGCGCGGCGAAGCGTAGTCGTCTGTCTTTGCGAGGGCGATGACTGCCCGGCTGTGACGGGCGATCAAAGGTTGCCACGCCTCGGCTATCGCCGATGGCTCGCAACGACGGATGAGGCGGCGACCGGTGATCCGGCAGCAATCTACGCGAGAGATGAGAGCTGGGGAGGGGTTCGTGCATGGGCTTCGCCCCTAGCAACCCCTGGCGACCGTAAAGGTCGCCGCTACAGGCGTTGAAGGGCGAGTCGCTGACCGCGCAAGCTCTGGCGACCGTAAAGGTCGGCGCTACAGGCGTTGAAGGGCGAGGTGCTGACTGCGCAAGCTCTGGCGACCGTGAAGGTCGCCGCTACAGGCGTTGGAGGGCGAGTTGCCGAGTGCGCAAACCCTGGCAACCGTGAAGGTCGCCGCTACAGGCGTGTAGGGCGAGTTGCCGAGTGCGCAAGCTCTGGCGGCCGTGAAGGTCGCCGCTACAGGCATTGGCCGGCTAACTAGACGCCCGCGAGCTGCTGGCCCGCATCGAGGACGGGTCTCACGAGCGAGGCGTCCGTAGTCTCGGTGTAGATGCGCAGCAGCGGCTCGGTGCCGGAGGGGCGCACTAGCAGCCAGCCGCCCTCGAACTCGAAGCGGTAGCCGTCGGGTGAGTCGCGCTTGATGACGCGGCGGCCGGCGATCGTGTCCGGGTTCGCTACCGCTACACGCGCGACGGCCATCTCACGCTGATCGGCGTGGAGGTGGACATCGACTCGGTCGTAGAAGTGCTCCCCGACCTTAGAGTAGAGCTCGGCTACCAGCTGCGAGGGCGTTTTGCCGGATCGCGCCAGCAGGTCGAGCAGCAGCAGGCCGGCGAAGCAACCATCGCGCTCCGGCAGGTGCTGGGCGAAGGCGTAACCGCCGCTCTCCTCGCCGGCCGCGATGGCCTGGGTCTCCATCATCTTCGGCCCCAGGAACTTGAAGCCGACGTTGGTCTCGTAGACGGGCACGCCGTAGATCTCACCCAGGCGGTCGATCATGCGAGTGCTGGTCATAGAGCGGATCAGCGGCCCGCGCAGGCCGCGATACTCCAACAGGTAGTAGCAGAGCAGCGCGAAGGTCTGGAGCTGGTCTACGAAGCCGCCGCGCTCATCGATGACGCCGAGACGGTCGGCGTCTCCATCGGTGGCGAGGCCGATGCCGGCGCCGCCGTTGACGACGGCTTCGGCGAGTCCGGTGAGGTTCCTGGCAATCGGCTCCGGCGATACCATGCCGGGGAAAGCAGGGTTACGGTCGCCGCGGAGCTCGAGGATGCG
>WHTK01000014.1 GCA_009377745.1 Dehalococcoidia bacterium
GGTGGGGGAGGATGCGGCCAGAGCTGCGACGGATATGTCTTCTTCGGCTGCTGGTTGGGCGGGCGCCTGTTCTTCCGGAGCAGAGGCGGACGGCGTCGCTGTTGGTCCCGGCCGGTCCGGCGCCGCGCTGGCCTGGCTCAAGGGCGTGGGGCTGGCTTCGAAGCCGATGGAGTCCGCCGCGCCGGGGGTTGCGAGGGTGGCAAGCAGCAACTCGGTCCGCGAGGGGGGCTCCTCGCCGGAGGCGAAGCGTCCCAGTAGCAGCAATGAGCCGATCACCAGGATCGCAACGACAGCGAACGCAACCATGCTGTGGTCGTTGCGGGTGGGATCGTCCTCTTCGGGGAGGAGGTCTGGGTCCGGGCTCATCGGGAGCGCATCTCGCCGTCCCAGCGCCACTCTTTGCCCTCGTTGGCTGAGGTATCAGTGAGGCGCCCGGCACCCTTCTTTTCAGACGTCTTCTCAGGCTCGTCTTCTTTGCCCTTGGGCCCGCTGCTCTTCGTGACGGACTGGGTGGTGGTCTGCTTTTCCGCCGGCTGAGGAGTGTCACCGGGTCCACTGGAGCGCCGGTTCTCCTGCTCCTTGTCGTCTTCGTCATCGTCACGCTCGTCGCGGGGCTGGTTCGCCGAAGGGGGCTGAATCTGGTTGGGGCGCATCTCACTGAGCAGCGGCCAGACGTCAGGCGTGGTCCTGCCGAAGCGCCAGACCGAGACGGCGTCCATGCCGATGCTTTTGCCGTGACCAACGAAGCGGCGCCAGGCGTCCGTGTGCGCCGTGCCCTGACCGACGGGCCGGATCGGCCGGCCGAAGGAGCCGAGGGCGCTGTTGGTGACATCGAGGATCAGCTCCGGGGTGACGCCATCGCCGCCGACCTCGAAGCCCCAATCTCGCAGGAGGCGGTAATTGGCGGAGGAGTTGAAGGTGTCCCAGTAAGTCTGGGGCGCAATCTCGTTGCTAAAGGCCGCGAATTCGGCCATAGGGACAACATCAACCTGCCAGGGCCGTGGATCCGGCGCCACCGAGAGCCAGGCATTGGGCTGCAACCGCCGTAGCTCCCGGCCGAACTCGAGGGCCTCGTCCGGGCCGGCCTGCCAGTAATGGCCACCTTCTGGTGGCTCGAGGTCGAATGTGAGGCTGCGGGCGCCGGCGCTGAGGACCTCGGCGCACATCTGCGCTTCGCGGATTGGGTCATTGCCCTTAACAACGCACCAGGCGTGAAAGGGCACGCCGGCGGACTCGAAGTATCTGGCTACTGACTGGATATCGCGCGGTCCGCCGATGGCGCGTTCGTGCTGATCAAAAGTCGACATCCAGCTTGCGCCGTCGTGGGTCTTCAGGAGGATGCCGACACCGAAGGTCGAAAGGACGCGACGCACGTGCTCCGGCGTGCCATCCTCGCCGAACTGCCAGACCCAAGAAAGGTGGTTCTGGCGCTGCTTATTCTGGACGGCGCCGTCCGCGGATCCAGATCGGCCGATAGCGGCGGCAGCCACGCCCGCCCCCAGGGCCGCGAGTAGCTTGCGCCTGCTGATGGTCCCGGAAAGTGCCCGCAAGGTTGCCTCCTGGCGCATTTGGTTAGCGTGAGGAGGGCTTGCCGGGAAGATGCGGCTGCGCGGCCCTGCTCACCAGGGCGGCCACGAAACAGCCGCAAAGGGGACGTTCCTTGTTAGGGGTTATACGTCGCCGTATAATGCATGCTGCAGGGGCACTGTTTGCGCGGGCGCCCTGACATAGAGCCCAGGACGACTTGCCCTCGCCCGGGCTCTTTTCTATTCAGCTAGGTGTCGGTTTAGGGGAAGCTTTTTTGTTCTCTATAGACCGCCATAGGTACACCCACCACTACGCCTCCATGTCCCACCGGTCGAAAATTCGCCTACGCTCGGCCGGGTACCTGAACGAGAGTACGGTCTTATTTCATATACGGTCAACGGAATTCCGTTACAGATTCATCTATCGAGCGGATATGTAATGTTAGGGCCTCCGATTACATACGAGCGGGCCCCGGCGAATCTGGCGCGAGTTGCAGAAGACGGGGTCTAGACGCCTGACTGCGGCTCCGGTGAATCGGCGGAGCGCAATGACGGATTGCTCTCAGGCGAGAGGTCTGTAACGGAGAGTAGGCCGAAGAAGCGCAGGTTGCGCGCCCCGTGGCGCTCCAGGATCTCTTTGACCTCGTAGGCCTGGTCCTTGTTCTGAACCTGCACCGCGACGACATCGTTGCCATTGCGGGCTTCTTCTTGATACTGCGTCAGGAAATTAGGCTCTTCGCTGAGATGGTCCTGCACGGCCTTGACCAGCTTGGCCAGCGGCCCCGCATTCTCACCCTTTGGGTCGACCGTCTCGGCGATGTCGTTGCCGCGAAACAGAAGTAGCTGGTCGAAGCCGTCCTGCTGTAGCTCCCGCGTAACTGCCTCGGCGGCTGCCGGGCCACTGATCACGGCGACTACGTGATTGTTGGGGATGGTCTCGTTCTGCTGCTGCTCTGACATGTCCAACCCTCCAAGAGCAGGATGCGAGCCGCATCGTCTCTGTGGCGCTCCATGGGTTTGAGGACACGTAACGTTTCTATCGCAGGCGCGGTACGCGCTCCGTCCTGGTCCGGCCGGTTGCCCGTGGCAGAGCTTGAGTTCTCATCACCAGCGCGAGATTTCGGGAGCCGTCAGCAAGGCTAACGTAACTGGACGGCCCCTACAGTCGCAGGGAAGGAGGTGCAACATTTGCTGCCGAACTAGTATCTATCCTCTCGATTCCGCGACGGCCATGGCCGTGCTTACCGTCGGCCTCTTCAAACCGGTCTACTGGTTGCCAAACAAGCCTGAGTACGCTGTCAACTGGGAGCGGGTCATCCCAGAGGAGGGGACCGTAGTCAACGCCTCGCTGTCTGACCAGTCGTTAGAGCTGAACATTTCCCCGGCGATCAGCGTCTTCGCCCACCACAGCGGCAAACGCCTGGCGGCCAGCGTCTACTTCGAAATCGCCGCCAAGTATGCCGAGAAGGTGGGTGGCGAGATCATCCAACGGGCAACCGTGGTGGGCTGCAAGGACGGCGACCATCCGCAGGAGCTGCTGATCGCCAAGTACCCGGCGCTACCTCTGAGCTTCGAGCGCATTTGCCCCGGCTTCCGGGCCGTCCTCCTGGAGGGCGGCGCTGACGAGGCCGTCCGCAGAGCCAGCTAGACCATCGAAGAAGAAAGGGAGGCTTCTTGGCCTCCCTTTCTTGATGCCTGGCACGGGGCGGCTGCTACACGGACCGCATGCCGCGGCTGGTTTTCGCCAGCGCTTCAGCCAAGCGAATTTTGTTGCCCCGCTGATTCGGGCGAATTCCCTCCCGATGGGAGCGCTGCTGCCGCATCAGGCTGGCGGCTTCATCGAAGGCGTTGGCGGTGCTGACGTGCTTCTCTGTCGTGTTCATGGCTGCATTGTCGCTAGAAGGTGTTAACGTGCCATCAAACCGATGTGCGTCCGCATTTCGGCTTCTTCACTCAAACGCACTGCAGACGTCAGACCGGGGCAGAGTGGTCTCGGCGCTGCTAGGATTGGGGTAAGGAGGGTGTCATGAACGCTCAGACACCAGCGCACATCTGCAGCCAGTGCGGCGCAACTTTCCCAACCGAAGCCCAACTGCGGGAGCACGTTAGCAGCGCCCACCGGCAGCCGCAGAACCGCTAAGCCAGAGCCGCCTCGTACTCGAGGAGAGGGGCGAACTCCCGCCGCAGCTCCTCAAGCGACATGCGGGCCAACGTGGCGAGCCGCTGTGAAGTAGCGTCGTCTTCCAGGCTGCGCCGGTCGAGCCGGATCATATAGTCACGCGCGACCCGGTAGTACTCCGAGTTGATATCGACCAGACGCACGCGCGTCCGCCCTGTCTCGGGGTCGATCAGGTCCTCGAACGGCAGCACAGTGATATGCACGCCATCCAGGCAGACGAAGCCGCCGATGGTGAGACGCTCGTCCTGGGGTTCACGCAGCAGGAAGTTAACTGCCTCATGCCCCAGCGTCCGCGTGTAGTCGATATCGAACGGTATGGGTTGGGTGCAGCGTAGCTCGTAGCCGAGGGTGACGTCCGTGAGGCGCATCTGGTCGCCGCGAGCCGCGAACCGCCGCTGCACGCGCTGCTTGATCAGGCTGGCCAATGGTATTTCCGCGAGTGCGACGTGGCCGTAAGGGTCGTAGCTGAGGTCAATCCCGGCGGCCTGGCGCAGCTCATCCGGGTCGATCTTCTCGCCGACGCCTTCGGCGACGATGGCAACGCCATAGCTCTGGCCGTTGAGACGCCGCTTCAGGATAGCGCCTTCGATGACGCGGCTAACGTCGTCCAGGCTGATGCGGGAGCTGGGAAACTCCTCCGGGATGATCGTCAGCGTGGCGCCGGCCGCCTTGCCAATACCAAGCGCCAGATGTCCCGCCTTGCGGCCCATGACGATGACCAGGAACCAGCGATTCGTGGTGCGGGAGTCCTCCATGATGGTCAAAACCAGCTGGGTGCCGACATAGCGGGCGCTCTCGTAGCCGAAGGTCGGCATGCTGGCCGGCAGCGGCAGGTCGTTATCGATGGTCTTGGGCACGTGAGCGACGCGCAGGGCGCCAGCAGCTTGTTTCGCGACCGAAGCCGCGGAGAACGCCGTATCGTCGCCGCCGATCGTCACAAGGTCGGTGACGCCGAGTCGCCCGAGGACGTCGACGACGCTCTGGAGGATCTCGGGGCTGCGGGTAGGGTTTTCGCGTGAAGTCCGCAGGATGGAGCCGCCCTGGAAGTGGATGCGGGATACGTCCTCGATGCCCAGCTCCCGGACCATGTCGGAGCGGCCATCGACCAGGTGTTCGAAGCCATCGTAGATCCCGAGGACGGACATGCCGGAGTTGCGCGCTTCGATGGTGGCGGCGCTGATGGCGCTGTTGATTCCGGGCGCCGGTCCGCCGCCAACGAGAATGCCGAGCCGTCTGGAAGAGCCGTTCATATTCACCACCTTCCGTTGAGGATCAAGGCGAGCGCCACAGAAGGCGTCTCCATAGATTTAACCACAGTCGAATTTGCGCTACCGAGCCCACAGCTCATGCGGGATTCTTTACGCAGCCTTAACGGGGAAGCCGCTCGCGTTTGAGCCAGGATTGAGGGTCGTCGGGCGACCCTATTACAGGAGGTGATGAAATGGTGTCATCCGCAACTAAGCCTCGGGTCCTTGAGCACATGCAGCGCACCCAGGCAGACGTAATCTGCCTCTATCTCAACGCCAAACGCTACCACTGGTACACCTACGGGCCGCTGTTCCGCGAGTTGCACCTGCTCTTCGATGAGATTGCGGCGGTGGCCAACGGCCAGATTGACCCCTTTGGCGAACGCCTGCGTATCCTCGGCGGCGACCCCATATCTTCGCCTGACGAGATCAAGACGGCGGCGTCCGTGGCCATGTCGTCCAGCAAGCACTCACTCAGCGAGATGCTCTCCGAGGCGTTGGCCAACGAGAGGCATATTATCCAGGAAATGAAAGAAGGCGCGAGCCTGGCGGAAGAGGACAACGACCCCGGCAGCGTTGACCTCTACTCGCGCTCGATCCAGGACCACGAGAAGTACGCGTGGTTCCTGGACGAGACGCTACGTCGCGTCGACGGCGTCATCACCTGAACAGGGCTTATCCAGTGAGTGAGGCCGCGGCTGAACCCGCGGCCTGACGAGTTGGGCTACGATGGACACGGAGCCATTGATGACCTCTGGTGACAGCCGAACTGAGCGCGACTCGATGGGCGAGATGCAGGTGCCGGTGGATGCCTATTACGGCGCCTCTACGATGCGTGCCGTCCTCAACTTCCCGATCAGTGACCTGCGCTTCCCGCGCGCTTTCCTGCGCGCGCTGGGCTTGATCAAGCTGGCCGGAGCCCGGGTCAACAGAGACCTCGGCCTGCTGAGCCCGGAGGTAGCCGGCGCCATTGAGGGGGCGGCGCGCGAGGTCGCCGACGGCGCTTTCGATAGCCACTTCGCCGTCGATGTCTTTCAGAGCGGCTCCGGCACCTCCACCAACATGAACGCTAACGAGGTCATCGGCCGCCGCGCCACGGAGCTTCTCAACTCCGAGACGCGCATCCACCCCAACGACGACGTCAACCTGGGCCAGTCCTCCAACGACGTCATCCCGGCCGCGATCCGGATCGCGGCGCTGCTGCTCATCGAAGAGGAGCTGCGGCCCGCCCTGATCGAGCTTGGCCAAGCGTTGGAGGATAAGGCGCAGGACTTCTGGGACGTGATCAAGACGGCGCGCACGCATTTGCAGGACGCGACGCCGATCCGTCTCGGCCAAGAGTTTCGGGGCTACGCCGGCCAGGTCGAGCGCGGCCTCAGACGGCTCGACCATGCCCGCGAGGAGCTTTCCGAGCTGCCGCTTGGCGGTACTGCCGCCGGCACCGGCATCAACGCCCATCCGGAGTTCGGTGTCCGCATTTCGGCGGCGCTGACTGAGCTGACGGGCATGCCGCTGCGTGAGACCGATAACCATTTCCAGGCGCAGAGCAACATCGATGCGCTAGTCGAGGCGAGCGGCGTCCTGCGCACCATCGCCATCAGCCTGATGAAGATTGCCGATGACGTGCGCTGGATGGGCTCCGGACCTCGCGCCGGCCTCGGAGAGCTGACGCTGCCGGAGGTCCAGCCCGGCAGCTCGATCATGCCCGGCAAGGTGAACCCGGTGATTGCCGAGTCGCTGCTGCAGGTCTGCGCTCAGGTAATTGGCAACGACGCGGCGATCTCTGTTGCGGGGCAGGGCAGCCACTTTGAGCTGAATATGATGCTGCCGGTGGCCGCGCACAACCTGCTGCAGTCGATCGAGCTGCTGGCGGCTGGGAGCCGCAACTTCAGGCAGCGCTGCATTCTTGGCCTGGAGGCGACTCAACGCGGCCCGGAACTGGTAGACGCCGGGCTTGGGATGGCCACCGCGCTGGCGCCGCACATAGGCTACGATGCCGCGGCGGCAATCGCCAAGGAAGCCGCTTCTACAGGCGAGACGGTGCGACAGGTGGCCGAGCGCCGCACGAAGCTGGCGCCGGACGAACTGGACCGGGTTTTGGACCCCGTGAGCATGGTCCAACCGGGTCTGGAGGGGACATGGCGTATGCCGGGAGGCGGCTGACGCGGCGATGCAAGGAAAGAGAGATACGCGGGGGCCATCTGGCCCCTTTTCATTCTCCCGGTAGCCAGATACCCTAAATATAGGCAGAAATCGCTAACGAGATTGCAAAATGGCTGATACAGAGATCGAAGAGCGAGAAGAAGTCGTCCAACGGCTTTCGGTTGAGCAGGAGGCTGAGCTTCCGGGCTCGGTGCAATTGTACCTTCAGGAGATCGGCGCCGTAAGGCTGCTGATCGCCGCCGAAGAGGTTGAGCTGGCCAAGGAGATCGAGAATGGCCGTCTCCTGGCGCGCTATCAGCGCGAGCTGACGGCTGAGGGTCAGCATCTCTCTTACAGCGACCTCGCCCGGCACCTGCTAATGCGCGTCCAGATGCTGGTAGACCGCATCCGGCCGATTATCGCTGCCGACGGCGAGAGCTACTCTCAACTGCTGTTCTCACCTTCGCTACAGCAGTCTATCGGTATGGAGATCGATAAGGACCTGGCGGAGGCCATCGCCGATGTCATAGGGACGTCAGGGGTACAGGTCGTGGATGACCTCTGGGAGCTGTCCGTGGCCAGCCGGATGCTTTCGCCGGAGGAATTGGACGCGGGCCCGGACGATGAGGCCGCGGTGACGAAGCTCGGCAAGGAGCTGCGGGACGCGGAGCGGCGGGCCGGCGAGGCCAAGGACCGCATGATGCGGGCAAACCTGCGCCTCGTAGTCGCGATTGCCAAGCGCTACCAGAACCGCGGCCTGCCGCTGCTCGACTTGATCCAGGAAGGCAACACCGGCCTGATCCGCGGCGTCGAGAAGTTCGACTACCGGCGAGGCTTCAAGTTCAGCACTTACGCGACGTGGTGGGTCCGCCAGGCGATCACGCGCGCCCTGGCCGACCAGTCGCGCACGGTGCGCCTGCCGGTGCACGTTGTCGAGAGCGCGAGCAAGTACCGCAAGGCGCTGGATGGACTGCTGGTGGAGATGGGGCGCGAGCCGACGAAGGCTGAGATTGCCCAGCGCATGGGGATCAGCGTTGAAGCCGTCGAGCAGCTGCAGGAGGCCCTCGCCCGGCAGCCGATCTCATTGGAGCAGCCGCTCAGCCAGGAAGGCGACGGCAAGCTGGAGGACGTGATTGAGCAGGTCATGGTCTCGCCCATCGAAGAGGCGACGGCGGAGCTGCTAAAAGACGACCTCTCGACGGCGCTGAAGGTCTTGCCACCACGGGAGCGGGAGATCATCACCCTGCGTTACGGCCTCAGGGACCGGCGCCAGCGGACGCTGGAGGAGGTTGGGCGTCACTTCAACCTGACGCGCGAGCGCGTGCGACAGATCGAGGCCCGCGCGCTGGCACAGCTGCGCAAGTCGCCGGAGATGCGGTCGCTGCTGGACTACCTGCACAACGGTGACAGCTAGCAGGACGGCCCTTTAAGCCAAGCCGTAGCGCGGAGCATGGACGACTTCGCTCGGGCGACGGTGGCTTTCTTCGCCATCATCGACCCGATCGGCAACATTCTCGTCTTCATCGCTTTACGCTGTAAATTGTCGCAGGCTGGATTGTCGCAGGCTGGCCGGATCCGCGGCCCTGGTAGCCAGCCCGCGACAACCGTCACTGAGACGCGGCCTGTTGATAATCCTCATGTGACGGATCACTCTGGCCGGGTACCGGCAGGCGCACTTCGCGCATAACCTGTAATTCAACCTTGCAGAGACCAACACCCTCGCCGCAGACGCGGGCGATGCCTGCCTCTGAGAGATCGGCGTGGTAGGGGCCGCAGCCAGGACAGCTGTCTTGGCGGACGGTGAGGATGCAGCCGGTGGGGCCGCAGACGCTGATCAACGTCCCGCAAGGCCACTCACGGTTGCGAGCGGGGCCAACGGCGATGATCGACGTGTCCGCGGACGCGTAAGTGCCTTTGCCGCACCCGAGGGGTTGGCCGTTGTACTGAGCGCCGTAGTGAGTGACTATGCCACCCACCGATTGGCTGAGGGGGAAGAACGATACCTCTTCTGCTTGAGGCGCGCCCTCGACGGACTGAGGGGTGTCCGGAGCCGGTTGATGGACCTCGAGTGGCTGTTCTGGTGTTTCGAGGCTGATTACTTGCTGCTGTTCGCTATTGCTTCCTCCTACGCTAAAAGCTACGACCAGGAGCCCGATACTCAGGAAGTTGCGGGCATCTGGCCTCGTCCAAATCAGGTATTGCCCTTCTCAGGCATGCGCGCCTCCTTGCTCTGGAGAGTTTGTCGCTTCGTAAATGGCGAAAAGGTATACGGCGTATACGCACAAAGCGCGGCGACATTCCAGTAAAGCGGGGACGTGTTTGAGGTTAAGCGACGAATCGCTTACGTGGAAGCAAATAGGGCACGATAAGCCAAGAGAAGACTTATCGAAGCATAAAGAGTTTCACTACTTGAGGCTGTAATGTTTATGCGGAGAGAATGCCAATGCGGCGCGCCAGCTCCTCGGCGACTTCCACGTGGAGGGCAATGCGGCGCTCCAGCGTCTGCTGCTGGCCCATCTCCACCAAGTAGACCGACAATCCCGGCAACGCCCTCGGCAGGCCGAGGCTGGAGCTGCTAACACCGCTGCCACCGGCCGCCTGGCGGATGCCGCCCTGGTCGGAGCTGGATTCCTGGCGGCGGCTCTCCGGCGGCCCGTTGCCACTGCCGATACGGTTGCGGTAGAAGAACTCCTCGCGCGAGGCCAGGATCCGGGAGTTCACCGCCTCGATCACTTCTTGCGCCAGGGTCACTGCCGGTTCCGCCACGTTGGTGCCGATAGTCTGACCCAGGAAGGCAGTGCCGTTCTGCGGCCTGTCGTTGTAGAAGGCCCAGGACTCGTGCATGTCGATCAGATGGTTGACGTGGAACTCGCTCGCCGTTTCCGTGATCTCGTAGGCCATGCGGGCCATGGGCAGGCCGATGGGGTCGCCGGGGTAAAGGCGGTTGAGATCGCCCAGCTCCGGGGTGGTGCGGACAAAGTCCCTGGTCGCCAGCCGGTTGGCGTAGGGGACAACAAGGAATGCCCCCGTTGCCGGGCGCAGACTGTCAAGCAGCCGTTCGGCGCCGAACCAGCCACCCGGCTCGTTGCCGTGGACGCCGCCCAGGACCATCAACACATTGCCGGGCTTGCCGCTGCCGAAGATGTAGAGGTCCGTCTCCTGCGGCGTGCCGGCCATCAGAGTGCGGCGCTCTTCGCCTTCCGGCACCACGAAGGGCGGCGGTGGCGGGGCGGCCCGCGCCTCCGATGCCACGTCTTTGGCCACGGGGGCGTCTGTTACGGCCCCCGGCGCGTCATCACCGCTGCAGGCTGCCTGAATGGCGAATGGCAAGGCGGCCAGTCCCGCGAGAAAGCGGCGTCTGCTCAGGGGACGGCCCAGCATCCTGCTCAGACGCTCCTGGCCGGGACGGTCAGCGATTCAAGCAGCCGCTGCGCCGAGACGCTGATCTCGTTGACGGCGGCGTTGAAGGCTTCTTCGTTCTTACGAGAGGGCAGCCGATAGCCGCTAACCTTGCGCACAAACTGGAGAGCCGCCGCCTCGACCTCTTCCTGAGTGGCCGGGGCTTCCGGCCGTCGCAGTACCTTGATGCTTCTGCACATATTTCTCGCTCCTAGATTGAGGATAGCGTTTCCAGGCTAACTCGCAAAGGACATGGACGGCCTGTCAGCTAACGAGTTTTCTCCGTAGCCGGTCCTCTCCAGGACAAGTACGCCTGGAACTACCAGAACCGCGCCGGCAGGTTGGCCTTCCCGGTCACGTTCCGCTTCCGGGCGTGCGTAAGGATGGCGGCACTTTCGCGGCCGAGACCGACATGATCCCGGTGAGCTGGCGCGGCCACCCTGTCGCTTACCACTTCGTCCGGCGCGTCGGGGACCAGGTCTCTGCATCGGTGCGGAAGGCTCAGAGCCCGCGTACGATGTAGGGATGGAACCGGAGATTGAGGCGCTCGGCCGCCGTCTGCTGGCGGCGGCCGAGAAGCGCGACCCGCTGACGCTGACGCCAGAGTGGTGGCAGGAGCGGCTGCTCGATTGGGCAACCAGCGACCCGGACTTCCGCGTCAAGCTGCTGCGCTTCGTCGATGTGCTGCCGACGCTGCGCAGCGCCCGCGCCGTGGCCGACCACATCCGGCAGTACTTCCGCGGCGACGTGCCGGCCATTGTCCACGTTGGCTCGGAGCTGGCGGCGGCGCCGGTCTTCCGTCCCGTCGTCTCGCAGATCGTGCGGCAGAGCGTCTACGCCATGGCGCATCGCTTCATCGCCGGCGAGACGCCCGCTGAGGCGGTCGAGCGACTGAGGGAGCTGGCCAGGGACGGAGTCGCCTATACGGTCGACCTGCTGGGCGAGGCAACTCTCTCGGAAGAGGAGGCCGGGGTTTATCTAAAGCGCTACACGGAGCTGATCGAGGTGCTGGCGAGAGAAGCGCCCGGGCCGGCAGGAGGTGTCTGGCAGGATGTGCCGCCGGTCAACATTTCGATCAAGCTGAGCGCTCTCTACTCCCAGTTCGAGGCGGCGGCGCCGGAGAGCGTCAGCGAGGGCGTCCGCGCGCGGCTGCGGCCACTGCTGCGACTAGCGCGCGAGCGCCATGCCTTCGTCAACGTCGATATGGAGCAGTACCGCTTCAAGGACCTCGTCCACCATGCCTTCGCGGACGTGCTGCGCGAGCCTGAGTTCGCGGCATTCAGCGACATCGGCATCGTGGTCCAGGCCTACCTCAAGGACGCCGAGAGCGATATCGCCCGGCTGCGTGCCCTGGCGGAGGAGCGCGGCGCCCCCTTCAGCGTCCGCCTGGTCAAGGGCGCTTATTGGGAAGAAGAGCGCATCGTCGCCAGCCAGAACGACTGGGCAGTGCCGGTGTTCGAGGACAAGGCTGCGACCGACGCCTCATTCGAGCGCTGCACTGATGCCCTGATCGACGCCTGGCCGCACCTGCGACCCGCCTTCGGGACGCATAACCCACGTTCGATAGCGCAGGCCGCTGTCAAAGCCCGCGCCGCCGGCCTGGCCGACGCCGACATCGAGTTTCAGATGCTTTTTGGCATGGCGGACGAGCTACGAGACGCCGTCGCCGAGGAGGGCTATCGGACGCGCGTCTACGCGCCGGTCGGGGCAGTCATTCCGGGCATGGCCTATCTTGTGCGGCGTCTGCTGGAGAACACGTCGAACCAGTCCTGGTTCATCCAGGAAGAGCGAGCTTCGCCCGAGGAGCTGCTGGCCGCGCCACAACCGGCCGATGCACCGGATACATCGTCATTGCGACCCTATGATTTTGCTGAGTCGCCACCGTTCCACAACGCGCCGCCGGCAGAATTCCACCACGACTCAGAGCGCAAGACGATGCGGGCAGCCCTCGACCGTGTGCGTCGCGACTTCGGTAAGACGCAGCCCCTGCTGATCGGTGAGGAGCGCGTCAGCCGCCGCGAGCTGGCTGAAGTACGCTACCCGGCCGACCCGAGCCTGCTGCCGGGCCGGGTTGCTCAGGGTACTCGCGCTGACGTGGATGCTGCCGTAAAGCTGGCGCACGAGGCGTTCCCGGCGTGGCGCGACCGTCCGGTGGCGGAGCGAGCCGCGATCCTGCGTCGCGCCGCCGATCTGGTCGGGAAGCAGCGCTACGACCTGGCCGCGCTGATGGTCTACGAGAGCGGCAAGCCCTGGCGGGAGGCGGACGGTGACGTGATCGAGGCCGCCGACTACCTGCGCTACTACGCTCTCCAGGCGGAGCGTCTGCTGCAGCCGGTAGCCATGGATGAGGTGTTGGGCGAGGACAACGTCTACCTGCGCGAGGCCCGCGGTGTGGCGGCGATCATCGCGCCCTGGAACTTCCCGCTGGCGATCATCTGCGGCATGAGCAGCGCGGCGCTGGCCGCCGGCAACTGCGTCATTCTCAAGCCCGCTGCCCAGTCGCCGCTGATTGCCGCCCGCCTGGCAGAGACCCTGCGCGAAGCCGGCGTACCGGACGAGGTTGTGCAGTACCTGCCCGGCCCCGGCGGCGAGGTAGGTCAGGCCCTGGTGGAGCATCCCGGCGTCGAGACGATTGCCTTCACAGGCAGCAAGGAGGTCGGCCTCGGCATCCTGCGCGCCGCCGCCGAGGTGCGGCCCGGCCAGCGGAGCCTGAAGAGGGTTATTGCCGAGATGGGCGGCAAGAACGCGATCATCGTCGATGACGACGCCGACCTTGATCAGGCTGTGGCCGGCGCGATCACGTCCGCGTTCGGCTACGCGGGACAGAAGTGCAGCGCCTGCAGCCGGTTGATCATCGTCGGGTCCGCCTACGACGAGACCCTGGCACGTCTCGCCCCCGCCGTCGAAAGCCTCGTCGCCGGGCAACCACACCAGCCCGCCAGCTACGTCCCGCCGGTGATCAGCGAAGCGGCCCAGAAGCGCATCGAGGGCTACATCGAGACCGGCAAGAAGACGGCGCGGCTGCTGGTGCAGGGATCGCGGCCGGAGGGCGATGGCTACTTCGTGGCGCCGACGGTGTTCGTGGACGTGGCGCGCGATGACCGCCTGGCCCGCGATGAGATATTCGGGCCTGTGCTGAGTGTCTTCCGCGCCCGCGATTTCGACGAGGGCCTGGAAATCGCCCTGGACTCCGAGTTCGCGCTGACGGGCGGCGTCTACTCGCGCAACCCGCGCAACATCGAACGCGCCCGCCGCGAGTTTCGGGTGGGGAATCTTTACATAAACCGCAAGACGACCGGCGCTATCGTCGGGCGGCATCCTTTCGGCGGCCTGCGCATGTCGGGCGTTGGCGACAAGGCGGGCGGCCCGGACTACCTGCTGCAGTTTCTGGAGCCGCGGACGATCTCCGAGAACACGACTCGCCGCGGCTTCGCGCCTGAAGGCATCCCCTTCGACGCGACGCGCTCGCTCTAAGGCACGGCGGCGCCCTCCGGAGTCTACTCCGGCCGCGATATAACGCTGAGTCGGTGGATTCCGCCCTTCGGCGGCTGGTGAACGCCCTAGGCGCGATTCGGCTGGTAAGACTCGCCGAGCGTAGAGTCGCCGGACTTGCCGAGCATGGACGCGAGTCCATAACCCAAGGCCAGACCGGCAAGGAAACCGAGAATGAAGCGCATTTAACTCTCCACCTCACCCCGCCCCGAGGCCGCGCAATCGTACGCTACGGTTTTGTAACGTGTCAATTGCTAATCTTCAGCCCGCCTGCTGCAGCCGGTAGCTGCCGATCGCACGGCGCAGGGCATCGATGACCAGCGCGGCGCTGTGAAGCTTGCTCGTGGGTAGGCCGCCGACGGCGTCCGAGACGTCCTCGTGGGTCAGGGCCATCGCCTCGTCCAGGGTCAGACCGGCGATCAGCTCCGTGATCACGCTGCTGGTCGCGACGGAAGCTGTGCAGCCCTCGGTCTGAAAGCGCGACTCGGCGATGCGGCCGTCCTCGATGCGAAGCGATAGAGCGAGGGTGTCGCCGCAGACCGGGTTCATCTGGTAGCCGCGCGCGTTGGCGCCTGGAAGATCGCCCTGGTTACGGGGGTGCTCGGCGTGGTCGAGGATGATGTCGCTGTAGGACTCCACGAGTCAATTCTAGCGCGTTAAGGTCGCGGGCCAGCCTTTGCCGTGCTCGGCCAGCCATGCCTGCCAGGTGTGTCGTGGGGTCCAGCCCAGCGTCTCGCGCGCCCCTGAGGTGTCGATCAGCGCTCTGGATGGCTCCGCGTCGTACTCGGACCCGCCACGCCACTCGACGTCCGGGTAGCGGCAGCGAGCGATCTCGCGGCTGGAGCGGCCGTCGGCTGAGATGTCGGGCGCGCAGACCAGCAGCCGATGATGGCCGGTGACGTCCGGCTCAAGCGCTGTCTGCACGGCCGACGCAAGGTCGCTTACATCGATGAAGCTGCCGTACTCCCAGCTGGCATGCCACTCGCGCCCTGGGTCCTGGCGCCAACGTTCGAGGGCGCGCTCGTAGTTCTGGGGCAGCCAGACGGAGGCCGAGCGCAGGCAGACCGTTGTCATGCCGGTGGTGGTTGTGAAGTGACGGCAGACCTCCTCAGCCAGCAGCTTGGAGACGCCGTAGGCATTGCGAGGCCGGGACGGATGGGCGTCGTCAATCGGCAGGTAATCAGGGTTAGCCTCGCCGAGAAAAATGCCGAGGGCGTTGACGCTGCTGAGATAGACGAAGCGCTGGACTCCAGCGGGAGCGGCCGCGGCCAGGACGTTCCAGGTGCCGTTGACGTTGGCGGTCAGGATTTCGGTTGCCGGCTTGTCGCGGTTGGTCTGCGCCGCAAGGTGGACGACCGCCTCGATGCTGCGCATGGCCTTTTCGAGATGCCGCGGCTTCTGGATGTCGAGCCGGTCGCGGATGTCGAAGCCGGAGACTTGATGCCCGGCCTGGCGGAGCTGCGTCTCGATCGAACGGCCGACATAGCCTCGATTGCCCGTTAGCAGCAGCCGCACGCCGTCTCCCCTAGCCGGCCGCGGCCACGGCGCTGATTTCGGGAACGTCCTTGGCCTGAAGCAGCACTCTGATCCGTCCGAGGCCGGAGGGGTCGGTAAGCTCGATCACGGAACGCCTCAGCGCGTAGTAGGCCTCGAGGCCGTCGGCCGCGGGGCGCCGCGTTAGGCCCTCACCGATGCCCAGCGCGCCGAGATACTCCGCCTGGGTCGTGAGGCCGAGCGTCCTTAAGCCGGAGGCCTCACCGGCGCGCATGACGGTAGTGAAGTCCACGCTGGCGGTGATGTCCTGCCTACCGACGCGGGCGTAGGGGTCATCGCCGGACGTGTGGCGATAGAAGGTCAGCAGAGTCCCGGCTTTGCGCCAGGGCGCGTAGAGCGCTGATGCCTCATAGCCGTAGTCGAGAGTCAGCAGGTGGCCGCGCCGCAGGGCCCGTGCCGCGGCGCCGATCCACTCCGAGGCCGCGAGACAGACTTCCGCATCACAGCCCTCGCCGGGCTCAATGCCGAGGGCTGTGAAGTAAGCGTCGATCTTGGGGCCGGCGTCCACCTCCGCATCGACAAAGCGATCGTGCTGGTAGCCGACCCGCACCTCGTAGAGACGGCCATCGCGGCGCCGCACGCGATGGAAGGGCAGCGCGTCCAGCAGTTCGTTGCTGAGGATGCAGCCCTCGATTGTGTCAGTCTCAGGCAGGCCGCTCGCGACCATAACTTTATCGGCGGGCAAACCGGCAGCGTCAATGAAGTTTACGGCTTCGGTTTGCCGGTAGGTAGCGTCTTGCAGAGTGTAACCGATGGCCTCGTACAGCGCCGGCTCGGCGAGCCTCAGATGACGCAGGATATCCGAGGCCAGCCGTCCGTTGCCGGCGCCCGCCTCGAAGACATCGAAGCGTGATGGCTCACCCAGCTGCCGCCAGAAGCCCGCGAGCTGTCGCGCGATGGTGGCCCCGAAGACGGGATGCACATTGGGGCTTGAGTGGTAGTCGAGGGAGGGATCACAGCGTACGTAATAGCCCTGATCTGGATGGTACAACGCGAGGGCCATGAAATCGCTGAAGGTGATCGGGCCGGTGTGGCTTATATGTTGACTAATGATGTCCCTTAGCAGGACATTGTGAGTGGCGCCGAGGTCAGAGTGCCCCATGAGGCGAGTGTAGATTCGCCGTCGAGGCCAGTCCAGAGCGCCCAGGAGTCACGCATGCTACCCAAGATCGCCATCGTGGGTTTCGGAGATGTCGGCCGCTCGCTACAAGCACTGTTTCCGGACGCTATCCCTTACGACGAGCCGCTGGGAATCGGCTCTCGCGACGAGGTCAATGGCTGCCGCTTTGCCCTCGTCGCCGTGCCCACGCCCGGCGGCCCCGACGGCGAATGCGACACCTCGATTGTCGAGGATGTCGTTGGCTGGCTGGAGACAGACCACATCGTGATCCTCTCGACAATCGCTCCGGGCACGACCGAGCGGCTCGTGCGGGAGACCGGCAAGCGCATCGTCTTTCAGCCGGCCTACGGACCCGGCGAGACGCCCGAGCATCCTTACAGCGACCTGCGGAAGCAGAACTGGCTGATCCTCGGCGGCGAGCGCGCCCACACCATCCCAGTCGCCGATCTTTACAAGCGGGTGCTCAACGCCGAGACCGCCATTTGGCAGACCAGCGCCCGCACGGCGGAGCTGACGAAGTACATGGAGAACGCATTTCTCGCCCTCAAAGTAACGTTCTGCAACGAGTTCTACGACATCGCCAGCGTCCTTGGCGTCGACTACAACGAGCTGCGTGAGCTCTGGCTGCTGGACCCGCGTATCGGCCGCAGCCACACTTTCGTTTACCCGGAGGACCGCGGTTACGGCGGCAAGTGCCTGCCGAAGGATGTCAGCGCGTTAATCCACACAGCGGCCGCCCATGGCTATCAGCCATCGCTGCTCTCTGCTATGGATGAAACCAACGCCGGCTTCCGGGCTCTACAGCAGCAGGCCGAATCGCAGGCAGGCTCAGCCTGAGGCTAGACTCGACCCCCGCAAGTCTCCGTGCGCGCCTATAATGGCGGCGTTCAAATGAAGGAGGCTAATCATGCTGGGAGACAAGTTGGGTGAGGAGCAGGGCAAGGTTACCGGTCGCCGGGTCCTGCCGGGCGACGACTATCGCTACGTGAAGATGGAGATCACATTCGAGACCACCTGCACCATCCTGGGTCAGCAGGGCATGAACATGGGGACCTACACGATCTTCGAACGCATACCGGGCCAGATCTACGGCGAAGGGCAAGGCATCTTCATGACCGCCGATGGCGCCGGCGCGATCTGGAACGGCCATGGCGTTGGCCGTCCGACCAGCGATGGCATCGCTTTTGCCGCGGGTATCGCCTTCCAGACGGACGCCGAGAAGCTGTCACGCCTCAATGGCGTCCTCGCCGTCGTGGAGCACACGACCGACAACGATGGCAATGCTCGGTCTGTCATCTACGAGTGGAAGGCGTAGACAGTCCGAGACCCCTTTGACTGACGTCAGGCGACCGGGCGCTATGATGAGGGTGTGAACCCGCCAAGCCGCACGGTCCTGGTTGTCGATGACGAGCCAACCCTGGTAGCGACGCTCAAGTACAACCTCGAGCGCGAGGGCTACCGCGTCCTCACAGCCACTGATGGCGCGGGCGGCCTCTCGGTGGCGCGCGCGGAGCACCCCGATCTCGTCCTGCTGGACCTGATGCTGCCGGTAATGGACGGCCTGGATGTCTGCCGCATCCTGCGGCGTGAGACCAAGACGCCGATCCTGATGCTGACGGCCAAGGGGGAAGAGGTCGACAAGGTCGTCGGCCTGGAGCTGGGCGCGGATGACTATGTGACGAAGCCCTTCGGAATGCGCGAACTGCTCGCCCGCGTCCGCGCCCTCCTGCGCCGAGTCGACGCGCCCGCCGACAGCGAGACGCTGGTCAGCGGCGACCTGCAGATCGACCTCAAGCGCCGAGAAGCGCTGCGCGGCGGCGTCGCCCTCGACCTCAAGCCCAAGGAGCTGGAGCTGCTGCTCTTCTTCGTCCGCAATAAAGGCCGCGCCTTCACCCGCGAGCAGTTACTGCGTGATGTCTGGGGTTATGACTTCTTCGGCGACTCTCGCACCGTCGATGTCCACGTGCGCTGGCTGCGTCAGAAGATCGAAACCGAGCCGGCCAAGCCGGTGCGGTTGATCACCGTCCGCGGCACGGGTTATCGCTTCGAGGGTTAGATGAGCATTCTGCTCGTCCTGATCATCGCGGCGGTCATACTCGCCGCGCTTCTGTCGGCGGTGGCGATCGTCTCCCTCAAGCGGTCACTCGACAGGCTTGCCGCCGCCGCCAACGCGATTGCCGCCGGTGAGTACTCAGCCCGGGTCCGTCCACGGGGCGAGGGCCTGGCGGGTGGTGTCACCGACGCGTTCAACGCGATGGCCGAGGACCTGCAGTCCCAGATGGCCTCCGCGGCTGAGGAGGGCGCGCGGCTCGTGGCTGCGCTCAACAGTGACTTCGATGCGGTGGTGGCCGTTAATGGCGATGCGAACGTCCTGTTCGCAAACCTCGCAGCAGAGCGTCTGTTCCAGCGCTCCGCCGCCGACATCGTTGGCCATCCCTTCGTCTGGATCCTGCCCAACGAGTCCGTCCTGGAAGCGATCCGGGCCAGCCGTGATGCCGGAGAGCACCAGGTCAACCTAGTGGAGCGGCCCGGCCGTCAATATCTGCAGGTGGTCACCACACCGATCATCCGCGGCGGCAACTGGGCGGTGCTGGTGGTCTTTCACGACCTCACGGACGTCAAGCGCATCGAGCAGATGCGACGAGACTTCGTCGCCAATGTCTCGCACGAGCTGCGTACGCCGTTGGCCGGTATCAAGTCAGTCATCGACACGATTGCGGGCGGAGCCATCGACGAGCCGGACATAGCGCGCGACTTCCTCAGCCGAGCCGACGCAGAGGTCGACCGGTTGATCCAGCTGGTCGAAGAGCTGTTGGAGCTCTCGCGCATCGAGTCCGGCGAGGTGCCCCTCTCGATCTCGCCCACGGATATCGGCGGCATGCTGGCGGAGGCGGTCGAACGGCTGCGGCCCCAGGCCGAACGGAAAGGCGTGGCTCTGTCCCTTTCCGGCGCCGATCTGGGCAGCACGGCGGTGGACGCCCGGCGGGTCGAGCGCGCCGTGGTCAACCTGATCCACAACGCGATCAAGTTCACGCCGGAGGGTGGCAGTATTGCCGTTGGCGGTGAGCTATCGGGCGGCGATCTCATCGTCCGGATTAGCGACGACGGTATCGGCATTGCGCCGGAGGACCTGCCGCGGATTTTCGAGCGCTTCTACAAGGTCGAGCAGTCACGCGCCGACGTTGGCAGTGGTATCGGACTGGCCATCGTCAAGCATACGGTCGAGGCGCACGGCGGCAGGGTACGCGTCGAGAGCGAGCTTGGCCGCGGCTCCACCTTCAGTTTCTCCCTCCCCATCCACTCTTAAACTTCAGCTTTTACGCCGCGTTCATCGCCGTTAACGAATCGTTAAAGTGGCGCTTTTAGGCTGAGATCATGAGAAGCAAGGAGGGGAAATTGAACCTGACGCGCATGAAGACGCTGAGAAGCATGGTAGCCGGGCTGGCGGCCGCGTCCCTCGCGGCCTTCGCCATCGCCTGTAGCGATGACGCCAGCGAGCCAGAGCCGGGTGTGACGTCAGCGCCGCAGCTGTCCGGCAGCATCCTGATTGATGGCTCCAGCACCGTCTTCCCGATTACAGAAGCCGTGGCGGAGGAGTTCCGCGAAGAGCAGCGCAACGTCAGGGTAACCGTCGGCATCGCCGGCACCGGTGGTGGCTTCCAGAAGTTCTGCAACGGCGAGATTGCCATCCAGGACGCCTCCCGGCCGATTAACGCCACCGAGCGTGAGGCCTGCGCCGCCAAGGGGATCGAGTACATCGAGCTGCCGGTGGCTTACGATGCTCTGAGCGTGGTGGTCAACCCCCAGAACACCTGGGCCACCTGCATAACCATCGCCGAACTGAAGAAGGCGTGGGAACCAGCGGCCCAGGGCAACGTCACCAACTGGAACCAGGTCAAGAGCGACTACCCGAATGCAGACCTCAAGCTCTTCGGCCCCGGCACCGACTCCGGGACTTTCGACTACTTCACGGAGCGGGTGAACGGGAAGGCTAAGGACAGCCGGGGTGACTTCACCGCCAGCGAAGACGACAACGTCCTGGTACAGGGTGTCGCCGGCGACCGCAACGCCCTCGGCTACTTCGGCCTTGCCTACTATCTTGAGAACGCGAGCCGTCTGAAGGCCCTGACCATTGATAGTGGCAACGGCACCTGCGTCGCCCCTTCGGCGGCCACTGTCGAAAACGGCACCTACCCGCTGTCCCGCCCGCTGCTCATCTACGTCAGGAAGGCAGAAGCCCAGAAGCCGGAAGTCAAGGCTTTCGTGGACTTCTACATAGAGAACGCGGCCGCTCTCTCGGCGGACGTGGGCTACGTCAAGTTCCCAGACCAGGTCTACGGCCTGGTGCAGCAGCGCTGGACGGCTCAGAAGGCGGGGTCCATGTACCTGAACGCTTCCAGCACCACCCCTATCGGCCAGCTGCTGGCCCAGCCCTAGCCCGTAGCGCGGAGAAGTTCATAGACTGGGTCGGATTCCCTTCTGGAAGTCCGGCCCAGTCTCAAGAAGGTAGAAGGAGAAGCGAGTGTGACAGTAGAAGCGGCAGGCGGCCCGCCAAACGCCAGCCAGATCACACGTAAGGGCTTCAGCGCTCAACGGGCCAGGGAGCTGCCAATCTACGCTTTTCTCTTTTGCTGCGCCGCGCTTTCAATCGTCACAACCTTCGGCATTGTCATTGTCCTCTTCGAAGAGACGTACTCTTTCTTCAAAGAGGTCTCGATCGTTGAGTTCCTCACGGGTACGGAGTGGACGCCACTCTTCACGGAGAAGCACTTCGGCGTCTTGCCGCTGCTCAACGCGACGATGTTCATGGCGGTGGGCGCAATGTTCATTGCCTTGCCCTTTGGCCTTGCTTCCGCCATCTACCTCAGCGAATACGCTCCGCAAACCGTGCGCTCTATCGTCAAACCGATCCTCGAGATCCTGGCGGGCATCCCCACGGTCGTGTATGGCTACTTCGCTCTCCAGTTCATCTCTCCGGAGATCGTCCAGTTCATCTTCGGCAGTGACACCAGCATCTTCAACGCCATGGCAGCCAGCATCGCGATGGGCATTATGATCCTGCCGCTCGTGTCCTCCCTGAGTGAGGACGCGATGCGCGCCGTCCCGCGTTCATTGCGGGAGGGCGCCTACGGGCTCGGGGCCAACCGCTTTGAAGTGGCGACCAGGGTCGTCTTCCCGGCGGCGCTTTCGGGCATCGTCGCCGCTTCGATCCTGGCCATCTCCCGCGCCGTGGGTGAGACGATGATTGTGGCCCTCGTTGCCGGTCAGATACCGAATTTCAGCTGGAACCCGCTGGAGGCTATGGCGGCGATGACGGCCTACATCGTCCAGGTTAGCTTGGGAGAGACGCCGCGCGGCACCATCGAGTACAGCACGATCTTCGCGATTGGCTCGATGCTCTTCGTGACGACTCTGGTGCTCAATATCCTGGCCCAGTGGCTGCTGGCTCGCTTCCGGGAGGAGTACGAATGAGCACCCAGACGCTCGCCTATGACACCGCTGGCCGCAACGCCTACCGCCGTGTCTGGGCAAGGCTGTTTCATACTGTCTTTCTGTGCGCCACCCTATTCGGCATCGTTGCCCTGGCCGTGTTGTTGATTACAGTCGGTCTGGATGGCCTCGGCCGGGTGAGCTGGGACTTCATCAACGGCTATCCATCGCGCTTTGCGGAACGGGCAGGCATCAAGTCGGCGCTGTTCGGCACCTTCTGGCTAATGGGCATGACAGCCATGATTGCCGTGCCGATCGGAGTGGGGGCGGCTATCTACCTCGAGGAGTTCGCGGCGCGCAACTGGCTCACCAAGATCATCGAGACCAATATCAACAACCTTGCGGGCGTGCCATCGATCATCTACGGGCTCCTTGGTCTGGCGATCTTCGTCCGCGTTATGGGCCTGGACCGCAGCGTGCTGGCCGGGGCTCTGACGATGGCGCTGCTGATCCTGCCGATTATCATCGTCGCCGCGCGTGAGGGCTTGCGCTCCGTGCCGCCATCGATCCGCGAGGCGGCCCTCGCGGTTGGCGCGACGCCCTGGCAGACCGTGCGCTTTCAGGTGCTGCCACCAGCAATGCCGATGATTCTGACCGGCGTTATCCTGGCGCTCTCGCGCGCCATCGGCGAGACGGCGCCTTTGATCATCATCGGCGCTCTCGCCTTCGTCGCTTTCGTGCCGGACGGCCCCCTCTCATCCTTCACCGTCCTGCCGATTCAGATTTACAACTGGACTTCGCGGCCACAGCCTGAGTTTGCGCAGACCGCCGCGGCCGGGATCGTCGTCCTGCTGGCGGTGCTCCTGTCGATGAACGCGGTTGCCGTCATCCTGCGCAACTACTTCGAAAGGAAGCGCAAATGGTAGATCAAGAAGTCGAAGTCAGGGAGGCAGAGGCCCCATATATGCGCCCAATTTTGCCGGTTACCCACTCCGAAACGTCGCTCCCAGGCCTTAAGATGGGTGCCGTGACAGCCGCGGACCCTGCTGACGAGGGGAGCGTACTCGAGCTCAAAGATCTCAACGTCTTCTACGGTAACTTCCAAGCGCTCAAAGATATCAACATGAGCATCGGCCGCCACCGTATTACGGCGATCATTGGCCCATCCGGTTGCGGCAAGAGCACCCTGATCCGCTGCCTTAACCGGATGAACGATTTGATCCCCAGCTTCCGCGCCCAGGGCGAGGTCCTATTCGAGCAGCAAAACCTTTACAGCCGTGACATCGACCCTGTCGAGGTGCGACAGCGCATCGGCATGGTGTTCCAGAAGCCGAACCCCTTCCCAAAGTCGATTTATGACAACGTGGCCTTCGGAGTCCGGATCAATGGCATCAAGGGCAAGATGGACGAAATCGTCGAGAAGTCGCTTCGGGCTGCGGCCCTCTGGGACGAGGTCAAGGACAAGCTGAGTCAGAGCGCCCTGGCCCTTTCCGGCGGCCAGCAGCAGAGGCTCTGCATTGCCCGCGCCATTGCCGTTGAGCCGGAGATCATCTTGATGGATGAGCCCTGCAGCGCCCTTGACCCAATTGCTACCTTGCGCATCGAGGAGCTGATGCGGGAGCTGGTCAGCACCTACACGATCGTCATTGTCACTCACAACATGCAGCAAGCGGCGCGAGTCTCAGACTTCACGGCCGTGATGATGATGTCCGAGGAACGCGCCGGCGAGATGGTCGAATTTGGCGATACCCGAGAGATCTTTACGAACCCCAAGGACCGCCGCACCGAGGACTACATCACGGGACGTTTCGGCTAGGACGGGGTGGCCCCAAGTGACAGATAAACCCCGCGTCTCGGCCTCGTTGTCACACTTCGGAATGATGTATTACCTACGATAAGCACTGTACGAAGCGTCCGAGCAGGCGCATAATCGATTCCCCGTCAGGAGTTGGATCATGACTCGCATCACACTCGAACGCCAGCTCGGTGACATCCAGGAGGACATGCTCGTGATGGCCGACATGGTCGAAACGGCCATAGAGCGGTCGATCATCGCCCTCAAGAACCGCGATGTTGACATGGCCAAAGAGATCATCGCCGACGACATCAGGATTAACGACAAGCGCTACGACATCGAGGAGAAGTGCCTCGAACTGCTGGCGATGCAGCAACCGATGGCCGGCGACCTGCGCACGATCGTCGCCATCCTCCATATAATCGTCGACCTGGAGCGCATGGGCGACCACGCCGAGGGGACAGCCAAGATCGCGATCATGCTGGCTGCCGACCCGCCGCTAAAGCCCTACATCGACATCCCGCGTATGGCGGACATCGCCTGCGAAATGCTGCGCGCCAGCATCGAGGCGTTCAAGCTGCGCGACGTCGAGGCGGCCCGCGCCATCTGCAACCGTGATGACGAGGTCGATAGCCTCTACGACCAGGTCTATCGCGAGCTGATCACCTACATGATCAACGACCCGAAGACCATCGAGAGGGCTACGCACGTGACCTGGGTTGCCCATAACCTGGAGCGCATTGCCGACCGTGTGACCAACATCTGTGAGCGCGTGGTCTATATGGTCCAGGGCAAGATGGAAGAGCTGAACGTCTCCAAGTACTAGCGTCGAATACGAATAGAGAAGGAATTCGCCTAAGTCAGCGTCCGGCCGCCATCGATGGCGATATTCTGGCCGGTGATGTAGGCCGCCGCATCCGACGCCAGGTAGACGCAGAGGTAGCCGACCTCGCGCACGTCGCCGGGCCGTCCGAGGGGTACGGGCGGCTGCTGGCGTGAGGGTGGCTGCGGGACTGTCTGCTGGTCGGCTCGCTGTGCTGCCAGATCCGGGTCCGGGAAGCTGCCGGGCGAGATCGCGTTCACCCGGATGCCGAAGGGCGCCCATTCCAGCGCCAGCGACTGGGTTAGGAGCGTCAGGCCGGCCTTCGCCGAGGCGTAGGCGGTTTGATAGGCCGCCGGGCGAATCGAAGCGAAGGATGAGATGTTGATGACGGAGCCGGAGCGTTGCTTCAGCAGGGTTGGGCCGAAGACGTGGCAGCCGACGTAGGCCTGAGTCAGGTTAACGTCGATGACGCTGTGCCAGTCCGACTCCGAAAGCACGTGGCGGTCGATGCTGGGGGCCTCAGCCAGGGCGCCGCTGATTGAATCGCCGAGGCAGTTGACGAGGATATCGAGGCCGCCGAGGTCCGCGAAGACCTGCTCTGCCAGCCGCTCGGTGTCCTCAACTTTGGTGCCGTCGGCCGCGTAGCCGAAGCCGCGACGGCCGCGCTTCTCAACCTCGGAGGCGACGTTGCGCGCGGTCTCGCCGCCGAGGGAGGTGATCGCCACGTCGCAGCCGGCTTCGGCCATGACAATGGCGATGCCCTTGCCGATGCCGCGCCCCGCGCCCGTGATTAGAACCCTTCGTCCCGTCAAGTCGAACTGCGGCAGCATGTATTTCCTCCGTCATGCCCCTAGAGGCGCTTGAAAAGATCCAGTGGCGCTTCTAGTGTAGGAGCAACCTGAATTAGGGTCATCGGTCGCAACCAGCCATGGCTTGCCCGAGACTTACTTTGAGGAGAACCTGACAATGCTGAGTCCTGAAGATAACGACCTGCTGTGTAGAGTTGGCGCCGGCACACCCATGGGCGACCTCATGCGCCTTTACTGGCTACCGGCGCTGCTTTCAGAAGAGGTCCCCGTCGCCGATGGCGCGCCGGTGCGGGTACGGCTGCTGGGCGAAGATCTGATTGCCTTCCGCGTCACCTCCGGCCGCGTTGGCCTGGTCCGCAACACCTGTCCCCATCGTGGCGCTTCGCTGTTCTACGGCCGCAATGAGGAGGAAGGTCTGCGCTGCGTCTATCATGGCTGGAAGTTCGACTGTAGCGGTGCTTGCGTCGATATGCCCAGCGAGCCGGCCGAAACGGCGTTCAAGGACAAAGTGCGCGCGGTGACCTACCCCTGCGTTGAGCGGGGCGGTGTTGTCTGGACTTACATGGGCAGCGCTGCCAGCCCTCCGCCACTGCCGGACATCGAGCCCAACATGATGCCCGGCGAGAGTCAGGTCCAGAAGATCATGCGCGAGTGCAACTGGATGCAGGCCCTGGAGGGCGACATCGACACCAGCCACTTTGGCTTCTTGCACCGTACTTTCGGCCGCCAACCGTCGCAGGGCACATTCGACTACTACATGGAGAAGGAACGCACGCCCCGCTACAAGGTCGTAGACACGGAGTTCGGCACTTCCTACGGCGCCTACCGCCCCGCCGAGGAGGACACCTACTACTGGCGCATCGCCCACTTCCTCTTCCCCTTTTTCACGATGATCCCCACCGGCGTGCTCGGTGTGCAGATCGTGGTGCGAGCCTGGGTGCCACTGGATGACGAGCACACGATGTTCTGGAGCTTCATGGCGCCGCAGACCCGGACGCTGGAAGGGGCTTTCGTGGGGGCTAACGGGCAGGCGGGAGGCACGCGGCCCGGCATGGTGGAGTACGCCGAGGATACTCAGGACTGGCTGGGGCGCTTCCGGCTCATCGCGAACGCGGGCAACGACTATCAGATCGACCGTGAGTCGCAGAAGACGAGGAGCTTTACCGGCATCGATAACGGTGGCGCCTTCCTGCAGGACCAGGCGGTGACCGAGAGCATGGGCGCCATTTTCGATCGTAGTGGCGAGCACCTTGGCAGCTCTGACGAGATGGTGATCCGCACTCGCCACCGTCTGATCAACGCTGCCCGGGCGCTACGCGATAACAGAGAAATACCGCCAGGCGTTGAGGAGGCGGCGCTTTACCGGCAGCGTTCGGGTGGCATCATCCTGCCGCGTGACGCTGACTGGCTGGAAGCCACGCGCGAGCAGCGCAAGGGCTTTGTCAAAGCCAAAGCGGAGGCGGAAGCCGTCCCGGCGACGGGCGGCGGCTAGTCGTAGACGGTCTGGGAGTAGATCTCGGCGTCCACGTAGGCTTCGATGACGCTGGGTCCGTTGAGGTTGAGGCCCCAGGAGAGGGCTTCGCCCAGCTCGGCCTCGTTTTTGGCGCTGCGGACGGGGACGCCGAAGTAGTGCGGCGGTGAAGGCGGCGGGTCGCCGAGGCGGACGCCGGAGAGGCCGTAGCCTTTGCGCTCTTGCTTCACCTTGAGCAGGCTCAGCCAGCCGTCATTGAGGACGATGATTGGCACGTTGAGGTTGAGGCGGCGTCCCATCGCCAGCTCACCGGCCGTCATCTGGAAGCAGCCGTCGCCGACCACACCCACAACCGTGCGCCGAGGGTTCACGAGCTTGGCGGCGTAAGCGGCCGGGATGCCGTAGCCCATAGATGACCAGCCGTTGGTGCAAAGGCAGGTGTTGGGCTCGTCGGTGCGCCACTGGGTGGCGATCTGGTGGGTATGGGCACCCACGTCGTAGGCGAGGATGGCGTCGGGCGGGATCTGGCGGCGCATGACATCGAGGACGTGATTGAGGCTGAAGCCGGCGCCTTCCGGTCGTAGCTGCTCGTCGAGGTTGCGCCGATGAGCCTCGAACTCCGTGGCGCTCCAGTCGTTGGCCTGCGTTGGAAGAGCAGCCAACGACTCGATGGCGGCATTGAGGTCACCGGCGGCGTTGACTTCAAGGCGCAGGGCTTCGCCGCGCTCTGCCGTCTCGGTGCTGAGGTGGACGATCGGCGTGTCGCCGGCCCACTCCTCGTAGTTGATCTCGATCGGGTCATAGCCCACGGCAACGATCAGGTCGGCCTGATGCACGAAGGCCTGGACATCGGAGCGGCGGGCGCGTCCGAGGACACCGGCGTAGTTGGCATGGCTCTCCGGCAGGAAGCCCTTGGCGTGGAGGGTGAGGATGAAGGGCAGTCCCTGCTTGTCGATGAAATCGACCAGGCGCTTCGGTTGGGATGCGCGCGTCAGGGTCAGCCCGCCGATCAGTAGCGGCCGCTTGGCTTTGGCGAGGGCGGCGCTGACCTGCTCGAAGGTGGACGCGGGGATCGGCGGCAGCTTGTGGTTGGATTCGACGCTGGTGGCCGACTCGGTGGGCGTGGCGGTGCCAACGTCCTCCGGCAAGTCGAGGTGCACCGGGCCGGGCGGCTCGGCGCGGGCGATGGCCAACGCCTCGGCTAGCTGGGAGGCGACCTTGCCGTGGCGCAGGCCAAAGCTGGCTTTGGTGAGGGGCGAATAGAGCGCTTCGTGATCGATGCGCATCTGAATGCGCCGGTCGAGCCAGGCGCTATCGACGTTGCAGGTGATGGCGATGACCGGCGAGCGGTCCAGCCAGGCAGCGCCGACGCCGGTCGCCATATTGGTTGCGCCGGGCCCCAGGGTGGAGACGCAGACGCCGGGCACGCCGCTGAGCGCGCCTACGGCCTGAGCCATGAAGCCGGCTGAGGTCTCGCTGGCGGTGAGGGTGTACTGGATCGAGCTATTGCGCATCGCCTCGATCAGGGGCAGGACGGGGCCGCTGGGCACGCCGAAAGCCCACTTGACGCCGGCGTCCTCCAGCATCTGGACGATGAGGTCGACGTTCTTCATGGGCTAGGTGCCCACCCGCACGTAATCGACCGCGTCCTGGACGGCGCGGATCATCGATAACGCGGTGAGACGGCCCGTCTTCGGGTTCTCGCTGGGGATGTTCTCGAGGTGGATGCGCAGGAGACCGAACTCGCCCTCGACCTCGATATCGTGGCAGTTGCGCTGGAGGCCGGGCACGGCGGAGATGCTGACCTGAGTCTTGTCCGGGCCGATGCCGGAGAGGCTTAACGCCGCGGAGATGTTGAGGTTGTCCGGGAAACCACGCACGGCCTCCCGCGCCGGGCCGGAGAAGAGCAGGCGCTCCTCCTCCAGGCCATCGAGCGAGATGCCGTTCTGGACCAGGAAGGGGGCTCCCTGTAGCGCCCGCGCCGGCTTGCGGCTGGTCAACCGGACGTAGTCGATCTGGCCAACGCAGGCGCCCTTGATCGCGTCCAGTCCGGCGATGGCGCCGGAGGGCAGGATGAGGCGGCATTGCTTCTCGCGCGCCAGTTCGAAGAGGTCCATGTGGTCGAGCAGGGCGCCGATGCTAATTACCATAACGTCCTTGCCGGCGTCAAAAGCCTCGCGCGCCAGCTCATCGACGACGTGGCCGCCGGCCGTCTCGATCAGGATATCGGCGGCGGCGATCAGGTCGGAGCGGCTGAGGAAGGGCGGCGACTGCTTCATGGTCGAGAGGTACTCGCGGGCGCTGGCTTCGGTGCGGCTAGAGACGCCGGCCACCTTGACGTGGAGGCGGCCGTCATCGACGGCGTGCAGGATGGATTTGCCGATTGAGCCGCAGCCGACGATACCTATGGATTTCATGGAGCCTCCATATCCCACTCGTGGGGACTCGTTGGACGTAGGGACGAACCTTTAGGTCCGTCCGTCGGCGAGTCTGCAATTCTCTTACCCGTCTTTGATGACGGGCGTTCTCGGACGGAGCTAAAGCTGCGTCCCTACGTTTTCGATCTTAGTTTGACTTCACCGGAGCCTTGCGGCAATCGGCTATTCGCGGGGAAGGACCTTCGCCAAGAAGGCGTTCACCACGTGGTTGAAGACCTCCGGCTGCTCCCAGTACACCGAATGGCCCGCGTCCGGGACGATAGCGAGCTCCGCATTGGGCACGATGGCGGCAGCGGCGCTTACCACCTCGGCGGGCTGGAGCACGTCTTCCTGACCGACGAGGAAGAGCATAGGCACCTGCCGGGCGGCGGCGGCGACCTGATCCATCGTGATCGGGTCGGCGGACGTGCCCGACATATTGAAGCGGTTGGCGTTCGATTTGTTGAAGCTGGCGACCTGGAGGTAGAGCTCGGCCTTGGCCGGATCGCGGGAGGGCAGGCTACGGGCGACGACGCGCTCGAGCTGCGAGAGGTCGCGCGTGGCGGCGCTGTTGGCCTGCTGGCGGGCGCGGATCTCTTCCGGCAAGGTGATGCCGACCAGCGTATCGGCCATGACGAGGGCGTTGACGCGCTCAGGGTACTTGACGGTGAAGCCCATGCCGGTGGCGCCGCCCATCGACTGGACGACGAGGGAGACCTTGCTGAAGCCAAGGTGATCGATGAGGCCGTGCAGGTCCTCAACGAAGCCGCCGCGACCGAGGCCGTTGGCGTCCTCCGTGAGGCCGAAGCCACGCTGGTCGACCGTGACGGCCTGGTACTGGCGTGCGAAGAAGGGCACCTGCTGATACCAGCTGACGTGGTTGCCGCCGACGCCGTGGGCGAAGACGATGGGCGGGCCTTCGCCCTGGGTTTCGTAGTAAAGCTCGATGCCGTTGATGCTGGCGTAGGGCATGGCTGTCTCCTATTTCGCGGGAATGCGTAGGGGCGCAGCATGCTGCGCCCCTACCTAAATCACTCTTGCGGCCGCGATTGCGGTTACGTGTTCAGGCGGGCTGGCTTAGCCCCATTCGGCGAAGGCCATGGCGCAGCCGGTGCCGGCCTCAGAGCGGTAGCAGGGCACGTAGTTCATGTACTTGAGGTCCAGGTGCTCCGTGGCGCCGCCGACGAGGATCCAGTTGCGGATCTCGGAGTTGCCGGAGTTGAGACGCTCGCGCGGCAGCTGGGAGATCTTGACCACATCCTTGTTCTTGATGCCGTCCATCGCCATGTTGTCCAGCTCTTCATCGACGACGAAGTGGCTGAGACCGCCCGAGGCGATGATCGCGACGCGCTTCTTCTCCGGCCAGGCCTCGACGGCGTTGCGGATGGCGCGGCCGAGCTCGTAGCTGCGCTTCGGCGTCGGCTGGTTGGGCGGGTAGTAGGTGTTGAGCATGATCGGGACGGTGGGGATAGCCTTGTCGGCCATAAGGCGGTGGTAGATGTAGCCGAAGGCGTGGCCGATACCGCCGTTGGCGCGATTCTCGTCCTTCTTGTCCAGCCACTGCGAACGCGCGACGTCGAAATCGGACTCGATCAGGTACTCGATCAGGTGCTTACCGAGGGCCGAGCTGACAGGGACGGTCCGGTCCGTCTTGGAGTAGCCGATCATGTGGCCCTGGCCGGGGCCGGCCTCATTGGGGTGGCCGTTAACCACGACCTCGTCGCCCCAGAAGATGCAGACGGACGGCATGTTGTCGTCGCGCAGATATTCCTGCTGGTCGTCGCCGACCATGATCAGGATGTCGGGATTGAGGCGCTCGAGCGACTCGCCCAGCTTCTGGATCGAGCGCTGGTTCTCCTCGTGGCGCTTCTCCATCACATCGACGGCGATCTCTTTCTGGATCTGCGCCAAGTCGTTGCGGCGGTTGAGGAGGTCTTCGTAGCCGGAGACCTGCCCATCGATGCCGATGAGGCCGCGGTTGCGCTTATCGCTCTCACCGCGGGCGCGCCACCCATCGGGTGCGCCAATGCTGAGCTGGGGGCTGTGGGATGAACCGTAACCGTAAACCATCTGCGCCATGTGCTGCTGCCTCCTCTTACCGGCTATTCGCCCAGGTTTGGATTCGCTGCGAGGGGGCACTCGATGGCAACCAAGCCTCAGTGCACCGAGGCGGCGGTGGCTGGATCATAGGCTTTCGGCAGGGATTGTCAATCCGAGGGCGGATCTAAGAGTCCAGGGCAGGCTGCTTCGGCGACTGGTCGTCTGACTGGATGGTAACCACGTCATCGCAAGCCTCGTCCTCGATTGCCTCCACGAGGACGGGGTCCGCGGTGTAGGTCTGGACATTCGAGGCCAGGAAGGTGGCAACGACCTGTCCCCGACGATCGAAACAGAGCAGCTTTCCGTCCTGGACGTGGGCACGTACCGCCGCTTCGATTTCGGTGCAATCTCCGCTGGTGTGATAGATAAGGACCATGTACGCAGGCTATAGCGCGGGCGGAGAACGAATCGCACCAGAATCTGCCGCCGCGATTTCGAAGCCATAACAGGAGAGCGGGCCTGAATTTGTGAGGGAGGGAGCGATTCGCTCCCTCCCTCGTGTGACATGACCTCTCTTGGGGGAGCTAGTCAGACATCACCTTAATTTGGGAGCCTTCCTTGGTGTAGACCTCCTCTGGCATGGTGAACGTGGCGCCCTCTTCCTGGAGCTTCTTGGTGAAGTACTCGCGGATGTAGGGGTCCTCCATGTAGTAGGGGATGGCGCGACCGCCCTTGTCGATGTCGGTCAGAGAGCCCTGAATTTGCTCGCCGCCGCTCTCAGCCTCACCTTCGCCACCGCCGCCACCACCACCGAAGCCGGACGGGTTGCCTGGCACGCCGCCGGTGTAGTTGAAGACGCGGAAGGGGTCTTTGCCGTAGGCGAAGTGCTGGTGGAACCAGTCCGCCGGGCCGGGAGCGGCGCTGATCATGCCGCCGGGGCCATACTCCTGCATCTTGACCAGGTCGCCATAGCCGTCCTTCCAGGGAGTAACGCCGCCTTTATCACGCGGCCAGGTGATCGAAAAGCCCTTGCCGCGCATGCAGACGAGGATGGCGCCGGCCGAGTGGTGGTGCGCCTTGGCGTAGCGGCCGCTGGGGTACTCGGCGATCCAGCCCTGGAGCATGGTGTTGCCGACCATGTTGGGGGCCAACCAGCGGTGGCCGGGGCCGCGGTTGTTGTCGAGCGGCAGATAGGTCGTCGCCGCGTCCGGGATCAGGTTGGTCGTGATCATGGCGCGACCGCGCACCGGCTGGGGCTCGAAGTCCTCGCCGGGCTTCCAGTAGTCCTCCAGGTTGCCGCCAAAGCGGTCTTCGAAATCGTAGTCGTTATCGAAGACGAAGGACTTGCTCTGGTACATGTTGATGACCTTCGGCGCCGTGTTTACGGCCAGGAGCAGGGCCGGGGCGGAGGACGTGTTGGTGACGCGGAAGTTGGCGTTCACCGGCACGGAGAAGACGCTCCACTGCTGGTACTCGAAGGAGGTCTTGGCGCTGCCGCTGTTCTTCCAAACTTCGATGCTGCCGCGGCCATCGAGGACGATGAAGCGCTCCTCGTACATGTGCTTCTGCGGCTTGAGGGCGCCACGGGCAGGCACTTCGACGACGTACATGCCGGTGGAGTTGTTGGTGCCGATGAGCTGGATGAAGGTACCCTTGCCGCCCATGCGCGGCCAGTCAGCGCGAGGCAGCTCACGCGTATCCCGGGTGCCAACGCCGACGAAGACGGGGATGTTCTCTTCCTTTTGGAAGGTCTCCCAGGCCGTGGGCAGGCGCTTCGCGTAAACGAAGCCATCGCCCTTCTGGAAGCCTGCCTTCTGATTGCCGGTTGGCTCTACGTAGTTTGAGGCCGTCAAGGTATTTCCTCCTGTTGGGATGTTGTTGTGCCGGTTGAGTAGAGATGAACTCGACCTAATAGGAACAGGGATTCCATTTCCTGTCAAGGTTCCAGGGGCGATAGAGTGTGCCAAATGAACGCGGGACTTCTATACTCGTCTGTTCTAGGTGTAAAGTGCCAGAGGTGGGCACCGAGCAACCCGGCGCCGTTGAGCCCGGGGAAAGGACCGTCATGACGCAGGCGCCGGGACGAGCAGACGCGCGACGCAACCGCGCCCGGATAACCGAGGCAGCCCTTGCCGTTTTCCGGCAGCGGGGCATGACGGCCGAGATCCGCGAGATCGCCGAGCGCGCAGGCCTTGGTGTGGGGACCATCTATCGCAACTTCTCCAGCAAGGACGAGCTGATCACCGAGATTGTCCGCGACAAGCTCGTCGCTACCCTGGCCGAGATCAGACGTCTTGAGGCGCTGGACGACCCGCTGCAAGCGTTGCAGCTGGTGCTGACGGAAGAGCTGTCGCTGGTCGATTACCTCGGCGGTCTCAGCGAAGCCTTGAGCGCACCAACGCCGCGAAACCTGGTCCGCAACCTGGACGAATGGGAGGAGTTCCGCCGCGCTGAACCCTTTGAGGTGCTGATCAAACGGGCCGTCGAGCAGGGCGCTTTGCGCGCCGACCTCGATATCGCCACGGCGGCGGCAATGCTGGCCGGCCTCGTCCTCAACCGCAACTGGCGTCCGTTGCTGACCGCGCGCAAGCCCAACGAGCTGGCGCGCTCCGCCTTCGATACCTTCCTGCGTGGAGTCGCTAACCCCACAAAGGCCAGCTGACGCAAGTGCAGACGGCCTCTCGACCGCCTGCATCATGCTCTTGCCAGGTTACCGCCTAACGAATCAGATCCTGTTGGGATTGGGCCCGGCTAACTATTGCCTCGGCCGAATAAGGACTTCTCGGCGGTCTCCGAAACTTTAAAAGCCCCGCCCGTTAAGACAGGGCCTGACCTCGGGAACGTCCACACCCCCAGTCGCGCTCGCTCGATCAGAGCAAGCAGCGCCTCATCAGGCGTCGGAGTGATCATGTCCTTCTCCATGTCCCGATCGTAGCAGCGTTGAGTGGGTTCTCAAGGCGGAGCGAGTTTCAGATCGATAGCAAAGGCGGAGCGGCCGTCTACGCGCCCGCGGTGAGCAACTCGAGGTTCGGTCGACCAGGCCCCTGTAAGGAGAGCAACGCGAGATGCAGTCCGCCAGGACCCTTGTTGGGTGGAGGGCTCTGGCTTAGGATCGGGCGCAACCGGCGACTGATCGCCGGGGCAGCGATTAGGCGGCAGGGATGAAGTTCGGCATCTTCTACGAGTGGCCCAACCCGGAGTTGCGAGACTGGCAGCGCCTTTTCGAAGAGGGGCTGGAGCAGATCGAGTATGCCGAGGAGATGGGCTTCGAGTTTGTCCTGGTAGCCGAGCATCACTTCTCCAACTACGGCAACACACCGGCGCCGTTGCTCGAGTGCCTGGCTATCGCCCAGCGCACCAAGCGGATCAAGATCGCGACAGCGGTGCTGGTGCTGCCGCTTTGGGACCCGCTGCGACTGGCGGAAGAGGTTGCCGTCCTCGATAACCTCACCGGCGGGCGCTTCATCTGCGGCGTCGGACGCGGTTATCAGCCGCACGAGCTGGAGCGCTTCGGCGTCAGCGTCGAGGAGTCACGGGGGCGATTCAGCGAGTGCCTCGACGTGCTGCTCAAGGCCTGGAGCGAGGACACGTCGTTCACTTACGAGGGCGAGTTCATCAAGATCGAGCGCGAGACGGTGGTCTGGCCGAAGCCGCTGCAGAAACCGCATCCGCCGCTGTGGGTTGCCGGGACGAGCGAAGACACCTTCCAGCTGGCAGCCCAACACGGCATGGCGCCGCTGACCAGCGGGCTGACAGGTCCAGGGTTGGTGCGCGACGCGACGACGTCGTTTCTGCGAGCTCGGCGAGAGGCTGGGCTTCCTGTCGACAGCTGGGAGCTGGGGGCGCAGACCTTCAACCTGGTTACGGACCGAGACGAAGACGCGCTCGATAGCGTCAGGCAGGCGCGCTGGCAGAACCGGGCCGGCCGCGCGCTGACGCGCCGCGCCGTGACCGACGGTCGCGCCGATGCCAGCCCCTACGAGGGCGAGCCGGACGATAGCGCTTTCTGGGAAACACTCTGTTACGGCAGCCCCGAACGCGTGAGAGGGAAGTATCAGGCGCTATCCGATGCCGGCGCGACCTTCGCCAGCGCCTGGATGATGGCGGGGGCGATGGAGCACGAGAAGATCATGCAGTCGATCCGCCTGATGGGCGAGGAGGTCATCCCCGCCCTGCGTGACGCCCGGCCTGCGCCGTCATTTCTCGATGAGGTGGGTGCGGGACGGGCCGCGGCGGATGGTCGAGCTGGGCCTACCGGGCCGTCCGGCTAGTCTGCGGGTTGAAACCCGCAGCTTCTAACTTCCCCCGAGCCCGCTGCGGGCTACTTCTTGGTTAGATCAGCCTGCATCTGGGCCAGGGCGCGCTCACGCCACAGGGGCCAGGCGCGGACGTAGACCTGGGGCGGGTAGGAGGCCGCGACCTCGCCGGCGTCCATGTAGGCGATGTGACCGCCCGGCCCGGCAAAGGCGATGGCTTGAGCCTGCATCTTGGCGCTCATTTCGAGGTTGATACTGCGGCCCACAGCTCGCGGCAGGTCTTCGCCTACGACAAGCGCCCCGTGGCCGCGCATCAAGGCCGCCGGCTTGCCGGCGAGAACCCTGGCGAGGGCGGCGCCGAGTTTTGGCGTCTTGACCAGCAGGTCGCTGCCTTTCTCAACGTCGCGGATTTCGAAGTTGGGGACGCCCAGGCCGATGAAGGCCGCCATGTGGAAGATCGGCCGCATCTCAACGCCGGTGACGCTGAAGGGGATGACTGAGGGCGAGTGGTTGTGGACCACGGCGATCACGTCGGGGCGCGCCTTGTAGACCTCGCCGTGGATGAAGCGCTCGCGGACGGACTCCGGCGCTTGAGGGTTGATGGGGTTGCTGTCGAGGTCGTACTCCAGGATGTCGTCCGGGACTACCAGCTCCGGGGCGACCGAGCGGGCCAGCAAGTAGCGCTGGGGGTCGCTCTCAGAGCGGACGCTGACGTGGCCGTAGGCGTCGATGATGCCGTGCTCGGCCAGGATGCGATAGGAAGCGGCCAGGTCTTCGATGCGGCTCATTGTACATCCTCTCTGCTCGGTCGTGACTGCCGGTCGAGTATAGCTTGCGGCCGGGTGGCAGGCAGGGCAGCGCGTCCGCTCTATCGTAAGCTAGGGATATGCGAGACCTGAGGACTTCTGAGGTCAGCCTGCCCGCCGGATTAGTCCTGGCCGGTGACCTGCTGTGCTTCCTGATCTTTGCGCTGCTGGGCTTGCGCAGCCATGAGGATGGGATCACGGCGTCGGGGCTGCTGCGGGCAGCCGTGCCCTTCCAGGCCGGTTGGTTGGTGTTCAGTGTCATCTTCGGGCTACCAGGCAAGCGGCCGAAAATGGATGCCCCGGGACGGGTGCTGATGGCGTGGGTACCAGCCTGGCTGCTGGGGCTGGCGCTGAGGTCGTTGGTCTTCGGGCGGGCATTTTCGCCAACGTTTGCCGGCATATCATTCCTGGTCAACGCGATACTGCTCCTGATCTGGCGGACGCTGCTGGCGCCGCGAATCCTCAAGCAGACGAGCGTGTGAGGGCCCAACCTGTGGCAGAGCCGGGCGGAGCAACCCGCGACAGAGCCTTCAGCTGCATCCTTACCCAGATGATGATTGACGAGGCAAGTACACTGATTGACAGCGCCCGTCACGGCGCCTTCAACCATGATCTAGAGGGGGACACTGTTTGGAAACTTCGTTCGCAGCCGTGCACGTCGGTCCGGGGGAATTCGAGGTCCGCGAAATCCCGCTCCCGGAAGATATCCCCGACGACGCGGCCATTATCAAGATCGAGGCGTGCGGCATCTGCGGCAGCGACCTCAGCGGCCTGAGACCAGCCCGCAACCCCGAAGGCGAATGGGGCGAGTTCGGCGGTGGACGCGGTCCCCACATCATGGGCCACGAGAACCTTGGCCTCGTCTACCGGGTTGGTAAAGCGGCGGCTCAGAAGTGGAAGATCAAGGAAGGCGACCGCATTGCGCTGGAGGAGTACGTGCCCTGCGGCGCCTGCGAATACTGCCGGTCGCAGGACTTTCGCTTCTGCGGCACCCGTGGCGGCGAAATCCGCTATGGTGGCGCGCCGCTGACGCTGTGGCCGGCGCTGTGGGGCGGCTACAGCCAGTACCTCTACGTCCATCCCAACGCTGTCGTACACAAGATCCCTAACAACGTGCCGCCGACCCATGCCGCCGCCTTCCTGCCGTTCTCCAATGGCGTTGAGTGGGGCTTCAAGTACCCCGACACGCGCATCGGTGACGCGGTCTGGGTCCAGGGTCCGGGCCAGCAAGGGCTGGGCGCCGTGATCGCGGCCAAGGCGGCGGGCGCGGAGTGCATCATCGTTTCCGGCCTGGGGCGAGATAAGCACCGGCTCGAAGTCGCCAAGCTGTTGGGCGCCGACTACACGATCGACGTTGAGTCAGAGCCGGACCCGGTCGCCAGGGTGCTGGACTACACCGGCGGCGATGGCGTCAACGTTGTCGTCAATGTCACCGGTGGCGGCAAAGGCTGCGTCGACCAGGCGATCGCGGCGGCGCACAAGCGCAAGTGCAACATCGTCCTGGCCGCGGCGGGGAAAGAGACGCTGGCGCTGGACAGCCTGCCGCGCAAGAAGATCCAGTTGATCAAGGCCAACGGCCACTCGTACGACTCGGTGGAGCTGGCGATCCAGTTCATCGCTTCCGGAAAGCTGCCGATGGACAAGATAGCGACGCACGCCTTTCCGATGAGCCGGGCTCGTGAAGCCCTCGAAGCCGTCGCCGGCACGGGCGCGCCGGACGCGATCCACGTAAGCATCCTGCCTGAGGTGTAGGCGCCAGACCAAGGAGACCATCGATGCTGACCGAAGAGCAAAACGACACGCTGACCAGAGTCGGTCCCGGCACGCCCATGGGGGACCTGATGCGCCGTTATTGGATACCGGCCATATTGGAGTGGGAGGTGCCGGAGCCAGACAGCCCACCCGTAATCATCAAGCTGCTGGGTGAAGAGCTGGTCGCCTTCCGGCAGACGGACGGCCGCGTCGGCGTTGTTGGGGCGCGCTGCGCTCACCGCCGGGCGCACCTGTTCTGGGGCCGCAACGAGGAGAACGGCATCCGCTGCGTCTACCACGGCTGGAAATTCGACTGCGAAGGGGCGTGCGTCGACATGCCTTCCGAGCCCGAGGAATCTAACTTCAAGGACAAGGTGCGCATCCCTGCCTACCCGACCTACGAGGTAGGCGGCGTGATCTGGTGCTACATGGGGCCACCGGAGAAGAGGCCGGCGCCGCCGCTCTTTGCCTGGACACAGCTACCATCGACGCACCGGACGATCTCGAAGATATGGCAGCAGTGCAACTGGCTGCAGGCCCTCGAAGGCGGCATTGACACGGTGCACAGCAACTTCCTGCACGGCGGCAGGCCGCCGGGCGTCAAGTACAGCGAGAACGACCCGCGAGGCCGCGCCAACAACTTCTCCACGGCGCCGATCCTCGAGGTAGTGCCAACGGACTATGGCTACACCTACGCCGGCATCCGTAGCATGGGCGCCGAGGGCACCAACCACGTCCGTGGCTACCACTGGGTGATGCCCTGGTACCAGATCCGGGCCGGCGGCGGTAACTCCGGCCACATCTGGATCCCGATCGATGACGAGAACACGATGGTGTTCAACTGGACCTGCACGTTCGCGGAAGAACCGATGTCGGAGCGGGCGCACAAGATGACCGGCTCCGGCAACGAGCTGTTCGTCGATATAGACGTCGAGAACAACTGCCGCTCCGTGCGCAACATGGACAACAAGTACCTCATTGACCGGCAGGTGCAGAAGACGGAGACCTACTCCGGCATCCCAGGCACCAACACGCAGGACCGCGCCGTCCAGGAGAGCATGGGCCCGATCGCGGACCGGACGCTGGAGCGGCTGGGGACGACGGACGGGGCGATCATCAACGCGCGCCGTAGCCTCCTCAAAGCCGTGAAGACAGTGCAGGACGGTGGCGAACCGCCCGGCGTGGCGCCGACCTACTACAAAGTGCGCGCCTACGAGACGGTGCTACCTCAGGGCGTCTACTGGTTCGACGCGATGAAGGACCAGCTCTACCAGCTGAGTGAGGCGCGCTAGGAGCGCAACAGTTAAGCGAGTAGAAACGGAGCCGATTTCTCGGCTCCGTTTCTTGATCAAGCCTCGGTAGACCGGCCGAAGTCGCGCAGGTCTTTGTCTTTGCCCGCCAGCAGGAGCACGTCACCGGCGAGGAGCTTCTCCGCGACGGAGGCCCCGTAGATGACTCGGTCGCGGCGCACGATGGCGATGAGGCGGACATCGGCGCGCAGGTCTTCTTGTAGCTCACCGTAGGTCTTGCCGACGAGATGCCGCGGCACCTCCAACTTGGCGATCCCCATCTCGTAAGTGATGCTGAGGTAATCGACGATCTCCGGCACGGCGATGCCGTGGGCGAGGCGGATGGCGGTTTCCTTCTCCGGATAGAGGACGCGGTCGGCGCCGACGAGCCGGAGGATCTCACCGTGCAGGTCGTTGCCGGCCTTGGAGATAACGTAAGAGACGCGGAGCTTCTTGAGGATCAGTGTGATCATGATGCTGTCTTCGGTGGAGCCGACAGCGACGATAGCGGCGTCAACGTCGCGGATGCCCAGCTCGCGCATCGTATCCTCGGAGGTGGCGTCCGCTTCGATGGCCTGGCGGATATGCCCCGACATTTCCTGGACCACCTCGCGGTCGCTGTCCACGCCGATGACCTCATTGCCCATTGCCTGGATCTCGACCGCCAGGGCGCGGCCAAAGATGCCCAGGCCGATGACTATGTATTCCGCCATGCGTACCTCAACCTATTCTTACTCGCTCCTCGGGCAGTCTAATGCGGTCGAGGCGCGACCGTTGCACAAGCACCAGCGCCAGGGTAAGGGGCCCCAGCCGGCCGACGAACATCGTTGCGGTTATGAGGAGCATGCCGGCATCGCCGAGCGCCGGTGTCACACCCGTCGAAAGGCCGGCCGTGCCGAAGGCCGATGTCGCCTCAAACAGCAGATGCAGAAGGGCGATCTCCTCGAGCCGCGCCAGGCCGACGGCGACCGTGAAGACGAGGATGAGAGCGATGATGGTGAGGGCCAGGGCGCGGTCGACGTCTGGCCGGCGGATCTCGCGGCCTTCCGCCTCGACGTGGCTACGGCTGGCGACCGCCGACCAGGTCGCGGCCAGGAGGATGCCGAAGGTGCCGACCTTGATGCCGCCGGCCGTCGAGCCGCTGGCGCCGCCGATGAACATCGCAGCCATGGTGATTAGCAGTATCTCCTCGCTCATACTGGCCGCAGGAAGGGCCGCGAAGCCAGACGTGCGGGAGGCCACAGCATGGAAGGCCGACTGCAGGATTTTGTCGGCGATACCGCGGCCCGCAAGGGCGCCGTCCCACTCCAGCGCCAGCACCAGCAGAGAGACCACGCCTATAACCGCGAAGGTGGTGCGGAGGACGATGCGTGTATCGAGGAAGAGCGAAGCCCGGCGGCGCTGGCGGAGGTCCTCGATCACCGGATAGCCGATGCTGCCGAGGAAGGCGAGAGCGGCAATCGTCGTCAGAGTGAGGACGTCATCGTAGGCGGCGAGGCCCTGAAAGTTGCCGAAGAGGTCGAAGCCGGCGTTGTTGAAAGCAGAGACGCTGTGGAAGAGGCCGTACCAGGCGGCGCGCTCGATGGGGTGGTCAAGCAAGAAGCGCAGGAAGAGGATGGCGAAGCCAATCGCCTCGGCGATCAGCGCGAAGGTAACGGTGCGCCGGATCAGCCGGACAACGCCGCCCATGCGCCCGAGGTCCAGGGTCTGGCTGAGGAGCAGCCTTTCTCGCACCCCCACGCGCCAGCCGAAAAGCAAGAAGAGCAGGGTAGCGCTTGTCATAAAGCCAAGGCCACCGAACTGGAACAGCAACAGGATGACCACCTGGCCGAAGCCGCTCCAGTAGGTCCCCGTGTCTACCGGTGTCAGGCCGGTCACACAGACGGCGGAGGTCGCGACGAAGAGGGCATCGATGGGTGATGTCCATTCACCGCTGCTGGATGAGACCGGCAGGCTGAGCAGGACGGCCCCGAACAGGCTGGCGACGCCGAAACCCGCGACGAGCAGAAGCGGTATCGATTGAGTCTTGAGCCGCGGCTGGTTGCGCCGCGATGGCTGAAGCAGTACCTCCTGGCGCGCTGTCCTGCGAATGGTGCGGGGGTAGTGCTCCTGAGGTGGCTGGGACATCAGGAAGGCGTGATCGAGGCGGCGGCTGCGGTCATCGGTTTGGAGTCTATCATCGGTGCGCGTCTGGGCCACGCGCGACTGCTGCTCTAAGCGGCGCGAGCGCGTACAATCTCGGAGCCCGCCAGGAATTACTTGATCAGGAGGGACCCACTTGGTAGCAAACGTCTCGCTGCGGGAAGAGCTGATCTTCCTCCTCAACCATGCCGCGGAGCTGGAGCACAGCCTGGCTTGCAGCTACCTTTTCGCCGGGTTCAGCCTCAAGGGTAGCCCGGACGAGGGCCTCTCGCCCGAAGCTCTGAAGACGGTGCGCGGCTGGAAGCGCACGTTCGGTGGCATCGCCATCGAAGAGATGATGCACCTCGCGGTGGTGAACAACCTGCTGACGGCGCTGGGAGCGGCGCCGCACTTCGACCGGCCCAACTTCCCGCATGATTGCGCCTACTACATGCCCGAGTATCAAATCGAGCTGCTGCCGTTCAACCTCAAAACGCTGCGGCACTTCATCGCCATCGAGCAGCCCGAAGGCAGCAATATCCCGGCGGTCATCAACCCCAGCCGGCTGCAGAGCGTAAAGGGCGACCTGGACAACGAGATTGGCCCGGACCCGGCGCAGTTCGACTCGCAGGGGGACGTGTACACGGCCGTGGAGGCCGGTCTGCGCGGCCTGGTAGCACGGTTGGGCGCCGGCAACGTATTTATCGGGCCGAAGCCGACGCCGGCTATCGCCAAGTTCTTTACTGCCAACGGTTGGGAGCCCATATCAGACCTGGACTCGACGTTGAGGGCTCTGGAGCTAATCGTGGCGCAGGGAGAGGGCGCCGGCCATTCGAGTCCGGATTCCCACTACCGCCGCTTCCGCGCCATCGAAGCAGAGATGATGGCCCTGCTAGCGCAGGACTCCCTCTTCGAACCAGCGCGGCCGGTGCTGGCCAACCCCTTTGCGCGCACGCCGCCGAGGGCGCCGGCCCAGTTAACCTGATGGGACAGGCGCTGGGTCCCATAGGTGATCTGCTGACGCGCCAGCCAGCCGGCGGTAGCCAGCCTGGCTCCAATGCCGGCCCCAGCTTTGTGCTGCGGACGGTGCACGCGCTGCCACACAAAACGGCGGCCTGGCATCTACTATGCGAGCGCTTTGAGGAGCTGGCGGGCTACACGGACGAGCTGGCCTCGCAGACCGGCGAAGCGGCGTTGGCCCGTGCCGCGAAAGCGCTGTGGGGCGTAAGGGCTTCTCTGACCCAGATCTAGAGCCCCGGCTCGGACCGGGGCCATCGCGGGTCTCGACTGGGAGCGCGCCCCAAGTCAGGTCAAGGCAGGACGAAGCTGGCGGCGAAGAACGCGAGGCCGAGCGCGACAGGCTCGACGTCATCGGCGATGTCATCCGGCCAGGCGCCGAGAGAGGCCAGGGCAAAGATGACTACGGCGACCAGCGCCAGGATGCGACCAGTGGACAAGGGCAGACCGCGCATTCGAGTACCTCCTGCCCTGGAGCGTAGGCGAGGCACCGAAGCTTCCGCAGGCAATTCACGGCCTTGAGCGTTTCAAACGCATACGCCGGCTAGTAGCTACGCGGCATCCCTAACACGTTCTGGCCGAGGAAATTCAGCACCATGTTATTGCTGACCGGGGCAGTGATATAGAGACGCGTCTCGCGAAACTTGCGCTCGACATCGTAGTCCTTGACGAAGCCGTAGCCGCCATGGGCATCGAGGCAGGCGTTGGCGGCGGCCCAGGCAGCCTGACTGGATAGCAGCTTGGCCATATTGGCTTCGGCGCCGCAGCTTTGACCGGCGTCGAAAAGCCAAGCTGCCTTATCGCGCATCAAGGCCGCGGCCTGGACGGAGGCGTAGGCTTGCGAAATCGGGTGTTGCACGCCCTGATTGGCGCCGATGGGCCGGTCGAAGACGATGCGCTCGCTGACGTACCTGGTGGCGCGGCCGGTGAACCAGAGGCCGTCGCCGACCGACTCGGAGGCGATGAGGATGCGCTCCGCGTTCCAGCCATCGATGATCTGGCGAAAGCCCTCACCCTCAACGCCGATCAGGTCCTGAGCCGGGACTTCGAGGTCGACGATGTTGAGCCGGGTTGTGTGGTTGTTGAACATGACCTCGATAGGCTCGATCTGCAGCTGGCCTCGCGCTACGGCCTCGCGGATATCGACGAGGAAGACGCTGAGACCGTGGGTTTTGTCATCCAGCTCTTCGTAGGGTGTGGTGCGGGCCAGGAGGATCATCAGGTCGGACTGGGCGGCGCGGGAGATGAATACCTTGCGGCCGTTAACGACGTACTTATCGCCGGCATGACGGGCGAAGGTCGAGATGCGGGTGGTCTCCAACCCAGCCTCCGGCTCGGTGACGGCGAAGGCTTGGAGACGCAGCTCACCGCGCGCGACCCTGGGCAGGTAGCGCTGCTTCTGCTCCTCGCTACCGTGCTTGAGCAGCGTCCCCATAACGTACATCTGGGCGTGAGCGGCGGAGGCGTTGCCGCCGGAACGCTGTATCTCTTCAAGGATGGCAGCGGCATCGGCGATGCCGAGGCCAAGGCCGCCGTATTGCTTGGGGATCAGGGCGCCGAGCCAGCCGGCTTCTGTCAGAGCGCGGACGAAGCGCTCCGGGTAGGCGCGCTCGCGTTCGAGGTCGCGCCAGTAGGCGTCCGGGAAATCGCGGCAGAAGTCGCGGATAGCGGCGCGGATCTGGTCCTGCTGCTCAGAGGTGGAGAAGTCCATGCGGCAGGCTCAGCTCAGGAGAGTGGGGAAGATGTCTCTGCCGGGCGCGTGGTCGCGCTTCCAGACCATGACATTGCGGCGGAACTCGATGACGGTCTGGCCTTTCTGGTTGTAGCCGCGTGTCCTGACCGAGACGATGCCCTGCGTTGGCCGCGACTGCGATTCGCGCACCGAGATGACCTCGCTGTCGGTGTAGAGGGTGTCACCGCCGTAGACGGGGGTTGTGAAGCGGACGTCCTCGAAGCCGAGGTTAATGCCGTTCTCGCTGATGTCCATGGAGCCCATGCCGACGACGACAGAGAGGGTGAGGAGGCTGTTTACCAGGCAGCCGCCGAAGCCGCTGCGCTCGCCGTAGTCACGATTGAAGTGGATCTGGTTGGTGTTGTTGCTGAGCAGGGTGAACTGGATGTTCTCAGCTTCGGTGATTGTGCGGCCATAGCGGCAGCGATAGACGTCACCGACCTCGAAGTCCTCCAGGTAGCGCCCTTGCCAGCCCGGCTTGATCCCGGCCATGCAACCCTCCCACTTCGGACGCGGATGCGCCCGGCTTTGAGCCGATCATAGCCTGAGCCGCCGGCTTTGGGGAAAGCCAGAGCCTGGGACGCGAGATCGGGCGCCCCAAGTTGGGAAGGGGCCGCGGCGAGGAGTGGGCCACGAACCAACTCCTCGCCGACGGCGCTAGCAGCGTCCCATCCTTGGGACGGGCAGGGCTACTTAGCTACTGCAAGGGCACGCCTCCTTCGATAATCATCGAGGTCGATCACCGGCGAGAGTGGCGTCGCCTCGTACTCGGTGGCAACCACGAGGAGCTCGAGGGCGTTACGGCCGTCCTGAGGGAAGGTCGCGATGCCCAGACGAGGTGTGAAGGCCTCCAGCTCCGCCTTCAGCTTTTCGAGAAGCCGCTCTGCTTCATCCCTATCGGTATTCGGCAGATAGATCGCGAGCTCGTCTTCATGCAGGCAGCCTGGGAAGTCGGCCGGACGCAGCGCCTCGTTTGCGATGCGCGCCAGCCGCTGCCGCAGCCTGTCGCTGAGAAGAGTCACGAGGCCGGTTGAGGCCAACGGGATTTTTACGGCAATGACCGAAGTCGGACGATCGTGACGCCGCGCCTGTTCGATCTCCGCATCCAACCGCAGGAGAAAGTACCAGCGCCGGTACCAGCCCGTGGTCTGGTCCAGCAGCATTGACAGGGACTGGCGCAGGTCAGGGCGCATGGCGTCTGACCTGGCAAGGATGCCGCGGTACTGACTGCTGCGGGGGGCGTGGACGGCGGTCACGAGGCGACCCCAGCCGATCGTCGTTGCGCCGTCTGGACGGCGGCGCCGCGAGAAATGGCCGCTGATGGTAGATGCCGCTCGAGCACTTTGAGAGTGCGTCGCTTCTTCGGGTTCAAAACTGGTAGTTGCATTGTTCAAACCTCCAGAAGGCGGGGCGGGCGCAGGCCCACCCCGCCGTAATTTCGTTTAACCCTTCCGCGCGCGGACCAGACATGTGAGTGTCAGGAGCGTGAGAAGAGTAAGGATGAGAGCAAGGACGTTGGTGTAGGAAGCGGAAGCTTCCCGGTTGAACGGAGTCACGCCCAGCAGACCACCGTCGCCGGCCTGAGCCGGGACGAAGGCGCCGCGCGTAGCCTCGATGGGAGCCGCCGGCGGCAGCGGGAACTGCGTGAAGCCAACGGGCGCGCCGATGGCGGTGTTGAACGAGGAGCCGCCGTCAGAGCCGTTGGCTCCGCCGTTGCCGCCGCCGTTGCCGGTGTCGTCGCCGGTGTCGTCGCCGTCGTCGTCGCTGTCGTCGTCGCCTGAGGCTGAGCTACAGCCGGAGCCGAGTTCGAGTTGGACGTCCTCATAGCCGAGGCAGAGGTCGAGAATCGGGTCGATCAGGCTGCCGGGTCCGACAACCGGGCCGAGCAGGTCGTTGATGGTGCAGTTGAGGTCGAGCAGGCCGCAGTCAGGGTCCTGGTTGCAGCCGGCGCCGAGCTCGGAGTCGACGTCGAGCGGGTCAACGCCAAGGCAGAGGTCCAACGGGTCAACAAACGGTGTGATGACGTTATCAAGAAGCGGCAGGTTGCCGAAGAGGTCGCCCAGAAGAGAACCGCTGTCATCGTCATCGCCGTCGTCGTCGAGGACGCCGCCGAGGAGGTCGCCGGAGTTACCGCCCAGGCCGCCGACCAGAGAGTCGTCGCCCAGAAGGTCGCCCACAGCGCCCGGGATGAAGCCGTCGAGCAGGTTCTCCTCGTCCTCATCGAGGACGCCGCCGAGCAAGTCGCCTTCGTTACCAACGAGGCTGCCGACCAGCGAATTATCGCCGAGGAGGTCTTCCAGGAGCGAATCCTGGTCGCCTTCACCGTCCTCGTCACCGCCACCGACAATGCCGTTGAGCGGGCCGAAAAGGTCGTCGCCACCGCCAATTACTGGCAGCCCGGCGAGGAGATCGCCATCCTGGCCGTCACCATCGCCGTCGTCGTCGAGGACGCCGCCGAGGAGGTCGCCGGAGTTACCGGCCAGGCCGCCGACCAGAGAGTCGTCGCCCAGAAGGTCGCCCACAGCGCCCGGGATGAAGCCGTCGAGCAGGTTCTCCTCGTCCTCATCGAGGACGCCGCCGAGCAAGTCGCCTTCGTTACCAACGAGGCTGCCGACCAGCGAATTATCGCCGAGGAGGTCTTCCAGGAGCGAATCCTGGTCGCCTTCACCGTCCTCGTCACCGCCACCGACAATGCCGTTGAGCGGGCCGAAAAGGTCGTCGCCACCGCCAATTACTGGCAGCCCGGCGAGGAGATCGCCATCCTGGCCGTCACCATCGCCGTCGTCGTCGAGGACGCCGCCGAGGAGGTCGCCGGAGTTACCGGCCAGGCCGCCGACCAGAGAGTCGTCGCCCAGAAGGTCGCCCACAGCGCCCGGGATGAAGCCGTCGAGCAGGTTCTCCTCGTCCTCATCGAGGACGCCGCCGAGCAAGTCGCCTTCGTTGCCGACGAGGCCGCCGACCAGCGATTCATCGCCGAGGAGGTCTTCGAGGAGCGAGTCCTGGCCGCCTTCGCCGTCCTCGTCACCGCCACCGACAATGCCGTTGAGCGGGCCGAGGAGGCCGGCGCCGCCGTCGAGATCCGGCAGGACGCCGGTCTTCTCGTCCAGGCCTACCGGTAGCGCGTCGGTAAGGGTGTCGATCAGGTCAGGCTCACAGTTCAGAGCCTGGCAGACCGGCTCATCGTCGTCGCCCAGGATGCGCGTCAAGTCATCCAGGGTTTCGTCGATGAGGCTTACGGGGTTGCTGTCATCGTCGTCGTCGCCCAGGATGCCCGTCACGTCATCCAGGACGCCTCCGGCCATGTTCGAGGTATCATCGTCATCGCCGAGGATATCCCCGACGATGCCCGTGACCTCTTCGACAAGGTCGCCGTCTTCATCGTCGTCACCCGTGACCTTGTCCAGGGTGTCTTCGAGAAGGCTGCTGTCGTCGTCATCGTCATCAACGATGTCCTTGACGATGTTTTCCGCTTCCTGCGGGACCGAATCCTCGTCTTCATCTTCGCCGTCATCGAGGATGCCTGTCGCATCATCGAGGCCGTCGTCGAGAAGGCCGCTGGTCTCGTCCTCGTCGTCATCGTCGAGGACCTTGGTCACCTCTTTGACAACGTTGCCGACTACGGAATTACCGTCGTCTTCATCGTCATCGCCCAGGATCCGGTCGAGCAGGCCGCCGTCGGCTGAGGCCGAGGTTGGGAGGCTGATTACGCCTCCGAAACCCAGGACCAGAGCAGCCAGCAGACCCACAAATCTCAGTGGTAAATGCTTTGCCAAGTGTTCCTCCTCTCCGCACGCGTTGTGCGGTGGACTACGGATGGATCCGTTGTCAGACCTGCCGGGGATGGCAGGTAGCCGTAGCTCGGCGTGACGGGCCGATTACGGCTGAGGAGGACTTAGATAGGGGGTATTACGGGACGGGTTTGCCAGGTACGAGGCGATGCCTCGGTGAAGGCGAGTTTGAGGAAGAAGCCCAGGGCGAGCAGGGCCATGAAGAGGGCCGGCAGGTTGGCTGCAGGCGAATCGAAGCGGTCGGGGGTGCTGATGCCACGCGACAGGAGTGTAAGCAGCTGCTCGGAGACAGCCTGGCTCGTGCTGCTCGTGGGCGCCGGCGATTTCTCCACGGGCGCCGCCGGGGGCAAGACCGTCGCAAGCCCGATGCTCCCCGCGGCCATGCCATAGGCGGCCCCGGTGGCGGGGACGGGCGCGCCCAGAGTGCCGACCGTCCCCGGCAGACCAACCTCGGTAAAGGTGATCAGATCGGGGGCCGCGCCATCGCCGATGCTCTCGGAGGAACGAGCGACACCTGGCCGCAGCGCGACGGGGCTGCCGGGAAGCGGCGGGTCGACGGGCGGCGCCGTTACAGCCGGCGGTGGCGGCTGTGCAGGGTCGATAACCGGCGGAATAACGTAGATGATCGGGTCAAGGATCGGCGGGATGATATCGATGATCGGGTCCACCACCGGGTCGATGACCTCGATGATGGGGTCAACGACCGGCTGAATCACCTCGACGATCGGGTCCAGTACCGGCTCCAGAGTCTCAAGGATGGGGTCGAGGACCGGGACGAGGACGTCGTTGATCACCGGCTCCAGGGTCTGGAGGACGGGGTCGAGAGCCGGGACGACGACGCCGTTGATCACCGGCTCCAGGGTCTGTAGGACAGGGTCGAGAGCCGGGACGACGACGCCGTTGATTACCGGTTCGAGAGTCTGGAGGACAGGGTCGAGAGCCGGGACGACGCCGCCGTTGATCACCGGTTCGAGAGTCTGTAGGACAGGGTCGAGGGCCGGCGCCACAACGTCATTAACCACGGGTCCAACGGTGTCGAGGACGGGCTTGAGGGCCGGTACAACGACATCGTTGACTACCGGCGCGACGGTCTGGTTGAGTGGCTGAGTCAGGTCCTCAACCGTCTGATTGAGCGGCTCCGTGATCTCGTTGACCGTCTGATTGAGCGGCCGAGTCACGCTGTCCAGCGTCGAACCAAGGTTAGAGGTAGTCTCGTTAAGAGTGCTCACTGGGCCGCCGATTGACGGCGCATCGGCCGCCGGCTTGTTCAGAGATTCGGCAACGTTACTGGTCGTATTGCCCAACGACTCGCCGGTCTTCTTGACGGTCTCATTGAGAGGCTTCGTGACCTCTTCCACGGTCTCGTTAACGGACTTAGTGACCTTCTCGACGGTCTCGTTAACCGGCTTCGTCAGGTTCTTGACCGTATCGTTGACTGGCTTTGTGACAGTCTCGACCGTCTTGTTGATTTGCTTGGTGAGGTCATCGAGGGGGCCGGCGGCGTGGACAGCAGGGACTATCGCGAACTGAGCGAGGATGCCCAGCGCCAGAGCAAACGCGATAAGAGTGTTCCGGCCCAAGCCCTTCTCCTGCCCGAGGCACAATGAGACTGCTAGCCGAAGATCCCAGGAGGCGCTGAGGAACCTATCTCTTCACTTATCGGCAGGGAGGATGGAGATCTGTTGGGGTCTGGCAAAGAAAATTTTCGAAGTTAGGCGGCAGGTGGATGTAGCATGGACGCCGTGGATGGTCGAACCTTGAGATCCAATAATGAGGGGCGAGGACGCGGGCTCGACCAGAGTCCCGAGCTTGAGTCAGGGGCATCTGGTGAACTACCTCGACGCCGCATCCTGAGGTGTCCACGGTGCAACAAGGCGACGATCGAAGAAGAGAGCTGGGGCGAGCGCGACCCGGCGACCGGCCTTCTGTACCCTGACCCGCGTCTGTTCTGCACGACCTGCCGGTGGGTGCAGCCGAGATAACGGGGGAGAGACAACGGCCGGCGCTGACTACGGCACAGCAATTCGACGGCGTAGGACTACTGACTATGGTATCGGCGCTACACCGGCTCGGCGGCGATGATTCCGGCGCCTTCGATCAGGGCATGCTGCAAACGTGAGGTAAAGGAAGAGCCGCCCGGCACCGCCTGCTTACGCTGGACGAGCAAGAGCGGCTCCAAGTTTGAAGTGGTGGAGACGGGGGAGAATTGAACTCCCCGTCCAGAGGAAGAGCGTCAGGGATTTACTACAAGCTTAGCCGGGCATTTATCTCGCCTGGCCGCGCGCCGCCCAGCAGGCTCGCGTCCGGCACCGCCGGTTGTCTTAGGCGTCGCTACCGGCGTAACGATGCAGCACCCCGACATTGCGTCGCTGACTCCTCACCCATCGGGGTGAGATGAGGGTCAACGTCGAGGCCTTGTTAGGCCGCGAGGGCGAGTTCTTTTTCGCCAGTTACATTGGTGCCACTGATTAACGAGGTATGGCGCCTCGGCTTGCAATCCGGGTCCACCGTTCCCTGTCGAAACCTGTCGTCCCCGTACATATTAAGTATAACCGATTGGCTCAGCCGGCGGCGGTGTCGTTCTGCCAGACGCCGAAGGAATTGCCGTCGGGGTCGGCCAGAAGGGAGAACCAGCCCATGCCGGGGACGGGAGTCTTCTCCATCACGACTTTGGCGCCGAGTGCCCTGGCTTTGTTGGTGTACTCATCGACTGACTCGACATCGACGTAATTGACGGGGGTTTGATCGGGCATCTGGCGACGGTAGAGGCCGCCGTTTATGTAGCCTGACTCTTTCGGCGCGCCCTGCTCGTCGACAGGGCCGCTCATGACGAACCAGTACTCGGACTCGCCAACTGACATCTTGTCGATCTGCCAGCCGAAGAGCTGACGGTAGAAATCGGCTACTTTGTCGGGGTCGGTTGCCGGGATCTCGAAGTGGACTACACCATGCGCCATGTTGGTACTCCTTCCTGAATGGGATCATTATCCAGGTGATTGTGACGTGGCGAGCGCCGAACTTCTAAATGTTCCGTTAAGGAATGGCGACAGGCTAATCTGCTGCCGTGACAGATTCTGAGGTAATCCTGATCAAGACTGCCAGCGAGATGGCGCAGGCCCTGGAAGTTCGCCGCGCCGTGTTCATCGACGAGCAGGATGTGCCGGAAGATTTGGAGATCGACGAGTACGACGGCGACCCAGCGCTGATCGGTACGGCGCTGCATGTGCTGGCGAGCCAGGACGGCGAGCCGGTGGCAACGGGGCGCCTGCTGTTGGAGGCCGAACACGGCTATGCACACATCGGCCGGGTAGCGGTGATGAAGCAGCACCGGCGCAGGGGCCACGGCACGGCCGTGATGGAAGCGCTGCACGAGCTCGCGAGGGAGCGTGGCTTCGAGGGGATCACGCTGGCGGCGCAGCTGCACGCGATCGGTTTCTACGAGCGCCTCGGCTACACGGTGCGGAGCGATGTGTTTCTCGACGCGGGCATAGAGCACCGCTGGATGGACCTGTCGCTGGCCTTGACGTGAAGGTCTGCTAGAATGGCCATCGCATGAGTCCCAAACCCGCGTCTTCTGGCGATCCTGCACTCGGGCGCCGCCTCACCGGAGACGCTGCTTGAGCGACTCTTCTGGCGATCCGGCGGTCCCTCCCAGACACGACCCGCTAGCCGCACTACGACAGGTCAGTTTCCTGCTCTACACGAGTAGCCGCGGGTTGTCCGTCGTCGGCCTCACGTCCCTTAACGCTGTCATAGCCTGGCAGGTATATGAAATCTCCGGCTCAGCGCTGAACCTGGGATTGCTGGGGCTGGCGCAGTTCATCCCGGCGCTCAGCGTCAGCCTGATCGGCGGGGCGACGGCTGATACCTACAACCGGCGCAACATCATCCTCATCGCCCAGTGTGTGCCGCTAACCTGCGCTTCGATCCTCTGCGTCGCAACGCTGGGCGACTGGGTGCGCCTGGAGCTGATCTACGGGCTGGTGCTGTTCATCGGCATGGCCAACGCTTTCGAGGCGCCGGCGCGGGCGGCCTTGCTGCCGGCCATCGTCAGGCCGGAGACGTTCGCTAACGCGGTCACGGTGAGCTCGACGATCCAGTCATTCTGCGCCGTGTCGGGGCCGGCGCTGGCGGGCGGCATCATCGCCCTGGCGGGTGTGGGTGCGGGCTTCCTTGCCTACATTTGCTTTGCGCTCTCATCGATGCTGGTCTTGTCCTTCTTAAAGGTGAGGGCCGCGAACTCGGGTGGCGGCAAAGTGAGCCTGGCGATGGTGCGCGAGGGTATCCGTTTTGTCCGTAGCCAGCAGGTGATCCTGGGAGCGATGTCGCTGGACATGTTCGCGGTCGTCTTCGGCGGCGCGACGGCGCTGCTGCCGGTCTACGCCTCGGACATCCTTGAAGTTGGCCCGGCCGGCTACGGCATCCTCCAGGGCTCCTTCTACGGTGGCGCTTTCCTGACATCGCTGTTCCTGGTGTTCCGGCCGGCTATCGACCGGACGGGGCGGGCGTTGCTGATCGCCGTGGCTCTGTTCAGCATCGCGACGATTGCCTTCGGATTGTCGCGTGACTTCTACCTGTCGCTGGCCATCTACGTCGTGATCGGCGCGTTGGACCGGGTCAGCGTGGTCATGCGCCAGACGACGATTCAGCTGGCAACGCCGGATGAGCTGCGAGGCCGGGTTAGCGCTGTCAACCAGTCTTTCATCGGCGCATCCAATCAGATCGGGGCGATGGAATCCGGCTTTGTGGCGGCGCTGACCAGCGCGACCTTCGCGGTCGTCAGTGGTGGCGCGGCGGCTCTGGCGGTGACGGGGCTGATCCGGACGCGGCTGCCGTTGCTCTACAACTACCGCGTCTCGACCGCGGTGGGTTCCATGAGGCAGCCGGTCACGTCGATTGCGGCTGTACCGCCGCAAGAGCAGCCGGCGAGCAGCAGTCCCTAGGCTCAGAGAGACGAGGGTAGTTGAGAATGATGCAGTTGTATGTCTAGCACAGGAAGACGAACGCCGGCGGAGCGCGCTGGCGAGAGCATCGAGGCGCCTGACGAGGCAGGCTCGTGAGCGAGTCCACCCCTGATAACGCGTCGCCCAGACACGACCCGCTAGCGGCGCTGCGCCAACCGAACTTCCTGCTCTTCACAAGCAGCCGCACCTTCTACGGCATCGGCGTGACGATGCTGCAGACGGTCATGCTCTGGCAGGTCTACGAGATCTCCGACTCGCCGTTGGCGCTGGGTCTGACGGGGCTGGCGCGGCTAATCCCGTCGCTGATTTTTACCTTGATTGGCGGCGCGGCGGCGGACAGCTACAACCGGCGCAACATCGTCCTCGCGACCCAGACCGTGCCGATCGTCTGCGGTGTCGTGCTGGCGCTGGCGACCATCGACGGCTGGGTGACGCTGGGCCTGATCTACGGGCTGGTGGTCGCGATGGGCGTCGCCGCGTCCTTCGAGGGGCCGGCGCGGGTAGCGATCCTGCCGGCGATCGTGCGGCCCGAGACTTTCGCCAACGCGGTGACAGTGACGTCGACGCTGCAGTCGTTTGCCTTTGTGGCCGGACCGGCGCTGGGTGGCATCTTCATTGCCGTTATCGGTGTGGGCGGCAGCTACGGCGTTTTCGTAGCCCTAGCCATCATGTCTGTCCTAACGATGGCGCTGCTGCGCTACGTGGAGCCACCGAAGGGGGCCGGCGGCGTGACGATCGCCGCGATCAAGGAAGGTGTGGTGTTCGTCCGGGCCAACCAGGTGCTACTGGGCGCCATGGCGCTGGATATGTTCGCGGTCATTTTTGGTGGCGTGAAGGCGCTCTTGCCGATCTACGCCTCGGACATTCTGGAGGTGGGACCCAAGGGATTCGGGCTGCTAAACGCGTCCTTCGAGATCGGGGCGTTCCTGATGTCGTTCGTGCTGCTGGTGAGGCCGCCGACGGAGCGCAGCGGCAGGGCGCTGATCTGGGCGGTCGTGATTTTCGGGGCGGTGACCGTCCTGTTTGGCTTCTCGCGTAACTTCTATCTGTCGCTGGTCCTCTACGCGCTGATCGGCGCGTCCGATATGATCAGCGTGGTCATGCGCAGCACAACGATCCAGCTGGCGACGCCGGACGCGCTGCGGGGCCGGGTCAGCGCGGTCAACCAGGTGTTCATCCAGTCCTCCAACCAGATGAACACGCTGTATTCCGGCATCGTGGCTTCTGTGACCAACGCGACGTTTGCGGTGGTGAGCGGCGGCTTCGGCACGCTGTTTACGGTTGGGCTCATTGGCTGGCGGTTGCCCAAACTCTACTCCTACCGGATACCGAAGGGTGGTGTTGTGAAGAGCGAGGCCACGAAACCAGCAGAGGAAGAGGAGCCGCCTTCTTCGGACGGGACTGGGCCTACGGGCAAGGCGAAGCCAGAAGAGACGCCATCGGCCGCGCCGTAAAGTTTGGGGCGCTACGGATTCGAGATTGAGTAGGTCACCGTGACGGTTGTCGCAACCGTGATCTCGGGCTCCGCGTCCAGCGCAACGAGACCGGCGCCGTAGGGTCCGCCAACGCCGATCACGGTGCTGAGGTCATCGCTGCAGGGATTCTGCCTGGGGCCGTAAGGGCTGGGCTGCGTCTGGGATTCGGTCAGGGCAGCCAAGTCACCGAGCTCGAAGCCTGCGGCGGCGGCCAATGCCTCGGCGTTGCGGTGGGCGTCCTCAATCGCCTGCTCGCGAGCCTCATCCAGGACCGCGGCGCAATTCGAGTGGCTGAACCAGGCGCCGTGTGACTGGCTATTGCCGACAACCTCCTCGACCGCGTCAATGACTTCCTCACCTTTGTCCGTCAGCTCGTCGATGCTGAGCTCGACCGAGACAATGACGGGGCCTCCGAGGAGCGAGTTGGAGATTTCGATGTCTTCTTCATCGATATCCAGGTCACGGATGGCTTCGAGGAGCTCATCGCGGGTCTTCGAAGCAAAGGGCTGGGGACCAAACGGGCCCGATTGGGATGGGATGAGGACGACGATGTAAGCCTCGTTGGCTTTGGCGGTGGCGCTGCCGGAACCTCCGGCTGTGAGCCGCGCGCCGCTGTCTGCTCCCGGAGCCGGATCAGAGCCGATGGCGTAGGTCACAGTGAGGTCCAGGCTGAGTCTTACCATCGGCTCGGACTCCAGGGGGAGGAGGCTGCCGGGACTTTTCGGTCCTAGACCGTCCGCGGAGCCACAAGGATTGGCGTTGGACGGTGGCCCGTATGGCTGAGGCAGCTGCGACTCTGAGGCGGCAACGATGGCACCGAGATCTACAGAGAGCGACTGAGCCAGGCTTTCGGCGTTGGCGTGGGCGGCCCCTCGGCGGCTGCTTGCCGCAAGGGTGCAAGGGCAGCTGCGCAATCGCTGATGGCGAAACGGACGCCGGACTGGGTGCGCCCAACCACGGACTCGATGGCATCGAGGACTCTCTGGCCCTCGTCCGGCAGGTTATCGATCGGCAGGCGGACGCTGATGGTCGCGAAAGGGCCGTAGCTCGAGGTCGACTCGAAGCTGACGGCCTCCCGCTGCACGCCGACGGCCTCGACGGCGGCGATTACGCCGGCCTGATCGCGCGACGGGAGCTGGGCGAAGGGGATAGGCCCTGCCGGCGGCCGGGACTGGACGAGCGCCATGAGGAAGGCCTGATCGGCCGTGGCCTCGGCGGATTCGGTGTGGCGGACGGTAAGGCCGAGGGAGGAGAGGCCAGTCTGCGCGCCGGCGACGGGCGGGCCGCCGGCGGAAGAGATCGCGCCGCCGGCCTGGGAGCGGATGATGTCCGGCGGGTCGCTGCTGGTGCTCTCGGACATGCCGCCGCCGGAGCGGACGATCTCCGGCTCCGACTCGTTGTCGTCGCCGGTGCAGGCTGCTAGGGCGATGGTCACAAGGATGAGGATGATGAGGGAGATCGGCTTCAAGACACGCCCCTTTTCCCGCCTGGCTCAGTCTATTCGCGATGATGGGGCGCGTCTACGCACCCACGATCCTTAAGACGCTAGTGCAGAGGGGAATGTTCCGCTAGGTGACGCGTGTACCGGGGATGTTGACCCAGGCGCTCATCTCGTGGGGGTCGGAGACGGGATCGGCGGGGCGCAGGAAGGTTGAGTTGAGCTGATCGACGCGGGAGATGCCGAGCAGCCCCATGCCGGAGACGAACTCGCTTTCGAGGATCTCGAGGGCGCGGACGAGGGCCTCCGTGCCGCCGGCGGAGATGGCCCAGCCCTGGAGCTTGCCGATGCCGACCGCATCGGCGCCGAGAGCGATGGCCTTGAGGATGTCGCTGCCGCGCTGGACGCCGCCATCGACGATGACGGGGACGCGGCCGGCCACGGCTTCGACGACCTCAGGCAGGGTTTCGAGGGCGCCGAGGGCATGGTCGAGCTGACGGCCGCCGTGGTTCGAGACCCAGACGGCGCCGACACCGTGCTCGACGGCCAGGGCGGCGTCTTCGGCGGTGGCGACGCCTTTGAGGAGGATGGGCAGAGGCGCTGCCATTTCTCGGATGCGGTCCAGGGTGTCCCATGTGGCGGTGGCCTGGTAGGCGACATTGGCGCCGAAGCGGAAGGTGGTGAAGGGGCTTTCGTAGCCGGAGATCGTGGCGCGGTCGCGGCGGCCGACGAGGGCGGTATCGACGGTGAGGGCAATGGCGATGTAGCCGGCTGCCTTGACGCGGCCGATGACGTCCTGGAGCCAAGGGTCTTCGCCGCGGACGTAGAGCTGGAAGACCTTGGTGGCGTCCGAGGCGTCGGCCACGTCTTCAAGGGTGGGCTCCGTGAGGCAGCTGAGGGTCTGGATGGTGCCGAACTGGGCGGCGGCGCGGGCGGGCGCAAGGGCGGCCTCCGGGTGCATGGCCTGGAGGGAGGCGACGGGGCTGAGGATGACGGGGATGCGGAGCTTGTGGCCGAGGAGGGTGGTGGAGGGGTCTGCCTGGGATACGTCGACGAGGACGCGGGGGCGGAAGGCCCAGAGGTCGAAGGCGAGGCGGTTGCGGCGCATGGTGGTCTCGGACTCGGCGCCGCCGACGAGGTAGTCCCAGACGCCCTGGCTGAGATTGCGCCGGGCGGCGAGGACGATCTGCTCGTTGGTGGCGAAGGCGGTCATGGGCGGATGGTAGCAGTCGGGGCGGTTAGGGGTTAGAGGTTGAGGTTTGGAGGTGGAAGCCATACCTCGGGCTGAACCCCGAGGCATGGGGTGGGCGGCCGAGGTTTGATTGTCTGATTGTGGGGAATTTTTTGTCGATAAGGCGGAGGTCCGCAGATTCGCGAAGGGGTGGGCCGGGCGCGCCGCGAGTCCGCGACGAGGTTTGATTGTCGAGCGCAGCGGCGTCGATTGGCGGCGGGGCGGAGTGGTGGGGGCGGGTCGTGGTCATCGAAGTAGGGTAGCGGGATCGTCGGGAGAGGTGGAAGGGGGAGGTGGCACAGGCTGGGAGCGCTACCCCGGGCTGAACCCCGGGGCATGAGGTGGGAGTATATCGCGGGCTGGAACACAGGGCATGAGGTGGGCGGACGAGAGCGATCGCTCACCCTTCGAGCGGCCTGCGTCGCGGCTCAAGATGCACCTCAGCAGGAGTGGAGCGTGGCCGGTGCTTGGTATGGAAGGTCTATCATGACCGCGTGTACGGCACGACCATCACTTTCGCGAAGATGTACTGGTGAGACGCTCTTATCTGAAGTTGGAGTGGTGCATCGCTGTCATTGAGAAGCCGCTGCGCCGAGAGGTGCAGGCTGATGGTCGGGTACAATTCTGGGGGATGGTAGAAGAAATGGCTGAGAGACACCCGAATCTGCACGGCAGAGCGCTCAAGGTGGTCACGCTGTCGGACGGAGTGACGATCCACACGGCCTATCCAGACCGGAACTTCAAGGTGGAAGAGAATGCGGATTAGCTACGACACGGCGACGGATGCGCTCTACATCCACTTGTCTGAGATGCCGGGTGCGGATGCTGAAGAGATCGCGCCGGGGGTTGTTGTGGATTTCGGGGAGGACGGCCGGCTGGTGGGCATTGAGATCGACCACGCCTCGAAGCTGCTGGACTTGACGAAGCTTGAGACGGAGTCGATACCGCTGCCCACGTGATCCCTCCAGGAAGCAGGCGCTCAGTCCCTTTTCGGCAACGGAGAGGGATTTTTGTTGGTGGCAGCGTGTGATGCCGGCGATTGAGAGGGAGAAGCAGATCAAGTCGTGGTCTCGGCGGCGGAAGGTGGCGTTGATCGAAGCGGAGAATCCGGGGTGGCGGGATTTGTTTCAGGAGTTGTTGGGTTAGGCGCGGAACGGAGCTTGGAAAGGTTGCCACGCCTCGCTGCGGGCGATGGCTCGCAACGACAGTGTGCGGGTAGTGGTCATCGAGGTAGGGGAGCGGGATTGTGGGGAGAGGTGGAAGGGGGAGGTGGCAGGGGGAGGTGGCACAGACTGGGGGCGGGGAGTGGGGTGGGGGTTGAGGGAGCGATACCCCGGGCTGAACCCCGGGGCATGAGGCGGAGCTGAGCGCGGGCTGAACCCCGGGGCATGAGGTGGGCGGACGAGAGCTGATCGCTCACCCTTCGAGCAGCCTGCGTCGCGGCTCAGGACGCGCGGAGCGGGAGCGTGGGAGAGATGGGAGGAGTGACGCAGGCATTTGTCGTTGCGAGCCATCGCCGCAGCGAGGCGTGGCAACCTTTGATGGTGCGTCGTTATAAGCTGGTCGCGTCATGGCCTACTACGTTTACCTGCTGACGAACTTCACGAACTCTGTGATCTACACGGGCGTGACGAACGACTTGCTGCGTCGAGTAATGGAGCATCGTGAGTCGACGGTGGAGGGATTCACGCAGCGCTACAAGGTGTGGAAGTTGGTGCATTACGAGATTGCCGAGGATGTGATGTCGGCGATTGAGAGGGAGAAGCAGATCAAGTCGTGGTCTCGGCGGCGGAAGGTGGCGTTGATCGAGGCTGAGAACCCGGGATGGCGGGATTTGTTTCCGGAGCTGTTGGGTTAGGCGCGGCCGGACGTGAGAAGGTTGCCACGCCTCGCCTGCGGGCGATGGCTCGCAACGACAGCGTGCGGGTGGAAGGTGGCGTTGATCGAGTCTGAGAATCCGGGGTGGCGGGACTTGTTTCAGGAGTTGGTGGGTTAGGCGCGGTCGGAGGTGAGAAAGGTTGCCACGCCTCGCCTGCGGGCGATGGCTCGCAACGACAAGAGCCCCCTATTGAAATGACTCCGCAGGGAAAAGACCGTCGGCTGCACGAGGCAAGATCCAGTCGACAATAACCGATCGGCGCTCAATCTTGGCTTCCACTTTGAGCACAAAGCCTACGGCTGCATCGACAATTTCGCACAGTTCAGCAAGCTTGGTCGTAAAGAAGGCGTCTTGCTTAGTCCGAATGCTATCAATCATCCAAGCAGCAGGGTGGACTAATGCACCTCGAGTATTTGCATGTTCTATGAGTAAAGCCAATTCAGGACAATTACCCTCAGTGAGTAAAGGGTGTTGTGAACCCTTGACAATCTTTGGGTACTGTAGTGCCTTATCACGAAATGAAATATGGCGCGGTTGCTCAGTGAGCAACGATACTGTCTTTTCATCTGCGTCTTGATGTAAGTAAAGATAGTCAAGCGCAATACCATTTAGATAAGCTTCTATGAATTCGAAGGCAGCAACAAATGATGCACGAATTAATGCATCCCTTGCTTTGATGGGCACTAGTGGGGCAAATCCGTTGAACACACCTCCAGTATCTTCATGCAGGAAGCCGCAGAAGCACATGTTAAAGAGGGAACACATGTCTTCGTAGAGCTTTGCCTCTAAGAGAAACAATTCTGGGTGAGTTTTGTCGGGTGGCCGCTGTAATGTGAAGCCCATGCGAGTATGGATGGGTAGGTCCTTTGCCGCCGGTTGAACGCGCTCCAGACGCATGATTGTATCGAGATAGCCCTTAGATAAGTATCCGACAGTTTTCTTTTGTGATTCGACTTCGCTCAGAATCTCGCGTAGTTCCTTCCCATCGCAAATTATATGAAGCACGCTCCGGAGTTCGCGGACTTTTTTTCTTACATTATTGATAAACGGCCGTACCTCTCGTGACGGATAGCTTTGAATAAACAGGCGGGCTCTCTGAATTTCTTCATAGACCGAAGGAGTTATCCAGTGGCCTAAAAGCAGTAACGCCGCATATTCATCATAGACTTCCCTGGCTTCGAGTCTGAACGGGCTCTCATTTTCTGACATCCTCTGACCAATTTCCTACTGCATGACGCCGGTGCGGATGTTGCGGAAGCGGGCGGCGGAGGCGCCGTGGCCGGTGTGGGCGACTTGCTCGGGCTGGCCTTTTCCGCAGTTGGGGGTGCCCCAGACGGTCCAGCCGTCACGGTTGACGATGGCGTCGCAGGAGCCCCAGAACTGGGGTGTGATGCCGGTGTAGGTGGCGTTCTTGATCAGGTCGCCGAGCTTGCCGTTTTTGATCTCGCGGGCGTACTCGGTGCCGAACTGGAAGTTGAGGCGGCGGTCATCGATGGACCAGGAGCGGTTGGTCTCCATGTAGAGGCCTTCGTCTGTGCCGGCGATGAGCTCTTCGAGGGTGGCGTCGCCGGGTTCGAGGGAGACGTTGGTCATGCGGATGAGGGGGATGCGGTTCCATCCGGATGCGCGCATGGCGCCGTTGGACATGTCGGCGAGGAGGGCGGGATCGATGCCGGGGCCTTGGAGGGGCGCAGCATGCTGTGCCCCTACGGTTGCGCCAAGATCGGCGGCCGTTTCGCGGGAGGTCAGGTAGCCGAGGAAGAGGCCTTCGCGGACGATGGCGGTGCGCTGGGCGGGGACGCCCTCGTCGTCGTAGCCGAAGGTGCCGAGACCGCCGGGGATGGTGGCGTCGGCGGTGAGGTTGACGGCGGGGGAGCCGTAGCGGAAGGCGCCGAGCTTCTCGGTGGTGAGGAAGGAGGTGCCGGCGAAGGCTGCCTCGGTGCCGAGGACGCGGTCGAGCTCGATGGCGTGGCCGCAGGATTCGTGGATCTGGAGGGCGACTTGGGAGCCATCGAGGACGATGGTGGTGACGCCGGGCGGGCAGGGCTTGGCGCCGAGGAGGGCGACGGCGTCCTCGGCGACGCGGCCGGCGTTGGCGGCGAGGTCGTAGCGGGTGACGAACTCCCAGCCTTCGGTGCCCTGGTGGCGGCCGACGCTGTTGGGGTAGCTGCGGTTCTGGACTTCGCCCTCGTCAGCGGCGGTGGCTTCGATGCCGCAGCCGGTCTCGACGAGGTCCTGCTCGATGTAGGCGCCCTCGGAGGAGGCGAAGGTCTTGAGCTCGCGCTGATTGTAGACGGAGGCCTCGTTGCTGACGATGCCACTGACGCCGGCCATGGTCTGGGAGCAGCGGAGGAGGAGGGCAATCTTGTCGTCAAGGGAGACGGCGAAGGGGTCCTGGATGACGGGGGTGGTGTACTTGCCGATGTGGCGCACGGGCGGGCCGAGGTTGGCTTTGCGGCCGGGGACGCCGGCGGAGGCGCGGGCGATCTTGACGGCCTCGGCGGCGACGCGGTCGGTCTCGCGGGTGGTGAGGTTGTTGGAGGCGGCGAAGCCCCAGTAGCCATCGACGATGACGCGGACGCCGAAGCCGAGGGACTCTTCGACAACGAGGGCCTCGACGTTCTGGTTGCGGACGGTGACGTTTTCGGCGTTGAAATGGACGATGCGGACATCGGCGTAGGAGGCGCCACGGGTGCGGGCGGTATCGAGGGCGCGCAAGGCTACATCTCTCATTGGGGCCTCCTGGGAATTAGCGGGCATACGGGCAAACTGGCAAACGGGCAACGGCAGAGCCGCTATCACGGTGATTTTACGTCCTTCGGCAAGCTCAGGAGGAGTGGGAGTAGGGACTTAACCTTCGGCTTAGCCAGGGAGGGGGATCAGCGCTATCGCTTTCCAACCTGATCGCCGATGCACAGCGCGGTGGTGCGGCCGCGGGATCAAAGGTTGCCACGCCTTGCCCGCGGGCAATGGCTCGCAATGACAAATAAAGGCGTTCTCCATGGGTGCGATGGCTTGTCAGGGGATGTCAGCTTGAGCGTGGATGGAGGCGTTGAAGGTGCTTCGCCTCGCTGCGGCGATGGCTCGCAAGGGCAGATGGGTCGGGGCGAGAGCAGGGATGGCGAGACCTTGTCAGGAGATGTCAGGTTGAACGTGGACGGAGGCGTTGAAGGTGCTTCGCCTCGCCGCGGCGATGGCTCGCAATGGCAGATGGGCCGGGGCGAGAGCAGGGATGGCGAGAGCTTGTCAGGGGATGTCAGGTTGAGCGTGGATGGAGGCGTTGAAGGTTGCTTCGCCTCGCCGCGGCGATGGCTCGCAAGGGGGATGGCGGTCGAAGGAGGACTTGGAGCAGGCAGGGTGTCCTTCGCCAGATCGCTTCGTTGTCGGGGATGGCTCGGCAAGGGGGATGGGTGCGCGGCCGGGCAAGCAGCATCTCGTCGCCCGCTCCTCGGATGGCGTTGCTGGGTGCGCAAGGCAGTTGGTGGTGTCGACGGTGGTGCGCGAGCGCCGGGGGCTGGTGCTTCTAGACACGGTCCGAATCCATCCGGATAATATCGATGGACTGGGTGGCTTGCCGAATCGAATGCCGGTGGACGGCGACGATGACGGCGAAGCCGCGAGACGGGACGGCTGGAGGCCCGCTGGGGCGCTCGGCGTTAGCGGGGCAGACTGCAACCAGGCTTGTTGCGTGGAATTGATAACGGCGGCAGGGACGCCAGGCGAGGTGGAATACAGATGCAGTTGAGAAGGCTTGACCCTCTTGCGAACTCAGGACCCTACCAGCGGCTGCTCAAAACCGCTGTCAAGAGCTTTACCCTCACGGAGACGCAGTTTGACCGGATTAAGGAGCGCCGTCCGGAGCTGATCATCCCCGGCGATGAGGGCGCCGTTGTTGGCCACCTGATCCGGGATTATTTGGACATCCATTACGGCTACGCGGAGGTGGTGGGCTTCCGCGACCACTTCTCGGAGCAGTTCGAGGCTTGTGTCTCCGCGGTGAGCCGTGAAGAAGCGCCGCGTGGCGTCCGTCTCGCCTTCCGTGACCGCCCTAACCGGTCGATGGCGGAGATGGTGTTCTGGAAGAGCGCCCTCGAGGAAGGAGCCGAGTGGGTGGAGATGAACTGGGCCTCCGTGCCGGAGCAGCCCGAGCCAGGCATCGCGGCCGGCGATAGCTTTATCGTCCGTGAGGCGACGGAGCGCGACCGGGACGTCATTGCCGAGATCGATGCCGAGTCGACCGGCCAGCCGCGCCTGACCGCCGCGGGCCTGGACAGTCTCTACGAGAATTCGCGCTGGCTGTGGGTGATCCTGGACAAGGGCGGCGCGCCCGCCGGCTTTCTCAGCTTGCGCACCGAGCCCGGTGGCTGGGGCATCATCGACCAGACGGCTATGCGGCCGGCCGTTGCGGACCAGCTTCGTGAGCCGCTGCTGCGCTGGGCGGTCGCCTGGCTGCGCAACAACGGCGGCCGGCGCATCCGCAAGCAGGTCTACATGGCCGATACGGCCGACCTGAACCTGCTGCGCGACAGCGGCTTTGTGCCAGGCGAGACCGGCCTGGAGTACAACAGGCCCGTGGATCCGGCAGAGCTGAAGGCGATCCTCGAAGAGCGCAAGTCGCACGGCTGGTTCATCTCGGTCGGCGACTGGCGCTAACTGCCACCTCTGAACCTCCGGGGCATGCCAGAAAGGCTGCCTGCTGAAGCCTCCGCGGATGTAAACTAGGCCGCAAATGGACCCGCCAATCCACTACGCGACCACCAGCGATGGCATTGGCATCGCTTATTGGACCCTGGGTGAGGGCCCGGCGCTGGTGATCCCGCCGACTCTGCCGTCCAACCACATCGAGCTGGAGTGGCAGATCCCGGGCCGCCGCGCCGCCTTCGAGGGGCTGGCTCACGGGGCGCGGGTTGTCCGCTATGACTGTCGCGGCATGGGCATGTCGCAGCGCGACTCGATTGACTTCTCAGCCGCGGCCGCGATGCGCGACCTCGAAGCCGTGGTCGATACGCTCGGGCTAGAGAAGTTCGCCGTATTGCGCGTGCCCAGCTCCGGCATTCTGCCCTTCGCCTACGCGGCCACGCAGGCCGAGCGGGTCAGCCAGCTGCTGATCTGGGAGGGCCACCCCCAGGATGACCTGGATGGGCCGCGACGCCGCCAGCTAAGCGCCCTGGACCCGGTAATCGAGCGCGACTGGGAGCTCTACGCCCGCATCCGCAGCCGCCTCATGGCCGGCTGGGACGGCGGCAACGCGCCCCTAATCGAGGACATTTTGCGCTCGACGCACACGCCGGACTCGGCCAAGGCGATGAACCAGGCGGTGATGGAGGCGAACCCGCAGCCGTTCCTGTCCGAGATCAAAGCGCCGACGCTGGTGCTCTACCGCCTGGGCAGCCGTCCACGCGAGGAGAGCGCCCGCTTCTTCGCCTCCCGGATCGGCGGCGCCCACCTGACGGCCATGCGCCAGCCGTCGATCGGGCCGTACCCCAACGCCGAGGCGGTCGAGAGCATCCTGGAGTTCATGGACCCGGAGCACGTCCACTACGTCCTCGACAGGCCGGCGGAGATACCCGGCGGCCTGCGCGTGATCCTCTTCTCCGACCTGGAGAAGCACACGGCGATGATGCAGCGGCTGGGTGATGAGCGGGGCCGCGCCGTCCTGCGCGAGCACGAGGCGATCACGCGCGACGCCCTGGCCGCCTACGGCGGTTCCGAGGTCAAGACGATGGGTGATAGCTTCATGGCCAGCTTCGGCTCCGCCAGCCGCGCCCTCGAATGCGCAATGTCGATCCAGAAGGCCTTCACGGCCCGCAACGAGACGGCCGACGAGCCCCTGCGGGTGCGCGTCGGCCTTAGCGCCGGTGAGCCGATCGCGGAGGACGATGACCTCTTCGGCTCGTCCGTGATCCTGGCGGCCCGCATCGCCGATCAGGCCAAGGGCGGCGAGATTGTCCTGGCCAACGTGGTGCGGGAGCTGGCGGCCGGCAAGGGCTTCCTGTTTTCCGACCGGGGCGAGATCGGCCTGCGCGGCTTCGACGACCCGGTGAGGCTCTACGAGCTGAAGTGGGAGCAGACCTCGGGTCAGTAGAGAGCGTTGGGTAACGAGAGAGGGAGCCGTGAGGCTCCCTCTCTTTGGTTTAGCCGCGTATCAGCTAGGGCAGGAGGCCACCGTCACCGGTGCTGGGCGGGCGGATGGCTTCGACCACTGCCGGCAGAGGCGTGGCGTAGATTACGCCGGCGCGCTCACGGTTCTGCTGAGCCGTATTGACGCCGCCGAAGAGACCGCCGAGGTTGGGACCGGGGACGAAGCGCTCGTCCTCATCCTCATCCTCGTCGCCATCCGGGTCTTCCTCGTTGAAGAAGGTGCAGACGCCGAAGTCGGGGTTGCCGCCACCGACGAAGGTGATGGTGACGAAGTTGTCCTCAGGGTGGGTGTCGAAGGTCATACCCTCGCCTTGGCACTCGATGTCGTCGAGCCGCCAGCCATCGGGCACGATCTCGGTAACCGTAGCCTCTTCGCCGGCGGAAATGTCGAGGCTGGGGAGGCTATAGACCTGGACCTCGTCATCCTCCAGGTCGAAGTCGTCGGTGAAGTCTCCGGTGACTTCGAAGAGGAATTCCTCGTCGGCCCCATCGGGGTCGGTCTGCTTGATGATTTCGAGACAGTCGGGAACCTGAGCAATGCCCACACCGCCGGCCGGTGCGATGCCGCATGAGGGCGACGATAGCTCGGTGTTGAAGAAGGTGCAATCGGCCTGGTTGGACACATTCGGGGTCGTGCTAGTTAAGGTAAGTGTACCGGTGTCATTGTCCACCTCGACGAAGAAGCCATCGGAGGAGGTGCAGACGATGTCAACCTCCCAGCCAAGGGGCACGGTCTCGGTTATGACGTAGACGCCGGTAGCCAGGAAGTCGATGCCGGCCACCTGACCGTCATCGAGCTCAAAGTTTCATCCGGCTGAGGCGTGTCCGCGAGGAACTCAAAGGCCTGCGGGGAGCCGGCCGGATCGGTCACCTTGCGGATCTCGATGCAGCGGCCGTCTCCAGGAATTGTGTCGTCGGGAATGGTGTCAATGGTATCAATCGTGTCGGGAATGGTGCTGTCGGTGCTGCACACGGGCACCAACTGGGCATGCGCTTCGCGGCCAGGCGGCCCGCTCAAGGCGAGCGCGAGAATAGCGAGAGCTCCCAGGACGCCGATGGCCCCCGAATGCAAAATCTTTGATCTTCAAGAGTTGCCTCCGTTTTCGCTAGGGTTGCCCTGGCGCAGATTACACTTTAGTAGCCCGCTACTCAACCTATCTTGCATTCCAGTTGCGTGAATTTAGCTGGATCGAAGCGGATGGCCTGCCTTTACCGGTGTGTTGAACATGAAGAGGGGGAGCGTTTCGGCTCCCCATCTTTGGTCTTTGCGTCCGCTTCAGGGCAGCAGACCGCCATCGCCGGTGCTCGGCGGGCGAACCGTAGCGGGGGCGGGCTGGGCGGCAGCCGCGGCGGCGGCTCCGGCGGCATTGGCGCGAGCGCGATTGCGTTCGGCGGCGCCGCCGTTACCGGCGAAGGCCCCAGCGACGTTCGGGCGCGGCGCGGGGGCCTCGTCCTCCTCCTCCGAGTTGGTGAAGGTGCAGAGGACGGATGGCGGAGATTGATCCGGAGGGAAGACGACCTCGATGAAGATGAAGTCATCGCCCTCGTCCAGGAGTTCGAAGTCGCCTTCGCACTCGATGCTGAGACTCCAGCCTTCCGGGACGTCTTCGGTGAGCCTCACCTGGTCACCGGGAAATACGGGGATCTCGTCCAGCTCGGTGTCCGTGAGCTCGAAGGTCTGAGGATTGCCGTTGATCTCAGCCTCGAAGTTGAAGGACTCGGTGGAGCCGGGAGGGTCTGTCAGCTTGAGGACCTCGACGCAGAATGGAAACTGCTGAGTGCTGGGCACGCCCAGGACGAGGCAGAGGTTCGGTTCCTGGGCGTGTGCGACATGGCCGGACGACCCGTTAAACGCGAAAACGAGGAGAGCAAGCGCCCCCACGAAGCCCGACGCGGCGAATGTAAGGTATTTAGCTTTCAATCGGCGCCTCACTTTGACTACGATGGCCCTTTTCGCGAACAGTACACACTAAAGCTGCCCGGCTCAAGCCGTGTGGCTCCGGGTTGGGATGAATTTCAATGAATCTGAGCAGCCAAGGCGTGGATAGCAGCTCAAGTCTTTCCCGTTGCCCGCCGTTGTGGGATCGTAGTCCAGCCACGGCCTCGCTTTAGGACCAGGAGAACCGCATGCGCATCTCTCAGCGAATCGAGAAGCTGCCGCCATACCCGTTCGTGGAGATCACCCGCAAGATCAACCAGAAGCGGGCCGAGGGCGTTGACGTGATCACGTTCGCAATCGGCGACCCGGACATACCAACGCCGAAGCACGTGATGGATTCGCTCCATGCCGCCGCCGACGAGCCGGCCAACCATCGCTACCCGGAGTCAGACGGACTGCCGGAGCTGAGGCGCGCCATCGCGGGGTGGTATCAGCGGCGCTTCGGTGTCGATCTCGACCCGGACAAGGAAGTGCTGCCGCTGATCGGGTCGAAGGAGGGCATCGCCAATATGGCGTTCGCCATGATCGACGCCGGTGATGTCGCACTCGTCCCCGACCCCGGCTACCCGGCCTATCACATGGGCACTATGTTTGCCGGCGGCGAGACTCATTACATGCCGCTGCTCCAGGAAAACAACTTCCTGCCCGACTTTTCAGCTATCCCGGACGGCGTGGCCCGTCGCGCCAAAGTGATGTGGCTCAATTACCCCAACGCTCCTACTGCCGCCGTGGCCGAAGTCTCCTTCTTCGAGGAGGCTGTCCGTTACGCCAAGAAGTACGACATCGCGATTTGCCACGACAATGCCTACAGCGAAGTTGCATTCGACGGCGACAGGCCGATCAGCTTCCTCGAAGCCGAAGGCGCCCGCGACGTTGGCATCGAGTTCCACTCGCTGTCGAAGAGCTTCAACATGACCGGCTGGCGCATCGGCATGGCAGTGGGCAACGAGGCGCTGATCAACGCTCTCTTCAAGGTGAAAAGTTACATCGATTCGGGGATCAACCAGGCGATCCAGCGAATGGCGATCACCGCCCTGGAAGGGCCGCAGGACGCCATCGAGGAGCACAACAAGATTTATCAGCGGCGGCGGGACATTCTGGTCGAGGCCCTGCGCGCCTGCGGCCTGCGCGTCGAGGTGCCGAAGGCCAGCCTCTACATCTGGGCATCGGTGCCGGCCGGCTACACGGCGGCCGAGTTCGCCGCGCGGTTGATCGATGACATCGCCGTGGTCGTGACGCCGGGCAACAACTTCGGCCCGTCCGGCGAGGGCTTTATCCGGCTTTCGATCACGACGCCGGACGAGCGCGTCGAAGAGGGAGCGCGGCGGCTGGTCGAATGGAGCAAGACGGCGAAGTAGCTCCCGCGAGCCGGATCATGGTCATCCGCCGGCATGACGGGGCAGTGGAACCACCCCCCCCCCCCGGCTTGAAGCCGGGGCAGTGTGGAATTCAACACCCCGGCTTGAAAGCCGGGGCATGAGCTTTGACGTCCCAACTTGATCTGGGAAGTCCCCGAGCGATGCCGGCGGGGTCAGCTACAATAGGACTCGTGACAACGAGACAGTCTTCATCTACTAAACGCGATCGCACGCACTCCACCGCACCGGAGCAGGAACGCGCCTACCTGGTGGCCGTAGAGTCGAAGAGCCGGCACGAGGGACTGAGCGCCGAGGCTTCCCTGGAGGAGCTGGCACTGCTGGTCCATACCGCCGGCGCCGAGGTCGTGGGCCGGGCCATCCAGCGCCTCGATAGTCCTCATGCGGCCCACTACATCGGCAAGGGCAAGCTGGAGGAGCTGATCGCCGAACGCCAGGCCGTCGATTACACGCTCGTGGTGTTCGATGACGAGCTAAGCCCCTCGCAGCAGCGCAACCTGGAGAACGCGCTCGGCGTCAAGGTGCTGGACCGCGCGGCGCTGATCATCGATATCTTTGCCCGGCGCGCCCAGACGCGTGAGGCCCGGCTCCAGGTGGAGCTGGCGCAATCGCAGTATCTGCTGCCGCGTCTGGCCGGCCAGTGGAGCCACCTGGAGCGGCTCGAAGGCAAGATCGGCGTGCGCGGCCCCGGTGAGAGCCAGCTAGAGACCGACCGCCGCCTGGTCCGCAACCGCCTCACGCGGCTGCGGCGCGAGATCGACGATGTGCGGCAGCAGCGTTCGCTGCACCGCCGCCGCCGCGCCCGGCAGGGGATGCAGGTCGTGGCGCTGGTCGGCTACACGAACGCCGGCAAGAGCACGCTGATGCGCGCTCTCTCCGGGTCTGATGTCTTTACCGAGGACCTGCTCTTCGCCACCCTGGACCCCGTGACGCGGCGCATCCGCCTGCCCTCCGGCACCGGCGCCCTGCTCAGCGACACGGTGGGTTTCATCCAGAAGCTGCCGACGCAGCTGGTCGCCGCCTTCCGCGCCACGCTGGAAGAGCTGGCCGACGCCGATGTGCTGCTCCACATAGTCGACATAACACACCCTGACGCGGAAGAGCAGTACCAGACCGTGGAGCGCACCCTGAGCGAGCTGGGCCTGGCCGACAAGCCGACCATCGTCGCGTTCAACAAGATCGACCTGCTGGCGCCGGCGGGCGACCCATCTTCGGCCATCGCCGAGGTGGAGGGCGCGCTCAGGGCAGAGCACCCGGAGGCGGTGCTGATCTCGGCCGCCAAGCGCTGGAACCTCGATGCGCTGCTCCGCGTCATCGAGGGGGAGCTGGAAGCCGCG
>WHTK01000015.1 GCA_009377745.1 Dehalococcoidia bacterium
TTGACCGAGTCGGAATACCGCGAGCGCCAACGTAAGGTGAGAAAGCATCCCGCCCGGCCCAAGTGGGGCGCCGACTTCGACGTGCGGCCGGATGGGGCGGCGGCGCAGGTCGTACTGGAGCGCAGCCGGCGCGGGTCGATTCAGAAGAGGCTCGAGGAAATACTGAGGGACGACGATCAGGCGCCGTGGTGGACACAGGGAGGCCGGAACTTGACGGTCGCAATCGAAAAGGGGCTCAAGAGCAGTTGGGCCGAGTTGCGGGCTCTGGAGGTCGTCTTGGACGAGGTGGCCGAGGAGTTCGCTGGTGAAGATGTGCTGAAGCCCGCACTGCGCGAGGAGATCGATGCGGCCAGGAAGAAGGCGTTGGACATACACACGGCGATCCAGGACTGGACGGGGCCGTTCGAGCTGCCGGAAGCAGATGAGGAAGCGGTGAAGCAGACCCGGGAGCTGGTTGAACGCTGGGCTGAGAACAGGCGCTAGCACCAGGACGCAATCCACCTGAATCGCTGCTAGACTTCGAGCGCTGTCCGCTGTCCAGAAGCGGCGGGCGGCACTCCCCCTTAGGACGGGTTCACTTTGCGAGCCCGTCCTCTATTACACAGCCACAAACAACCAGGCTATCTCCACGACTTCTCGTCGCCTATCCTTGTTCCTAATACAGGAGGACTCATGCCGCTGAAGTTCACACAACGCAAAGCAGAAGACGTCCCGACCCCATCGGCCTCAGGTAAGGTCAATCAGGACTTGGTCAACCTCAAGAACGAGATGAGCAAGCTGGCCGCCGGAATGGTGCTCGAAATTGAGACCGGTTCCGAGAAAGCTGTCCGCGGCACAAAGATGCTGGTGACTAAGGCCGCCAACCAGATGGGTAGCCGATGGAAGCATTGGAATGTCGGTTCGACCGTATTCGCCAGGCCAATGGAAGCGGTTCGCCGGCGAGGCCGCAAGCCCAAGAGCGAATAGACTAATTGCGTCACTAGATCAGACTCATAGTATGGAAACTGTCCCAGAAGTACCTTTACACCCGCCAGATGATCCCATCGCTGCCGTCGCCGCTCAATGGCGGGCAGCAGGCGTGCGGGCGCCCCTGGTAACGTCGAGCTTGAGGCCGCCCCCATGCGTCCTGCCAAGTTGCTCGCGGCATTCGGTCCTGGAAATCAGGACAGCTGAAGGATTCCTTCAGCTGTGCTTTCAACACTTTGAGGCGGTGAAGCGGGTCCTCTAAGTGACGACTAACCGCTGGCCTGACAGTCGGGCCAAGTTCCCGCATAAAGTACCCCGGCTGCCAGGACTCCACCATACGGTCTGCGTGCTCCAGTTCAAATCCGACGTGACACGATTGCCTGATAGTGTTCGCCGCCGAATGTCCGACTGCCATGGCATTAGGAACATCGGAATATCCAACGCTCTCACTAACCAACCGAGTGGAGCGGCGAAGCATCGGGGGCGAAACTGACCTCGGGGCCACATTCGGCGCGTGCGAGCGTTATGGTGCGCCATGCGAGTTCATCCATCGGCACATACTGGAGCAGGTAGTAAAACAATGGGTACTCGATCTTGAGCGAGAAAAGCCGAAATTTACCCCGCCCAGGGATGACGATATCCTGCGTAGCTTCTTGAAGGAGCTTCATGCTGCCATCGTCGTCTAGAACGAGCGACGACCAGTATTCTCGCAGACCAGGGATTTCTGCTAGCTGGTTCAGCATCCTCACATAAGCCTGCGAGCCGCAGAGCCGTCCCGTCCCGATCCACATTGCCTGAAGTAGATAGCGAATCAGTGCTTCGTAGTGGCAGGCGCTCTGCCTGAATCGTCTATCCGTCATGACGCGTCCGATGAAGTGAGGATGGCGCTCGGCGGTTTCGTGCTCTAGACCAAGTGCGGTCACATAGCTATTCCAGGCCCGAACGTAGAAGAGCCGATCCAGGATGTATCCAGGCAAGCCGTCCTTCAAAGCAGCCTCAAGACTAGGCCTCTTCGCACTTGCCGATCGGCGCCGAAGTAGGCGATCAGCCCTCGATGCACACAAGTCCGGCTTGAATGAGTCGAGTTAACGGATCGATGGCCGCAAACTTTCGTCTGAGGACTGCTTGGCACTCCTGATCTGGACGCCCGCTGTGTTCAACCGACTTTTCCGCCATGAACCGGTGAAGGCCGGCGTCTCGCTTGAGTGGAAGCAGGGCAACCGACGGCCTGCCTGACTCTTGCATATAATCCTCGACCGATGCAGAGCGGGACGAGTGAGCCCACGAGGCGCACATCCGGAAGGTCGATCCCAACCCGAAGGCGTTTGTGCAGACATCGCGGTGTCTCCAACCTTCACGACGATGCCGCTCGCAGCTTCTAGAATTCCGGTGGTCTCCTTACCAGGTGGGTAGTCCTAGGCAGGCGGTCAAAATCTCCTAGGCAAACGAGCGCTAACCTATCCTCGTTCCCCAAGGACAGGGAGGAGCTCCTCTCACAATTGAGGAGGTGCCACGCAAAGATGTGCATGAGCTAAATTGGACTGTTACATTACAGATTACTGAGGACAATTGAGCTAGGAAGTGTCGAAGATGAGTCAGGGCTCGGCAAAGGCAACGAAGCAGACTAGATCGACGACTGTTCAGTCGGTTGTCAGAGCATTCAACGTCCTCCAGGCGTTCTTCGAGGAAGGCACGGACCTGAGCGTGACGGAGGTCGCAACGCGCATCAATCTCGCCCCGGCCACAGTCCACCGGCTCCTTGCCACGCTAGTCATGTCCGGTTGGATCGAACAGGATCGTCGCAGCCTTCGCTACGAGCTCAGCGCCAAAGTGCTCGCACGCTCCGCGATGGCGCTCGCAAGCAGTCGACTACTTCGAGACAGCCAACAATTTCTCGTTCAGCTCTCTGAAGCCACGGGCCTAAACAGCTTCCTGACGGCCCCAATTCCCCAAGGATCGGTTCTCCTAGCCAAGCAGCAGGGTAGGCTGGGGCCGGCGGCCGAGTTCCAAGTGGGCAAAGTGCATCCACTGCACGCCAGCGCAACCGGAAAGCTATTTCTTGCATACCTCCCATATACGGAATGGTGGGATGGTTACGGGCGAGGCGGTGAACTTGGCCGACTGACCGCAAACACCATCGTCGACCCAATCCGGCTGAGACGAGAACTCGAAGCCATTCGCGAACGCGGTTACTCCGTCGATCACGACGAGCTGCACGACTCCTATCGCAGCATCGCAGTCCCAGTCCGAAACGCCCATGCCGACGTGATCGCTGCTTTGAGTTGCAGCGGCTGGGCCAGCGAACTTCCAGAGGATTTTGAGCAGATGCTGCTCCACGAGCTGGTTCCGGCCGCGAGAGAGCTCTCTTCCTCGCTCGATGACTATCTAATTAGTAAGTCTTCTTAGCTTAAGTCTTCCTACTGACCTAGGCACGCCACCCGCTTTCCGCTTGACAGCAGAATATTATTCCGTTATATGAAATGAAGTTTCTTATAGCGGTATTGCTATAGATGAATGGAGGACACCAGTTGACTAGGATTATCGATGCCGACGGCCACGTTATGGAGCAGCGAGGCGCCAGAGGACTCTCCACATACATGCCGAACGGCTCAAGGACCGGCAATGTATTCCCTGCCTTGGACCACTTGCATGGCTACCACCTTCGCCCGGTCGGCCCCCCTACTGAGGATGGTGAGAGCGGCGAAATCAGCCGCGTTATCGACAGGAAGGTGTGGCTCGAATTCCTCGAGGAGACCGGCATCGAGTGGAGTGTGCTCTATCCTACTTCCGGCCTGGCAATGGGACGCATTGTCTCCGAGGATTGGGCCGTCGCCGCCTGTCGCGCTTACAACAACTGGCTTTACGATCAGTTCACTGACGGCACCTCCCAACTCAAAGGGATGGCGCTGATCCCGGTGCAAGACCCGAGCGAGGCCGCGATTGAGCTGCGCAGGGCGGTCACTGAGCTGGGCTTCGTCGGTGCTATGTTGCCGTCCAACGGCGAAGGCATAAAGGCGCACTATGGGTCCAAGATCTACTGGCCCCTCTTCGAGGAAGCCCAGCGCCTCAATTGCGCCCTTGCTGTGCACGGCGGCTCGCACCACAACTTCGGAGGTATTGACACTTACAGCGTTTACTATCCCGTAAATGCCCTCGGTCATCCCTTCGGCATCATGATTCAAGCCGCGGGCATGGTGTCGCACGGCACCTTTGAGCGATTCCCCGGCCTGCGCGTTGCCTACCTGGAAGGCGGTTCGAGCTGGGTGCCGTTTTTTATGGATCGCATGGATCGTGCCTATGGTCAGAGCCATTACGAAGTGGACCTGGATGGACAGCACATCCTGGGCCCGAATCCGGACATCAAGCCCAGCGACTACATTAAGCAAAAAATCGAGAGCGGCAACATCTACATCGGCTTCGACGTGGACGACGAAGGCCTTGGCGATGCTGTCGGTCGTGCCGGAAACAAGCCCTTCCTCTATGCTACGGACTTTCCACACGAGAGCCATGACGCGGAGCTGTGCATCCATGAGAGCAGTGAGTTGCTGGCCCGTGAGGACCTCTCGCCCGCCGACAAGCAGGCAATCGTAGCCGACAACGCGGAGCGATTTTATGGCGTGAAGAAGTAACTACGCCACTTTCGACGATAGCCGACTCTGGCTAGCTCAAATTGGGGGTAAACGAAATGCTTACTTCTTCACTGGCAGCGGTCGTAACCAAACCCCACGAGGAACTGGAGATCAAGCCAATCCCGATTCCTGACCTTGAACCTGGGGCAATGCTCGGGCGGGTGGAAGCGGCGACGCTCTGCGGCACTGACGTCCACGCCTGGGAGCGCAATCTTGGCCGTGCCCCATTCAATGCCTACATCCCGGGCCATGAGACGGCGATGGTGATTGAGCAGATGAATGGTCCTCGTACAGACCTCCTCGGCAATCCGCTGCAGGTGGGCGAACGGGTGCTTTGCGCCTACCCGCGCTGTGGCAAATGCTACTGGTGCACGGTAGCGAGCCAGCCGAGTATCTGCCCGAACGGCATGTCGTTCGGCCGCGTGCGCTGCGACCAACCGCCCTACCTCCTGGGCGGCTGCTCCGAGTTCCATTACTTGCCGCCTCGGAGCGACATCGTCAAGATTCCGGATGAGGTGCCCGGCGCACTCGCCGCGGCCTCGGCCTGCGCCTTGCGTACAGTGCTTCACGGCTTCGAGCGTTTAGCCCGCACCGGACCGATCGAGGCACATGAAACCGTCGTGGTTCAGGGATCCGGGCCGGTTGGCCTGTTCGCGGTAACTGTAGCCCGCGACCGAGGCGCTAGACGAGTCCTGGTCATCGGCGACCCACCCAATCGCCTCCAGGTCGCCGAGAAGTTCGGCGCCGATGCGACGCTCAGCCTGACAGCGTGCCCGGACCCTTCCGACCGGCGTCAGTGGGTCTTGGATCACACGATGGGCCGCGGTGCCGACATCGGCGTTCAGTGCGCCGTCGGTGCCGCGATACCGGAGGGGCTTGCTTTCCTGCGCGACGGCGGCCGCTACCTGTCCATCGGTGGTGGCGGCGGCATGAACCTGCAGAGCCTTAATTCGCACGGCTTTCTGATCACTGTACGCTCGGGCGAGGGGAGGCACTTCTATCAGGCCCTTGAGTTTCTCGGCAGCCGCCGAGAACGATTCCCGTTTGAGCAAATGATCACCGGGCAGTACACGCTTGAGGGCGCCTCTGAAGCTCTGCGGGCCATGGCGGAGTACCGCGAAGTGAAGCCCGTAATCTATCCCAACGGCAAGAAGCCATGAGCAGAACTGCCTTGTACCAAGGCCATGCTGCCTTAGTCGTACCAAGGGATCGTTGGTAGTCAGCCAGCGGGCTGCCCTAGCTAGCAGAGGGGGAATTTGATGGAAACAGGGTATTGGACCAAGGTTCTTACGAGGCGGAAACTATCGAGGAGGCGGCTGCTCGGATCCAGTTCCGGAGTAGCGGCGGCCGGGTTGGCGTTAAGCCTGGTCGGATGTGGCGGCGACGGGGATGAGACCGAGGACGCTTCTGGTCTACTCGGGAAGATCGAGGATACGTCGGCAAAGGCTGTGCCTGGCGGTACGCACCTCGACTACTTCGCCACGGACATCCAGAACCTTGACCCATTACTCGCTCGACAGAGGCCTGACTTCGCGCCGATGCCATACGTTTACAGCCTCCTACTCAAAGCAGGCATCAGCACAACTAAGAAGCCGGGTGCTGCCGACGTTACAGGTGATGCTGCGGAGTCCTTCGAGCTCACACCCGATGGCCTGACTCTGACGCTGAAGCTACGTGCTAATCACAAGTTCGACCCGCGGCCTCCAGCCAACGGAAGGGCTATGGACTCGGCAGACGTGTCCTGGAGCTGGAACAAGTTCATCACTCTGGCCCTGTACGGCCGTGAGCTTTCGATTACCAGCGATCCTGGCGCTCCCATTCAGTCGCTGGAGACGCCGGACGCGCGGACGCTCGTCTTCAAGATGGCCTATCCGCACGCGGATATCCTTCAGCTCCTAGCGGCGCCTTATCTGTTCATCGAACCGCGGGACGACAACTTTGACTTCCGGACGACGATGCGCGGCTCCGGTCCCTACTTCCTGGAGGAATACGTTGGCAGCGGCAGGATCGTGTTCAAGAAGAACCCGGACTGGTACGACAAGCCGCGACCCTACTTCGACATCGTTCAGCAACCCCTCCTCTCCGAGTACTCCTCAGGTCTGGCGCAATTCGCGGGCAAGAACGTTTGGAGCTACGATGTGCGGCCAACTGACATACTGGCGACCAAGCGGGCCAACCCTGACATGCTCCTGTTGCCCGGCCGGGAACCATCGCCGTCCGGTACCGGCTTCTGGAACTTCTCCAAGCAGCCCGACTCCGTCTGGAAGGACGTCCGCCTGCGCCGCGCCCTGTCTATGGTCACCGACCGGGAGCTCCTGCTTGAGACGTTCTTCAATACTACTGAGTTTAAGGACGCGGGCTTGCCCGTCCAGACTTACTGGAACTCCCACATCGGTGCCGGCTGCCCGGAGTGGGTCGATCCAAAGGGCACCGGCCTAGGCGAGGGCGCGAAGTACTTCAAATACGACATTGCCGAGGCCAAAAAGCTGGTCGAAGCGGCGGGCATGAAGGCCCCCGTCGCCTCGATCTTCCACACGGAGGTCGGTTTCGACCCCGAGCGACTGAAGCGGGACGAGGCCCTGGCCGGCCATATGAACGAGAGCGACGTCTTCCAATTCGACGTCGACGTACTGGACTACAACACGTCCTGGCGTCGGGCAAGGGAGAGCGCCGGGGCCGGTTTCCCGGGCATCCTGACCCACTTCCAATCGGGTGACACGACTGACATCATCATCAACCGCACCTACACGCCTACCGGCACGAACTCCGTATCGTCGCAGCCGATCCCTGGCGTCACAGACCTGGTCTTCGAGCAGCGCCGTGAGTTCGACCAGCAGAAGCGATTGGGCCTCATCCAGGAGATGCAGAAGCGGCTCGCGCTCGAGTGGCCGTGCCTCTATTTCCCAGGCGACGTCCCTGCCTTCACACTGCGCTGGCCCTGGCTTCGCAACGAAGGCGTTTTCCTCACAGGTAGCGCCACGGCACGTAGCTTCACATACGAGTGGTACGACAAGGAGTTGCACGAAAAGCTGTCATGACTAATGAAACCGCTGCTCAAGCAACGCCTCCCAGCCGCCGCAGCTCACTCTCGAAGAAACGCCTCGTTCCAGGCCTCGGGACGATCATGCCGGATATCGGCCGACGCACCTGGAAGCTCTACTACGCCGCCCGTGAGCAGAACTGGCCCCTGGCGCAGTTCGAGGTGGGCGAAATCCGGGCCTTATGCTGCGCGGGGCATTCACTCGTCCCGCTTACGAGCAGGACCTCAAGAGCTTCGTGGAGGACTTCCTTAGCAAGGTTGGCGATGCGGTCCAGAAAAGGGACTTCGACGTGTTTGAAACGGCCTTCAGCGAGATGGTCGCTATGGCCAACGAGTTCCATGAAGGCGTCGACCATGGCTTTATTGTTTGGCAGCTGCCGGACTTTCCTCCACCGGACCTGGACCTGACGCCCAAGTCCTAGATTCGCTCTCTAGCTGTCCGGGGATATAACGCAGGCTCTTTGCCTGTGGACCGAAAAGGGATATACACGTATGGTCTCATTCCAGGTCATTGGCCAGCCGACGCCGCGCGCTGACGCACTTGAGAAAGTGACTGGGCGAGCACTCTACGCCGCAGATCAGGCTATTCCGGAAGTTCTCTGGGGCAAGGTTCTGTTGAGCCCTTACAGTCATGCTCGCATCGTCCGGATTGATGCGACGGCAGCCAGACGGCTCCCCGGCGTTCACGCTCTCATCACAGGGGCAGACGTTCAGGGTCACCTTTACGGTCGTAGGATCAGAGACATGCCCATCCTGGCTCAGGACCGCGTGCGTTACTCAGGCGAGCGCGTCGCAGCCGTTGCTGCCGAAAGTAAGGACATCGCTCAGGCGGCGCTGGACCTGATCGAAGTCGAATACGAAGATCTACCGGCGGTATTCGAGATCGAGGACGCGATGGAATCGGGCGCGCCGATCTTGCATCCAGACTTCAATGAATACCCGGGAGTGCGACCTGCAGAAGGTGGATCCAACGCGTATTCCGCGACCGCCAACGACCGGGGTGACCTGGATCGAGGCTTCGCCGAAGCCGACCTGATCGTCGAGACCACCTTTCGGACACCACGAGTCCACCAAGTGTACCTAGAGCCACATACCGCGGTGGTGGCGATTCAGAGTGAGCGTGTCCATGTCTGGGCGACGAGCAAGGCACCTCTCGGAATTCGCGACACCTTCGCGGCCGCGGTCGGCTTGCCCAAGGAACAGGTTGTACTTCACCACAGCCACATCGGCGGCGATTTCGGCGGCAAGGGAACGCCGCTCGACCTGCCTGCGTGCTATTTCCTCGCTCAAGCCAGCGGTCGTCCCGTGCGCATCGTTGCTGACTACGTTGAAGAGTTCTTGGCAGGTAATCCGCGCCATTCGACCGTGGTCAAGCTGAGGACCGGCGTGAAGCAGGACGGCACGCTGACTGCACACCATGTCCAGTTCTACGTCAACTGCGGTGCCTACGCCGCCTATAAGCCGGGTGGCGTCATCGGCGGCGCTCCTCATGCTGCCGGCCCGTACCGTGTAGCCAACTCGCGCGTCGAATCCACTCAGGTCTACACAAACGTCGTACCAGGCGGCCACATGCGCGGTCCGGGCGTCCCCCAGGCCACCTTTGCTCTCGAGTCGCAGATCGATGAGATAGCACGGCGTCTGGGCCGTGACCCGGTCGATTTCCGGCTTCAGAACTTAATCGTCGACGGTGATGAGAGCGCCGCCGGCGAGAAGCTTAAAAGCGTCCGCGTCAAGGAGACGTTGATCGCCGCAGTCGAGGCTGCCGGCTACAGGGATCCAAAGCCGTCACACGTCGGACGCGGCGTCGCGGTCGGTGAGCATGCCGCAGGGGGTGGACAGGCAAACGCGGCGGTGACCATCAATCCTGACGGTTCGGTCGTGCTCGGCACGGCCGTGTTTGATCAGGGCAGCGGCACTTACACTATCCTGCGCCAGGTGATAGCCGAGGAACTACAGGTGTCGCCTGAGCGCGTGCGTCTGAATATCTGGACCACTGACGCTGTCGACGCCGACTCCGGCATAGGCTCCAGCCGTGGCACTCGGATCAATACCCAAGCGGCTCACGAGGCCTCCCTCGACGCCAAGGCGGCCCTCCTCGATCTAGCCTCGGAGCAGCTGGGCTGGCCCAGGGGTTCGCTCGCGCTACGAGGAGAGGAGGTCATTCGCACGGACGAAGACGCCACCCTTAGCTGGACAGAAATCCTGAGGAAGTCGGGCAAGACTGTCACCGGCCGGAGCTTCGTGGATGACCGGGCAAGTACACACCAGACTGGTTTCGTAGGACAGGTTGCGGAGGTCAGAATTGACCCCGAAACTGGGCAGATCGAGCTGCTCCGCGTCACATCTGCCCACGACGTCGGTCGCGTCCTCAACCCGATGGGCCACCAGGGTCAGGTCAATGGAGGCTTCGTGCAGGGTTTAGGATTCGCGCTTATGGAGGAGCTGCGCATCGAAGAGGGCCGCGTTACCAACGTTTCCTTCGCCGATTACAAGATACCGACGATCCGCGACATCCCGGATCTGCGGACGGTGCTCGTGGAATCAGAAGAGGGCAGCGGTCCCTACCAGGTCAAGGGGATCGGTGAAAATTCAATTGTCGGCGTGGCACCGGCCATCGCTAACGCCATTGCCGATGCGGTCGGGTGCCGCATCACCGAGCTACCGATCACATCCGAGAAGGTCTACGAGGCGCTGAAAGCGTTCCAGGCCAAGGTATGACAGCCAGCGCGTTGGGCTGCACACCAGCGGCTGAGTCAAGCTAGTGAGGCGTTAGGTCGCGCGTGAAAGACCTGCTCCGCCGCCGGATTCACTAGGAAAGGAGACTGACATGACGAGCTACGAGTATCGCTTGGTGAGGAGAGATCCGGGCCAGAAGATTGAGGCTGTGCTGAGCGACCTTGCGATGGCAGGCTGGGAGTTGGTCGTTGCCTACGACGGAGACGCTGGCGTGCTCTCACGCGCGGAGTTGGGCCTCGACGCTGTGTTTCGGCGGCGAAGGCTAGAAGATCTGCATTATGAAATGGAATCTAGACCTGATGGCCATCTGCCTCATGATTAACGTCCATGCTTGTGAGGCGGCGACAAAGGCGAGCGCTATCAAGAGCTGAGTGTGGCCGATGACGTGCCTCCTGATCGCCCCGGTGCACGACTCAACAGGTATCGAGCGCCAGTAGAATGCTAATCGGGAGCGTCCATTGACGCCTTTTGCACTCGAGATTCCTGGAGGGCACGAAATACCTTCTCTGACGTTATCGGCAGATCGTGAAAACGTACGCCAATCGCATCGGTGATAGCGTTGGCAATTGCTGCGGCGACTGGTATCGTGGGGCCTTCACCAATCCCTCGTGTCTGGTACGACCCGACGCCATTTTCCGACTCCAGTAGTACGGTCTTAAGAGGAGGAGCATCACGAATTGTAGGAATCTTGTAGTCACCAAAGGATAGGTTCATGACACGACCGCCTTCGACTTGAAGTTCCTCCATCAACGCATAGCCGATGCCCTGCATCACCGCTCCGTTTATCTGTCCCTGATGACCCACGGGGTTGATGATTCGTCCAACATCATGAGCGGTGGTAAATCGGAGCAGCTTGACCTCACCCGTTTCAAGGTCGATGGACACCTCTGCTACCTGCGCCGCGAAGGAAGTCACATGCGCCCTCCCGCTCTCCTCAATGTGTGCCTTCCCTTCCACGGTCTCTCCAGCCCTTTCCAACAGATCAGGCCACCGGATTTTTTCTCCCGTATCGATCCGCCGGAGCTCCAGCCCGCTAATTGCCAAGTGATCCTCCGGCCAGCTTAGGAGAGCTGCAGCGATGTGGAAGAGCTGAAGCTTCGCCGCTTGCGCTGCCTGGAACGCCGCCGTGGAGTTGACGCGCGTGCCACGACTGCCCGCAATTCCCGAGTCGAAGGACACCGAATCCGTGTTCCAGACTTCGAGTTGCACGCTCTTGATTGGGACCCCAAACTCCTCAGCCACGACCTGACACAGAGTCGTATACGTGCCTGTCCCCTGATCGAATACCGGCGTCTTCAGGAGGATGGATCCATCTGGGCGCAACAGAATGGAAGCGTTCCCCTGACCGCCGCCAGGACCTCTATCGCCGATAGCAATACCACGCCCAACAAAGGGTGCCTTCTGCGAATGGTAGTCGGCTGCTTCAGCCGCCAAACTCATTGCCTCGATTGCCCGGACGTGATCCAAGCGCTCCCCGTTGGCCGCTTCCTCACCGTCACGAATCAGGTTCTTTAGGCGGAATTCGAGCGGGTCGATCCGGAGTTGACGCGCAACGTCGTCAAGCTGAGATTCAAGCGCGAAGACAGCCTGTGGCTCACCGGGAGCGCGCATGTATCCCCCGTGGACCGTGTTCGTGTAAACCTGAACCGACTCTGTCCGCGTATTCGGGATACGGTAAGGTCCCATAGCCTGGGCGGCGGCGGAAATGGTGCCCCGCGGTTTGTGGCCGGCGTATGCGCCGCAGTTTACGATGTACTCTACCTGGTGAGCGGTAAGAATTCCCTCTTTCGTGGCTCCAGTTTTCAGGCGGATGAGGACTTCATGACGTGGGTCACCTGCCATGAACTCCTCTATGTAGTCGAGCACCATACGTACTGGTCGTCCTGATTCCTTGGCAAGGAAGTAGCAAACAGGGAGATCGCACGGTGTGCCTTTGCCACCGAAGTCGCCGCCGATCAAGACCGGGTTGAGGACAATGCTTTGCTCCGATATACCAGCTGCGGCTGCCAAGGCCTCTCGGGCGTTGTAGGGAGTTTTGCTTCCCGTCCAAACCTGGACGCGCCCATTCGCGATGGCTACCAGGACTGACTGCGGTTCGAGGTAGGCTTGATGGACTCGCTGCGTCCGAAAGCTGTTCTCAACGATGACGTGAGCTGCTCGGAAACCTGCATCCAGATCGCCACGCTCGGAGAGCGTCCGGGCGAAACCGTTTGATTGCTCGATAACGTCTCGGACTCCAGGGTAGGAGGAGTATTCCGGATGCAGAATGGGAGCTCCAGGCTGAAGCGCTTCTAACGGGTCAAACACCGCTGGAAGCTCGTCGTACTCAATTTCAATCAGGTCGAGAGCACGTAGAGCAGTATCCTCGTCTTCTGCGGCAACCGCTGCAACCCGTTCGCCGAAGAATCGAACGCGGCTGCGCGCGAGAACAGGTATGTCCTTAATAAACCGACCATATAGACCTAGCCCGACATCAGCGCCGGTGATCACTGCATGAACTCCGGGCACAGTTCTGGCTTTAGTGGCATCAAGGTGGACGATCCCGGCGTGTGTATGAGGGCTATGTAGGCATTTCCCCCAGAGGACGCCCTCAAGCGAGATGTCCGCAGAGTATTTAGCTTGTCCAGTTACCTTCTCTGTGCCTTCGACTCTTACGGCGGGCTTACCGATGACTCTAAAGCTCGTCATTGTTCTCACTCCTGGAAAGACTCACGCTGGAAAACGACGCCTAAGGCGGGAGTGATCGGCGACGGTCTTTAGAGATGAGTCAGGTTGCCTGCTTGACAAAATCAGAGAGGCGCTCGCCAATCATGACCGCTGTAAGATTTGTATTGGCGTGAGTAATCGTAGGCATGATTGAGGCATCCGCGATCCAGAGGTTGTCCATTCCGTGCACGCGCAGTGTGGCATCGACGACTGCCATCGGATTGGAGACCGGACCCATCATGCAAGTACCCACGCCGTGGTGGTATGTGTCATGCGTTGACCTTGCGTAAAGTCCCCAGTCATCGTTGGGTCGAGGTAGGATGAGCGACCCGTAGTAGCCTTTCAGTTGGTCTCGTTGTACGAGATCACTCAGGAACTGCATCGCCCAAGTCATTGCCTCGACGTCGCCGGGGTCTTCTAGCATCGCCGAATCGATCTGAGGAAGGTCATCTGGATCGTCACTACTGAGGTAAACGCGCCCTCTCGCACGCTGCTCCAAAAGGTGAGCCGAAAGCGACATAATAGGTTTCATGCCTTTTATTTCGGTTGGAGGCCTCATGAAGACGTGGAAATTTCCGCAGGGTAACTCAGGATCGCTTTTCATCATCAAACGAAAGCGAGGCACCACCCAATCTGGATGGAATTCTGTCAGGCTCTCGAACGTCATCGAGACCACTGCGTGGTCCTGATAGTTCTCACCAACGCCGTCAAGCCTGTGTAGAACTCTAATACCTAGGCGCTCAAGCTCCTTGGCCGGGCCGATTCCTGAAAGCATCAGGATCTGCGGACTGTGATAGACGCCAGCGGTGAGCACGACCTCATCACCACCGACGTTATATGTCTGACCATCCTTTTTGTATTGGACTTGCTCAACGCGTGGGCCTTGTATCTTGAGTCCGACGACGCTCGCCTCAGCGACGATCTCGAGATTCGAGCGTCCTCGAGCAAGCTCCAGGTAAGCGACGGCTGTCGACTGGCGTTGGCCATCCTTGATGTTGTAAGGAGAGGCACAGACGCCATACGGATTGCCATCATTGATATCAGGGCACAGGGGCAAACCGCTGGCCACGGAAGCATTTATGAAGGCCTCAACTGGCTCCGAAGCCGACATGTCTAATTTAAAGGAGCGTGTGATGTAGAGCGGCCCATCTGAGCCGTGAATTGGGCTGTCGCTGAAGTCTGCATCCGTTTCAAGTCGCATTAAGATCGGAAGCACGTCTTCGTAGGTCCATCCGGGATTGCCGAGGTTGGACCACTTGTCGAGATCGTATTTCGTAGGGCGAGGCGCAGCCATCGCATTGATGGAGGATCCGCCGCCCATAATCCTCCCTGACAAGGCGTAGAAGCTACTCCCATCCAATTTGCGTTGCGTTTCATACATGAGCACGTATGGTGACTCGAGTAGGAGCCTCGTTTGCCGCTCGCCGTTCAGTACCATGTCTGGAATGGGCTGTGGGTCAGGCCCAGCTTCCAGCAAGAGCACCTTCCGTCCCGGATCCTCCGTGAGGCGAGACGCCGCCGCGCAACCAGCTGTTCCGCCGCCGATGATTATTACGTCGTAGAGATGGCCTTCAACCATGAATTCGCTCCCCATGAAAGTGCGACCCGTCGCAGCGCGATGGGCCGCACCCAAATCCTGAACTCAGACCAAGGTACTGCTTTTGGTCACTTGGCTGCGCAACCTCTGAGCGATCTCCTCCATCATTGCGACGGCACTTGCCCGCATAACCATTTCACCTAAAATGGCAAGCCGGCCTTTGACGTTGACGCTGGAGCGGTAACTGAGCTCCGTTTCTACTGCATTACACTGACTAAGAGTCACGGTTGTCTCGGCCGTCACTCTACTCTTCGTGATCGAGTCTGTCCCTTCAACCTGAGCCACGAGCTCCCTTGGTGAATCGCTCTCCAAGATATGAGCCCTGAAGGAGAACTTTCCAGAGAGTGGGCCCACGGTTGCCTCTATTATTCCGTCGAAGGTACGATCATCAACCTGGGATACGCCCTGTAAGCCAGGTATGCATGCGGCAACCTGATCCATATCGAGCAATAATTTCCAAACCTTCGCCGGCTCGGCTTCCAGGATGATCTTCCCATCCAGGTTCATAGGCCGTAGAGCCGCCGCGGATTCTCGTCAAGGATCTTCTTCAATACAGTGTCGCTTATGTCCTTGCGATCCTTCAGAATTGATATGGCGTCTACCTCGCTCCCCGGATCAAAATGTCCATAATCCGTCCCAATAACGAGGCTGTTCTCGCCTGCATACTCCAGGACATAAGGCAGGTCGTCATCGGTCTGACAAGTGACGTAGATCGGCAGTTCCTTAAAGATGCTCTTCGCGGATATCTTCTCAGACCGGCTGGCGACTTCATGAGCGACCCAGGGCATCCACTGTGAGCTGGCTTCGATAAATGCCCAGCGAAGGTCCGGGAAGCGCTTTGGGAGCTCACTGAGAATGTAGCTGTGACAGGCGACCGCCGTCATGGCTCTGAAGAGACCGAACGCTGAACCTGGATCATAAGGCGAGCGCATGACGTCGCAGACCGTTGTGTTGCCATTTCCGATGTGGATGGCCATGGCCATATTCTGGCTGCTGGCTTCCTCGTAGATGGGGTAGAAGTAGGGGTCGGGCAAGGTTCGACTAGCCTCGAGGGGCCGCATGCAGACGGCCACGGCGCCATTGTTCTTCGCAAATCGGATCTCGTCCACTGCGTCGTTCATATTGCTCAGTGGGAGCACACAAGACCAGCGAAATCTTCCGTCGCCTCGGCTCCAAATATCGGCTAGCCAGCGATTCCAACTGTGGCAAACCTCCATGTCGGTCTCAGGCAGGTCGGCAACGGCTTCGATGAACAGAGTGTTGTGCAAGATCTGGATGTCTATGCCAAGCTGATCCATATGCTGAAGACGTAGGTCAAGATTGGCCATCTCCCTCGCCTCTTCAGGGGTTGCTGTGTTCTTTGCCCGGCCGCGCTGGGCGTTTGGGCTGGCTTGAGGCCCGCGCAGAAGGGCCGCACGTCGTCGAATCTTACCGTCTACAACCCAATGTTGATTGTCCGGCGCGTCCGCGGGGGCAAACAATGTGGGTCGAGAGCGCGAGTTCTCGATGGATTCCCAAGTCCGCTCGGTTTCTATAACATGAGCATCGGCATCGATAACGGGCATTGTTTTCTCCTTCTTTTGAATTTCTGCGTCCCTGGCCATTGATGGCTTTTCTATGTCTTAAGCTTTTCGTCTATCCAAACATGTCGAAATCCTGTAGTCGCGCGAGCGAGTCTAAATGTGTTCCAGTTCTTCACCCAAGGCCAAACGAGGGAGAAAGGCCCCGTACTGAAATTGACTATTACCGCACCCTGGTAAAGGCCGAGTTCGCGCTGAAGTTCGTAAATTCGTGATCGATATCTTTCCTGATCGATCTCTTTTCCCGCAGCATCAATCAAGTCAGAGATCTTCTTATGGTCGCTGTCCCATGGCTCGCCACGCCATGAGACGCGGCTGGTCCCGCCGGCAGGATGATGTACACGGAAAAGTCCGGTGGCGGGGCTGAACCCCATACTGCCTCCGCTGAAGGAAATGTTTCCGTCCCAGTCGCCCTTCGCAGAGATGATATTTGGCACGTAGACCGTGTTGTATTCGGCGGGCTCATTCTTGACCCGAAAGCCGACCTCCTGCATCATCTCAAGGGCAATATCTGATTCTTTCCCTGCGCCGTGGCTCCGAGTTGAGACTCGGGCGACGACGTCGATTCCATTGGCATGGCCCGCAGCTGAAATAAGTTTCCTTGCTTCTGCCTGGTCATATTTGAAGTACTGCCCTGCCGACCCCATTTCCTTCCCTGTCGGCTCAAGCCAATAGTCCGACGCACCGCCGGGAATATTGTTGTTGATGATGAGCGTGGGCGGCAGGCCAAAAGACCGTAACGTTTCAGCCTCTGAAAGAACCTCTGCGAAGAGTTCGCGGTCAAGGGCCATGGCAGCCGCACGTCGTAGCCTCACATCTCTGAAGGGGTTATCGGGTCGACCACTGAAGTACATGTGAAGATGACTGATACCAATTTCACCCTGGTACGCCAACACGCTTGGCAGGTCATTCATCGTTGCCGGGAGGTCGGCCGGATTGGGAAGGAGACTCCAGACGCCCTTGGCTCGAAATTGAGAGAGCCTGGTCGCATACTCGGGCAAGATGGGTTGGTCGTAGCCCTCGAGATACGGCACGTTGTTCAAGAAATACCCCGGGTTTCGGCGCCAGCGAAATGCTACCGAGGGCTCATACTCAAGCATCCATGGACCGGAGCCTCGAGTGGTCGTCTGGGGCTTGAACTTGTCCTCGGCCTCAATAGGAGCAATCTGGTGTGGACCACCTTCGGCCAGCCCAGCAAGTAGGGCCGACCACGGGAACGCCATCTTGTAAACCACGGTGCGGCTATCGATCGCCGTAACGGACTCAATGGGCACAGCCGGGTCTTTCTTGTTGGCCAGCGTTGAGGCGTAAGTATTGACCTCCACCATCTTGTCCCAGCTGTAAGCGACGTCTTGTGCATTTAGCACGCGACCGTTGGTGGGGGCGCGTGGATCAAACCTGTTGTTCGGCCGGAGCTTGGCAATGAGGCGTAAGCCACCATCTGCCAACTCATAACTTTCGGCCGCGTCACCCTCGAAGACCTGAGACTTTGTGCCGCCGGGAAACTCCTTCTCACGGAGCAGCTTTTGGTACCCTGCGGTCTCTATGCCACCCGTCCCAGCGCCACGAATTGTGCTAATCGGGTCAAGGTTGGTTTCGTCGCCAACTGCGTGATCAGCGAAGATTCCGCCATGCTGCGCTTGGTTGGAGGTGTCCTCAGGATTTGTTATCAGGCCCTGCTGCTTCGGCTCCTCGCTGTCTTCACCGCCGCAGCCCAATAGCGAAAGCGTCGTTAACCCTAAGCTAGTCCCGCCAGCAGCTCTCAATAGCCGCCTCCGCGACAATTGGCGGCTCCAGTAATTTTCGTTCATTCCTACCCCCGATTTACGTGGCGCCCTCTATAAGTGCCTTCCGCGGATGATGATAGTACATCCGGACAACCTGTCAACTGGCGGGACCACTACGGTGTTTCGGGTAGATATTAAGTCAGAAGCCCAGCCCGGTCTCAAGAAAGCCGCTGAGTAATATCCCCACCGAGGGCATGCGGCATATTGTACGGTTGTCCGGACAATATGTCCATAGTAAGGAGATTAGACCAGGAATTCAGGCTCGGCCTGGTGTACGTAGTACTTACAGCGGTCACCTCGAACTATGACTTTTCGGTACTCAAACGGCTCGTCCCCGACCGTTGAGGTCAAGTAGGTGATAAGGAGTGCTGGAGCCCCGACCTTGCTATCCAACTCAGCGGCCTCCTCCTGGTCCAAGATAGTGATCTCGATCTCCTTGTGTTGATGAATCCCGGCGACACCGTAATGCCTGTTCAGTGTCCTGATAACTGAGTTCAGCTCACCGAACTTTTTGTCGAAGCCTGGAAAGCGTCTGACGGGCAGCCAATTTATTACAAGCAACAAGGGTTCGGACTGTAATACGACCCTGCGTCTAAGCTCGTAAACGTCTTCGCCTTCCGGGATCCCCAAGTGAGTCGCAACGGAGCGGGGAGCAGGCACAGTGGTGAGCTTCTGAATCTCCTGAGTCGGCAGTGCATCAGCCTGCAGCATGCCCTTGTACGGACTGAATAGCTCCATGAGATTATTCGCCACCTTCGGCCTTCCGACGAAGGTACCCAAACCCTGATGCCTTTCAATTAGGCCTTGACTTGCGAGTGACTGCATGGCTTGCCGAACCGTAGAGCGACTCACTTCGAACTCAGAGCAGATCTGCATTTCCGCGGGCAACTGATGACCAGGCGGCCATTCGCCACTCTCAATCTTCTCCGTCAGCAACGCCTTCAACTGATGATAGAGAGGCACGACATCTCTTTTAAGCACGAGGCTATTCTAGAGAATTCGCCGCCAAAAGCGCCAGGCCGTGCTTGACAGATTGTCCGGTTGTTCGGTCATACTAGCCTCCGTTTGTATTTTTCGCTTTAGGGGGCGACGCCATGCTGTCCAGGGAGGAAACCAAAGCTCTGTTCCGCGTTGAACCTGGTACTCAGATACGAGATTCCCTCGGTGAGGTAAAGGATGACGATTTGAAGCAGCAGGCGCAGAGGCTTGATAAAGAGAATCCACCAACCGCCTCAAGTCCATCGGGCTATGAATATCGACTTTTCTGAGAACGGAGCACGGACAGTGGGATCATTCAGCTCTAACGGACCACTTGACGGGCGGTTGGGAGTTGGTGGTGCGATATGAGGAAGAGGATTCCACCTCTCTAGCCTGCAACCGAAAGCACTGCGCAGTCGTCTTTCGTCGTCCGCGCAGTCAGAATTCAGGCGTGAAGGAGGGGGCATGAACGCGGATGTGAGCCAGCCGGTGCGGCTGCGGGTGAACGGTGAGCAACGAGAGGCGCAAGCGCCATCGACGCGGACGCTGGTCGATTTGCTGCGCTACGACCTGGGGCTGACGGGCACGAAGGAAGCCTGCGGCGTCGGCGTATGTGGCGCCTGCACGATCATGTTGGACGGGCGGATGGTCGCCTCCTGCATCGTGCTGGCTGTCCAGGCCGATGGCGCCGAGATCAAGACGATCGAGGGCATCGGCGACGCGGAGCACCTCGACCCGGTGCAGGAGAGCTTCATCCGCAACGGCGGCTTCCAGTGCGGCATCTGCACGCCGGGCCAGATCGTGGCGGCGCGGGCGCTGCTGGATGAGATACCCTCGCCGACCGAGGACCAGATCAAGGAATGGATGATGGGTAATCTCTGCCGCTGCACCGGCTACTACCAGATCATCGACTCGATCAAGGATGCCGCCGGACAGGCGAAGGCATAGCGATGCAGCCATTCAGCTTCCACAGACCTACTTCCTTAGACGAGACCTTCTCGTTGCTGGAGCAGCACGGCGACGAGGCGCGCATGATCGCGGGCGGGACGGCGCTGGTGGTGATGATGAAGCAGTCGCTGTTCACGGCGGAGCACCTGATCAGCCTCGACCGCGTGCCGGGCCTCTCGGGGATCCGCGGCGAAGCGGACGGGCTGCACATCGGGGCGCTGACGCGGCACCGGGAGCTCGAGATGTCGCCGGTCGTGAGGTCGGCGGCCCCCTTCCTGGCCGAGGTCTACAGCCATGTCGCGACGGTGCGCATCCGCAACCAGGCGACGGTCGGCGGCGGACTGGCCCACGCCGACCCGAACCAGGACCCGCCGGCGGCATTCATCACGCTGGAGGCGCGGGTGAAGCTGGTCTCGCGCAACGGCGAGCGGCTGGTGCCGGTGGCGGAGCTGTTCAGCGACTACTACGAGACGGTGATCCAGCCGGGAGAGCTGCTGACGGAGGTCATCGTGCCGCCGGTTGCTCCTGGGACCAGGACGGCGTACCTGAAGTTCCTGCCTCGAACTGAGGATGACTACGCGACGGTCGCGGTGGGCGCGACGGCGCAGATGCAGGGCGGCGTCGTCCAGAAGCTGAAGGTGGCGCTGATTGCTGCCGCCCCGACGGCACTGTCGGCCACGGTTGTTGAAGACCAACTCGTCGGCAAGAGCGTGACGCCGGCTGCAATCCGGCAGGCGGCCGAGGCGGTCGAGGCGATCGTCGACCCGCTGGACGACTTCCGGGGGTCTTCGTCGTACAAGCGCGACATGGCAGTGGTATTTACCCGCCGCGCCCTGGAGCGCGTGCTACAGGACGGCGCATGAAGTTCGAACACAACATCCGCGTCGCGGCGCCCAAGGCCAAGGTCCAGGCGTTCCTGGACGACTTCGAGAAGGCGGCGCTGTGCCTGCCGGGTGTCGAAGCAGTCAAGGCGCTGGGCGACGGCAACTACGAGGGGCGCGTCAAGGTTAAGGTGGGGCCGCTGGGCTTCAACATGACCGGTCGAGCCAGGCCCGAGAGCCGCGCCGATGGCGTTTGGACGGTGCACGGCGAAGGCAAGGACGCCCGTGTCGGGGCCGGCGTCAAGGCGGAGCTGGAGGCGACGTCGGTGGAGGCGGACGGCGGCGCGGCGACGGACCTGCAGGTGCTGGCAGATGTCCAGTTCTCGGGGCCGCTGGCCGGGTTGGGGCAGCCGCTGATCAAGAAGAAGGCGGACGCGATGGTCGCGGAGTTCGCGGAGAACCTGCGCAAGGCGATAGCTGCCGAGTAACAGGTAACAAGTAACAGGTAACAAGAGAGCCCGGCCGAGGTGGAAATCGTCCGGGCTTCTTCATCTCTTCTTGTGATATGGTAGATTGGTAACATTCTACCATTCAAGCGAGGAGAAGATGAGCTGACAGAAGACCGAGAACGGATAGAGCGGGTTCAACTTGGCGTACGCATGGAGAAGCGGATGGTCAAGGTCCTCAAGGGCCTGGCCGAGTTCGAGGGACTGACCTTCGGCCAACTCCTGGAGAAAATCGTGCTGCATTCGTTTGAGCCGCTGCCAACCGACGCACCGGGCGACGAAGTGGAATCGTGCGCAAGTCCGTTCGGCAAGCGCGCGCACGCGGCGGTGGTTGACCTGAAGCGGATCTACGGCATGGACTTTGATGTGCACGCGTACCGTCAGTTTGCGGACGATGTTGCAGCGGCCGAGGAGCCAGAAAGTGGTACACCATGACCGAAACACAAGACTCAACGGATCTAGAGAGGACAGCCAGCGAGAGCCTGATGCAGAGTTACGATGCGTGGGAGCAAGTCGAGGATCAGGTCAATGAAATTCTAGACCAGAGCCTTAATCCTCGCGGCTACGACATGCTATATGACCTTGTAGCCGAACTCGGCCTTCCAGCTGGCGCTCGGGCCTTAGATGTTGGTTGTGGCCGAGGCCCCCATGCGATTCACCTCGCCGAGAGTTTTCAAATGAAGGTGCTCGGTATAGACCCCGTCCCGTATGCCATCGAAGCGGCGCGTAAGAAATTGATCGAACGAGCGGGTTCAAACCCTGGCTTGGCTGAGCTAGTCCAATTCGAGGTAGGCTGGGCGGAAGCATTGCCTGCCGAGGACGGATCAGTGGACCTGATCTGGTGCCGGGATGTACTGGAACTCGTACCAGATTTGAAGGCTGCATATCAGGAGTTCCATCGCGTCTTGAAGCCCGATGGGTGGGCGTTGGTGTATCAGATGTTCGCTTCTGATCCCGAGCTACGGCCGCCCGATGTTCAAGCCGAAAATGTGGAGCCAGAATACGCCGAAGCCGCGATGAAGGCGGCCGGCCTTCAGATCGAGAAGTGCATCGAGGTAGGGTCCGAGTTTGGCGAGTACGCGCAGGAACAAACTGGCATAGCAGGCAGGATGCTGATGCACGCGGCGCGCCTTCTCCGCGCCCCTGACCGCTACATAGAGCAGTTCGGGAAGGACAACTATGACATCGCATTGGGCGACGCCTATTGGCATGTCTACCGGCTTCTCGGCAAGATCAACTATCGGATCTATCTGCTAAGAGCGTCGTGACTTGCGGGTGGCGTCGGAGTAGACGAACCGTTGGCTCATCCTTCGAGTGCCTCAGGATGAGCGGTTCGGTAGCGTCATTAAATAACGCGGCCTTTTGGCATATTGACCCAGGAGCTCATCTCGTGGGGGAGGGTGACGGGGTGGGCGGCGCGGATGTGCGCGGGGCCGATCTGGTCGACGCTGCTGACGCCGAGGAGGCCCATGGCGGAGACGAACTCGGACTCGAGGATTTCGAGGACGCGGACGATGCCGTCCTTGCCGGCCGCGGCGGCGCCCCAGCATTGGAGCTTGCCGACGGCGACGGCCCTGGCGCCGAGCGCGAGGGCTTTGATCACGTCGGCGCCGCGCTGGACGCCGCCATCGAGGATGACCTGGGCCTGGCCCTGGACGGCATCGACGATCTCGGGCAGGTTATCGAGGCTGCCGGCGCCGTGGTCTAGCTGCCGGCCGCCGTGGTTGGAGACCCAGATGACGTCGATGCCGTGACGGACGGCGAGGGCGGCATCCTCGGCGGTGGCGACACCCTTGAGCATGATGGAGCCGTCCCACATCGTCTTGATCTCGTCCAGGACGTCCCAGCTTAGCATTGACAGGTAGTTGGGGCGGGCGCCCTCGGCGGCGCGCGCGAAGGCCGGCGCCCAGGCGACGGAGGCGGTGCGCTCGCGGCGGCTGGTGAGCGCCATATCCACCGTCACGGCGATGGCGATGTAGCCGGCGGCCTTGACGCGGTCGAGCAGCTCTCTGGTCCAGGCCGCGTCGCCGCGGACGTTGAGCTGGAAGATCTTGGGGCCATCGCCTGCGGCTGCGGTCTCTTCGAGGGAGGGCTGGGTGTTGGTGCTGACGGCCTGGATGGTGCCGAACTCGGCGGCGGCCTCGGCAGCCACGGCGGCGCCTTCGGGATGGATATGCTGCATGAGGCCGATGGGCGCCAGCATGACGGGGATGCGCATGTGGTGGCCGAGGAAGGTCGTCGAAGGGTCGAGCTTGGAGACGTCGATGAGGACGCGGGGCCGGAGGCCAAGCTTATCGAAGGCGAGACGGTTGCGGCGCATCGTCGTCTCGGACTCGGAGCCGCTGACCAGGTAGTCCCAGGCGCCCTGGGCCAGGTTGCGGCGGGCGGCCTGGATGATCTGCTGGTTGCTGACGTATTCGGCGGTCATGTGGCGTCCTCCAGATTGAGGCACAGGGTAGCAGATGGGAAGGCGCGTCGTATCGCGGGCTGAACCCCGTGGCATGATGCGCGCAACCTAGCCAAAGGCGACCGCAAGGGTCGCCCCTACCGATTTGGCCGGCGCCGGGGACGCGCGTTAAGAGACGGTGAGGACGGCTTTGCCGGGGTAGGCGCGGTCGAGGAGCTGCTGGGCGGCGGCGCCGATCTCGGTCCAGGGGGCCTCGAACTCGATGTGGGGCTTGAGGCTGCCGGCTGCGACCATGCTGGCGAGGCGGCCTAAGCCGGCGCCTGCTGTCTCACGGTTGAGCTCTGTGAAGACGGAGAGGCCGGAGACGCTGAGCCGATTGCGCATGATCAGCGCCGAATCGAAGCTGGCGGGGCCGCCGCCGGATGTGCCGTAGCAGACTACGCGGGCGAAGGGCGCGGTCATGCCGATGGCGCTGGCGAGCACCTGACCGCCGACGGATTCGAGGACGAGGTTGTAAGGGCCGGCGTCCCTGGCGGCGAGGCCGGTCTCATCGGCGAAGACGGCGTGGGCGCCGGCCTGTCGCACGAACTCAACGTGCTTCTCCTGGCGTACGAGGCCGGCGACGCGGGCGCCACCGTTGGCCGCCATTTGCACCGCGAGGTGGCCGACACCGCCGGAGGCGCCGGTGACGAGGACGCTGCGCGAGACGAGGCCATCGCCGCGGTCCAGGGCGTAGAGGGCGGTGAGGCCGGCCACGGGCAGGGTCGAGGCCTGGGCGAAGCTGACGGAATCGGGCAGGACAGCGAGGTTGGCAGCCGGGATGTTGACGAGCTCGGCCCAGGCGGCGGTGCGGAGAATGCCGACAACGCGGTCGCCGGCTTTGGGGCCGCTGCCATCCGCGGCCGGTGCTTCTACGACGCCGGCGATGTCCCAGCCGGGCCGCGAGCCGGGCTTCGAGGTCTGGGCGCCACGGACCTCGCCGCGATTGAGGGAGATGGCATCGACGCGGACCAGGGCCTCGGAGGGCGCCGCGATCGGCGCCTCGACCGTGCCGAGGGTGAGGCCGCCGGGGATATCGGGGTTGGTGATGACGGCGCGGATGGTGGGCATGGGAGTCTCCTTAAGGTGTGCTCAGGTCAGGTGGGAGATGGTTGGCCTAGCATAGCCGGGCAAACGGGCAAACGGGCAAACGGGCAAACGGGCAAACGGGCAAACGGGCAGACGGGCAGACGGGCAGACGTGGGAGCGCGGGAGATCAAAGGTTGCCGCGCCTTGCCCGCGGGCAATGGCTCGCAAATGACATAATGCGCGCAACCGGCGAGGATGTCCGCAAGACAGAGTGCCATTTCGGCAGAAATCATCCATAAGAGCGCGGCGTGGAGACTGGAATATGTGATGGGGTCAACATCTAGGTAACCAGTCTAATTAGTTCACCAAAGTCTTTGACAGTGGCATGAGCACTATGAGCCTCAGCGCCGAACAAGGCTGTCCGAAATCCTTTCGTCAAAGCACCGTCCAAGTTGGCCTCTCTGTCATCGACGAAGATACACTCGGAAGTCGAGCAGGGCAGCATTTGCGCGAGGATGCGGTAAATGCCGGCTTGAGGCTTCGATATTTTACATTCCCCACTTACCACGCAGCCACGGAAATAAGACTCAAGACCAAAGCGCTGCCGACGCATCGTTGCCCATTCAGCCACGTCATTGGACAACGAAAAGACCGGGATCGCTTCACTCACCATCGTTTCAAGAAACAAGACGGCGCCAGGCATCAGTTCATATCGACTGAGAAGCCCTTCCTCGATGGCATCGTGTGGCGGATCGAAGCCAAGCGTCTCCCAGAACGATCTGGCGCTTGCACCTTCTCGATAACAGCTCCGATAAGCGGCGACGATTTCATCGTCAGACTCGAGGCAGCCACGCTCCTTCAGGTAGGGGATCACGATCTCGCGCAGATCATCACCGGCTGAATAGACCACGCCCATCATGTCTAGTGCGACGGCTTTGAAGCGGGACATGATTCTCCGACTAGAAGCTAGAGGGCATGTCGGCTAGTTGCGCTCGTCTTCGAGAAACCACTCTGTGGGGACCTGGCGGCCGAGTTTGCGGGCGAGGGCGGCTTCGTAGGGCGGATTCGAGTTGGCAGAGCAGGTAGTGGGCAAAGCTACCGATTTCAAGGACGGCCTGGTGAGGACGTTCGATGTCGGCGGCGAGAGCGTGGCGGTGGTGCGGCACGAGGGGCGGTTCTACGCCTTCGCGGGCCGCTGCAGCCATAGTGGTTACTCGTTCGATTGGACGCGGGTCAGGCCGGGCGACATGATCGTCTGCAGCTCCCACTTCTCCTTCTTCGAGCTGGCGACGGGCAAGGCGCTGGACGGGCCGGCGACGGAGGACCTGGCGGTGTACGAGGTGCGGATGGAGGGCGAGGACGTGATCGTCAGCACGGGCAAAGACGGCGGCTGAGGTCTACAATACTGCCGCATAATCTGAGGGAGGCAGCAGATGAAACGGGTCCCGGTGGAGTCCACGGCTGACGCTTATCTCGAGATCCTGGCCGCGCGCGGCATCGACTACTTGTTTGGCAACGGCGGCACCGATTTCGGGCCGATTATCGAGGCCTACGCCAAGCGGACCGCGCTGGAGCAGCCGGTGCCGGCGCCGATGACCGTGCCGCACGAGATCACGGCCCACTCGGAGGAGCTATATGAGCGCCTGCCGATAGTCGCGGCGGAGAACGTGCTGCGCGGCTTACGCGGCGAAGAGCCGGTGCACGTCCGCAACCCGGAAGTCCTGCCGAGATGGCGGCAGCGGCTCGCAGACCTGGGAGTCAGCGGCGTCGTGAGCTAGCGGCCCCAGAGCTCCCTGGTGGCGATGCGGGCGCCCTCGGCCATGGCGGCGAACTTGGCCCAGGCGACCTCACCGTGGCCGACGCGGGAGCCGATGCCGCAATCTGTGCCGGCGATGACATTCTCCTTGCCAACGAGGCCGGCGTAGGTAATCAGGCGGTCGGCGATGAGCTGAGGATGCTCAATCATGTCGGTGATGTGCCCGGCGACGCCCGGCATGAGGATCTTGCCGTCCGGGAGCTTGGTCTCCTGCCAGACGCGCCATTCGTGGGCGTGGCGCGGGTTGGAGGCCTCGATCGAGTAGCATTGGGCCTCGATCTTGAGGAGGATATCGATCAAGTCGGCCAGGGGGATGTCGTTCTGGTGGGGGCCGTGACCGCTGCCCCAGCAGAAGTGGAAGCGGACGCGGTCCATCGGCACGTCCTTGAGGGCGCGGTTGATGGCGGCGACGCGTAGCTCGGCGTAGTCACGGTACTGGGCGACGGTCATGTCGGGATACATCTGCCAGCCGTCGGCGAGGTCAGGGTCGTCGATCTGGAGCATAAAGCCCGCGTCGGTGACGGCTTTGTACTCCTCGTGCATGGCGTCGGCGATGGCGAAGAGGAAGGCCTCGTCGCTGGGATAGTGCTCGTTCCAGAGCCAGTGCTCGATGGTGCCGGGGGCAATCGCCGGCAGGAAGGCGTCCTCGACGTTGACACCCTGGAGCGCGGCCTTGAGGTTGGCGATGTCGGTGGCAACGAGATCACCGCCGCTGTAGGTCACGGGCGCGGTGCAGAAGACGGGCTGGTTCACCGAAGCGCGGATTGGGGCGCGATCGCCGGCGATGTTGGTGAAATCGCCGCGGCCGGCGGCGAAGAAGCCCGGGAAATCGACGCGGTCGCGGCCGGTGATGTCGCGGGCGGGCCGGCCTTCGCCGGGGCCGTACTCGCGGCGCTCGAGGCCGGTGAGGCGCTCCTGGACGTACTGGGAGAAGCCGCCGCGCTTGCTGTACTCGCCGTCGTTGACGATATCGACGCCGGCTTCGACCTGCCTGCGGACGGCATCGGCCACGGCGCCGGGGACACGCTGGTTGAAGGCCTCGATGGAGCCGGAGGCCATAAGGTCGCGCAGGTCGTCGGGGCGTGGCAGGGTGCCGGCGTGGGAGACGAGGATGCGGTCTTCGCTGCGTTTCATCGGGTGTCCTCCTTCGAGTGAGTCGAAGCGAGTATAGACCTGCGGACGCACCCATGCCTGCCGTGTAGAAGGCGGGTCACGTAGAGTAGGGAGACCACGCGCGAGGGGGGAAATCCGTGTCTGCACCGGTGGCGACGGAAGGGGGCGCGCTGCGCCGTCTGAGGGGCGTCTACTACGGCTGGTGGCTGCTGGCGGCATCGGTTGTGGCGATGGCGTTCGGCAGCGGCTTCTCGTTCTGGTCGTTCGGGCTGTACGTGAGCCCGCTGGAGGAGGAGTTCGGCTGGTCGCGGGCGCAGGTGTCGCTGGGGTTCTCCTTCGCCCTGCTGGTCAGCGGCCTCGTCAGCCCGCTAGTCGGGCGCTGGATCGACGTACGGGGACCGAGGTCTGCGATCGTCATCGGCGCGACGCTGGCGAGTCTGACCTACGTGCTGCTGGCGCTGACCGAGACCCTGTGGCAGTGGTACCTGTTCAACGCGATCAACGCCGTGTTCCGGCAGATGATGTTCTTCATCCCCTTTCAGACGCTGGTTTCGCGCTGGTTCGTGATGAGGCGGGGCGTCGCACTGAGCATCCTGGGAGTGGGGTTCTCGCTGGGCGGGTTCGCGGTGGTGCCGCTGATGCAGGCGGTGGTGGACACCATAGGCTGGGACGGGTCATTTCTGTTCTCCGGGGCGATGACGGCGTTGATCTTCCTGCCCGTGGCGATCTTCGTTATCAAGAACCGGCCGGAGGACATCGGCGCGCAGCCGGATGGGCGAACAGAGCCGCTGGCGCCGGGGCACGTGAACGCGGGCCGCAGCGGCGTCAGCCTCTCGGAGGCGGTGCGGATGCCGCTGTTCTGGCTGATCGCGCTGGGGTTGATGCTGCTTTTCTACGGGATGTTCGGCTGGACGGTGCACCAGATCCCGTTCTGGGAATCGAAGGGGTTTTCGCGGGAGACGGGGGCGCTATTCCTATCGCTGGCGGCCGGGGCGGGCATCATCTTCCGGCTGAGCTTCGGGTTCGCGTCGGACCGGCTGCCGCGGATCGAGTACGCGGGCATGGCGTTCACGGCCTGCCTGCTGACCAGCTTCACGATCTTACTGCTGAGCACGAGCGTGCCGGGGATCGGCCTCTACCTGGCGTTCTGGGTCGTCGGCAGTAGCGGGGCGCCGTTGATGGAGGCGCTGCTGATAACGCGCGCCTTCGGGCTGGCGCACTTCGCGACGATCCTGGGCACGATCGTGGTGATCGAGACGATAGGCCAGATCATTAGCCCTACGGTAGCGGGGGCGATCTTCGACGCGACGGGGTCTTATGACTGGGCACTGGTGATGTTTATCTGCACCTTCTCGGCGTCGTTCGGGATGTTCTTGCTAGCCTCGAAGCTGCCGCAGCCGGCCGCGCGGGCGTCGCAGGACCAAGCGCCGGGCTAAGGTGGACGGGAGCATGGGCGAGAGGCTGAGGATCGCGGTGATCGGCGCAGGGGCGGTCGGCTGCTACTACGGCGGGCGGCTGGCGCAGGCGGGGCACGACGTGCGCTTCCTGATGCGCCGCGACCACGACGCCGTGCAGCGTGACGGGCTGACGGTGTACAGCCCGAAGGGCGACTTCCGCATCGAGAAGCCGTTTGTGGCGCGGACGAGCGCGGAGATCGGCGAGGTGGACTGGGTGATCTGCGCCCTGAAGGGGACGTCGCTGGACGAGGCGGAGGCGCTGATCCGGCCGTGCGCCGGGCCGAAGACGAAGATCCTGGCGATCATGAACGGGCTGGGCGTGGAGGAGCGCTTCGCGGGCTGGTTCGGCGGCGAGAGAGTGTTCGGCGGGCTGGCGTTCACCTGCCTGAACCGAGGGGAACCGGGCATCGTCCACCACCTCGGCTACGGCGCGGTGACGCTGGCCCACTACCAGGACGACGCGGCGCAGCTGGAAGAGGCGGCGCGGGTCTGGCAGGGCAGCGTAGTCGACATAAGCACAGCGCCATCGCTGCTGAAGGCGCGCTGGGAGAAGCTGTGCTGGAACATCCCCTTCAACGGCATGACGGTCGCGGCCGGCGGTGTGACGACGGACGCGCTGCTGGCGGATGAGCCGCTGCTGGAGACGGCGCGGGCGCTGATGTCGGAGGTGGTGGCGATTGGCAACGCCGACCTGAAGGCGCACGGCGAGCCGGGCCGGATCGACGGCGAGGAGACGGTGACGCGGATGTTCCGGCTGACGGCGACGATGGGCGCGTACCAGCCGAGCACGCTGATCGACTTCCTGGAAGGGCGGGCGCTGGAGGTGGAGACGATCTTCGGCGAGCCGCTGCGACGGGCGCGGTCGCTGGGCGTGGAGTCGCCGCGGCTGGAGGCGCTGACATCGGCGCTGCGGGAGGTGGACCGGAGGCTGGAGCGGGCAGATCGTGCCTGAGGAGCCGGGGCGCTGATGGCGGTGGTGACCAAGAGTCAGGTCTGGATCGCGGCGACACCGCGGCGGGTCTTCGCCTACCTGGCGGACCTGACGAAGCACGGCGAGTGGTCGACGCACAAGCTGTCGATTGAGGCGGAGGGCGACGGGCCGCTGGGCGTTGGCTCGCGTTTCGTGAGTCACGGGGAGCAGTTCGGGCAGTCGCTGACGGACACGCTGACGGTGACGGAGTACGAGCCGGGGCGTCGCTTCGTGTTCGAGTCGGCAGGGCGTGCGGGTCGCTGGCGGCACACCTACGAGGTCGAGACAGAGAGGGGCGGCACGCGGCTGACGCGGGCGATGTCGCCGGCGACGCTATCGCCACTCGTGCGGCTGATCAGCCCGCTGTTCGGGTTGGGGCTGCCGCGACGCAACGCGAAGGATTTAGAGCGGCTGAAGAAGAGGATGGAGTCGGAAGGTGGGGGCTGACTAACCTGGGTTATCTTCCTAGTCAGGGAGATTCAGCTAAGTAACTGGTGAAAGCTAGGAGGAAGATTCGAGATGAGAAAGCTAAAGCTACAGATGCAGATATCCGTCGATGGCTATGTCGCGGGGCCGAACGGCGAAATGGACTGGATGGTCTGGGACTGGGATGACGGGCTCATGGAGTATGTGAGCGCGCTGACGGAGCCGGTGGACTTGATTCTCCTGGGCCGCAAGCTGGCGGAGGGCTTCATCCCGGCGTGGAAGGAGCGAAGCGGCGGTGTTAGCGACGAACCGGAAGCTTTTGTACGGTTTGTGAACGAGACGCCGAAAGTGGTGTTCTCGCGGACGTTGGATCAGTCGGACTGGGAGAACGCCACGCTGGCGAAGGGCGATTTGGCCGAGGAGATAGGGAAGCTCAAGGCGGCCTCGGGCGGCGACATCATCGCCTACGGTGGCGGCGAGTTCGTGTCGGATTTGATCCGCAACGGGCTGATCGACGAGTACCACCTCTTCGTCAACCCGGCGGCGATTGGTGGGGGGATGAGCATCTTCCGCGAGCAGTCGAAGGCGCCGCTGAAGCTGGTGAGCGCAACGCCGTTCGAGTGTGGGATCGTGGCGTTGTTTTACGCGCCGGCGGGGTAGAGGGGAGCTGGGGCTCAAGCCCCTACTGTCTGACTGCCAGTCCGCTCGGCGTGCTGGAAGAGGCAAGCAACGCTGGTAGAAGGCGCGTTTTGAATCTGAGTGGCTCGATTTGACAAGTCAAACTGGCACACTTAGGAAATTGCTGGCAAGGAGGGCGCTTGCAAATTGGTTTGCAAATTTGGCTTCAGGCCAACCCCCTGGATCTCATGGATCGCTCTCGGATGCAATGAAGAAGGCGGGTCACCAGTCGGCAACCCGCCTCTTTACCAAGCCAAAACTAGATCCAGTCGGCTTAGACCCGTGCCGCTTCATGTTGGGCGAGCTGGGCGCGAAGCTGTTCATTCTCCACTTTGGTCAGCTCGGACTCTATTGTGCGGTACACCAGGTCGTAGACTGTTGAGTCACGGCCTACAATATGGGGATTGTTGTCCCGACTGTCCGAAGCGTCCATGACCGTCCTAACCAAGAGTACGCCGTGCTTGTCGAAGAACTCGAACGGATCGACCTTCCAGCGGATGTTCTCATCAGGACCTTGTTCTAGCAAGGCCCGAAAGCCCGCCAAAACTGGAAAGGCTAGGCCCTTCTCTACGTGCTTATCGCCCGCTGCCGGATTGCCTTTCTTGTTGAGCGCGATGTAATGCATGAGGCCTGTCCGCCCACGTTTGCGCCCAAGAACCTCTTGAGTTCGACCTGCTCGTCCAAGTTTTCCGGTAACGGGATGAGGCTGATTGTAAAAGCTCCACCACTTGAACCTGATGGTGTCGTATAGCCGCCAGATGTCCTTGGCAACTGGCCTAAGCCGCTTATACCCGTATTTGTCTTGAGCATCGAGTAGGTAATCGAGGCATTTACCGGAGTTCTTATAAGCTTCAATGGGATGATCGTTGAACTTGAATTGTGTCGGATTGCAGGCGGCCAAGATCTGAATGAGTTCCAGCACCGGAAACTCTTGAGGGTCGTTCTCGCTCCACCTAATTTTAGTGTCGAAGGGGGATATCGCTTCCTTGAGCCACTGGAATGCACCTTGCTTGTTATTCAGAGAGAATGGCTTAACCGCTTGGCTCGTGTTTCTGGCCCGCGCGATTTCGACAAGGTACTCTTCTGCGCCTATCAGGATTTCAAGGCGGACGAATTGATCGCGCAAACTGTCGGGGTCAGAAGGTTCTTTCTGAAGGGCGGTCTCAATTGCCTGATTCGTGTGACCGCCATCTAATATTCCGTAGCGGTCGTCGTCCTCTGGAACGATGAGTGAGAGAAGTTTGGTGTGGTTGTCGTAATCCGCACTCTGCGCGCTTATCGTGATGCCACGATTGAGGAGATGAAAAGTTCCATCCCACGTCTCCAGCGATTCAGAAATTTGCTTCATCATCGCGCTTCGCGGCCTTGGAATACGTGGGTCAGGCCCTAGACCCAGTTGCAACCTGCGCTGGCCATCGTCGGTCTGCGTTGATGGAAGGTCGTGGACGTCTACCAGAGCGTAGAGGGTTTTCATGCCTGGAAAACTCGGGTCGGGGATGGTTCTGACCCGCTCAGGATGAATGCGAATGGAGTAAGTTGCCATTTTTCCTCCAAGCTGTGCCACGGACTTCAGGACCGTAGGCAAGCATGTTCTAACTGCCAATATTTCATTACCGGTTTGCTCGACTAGATTGCTATGCGCACCTCCAAATTCTGCCATCGAGTCCAGACCCCACAGGCCTGATGACAAGAGCGGCTACAGTGCGGCCATCATATCAGAATTGAAGCCCGGCCAGATAGGCGGCGTCCGATGGACGCGTACGCCGCCATGCGGGCGCCGTTTGCAAATGGATTGAAAGCTCACTCTTTGATCAGAAAAGGCCCTCCGGGGAGGGTCTTTGGAATCTAGATTTTGGTGGAGCTGGGGGGATTCGAACCCCCTACCTTCTGACTGCCAGTCAGACGCTCTCCCGATTGAGCTACAGCCCCACGTGGGACGCCGGCGCGGTGGCCAGCAGGTCGCAGGTTAGCAAATTGGGCCTTTCAGCCGCAAGGCGGAGAACGGCCGTGTTTAGACTGGCTCCCTGCCGTCCGATGGCACTCGGACGTTTGGCTCATCCTTCGAGAGCCCTTCGACCCGGCTCAAGGATGCACCTCAGGATGAGCAGGACGCCTCGCCTATCGGCGATGGCTCGCAACTACAGATGCTATTCGCTGAGCTGGAGGATTTCCTGGGCGATGCTGTTGGTAGCGTTGTAGAGGAAGATGCCCGGCGCGTGCGGCTCGACGGAGGAGAGGCTGGAGGAGGCGAGCAGGCTGAGGGCGGCGGCCCAGACGAAGAAGCCGAGGGCGTTGGCTGCGAGGACGCGGGCGGTATCGGCGGTGGTGACGGCCTTGATGGCGACGCTCGTGAGGCCGAAGGTGAGGGCCAGGGACGTGAGGCCGATGCCGAAGGAGAGGCCGGGGATGAAGATCAGGCCCATGAGCGCCAGCGGCGAGGCGGCGAGGCCCATGACGCGCAGGAGCTGCTCCACGTAGGCGCGCTCTCGGAAGACCTGGGTGAGCATGAAGTAGACGATGCCCAGCCAGACGAGCGCCCAGAGGACGACGGCGATCAGCGAGCCGATGATCGCCGAGTGGACGAAGATGTCGCCGGCCAGGGGGAAGTCATTGATCAGCCACCAGAGCCAGCCGCCGAGGCCTGCGATGAGGGTGGCGACGACAACGATGATCACGCCCGGGATGGTCGCTGCAGGGTTGCTGCGGACCTCCTCGAAGACGCGCAGGTCGAGATAGACGAGCCGTCGCAGCCAGGCGATGACTTCTTGCGGGTCCAAGATCGATGCATACCTCCGAAAAGCAGCGCGCCCTTCCAGGAGGACGCGTTGCCGATTCTAGCACGCGTCGCGGTATAGGGCTTGCGTCAGGCGAGTGGTCGCTTGGCCGGGATGCCGGCGCGGCGGGGATAGCGATCGGGCGTGGGCGCGGTTTTGCGGATGATGACGAGGGTCTGGGGCATGCCATCGGGCGGCTCGAAGGGCAGAGAAGCCTCGACGCTGCCGCCGAGCTCCGAGAGGCCCCCGGCCGCATCCTCCAGCTCTCGCGGGACGCCGGAGCCCTTGAGGGCGGCGAGCCGGCCATCGAGGCGCAGGAAGGGCAGGGCGTATTCGATGAGGACCGGCAGGGGCGCGACGGCGCGGGCGGTGACGAGGTCGTAAGACTCACGCTGGGCGGGATCGCGGCCGAGGTCTTCGGCGCGGCCTTCGAGGACCTCGGCGTCATCCAGGGCGAGGTCCTCGATGACGCGGCGCAGGAAGCCGGCGCGCTTGGCGTTGGACTCGAGCAGGGAAAGTCGCAGGCGGGGCCAGGCGAGCTTGAGAGGCAAGCCCGGCAGGCCGGCGCCGCTACCGATGTCGAGGAGGCGCGTGCCCTCATGCAGGAGACCCTGTGAGGCCAGGAGACGGCCAAGAGCGAGCGATTCGAGGAAGTGACGCCTCTCGATGCCTGCCGGGTCGCGGACGGCGGTCAGACTGAAGCGGACGGCGGCCTCGGCGATCAGGTCACGGTAGCGGCCAAAGCGATCGAGGGTGGCGGCGTCGAGGTCGATGCCGAGATCGCGGACGGCGTCGGGGAAGCCGGAAGGCATAGGGCGATATTACAGGCGCTGTGCTAGGGGAAGAAATATTCGCTGCCGATAAATCCATATCGGGGACGGCTATGGAGGCGGCGCTATGGATGAACACGAGGCTGAGAGGCTTCTCCAGGCCAAGGAAGAGATGGCGAAATCGATCAGCGCGGCCGCCAAGAGTGAGGCCATCCTCAGGATCGACCCGAGGCTAATTGCCGGGGAGGCCTACGAGCATGTCTTCCTGATCTGCTACCACGACGATAACGGGCGGCTGCTATACCGGATGCTGGCCCTCAACCTTGGCGACCCACAGGTCGAAGTCATTGAGCTACCGCGCGGGGAAGCGCTGCGGCTGCTAACCAGCGACGAGGTTGGCGAGGATCGCGGTGCGCCGGTCTGAAGCCGATGCACCCGGGAGCCTCTTCCGGCGTCAGGAGTTTGCTGGCTGCCTCTCGGGAGTTGCCGGTGCAGCAGTCGCGGGCTCCGGTTTCGCCGAGCGGCCGACCGTCTCCTTGATCAGCACGCCGATGATCAGCGCCACGCTGAGACCGGCGAGGCCCACGAAGGAGAAACCGGCGGCGTAGCTGGCCACCGCCGTCAGGGTGCTGAAGGCGATAGGGCTGATGGTGGAGCCGCCCTCGCCGAAGAGGCGCCAGATCGCGAAGAAGCGGCCGCGGCTACGCCGGGGCGCCAGGTCGGAGCCGAGGACCTGCATGTTGCCGCCGGTGATGCCCTGAGACGCGTGGACCATGAAGTAGGTGACGAGGAAGACGGCAAAGGGCGCCGCGAAGGCCGCGGAGCCGGCCATGAGGAAGAAAGAGACGCCGAGGAAGGCGAAGCCGGGCACGACCGTCATCTTGCGGCCGTAGCGGTCCATGATGAAGCCCGTGAGGAAGCCTATCGGCAGGACAATGGCGGTGCTGACGGCGCTGACAAAGCCCAGCGTCTGAGCGCTGGCGTTGTAGGCGAAAGCCATGTAGAGCGGCAGGATACCGACCGTGTTGCCGCGGGTGATGTTCGCCATGAACTGGGCGGCGAAGAAGGCCATGACCTGCGGCTTGAATATCTGGCCGAAAACGTAGCTCCACTCGCCGCTGCCGGATGTGGGGGCGACGGCCTGGCCGGTGCGCTCCGGCGCCGTCTCTTTGACGAGCTTGAAGCTGGGGATGAGGATGAGGACGATGAGGATGCCGTGGATGATGAACGGCAGGCGGATATCGATGGCGGCGGTAAAGCCACCGAGCACCGGCCCCACCAGCATGCCAACTCGCTCCAGGCTGAACATCCAGGTGATGAGCTTGCCGCGCTGCCGGTCGCTGCCGGAGTCCGTGATCATGGCGATGCGGGTGTGGTTCCACATGACGGTGGAGACGCCGGTGAGGAAGCGCAGGATCAGCAGCTGAGGGAATGAGGTGACGAAGGCGGTGAGGAAGGCGCAAGTCGCGGTGATCACGGGGCCCGTCAGCAGCACCGGCCGCCGGCCCAGCTTGTCCATGAGGTAACCCGTCGGCAGAGTGAAGACCAGCAGGCCGAGCGCGTAAACGACGATCACGAGCGAGGCGGTGCCGAAGCCGATATCGAAGGATCTGGCGTAGATGGGGATGACGGGGGCGACGATGCTGGTGCCGAGAGCGATGATGGCAGCGGGGAGATAGAGGGTGAGGATCGTCTCCTTGGATATCGCCCGCTGGTCGCGCTCTGGGGTGCTGCTCATCCTGGCTCCGTCTAGGGGGAACGCCGATTCCGGCTACGAGGATCGTGGCAGAATCGCCATCCTGGGGCAAGGATCGTTCAGACGCGGGCCTGAGGCGAGCGCCGTTGGCGGCCATAGGCAATGAAAGATTAGCGCGCCGTTTGACGCGGCTCAGATGCACCTTCCTATCGCGATGGTTCTCGGTGACGGGAGCCGGCTTGCGGGGCGCGGCGGCCCCCTGGCCAACTACCATAAGATTGACACTGGCTCCTGGCAATTCATAAAATCGCTATGGTGGCGAACAGTATCTCTTCAATCTCCGACGTTGCACGTCTGTTCGGTCAGGCGCTGCCGCCGAATAAGCACCTTGAAGGTCAGGAAGCCCTGAGATTCGCCCGCTGGTTCGGCGATGAGCGCGCCGCCATCGAGGTCCGCCCTTCGGACCTTGAATCCTACGTAGATACCTTCGGCGCCACGGCCCCCAACGCCACGGAGCGCGCCGATGCGCTAAAGGCCTTCCTCGCCTACGCCCACAAGCAGAACTTCATGGCAGAGCGCATGGTCAGCCACGTACGCGTGCGCCGGCCTGCCAGCCGCTCGCGCGCTGCAACCCTGCAGAGGGAGACACCGCGCGAGATGCGGGTCACCGCAGAGGGCCTTCAGATGCTGGAAGCGGAGCTCGAGGCGCTCAAAGGAGAGCGGCCGCGTATTGCGGTGGAGCTACGCGAGGCGCGGGCCGACGGTGACATCCGCGAGAACGCGCCCCTGGACGCGGCCCGCGAAGCGCAGGGCGTCCTGGAAGCGCGCATCCGCGAGCTTGAAGGCATGCTACGGATGGCCGTGATTGATGATGGCGGCCAGCTCTCGGGCGACGCCTGCCGTGTCGGCTGCAATGTGACGCTGGCCAACATGGCGACAGGCGCGCAGCTCTCGTACCAGCTCGTCAACGCGGCCGAGGCGAGGCCTGGTACCGGCCGTTTGTCGGTGGAATCGCCCGTGGGTCAGGCGGTCGTGGGGCACCGGGTCGGCGACGAGGTGTCGGTAACGGCTCCGAGCGGCCTGGTCCGCTTCCGGATTGAGAAGATCGAAGTCTAGCCAAGAAGCACCGTCGCGACCTACAGGCTGCGTAATTCGAATCCCCTCAGATCTCTACGCCCACCTCCCTCTCTTCCGCAAGCTCAGGGAGGGATAAGGCTACCATTTTCTCACGCGGGTTGGTTGCGCGGAAGATCAAAGGTTGCCACGCCTCGGCTGGCGCCGATGGCTCGCAATGACAGCTATGTAGGGCGGCGGCCTGAGGATCCAGAATTGCCTGGCTGCCCGACGAGCACCTTATTCCTGCGACAGACTCAGGTCAGGCTCTTTCTCTGAGGAGAGGAACTTCGTGGATCGATGGTTGCCGCCTGGAGCAGGAGGCGGCCGTGATTGAGTATTGAGTAGAGTAAAAGGGCCGTCCTCACCGGACGGCCCCTCTTTGTTGTTGTGTTTGCTGCCTAGCGCTGCTCGACGGGAGTGTATTCGAGGCTCTTGGGGCCGGTGTAATCGAGCAGGGGGCGGATGAGGATGTTGTTGTCGTATTGCTCCAGGATTTCGACGCACCAGCCGGGGATGCGGCCGACGGCGAAGATCGGGATGAAGAGGTCCTCCGGCAGGCCGAGGAGCGCGTAGACGGCGCCGGCGTAGAAATCGACGTTGACGAAGATGCCGCGCGACTGGTAGGGCACCATTTCCTTCTCGACCGCGATGAGAATCTCATACCACTCGCTGTGGCCGGTCTTCTCGCCGAGGCTCTTGGCACGGTCGCGCATGTGACGGGCGCGGGGGTCTTCGGCCTTGTAGACACGGTGGCCGAAGCCCATGATCCGCTCTTTGCGGTCGAGCTTGGCGCGGATATAGTCGTGGGCCTTGCCGGCAGTGCCGATCTCGGAGGTCATCTTCTGGACGGCCTCGGCGGCGCCGCCGTGGGCCGGGCCTTTGAGGGTGCCGATGGCGCTGACGATGCTGGAGTGCATGTCGCTGAGGGCGGAGGCGGTGACGCGGGCCGCGAAGGCGGAGGCGTTGGCGCCGTGCTCGGCGTGGAGGAGGAAATCGAGGTCCATGGCGGAGACGGCCTCGGGGCTGGGTTCCTTGCCCTCTAGCATGTAGAGGAAGTTGGCGGCGTGACTGAGGTCTGACCGCGGCGCCACTGGGTCGAGTCCCTGGCGGATGCGGTGGTGGGCCGCGACCATGGTCGGGAACTGGGCCGTGAGGCGCTCCGACTTGCGGACGTTGGACTCGCGGCTGCCGACCGGGTCAGAGGTGTCGAGGGTGACGTCGGGGTCGAACGTGGCGACCGCGGAAACGGCGGTGCGCAGGACATCGATGGGGTGAGCGTCTTTGGTCAGGCGTATGACCTCGATGACTTCAGGAGGGAGGGTGCGATAGGAGGTCAGGCGGTTGGTGAAGTCTTCGAGCTCTTTGACGTTGGGAAGATCGCCGTGGAGGAGGAGGTAGCAAACCTCCAGGAAGCTGGACTTCGCGGCGAGGTCATGGATGCTGTAGCCACGATAGAGGAGGATGCCGGCTTCGCCATCGATAAAGCTCGATTCGGTGGTGTCAAGGACAACGTCCTTCAAACCACGAGCAAGGGTTGTGTCCATATCCGGCGTTCCTCCTAGAATCTGATATTCGCGCTCACCCGAACCGCCTAACACTCAGCGCGCTGATCTCTACTCAGCAGATTGCAGCAAAATACCCTGGCGGGCCAGGGCAAGGCGGCTCGTGGTTGGGGCAGATAGCCTGGAGCCTTGCGAAGTATATCACCCCATCGGCGTTAGCTGCTACCTGAAGACCGAGTGTAAGGGTGATCCCTGCGTCGTCCGGAGGGAAACCCTGAGGCGCCCTCGTCAGCGCCCCGATTTTCGTCGTCTCGACATAAAATTCTCGGCCGCGCATCTGTGGAAGACGTCGGCGCGGCCGAGAATTTGAGTTGAAACTTGCTCGTCAGAATCGATGGGAGTCGATAGATGTCAACCGAAATACCAGGAAAAGTGGCCGCGGACGTGAAGTGCTACTTCTGTGGCCACGTCACCGGCCAGATCATTGGGCCGCAGGGCGGACCGCTGCGTATCGGCAATTTTGTGCCGCGGCCTGGTTACAAGGGGCCGGAGATCAAGCCGGGGATGAGCCTGCGCTGTGAGCGTTGCCACGGGCCGGTGTTCCTGGAGGAAACCACGGTCATCGCGCCGGCGGTAGAGGCGAAGCTGCGCGCCCGCCAGGCTGCGCGACAGCAGAAGGCCGCTTAGCGCTTCAGGGCGCCTCCGGGAATGGAGGCTGGAGTTAATTAGGCACAGCGTGACGCTGATAGCAAGAAGGGCGACCGTCTCGATCGCCCTTCTTCATTTCGCTAAGAGAAGCCCGCTAACGGACGATGAAGGAACCCGTCATGGTGTCCGGGTGAGCATCGCAGTGGAAGAAGTAGCTGCCCGCGGTGGAAGGCGCTGTGAAGTTCTCCGTCCTGGTAGCTGGGCCGGCGATAAGCTCGCCCTTGTGGATCGTCTGGGTGGCGGCGCGGCTGGTGTAGAAGGCGACGTTATGCAGGGTGCCGGGGTCCTGGTTATCAAGAGTAACGGTTACAGGGACGCCAGTGCCGGCGACGATGGAGCGCAGGTTGAACTTGAGGTCCTTCGCGACGAGGGTGACGGAGACCGGGCCGGTCGGCACTTCGACATCGCCCTCGTCGACCGCGGTGACGGGGTTGGGCCGGTCCACCAGGGTAGAGCCACCGTAGAGGCCGATGACCCCGATGACGAAGGCGAAGAGAAAGAGGATGGAGCCTAGCTTAAGGTTCGGTCCGGGTGTCATCTGCTCTCCTTAGACCTGCATTTCTAATCTTAGCGAACCGCGCCTTAGCAGCAAGATCGTGCTGCCCTTCCTAGAGCGGGAGCAGCCTATCGATGACCATGGCCGCGAAAACCAGAGCCAGGTAGGTCAACGAGTAGTGGAATAGCCGCTGGGCCGCGTGGATCGTGGCCAGCCGCAGCTGCCGCCAGGCGAGCCAGAGGAAGACCAGCCCGAAAACGCCGGCCAAGGCCAGGTAGACGGGTCCAACCGCGCCCGTGACGTAGAGGCTGAGCGAGGTCGCCACCGTGACGACGGAGTAGACCAGGCTGCGGCGGCGCGCCTCTCTGGCGCCGTGGGTCACGGGCAGCATGGGCACGCCGGCGCGGGCGTAGTCGTTGCTGTAGCTGATCGCCAGGGCCCAGAAGTGAGGCGGCGTCCAGAGGAAGATGATCGCGAACATGATCAGCGGCGCGGCGTCCAGGCTGCCCGTGACGGCGGCCCAGCCGCAGAGGGGCGGCACCGCTCCGGCAGCGCCGCCGATGACGATGTTCTCGGCGGTCGAGCGCTTGAGCCAGACGGTATAGACGAAGACATAAAAGAGGATGGCGCTGAGGGCGAGGCAGGCCGTGAGCAGGTTGACAGTCAGGGTCAGGAAGACGAAAGAGATGACGCTGAGGGCGATGCCGAAGGCCAGGGCGCGATCCGGCGGCACCAGTCCGGACGGCAAGGGCCGGCGGCTGGTGCGGCGCATGATCGCGTCGATGTCGCGGTCGAGGTAGCAGTTGATCGTGTTGGCGCCGCCGGCAGCGATCGAGCCGCCGGCCAGGGTGGCGAGGACGAGCCAGAGGTTGGGCAGACCATCCGCGGCGACGACCATGGCCGGAAAGGTCGTGACCAGGAGCAGCTCGATGATGCGCGGCTTGGTCAGGGCAAAGTAAGCCGCGACCGTCTGGCGCCAGTTGAGCAGGACGGGGGCTTCGACGGCGAGGCTGCGGGCGGGCGCGGTCATGAAGACGCCCCGGCCAGGTCAGAGCGGCGCGAGGGTCGCGGCGCAAGTGGCAGCAGCTGATGCAGGCGATGGACTCGGATATTGAGGACGGCGAGGACGCACCAGAGCAGCGTCGCGAAGGCGAGATGGGCGCCGGATACCTCGCCGGAGAGCTCCGTCCAGACATTGGCAGCGCCGAGCATTGCCTGGATGACGTAGACGCCGAGAGCGAGCAGCGAGAAGGCCGTCACGAAGGGGACGGAACGGCGGTGACGCCAGCCAACCCAGGCCAGCGCCAGGAGGACGGCGCCGAGGACGGCGGCGAGGAGACGGTGCATGAAGTGGATCTGCACGGAGGCGGCATCGGCGCTGGGGAAGACTTCGCCGTTGCAGAGGGGCCAGCCGTTGCAGGCGAGGCCGTAATCTGCGCCGGAGACGTACGAGCCGATGAGCATGAGCGGCAAGGTGAGGGCGAGGGCCAGCAACGACAGCCGGCCGAATTGACGGCTGGCATGCAGCCGCTCCATCGGTTTAGTGACGGCGAAGGCGGCTGTTGTGATGATCAGGAGCAGTGTCAGGATCGTGATCGCCGTGCCGAGGTGGACAGCCACTACTTCTGGGGGCAGATCGTTGAGGACAGCGGCGCCGCCGAGGCCGGCCTGGACCAACAGCAGGGCGAGGGCGGCGATCGAGGGGTAGAGGATGGCCGGAACGCGGCGATAGGAGCGCCCGGCGACGACCACGACGCTGAGGACGAGCAGCCCGGCAATCGACGCGGTGAGGCGGTGGGAGTACTCGATCAGGGTGTGTTTCTCCCATTTGGGGATGAAGCTGCCGTGGCAGCGCGGCCAGTCGGGGCAGCCGAGGCCGGAGTCAGTCGCGCGGACGACACCGCCGAGGATGATCAGGCCGAAGATGATGACGCAGGTGACGATGCAGAGCTTCTGGAAACCGGTCATCGAGGCTGTGCGTCCCCGGGAAACAGATTGAGTCTGGGCGTTATCACGAGCGGCCGGCCTCGCAGAAGGAGTGCCGCGGGGCGGTTTCGGCCGCCGATTTGTGATGCGACGCTCAATCGCCAGACTAGGTTGGCGAGTCTGTAGTGTCAAGGCGGGAGCGAGGGGCGAGGAGGTCTCCGGTGAGGCTGGTATTGGGGGCTACGAGAACTGGTCTGCCATCCACCTGCCCCTCCTCTCGCCTGGGAGGAGAGGGGACGACTTTGATCGGCCTTCGACGATTGGGCAGGGGAAGGAGTGTCGACGTGCTGAGGCCGCGGCTTCCGCGTAGGGCGTGGCTGGGCGATTATGGGGCCGGTCACTGAGGCGGCCGCAGTCGAGGAGGAGCCATGGCTCAGACAACCCAATCGATGACTCTAGCCGACGCCATCTTCCCGCGGATCGAGAGCGACAGCCGGGCACTGGCGATCGCGCGTGACGTGGCTCTAATGGTGGGCTTCGCGGCCTTTGTGGCGCTGTTCGCGCAGATCCAGGTGCGCCTGCCCTGGACCACGGTGCCGATAACGGGCCAGACCTTTGCGGTCCTGGTGGCGGGCGGCGCGTTGGGCGCCTGGCGCGGCGCGGGAGCTCTGACGATCTATACGGTGGCCGGCATGTTCCTGCTGCCGGTGTTCACGCCGGCCTCAGCGCCGACGTCCGGGGCCTGGGACGCGCACTTCATCCTGCCGTGGCGGGGCAACGAGCGGGTGCTCTGGGAGCTGACCAACGGCGGCTACATCGCGGGCTTCATTTTGTCGGCGGGGCTGGTCGGGTTTCTGGCTGAGCGGCGCTGGGACCGGGGGCCCTGGGTGCACGCGGGGATGCTGCTGGGCAACCTGGCGATCTACCTGCCGGGCCTGCTCTGGCTTGGCTACCTGATCGGTAGCGGCTGGACGCCTCCGGGCAGCCAGACGGCGCTGAGCGAGCTGATCGCCGGGTCGGACACGCTGGACAAGACGCTGAAGGGCGGGCTTTACCCCTTCATCGTCGGCGACCTGATGAAGCTGCTGCTGGCGGCGATGGTGCTGCCTGCGGCCTGGCTGCTGGTGGAGAAGTTCCGCGGTAAGCGGGAGTCCTAGGCGGTTAGCGGCAGCTCGCTGGTGCAGAAAGCGCAGCGGCGGGCGGCGACGGGCACGGAGCTCAGGCACTCGGGGCAGCTCTTGGTAGTCGTGTCGGCCGGGACTTCGCCGCGCCTGCTGCGTTCGAGGAACATGTTCATCGGCGTGATTACGAAGAAGTAGATCACGGCGGCCACCGCGACGAACGAGATGATCTGGTCGATGACGCTGCCGTAGAAGAAGACCGCGTCGTTGATCGTGAAGGTCAGGCTGGCGAGGCTGGACTCGCCGACGATCATAGCGATGAGAGGTGTGATCAGCCCAGAGACCACCGAATCGACCACGGCGCCGAAAGCGATGCCGATGACGACGGCGACCGCGAGGTCAATAACGTTGCCTCGGAAGAGGAAAGCCCTGAAGCCGGTCAGCATATCCTTAAACATGAGCGTTAGCCTCCTTCTGAATTGGGCGCAATCTAGATGGCTATGAATCGGATTGTCAACCCGCGCCTTTCGCCGCGTGGACGGCGGGTACGACGGTGATACAGGCATAACGTCCAGGCCAGGGCCAGAACCCTGGGCAGGGACAGCCCGGCCAGGCCAGCAGGACAGATAGCCCCCATCGCGGCTAAGAGAAGAGGCGTCACGCCGCGTGACGCCTCTTCCTTTGGGTTTGGGTAGGTCCGGTTTATGCCCCAGCCTTCCAGGCTGAGGTATTGCTTTAGCGGCCGCGGCGCGCGGGCACGTTCTCGTAGCGCTTGCGGAAGCGCTCGACGCGGCCGGCGGTGTCGACGATGCGCTGCTCGCCCGTGAAGTAGGGGTGGCAGTTGCTGCAAATATCGAGGTGGACCATCTCCTGGGTGGAGCGGGTCTTCCAGGTATTGCCGCAAGCGCAGATGATCGTCGCTTCGACGTAGTTGGGGTGGATCTTTTCACGCATCAGGCTACTGCTCCAGCCGGAGTTGGGGCCGGCACCATGGTCGCGAAGACCTCCGGAGAGTAGACGCTGACCTTCTTGCGGCGTCCCTTGGCGAAGGGCTCAAACTTCACCTTGCCCTCGACGAGGGAAAAGATGGTGTGGTCCCGCCCAAGGCCGACGTTATTGCCGGGGTGGACGCGGGTGCCGCGCTGGCGAATAATAATCGTCCCGGGAAGGACGAGCTGGCCGTCGTAGCGCTTTACGCCGAGACGCTTGGCGTTGCTATCGCGGCCGTTCTTGGTGCTGCTGCCTGCTTTTTTGTGGGCCATGACTTATTCCTGTGACTCGGCCTCGCCGGCGCGGCGACGGCGTCGCGGCGTGGCAGGCGTTTCTGCCGCGGTCTCGGCCGCTTCGGTCGCGACGGCGGTTGGCTCTTCGATTGCGGCCGGCTCGGTCTCGGCTCCGGCCTGGGGGCGGGCGCGGCGCCGGGGCGCGGCGGTGGTTTCGGAAGCCGGAGCGTCGCCGATGCGGATGGTCTGGACGGTGAGCCGGGTATAGCCCTGGCGGTGGCCGCGCTTGCGGCGATAGCGCGTCTTCGCCTTGAACTTGAAGTTGATGACTTTACGGCCCTTGCCGTGCTCCACGACTTCGGCGACGACGACGGCGTCCGCGACGTTGGGCGCTCCGACGGTGACCTTGTCGCCATCGGAGACGAGAAGGACGTCGCGCAACTCGACGCGGCTGCCGGGCTCAGCGACCAGACTGGCTACATCAAGCACGCTACCTTCGTGCACACGGTATTGCTTTCCGCCGGAGCGGATGACAGCGTCCATCGACGAGCCTCCTTAGGGGCAAAAGGTAATTTAGCGAGATTTGAGGAGGTGTGTCAACTTCGTGACGTATCTCTGAGACGGCGCTGCGAATCCCGCGCGCTATCGCGCTGGTTTGCTCCGCTCAGTCTTGGTTGAGGAAGAAGGAGTGAGTGAGGGGACACCCCTCATGCTCTCCGGCGCGGGCTGCGCTCCGCTGCACTCCCGCTTGCGCTCAGCGACGTTCGAGAAGTCAGGCGCTAAGCGTCCAGGTCGATGGCGACGGGGAGGGCGGTGCGGCCCCAGCGCGTCAGGCTGCCGGCGTAGCCACCTTCGTATTTCTCGATGAGGAGCCGGCGGGCGAGCGCGTCTTCGTCAGGATCGGTGACGATCGTGGCGGTGGCGTCGAAGGTCGTGGCGCCGATGCGGACGCGGACACGGAGCTGCTTGCGCAGGTTGCGGACCCAGTCGGCTTTGTAGCGAGAGCCGGCGAGGAGATAGAGGCGGCGGCCCTGGAGGGCGAACCAGATCTCGATCTGGCGCGGGAGGCCGGTAACGCGGCCGGTGGTCGTGAGGTAGCAGTAGGCTTCGGCGGCGAGGGATTCGTTGGGATGAGGGTCAGATCGTTCGCCGTCGCTCATAGTCAAGGCTCATAGGTGTTCTTCGCTGAGGGGCCGTGGGTTGCGGACGGCAATCAAAGGTTGCCACGCCTCGGCTGTCGCCGATGGCTCGCAGCGACAGAATAAGCGTGAGCGTTGACACCCTCGTCCTTCGTTGCCGGTTTGGAGGCGCGGTCACTTGGAGAGGGATAGGCTCCGAGTGGGTGGCGGCAGGATGTCGATCACGGCGCCGGGATGGAAGATCGTGCGCGAGAGGTCGCTTTCGTAGACGACGGCGCGCTTGTGGCCCATGACGTGCCAGGCGCCTTTGGTCCAGACGATAGCGGTGTCCTCATCGACGCCGATGGCCTTTTGGCCGGGGAGCAAGGCGCCGACGGTGCGTTCGATGGCCTCGGGGCGGCGGGCTTCCATGCGGTCGAAGTGAGCCATGGCGCGAATCGGCGCTGCCAGGCCGAGGCCGGTGGGCCCGGGCGGCGCGTCGATCTGGAGGGATGGCATATCGACGTTGAGGACGCCGAGGCCGCCGCTGGAGCCGGCGACGGCAGCGCCGCGCCGGTTGGCGGCTTCGAGGGCGCGGAAGCAGGCGGTCTCGTTGAAGGCCTGGGCCAGGTACGGCGGGCTGCCGCCGGAGAACCAGATGATGTCCGCCGCGGCGATGCGTTCGGCGTGCTCCGGGACGTTGGCGTCGGCGCTATCGACGATGCGGACGGGTGTAGCGACGACGCCGAAGCGCAGGAACTGAGCGATGCCTAGCTGCTCCCACCAGGTCATGCGCTCCTCGCCTTCCTGCGCGCATGAAGTGGCGATGAGGACCACTTTGTCGCCGCACTGCTCCAGGAGATAGCGGTCGACGATGTCCATGGTGGGGGTGTATTCACCGGAGCCGGCGAGGACCAGGGGTCCGAGGGGCGATGTCATCTCCACGGATTAGACGTTAGCGCTGAGGCGCGCAGGACGCAACGTTAGCGAGGCGTCTGCGAACGAACGGACGGCCGGTCGATACTCAGGGCTGAACCCTGGGCATGAACGTTACCCGGATCAGGATGAAAGAGTAGGGATGGTCATCCAGTGCGAGATTCCTCGCGCCTCGGATGACACGGCCTGCCTCCCTCCGCCCTGTACTCTACCGCTGGCCCGACATACAAGGATGACAAGGATCAGTCGCTGAGGAGGCGGATCTGGGCGAAGGGGATGCCGGGGGCAATGACTTCCATGGCGCCGGTTGCCGGGTCGATGCGCCAGAAGCCGGCGAGGCCGACGGCGTAGAGGCTCTTGCTATCGCTGGACCAGGCGATCGAGGGCTGACTCTCAGCCAGCTCGGCGAGCCGATGGAGGTTAGAGCCATCGGGCCGGACGAGCCAGACGTCCTGCAAAGTTGGGTGCGCAAGGGCGCCGCCGGAGCCGGGTTCGGGGGCCACAGCGCCCGTTGAGGGGTCGGCGGAGGTGAAGCCGATGGTCGTTCCGTCCGGTGACCAGGCGAGGGAGCTGATGAAGACCAGGGGGCTGGTTTCCGGCGTCAGGGGGATGGAGTTGGCCCCATCGAGGTCGCTGACCGTAAGGCGCTCGATCCGCGTCTCCGGGTCAATCAAGACATAGACGATGCGCTTGCGGTCGGGCGAGAGGGCGATCTCAACGGCGTTATCGATCAACCGCTTGCGGGCGCCGGTGCCGAGGTCGAGGACCTCTATGCGCAGGTCGGGCTGGCCGTTGCGGTCGCGGCCACGGACGTTAACCAGCAGCTCATTGTTGTTGAGCCAGGTTGGGTTGCGCATGAACTCGCCAGCCTGGGAATGGGCCAGGACGTTGCGAGGGCGGCTGCCATCGCTGTCGGCCAAGTAGACGTCGGAGCCGAAGTCGACCTCGCCCCCGGCGTCAGTCGTAGCGGGCAGCTGGCGGATGAAGGCGATGCGTTGGCCCTCCGGCCCGATGCCGGCATCGAAGAGGAAGGAGCCATCATCATAGCCCAGCAGGATGCGTTGCTCGGTGGCGGTCCGCTCCGTGATGACGTTGGCGCCGGCCACGAGGAAGCGAGGGCCGCCGCCGAGAGGATCGTTGTCGGCGTCACTGCTGCAGGCCGAAAGCAAGGCGAGGCCGAGAGCAAGGCCGCAAGCCAGCCGGAAATATCGGCGCTGATGGCAGACACGGCTCAGAATCACGCGTCCAGAATACGCCGTAACGCCCCTGTAATCAGATATAAGGGATTGCCCGAATGTCTCGGATACGCGGATGCAATACTATCGATGAGAGCCTGGGGAAGTGGTGGTTGACGCTGGGACGGCTCAACCGAGCAGCTAAGGAGACGCGTTCTTGCCGGGACTGAAAGGCGAGCTGAAGAGCCGCCGGCGCCTCGTTATCGAGAAGGTGCAGCCCGAGGTCGATGGCGGGCGCTTCGCCGTGAAGCGCGTGAGTGGCGACCTGGTACGGGTGGAAGCCGACATATTCACGGATGGCCACGACGAGCTGGCTTGCCGTGTCCTCTACCGCCGGGAGGGCGAGACCGGCTGGCGCGAGACGCCGATGGCACTCCTGGTCAACGACCGCTGGCGCGGCGAATTCTACGCCGACGGCATAGCGACCTACACCTACATGATCGAGGCGTGGCCGGATCGGTTCCGGACCTGGCAGCGTGACCTGAGAAAGCGCATCGCGGCCGGCCAGGACGTTGCGGTGGAGCTGATGGAAGGGTCGCGGCTGGTGCGAGAGGCGAGCCATCGCGCTACCGGCGATGATGCCCTGCGCCTGGAGCAGCGCGCCGATGCCATGGAGAAAGACTGGGCGCCGGAGCTGCGCAGTGAGATCGCGGTTGAGGAGTCCCTGGCGGAGCTGATGGACCGCCAGGGCGACCGTCAGGGCAAGGTGCTTTACGACAGCGGCCAACGCATTCTGGTGGAGCGGGAGCGGGCGCGCTTCAGCGCCTGGTACGAGCTATTCCCGCGGTCGACCGCGCCCGTGGCGGGCAAGCACGGGACGTTCCGGACAACGATCGCCTGGCTGCCGTATGTGGAGCAGATGGGCTTCGACATCCTCTACCTGCCGCCGATCCACCCGATCGGCGAGACCAACCGCAAGGGCAAGAACAACTCGGTGGTGCGCGGCGCGGACGACCCCGGCAGCCCCTGGGCCATCGGCTCTCACGAGGGCGGCCACAAGGACGTGGATCCCGCTCTGGGGACGCTGGAGGACTTCCGGGCGCTGGTGGAGGCGGCGCGCGGGCGCGACATGGAGGTCGCCATCGATATCGCCTTCCAGGCTTCGCCGGACCATCCGTACGTCAAAGAGCACCCGGAGTGGTTCAAACATCGGGCAGACGGGTCGATCCGATTCGCCGAGAACCCGCCGAAGCGCTACGAGGACATCTACCCTATCGACTTCGAGACGGAAGACTGGCAGGCCCTGTGGCTGGAGCTGGAGAGCGTCGTCCGGTTCTGGGCAGAGCAAGGCGTGCGTGTCTTCCGCGTCGATAACCCGCATACGAAGCCGTTCAGCTTCTGGGAGTGGCTTATCGGCCGGATCAAGGCCGGCTATCCGGAAGCGATCTTCCTCTCCGAGGCCTTCACGCGGCCGAAGACGATGTACTACCTAGCGAAGGCGGGGTTCAGCCAGTCCTACACCTACTTCACCTGGCGCAACCAGAAGTGGGACCTGACGCAGTACTTCACGGAGCTGACCCAGACCGAGATAAGAGAGTATTTCCGGCCCAGCCTCTGGCCCAACACGCCGGACATTCTCAACGAGTACCTCCAGCACAACGGCCGGCCCGCCTTCGTGATCCGGATGATCCTGGCGGCGACGCTGAGCGCCAGCTACGGCATCTACGGCCCCGCTTTCGAGCTGGGCGAATCGCAGGCGCGGGAGCCTGGCAGCGAGGAGTACCTGCACTCGGAGAAGTATGAGCTGCGGCACTGGGACGTGACGGCGGAGCACAGCCTGCGAGAGCTGATCGCGCGGGTGAACCGGGTGCGGCGCGAGCATGCAGCCCTGCAGCGCAACGACACGCTGCGCTTCCTGGAGCTGAACAACGAGCAGATCATCGCCTATATGAAGACCAGCCAGGACGGCGAGGACGTGATCATTGTCGCCGTCAACCTGGACCCGCACGCGACGCAGTCCGGCTGGCTGCGTGTGCCGCTGCTCGACCTGGAGATTGGTGATGCGGAGCCGTACCAGGTGCACGACCTGCTGGATGACGCCTACTACAGCTGGCAGGGAGAATGGAACTACGTGGAGCTGAACCCGCACGTGCTGCCGGCGCACGTCCTGCACCTGAAGCGACCGGCACGAAGGTGAGTCCATAGAATAGTCTGTGAGGGATATGGCAGACACGGAACTGGCAGCAACCTCCGTCCAGAGCGACCCGCAGTGGTACAAGGACGCCGTCATCTATGAGGTGCACGTGCGCGCCTTTTTCGATAGCAACGATGACGGCATCGGTGACTTCGCGGGTCTGAGTCAAAAGCTCGACTATCTCAAGGACCTGGGCGTCACGGCGATCTGGCTACTGCCGTTCTACCCGTCGCCGTTGCTGGACGACGGCTATGACATCGGCGACTACACGGACGTAAATCCCTCCTACGGCAACATGCGCGACGTGCGGACGTTCATCCGCGAGGCGCACCGTCGCGGGCTCAGGGTGATCACGGAGCTGGTCTGCAACCACACGTCGGACCAGCACCCCTGGTTTCAGCGGGCGCGGCGGGCCAGGGCGGGATCGGCGGCGCGCAACTTCTACGTTTGGAGCGACACGCCGGACAGGTACAAAGACGCGCGGATAATTTTCAAGGACTTCGAATCGTCCAACTGGTCCTTCGACCAGGTAGCCGGGCAGTATTACTGGCACCGCTTCTATCGCCATCAGCCGGACCTGAACTTCGATAACCCCCGCGTGCACGAGGCGATTATGCGGGTGATGGACATCTGGCTGGAGATGGGCGTCGATGGTCTGCGGCTGGACGCCATCCCCTACCTCTACGAGCGTGAGGGCACGAGTTGCGAGAATCTGCCCGAAGGCTACGAATTCCTCCGCAATCTGCGCGCTCACATCGACGCTAACTTCCAGGACCGGATACTGCTGGCGGAGGCGAACCAGTGGCCGGAGGACGCGGTCGCTTACTTTGGTGACGGCGACCTCTGTCAGATGGCGTTCCACTTCCCGCTAATGCCGCGTCTGTTCATGGCCATCCACATGGAGGACCGCTTCCCCATCGTCGATATCTTGCGGCAGACGCCGGCGATCCCGGAGAACACCCAGTGGGCCGTCTTCCTGCGCAACCATGACGAGCTGACGCTGGAGATGGTGACGGACGAAGAGCGGGACTACATGTACCGCGTCTACGCCGTGGAGCAGCGCATGCGGATCAACCTCGGCATCCGGCGGCGATTGGCGCCGTTGCTGGGCAACCACCGCCGCCGCGTGGAGCTGATGAACGGGCTGCTGTTCTCGATGCCGGGGACGCCGGTGATCTACTACGGCGACGAGATCGGCATGGGGGACAACGTCTATCTGGGTGACCGCAACGGTGTGCGCACGCCGATGCAGTGGAGCGCGGACCGCAACGCCGGCTTTTCCCGCGCCAACCCTCAAAAGCTCTACCTGCCGGTGATCATCGACCCGGAGTACCACTACGAGACCGTGAACGTGGAGGCGCAGTATCAGAACCAGCACTCGCTGTTCTGGTGGACGAAGCGCCTGATCGCCCTGCGCAAGCGCTACAAGGCCTTCGGGCGGGGCAGCCTGGAGTTCCTGCAGCCGGACAACCGCAAGGTCCTGGCCTTCATCCGGCGGTTTGAGGACGAGCGCATCCTGATCATCGCCAACCTGTCGCGGTTCGCGCAGGGCGTGTCGATGGACCTTTCGGAGTTCCGGGGCATGGTGCCGATCGAGATGTTCGGCCGGATTGAGATGCCGCCGGTTGGCGAGGCGCCTTACTTCGTGACCCTGGGGCCGCACAGCTTCTACTGGTTCTCGGTGGAGCCGCAGAAGACCGCCTCCGGCCGGCCGATGTGGCTGTCGGAGGACGGCCAGGCGCCGGCGAGAACCGTGCGCCGTGGCTGGGAAGAGATCCTGGCTAACCCGGAGAGCAGCGTGCTCTCGGAGGAGCTACCGGCGTTCCTGGCCGGGCAGCGCTGGTTCGCGGGCAAGGGGCGGCGCATGCGCTCCGCCACCATCGAGGAAGCCGTGCCGATCACGCGCGAGGGCACGACGATCTATCTGACTTTCGTCAACGTGCAGTACTCGGAGGGGACGCCGGATACCTACCTCCTGCCTCTGACTTACGAAACCGGTGAGCAGGCCTTCCAGCGGCTGCGGCAGACACCCGAGGCCGTGCTGCTGCGTCTGAAGTCGGCCGCGACCGGGGAGGAAGGGCTGCTCTTCGACGCGATGTACGACGAGGGCTTCGCATCGATGGTGCTGCGCTCCGTGAGGGTGCGGCAGCATCTGAAGACGCGCCGCGGTGAAATTGTGGGGCTACGGACGAGCGCGTTCCGGCAGGTCGGCGTCGAGGACGGCGCCAAGCCCAACCTGCTGCGCGGCGACCAGAGCAACACGTCCGTGGTCTACGGCGACAAGATGATCCTGAAGCTCTATCGCAAGCTGGAGCCTGGGCTGAACCCGGACTACGAGATCGGCCGGATGCTGACCGAGGCTGGTTTCGCCTCTACGCCGCGCGTCACGGGGGCGATCGAGTACTACCGGCAGCGCGAAGAGCCGACCACCCTGGCTGTGGTGCATCAGTACGTGCAGAAGGAAGGCGATGCCTGGGAGTACACCCTGGACACCCTGCGCGACTTCTTCGACCGCGCTCTGGCTTCGGGGACGGAAGTGACGACGCCGCCTTCGACGGCGGCTAATCTGATGCGCCTGACAGAGGAGGAACCTCCGATGCTGGTGGCCGAAATGATCGGGCCGTTTGCGGAGTCGGCCCGGCTGCTGGGCCTGCGCACGGCTGAGTTGCACGGCGCCTTGTTTGAGGCAGGAGAAAATTCGCCCGCCTTTGCGGCCGAGCCCTTTACGCCCTACTACCAGCGCGGCCTTTACCAGTCCATGCGCAACCTGACGACGAACAGCTTTGTGCTGCTGGGGCAGATGGCCCGTTCGGGAGGAGATGTGCCGCCGGAGGTGAGTCAGGTGCTGGAGCTAGAGTCGACGATCCTCGACCGGTTTCGAGGTCTTACCGGCCGTCCACTGACCTCGCTACGCATCCGCTCCCATGGTGACTTTCACCTCGGCCAGGTGCTCTACACAGGCAACGACTTTGTGATTACGGACTTCGAGGGCGAGCCGGCGCGGACGATTAGCGAGCGGCGGATCAAGCGGTCGCCGCTGCGGGACGTGGCCGGCATGCTGCGCTCGCTGGACTATGCGGTGCATGCGGCGCTGCGGGAGGAGCGAGACGCCGGCCTTTCGCCGGATGCTGAAGTCATTGCGCTGGGCTGGGGTCGCTTCTGGCAGGCCTGGGTCAGCAGCATCTTTCTCGGCTCTTACCTGCAGACGGCGCAACGGGCCGGTTTCCTGACGACCGACCGCCGCGAGCAGGAGCTGCTGCTCGACATATATACCCTGGAGAAAGCCGTCTACGAAGTCGGCTATGAGATCAACAACCGCCCGGCCTGGCTCAACGTGCCGCTGCGCGGAATCCTGGAGATCCTGCAGGCCGAACCTTGAGTCCTCGCCCCCAGACTGAGCCGGCTCTGCTACGCCGGCTCGCGCGCCTTTACGGTGTCCAGACCAGCTACATCGGTATGGACGCCGCCAGCGTGGAGGCGCGACCGGAGTCGCTGCTGGCGGCGTTGCGCGGCCTCGGCGCGCCAATCGAGACATCACGCGACCTGAGGCCGGCGATCCGGGAGCGGGTGCTGTCGCGGTGGGACTGGCATCTGGAGCCGGTGCTGATCGCCTGGGAGGGCGCTTTGCCGCCGGTCGAGCTAAGGCTGCCGGAGCGAGAGCGCCAGGGCGAAGTCGAATGGCGGCTTGAGCTCGAGGGCGGAGAGCAGCGTAAAGGACACGGGCGGCTGGAAGCGCTGACGGAGATCTCGAGGCGCAAGATCGCGGGCGAGAGCCACGTGGCTCTGGCTCTGCCGGTCGAGGGCGAGACGCCGCTGGGCTATCACGCGCTGACCATCGAGGTGGCGGGCCGGACACTGACTTCACGGCTGATCGCCGCGCCACGGCGGGCCCATGCTCCGGCCATCGAGAAGCAGTGGGGCGTCTTCCTGCCCCTGTACGCGCTGCACTCAAAGCGCGGAAGTATCGGCGACCTGACGGAGCTGCAGGGGCTGGTCGAGTGGGCGTCGAAGCAAGGCGCGGGGTTCGTGGGGACGTTGCCCCTGCTGGCATCGTTCCTGGAGGAGCCGTTTGACCCCAGTCCTTACGCGCCGGTGAGCCGCCTCTTCTGGAACGAGCTCTATATCGACGCGGGAGAGGCCGGGGCGCCGCCGGACAGGGACGGGCTGGTCGACTACAGGCAGGCGATGGCACGGAAGCGTGCCGTCCTCGAAGCCGAAGCGCGGGCGTTCTTCGAGGGAGCTACATCGCGAAGGGCTGACTTCGAGGCGTATCTCCAGGAGCGACCGGAAGCGGAAGACTATGCGCGGTTTCGGGCGGCGATTGAGCGGCTGGGGCCGAACTGGCGGGAGTGGCCATCGCGGCAGCGCGCCGGCGGCCTGGCCCTCGGAGACTACGACGAGGCGGTGGCGCGCTATTACGCCTACGCCCAGTGGCGGGTCGATGCGCAGATGCAGGCCACGGGGGCGAAGTCGCGAGCGGCCGGGACGGGGCTGTATCTCGACCTGCCGGTCGGGGTACACGCGCTGGGCTACGACGCCTGGCGCTACCAGGAGCTGTTCGCGTCCGGGATGAGCGTGGGCGCGCCGCCGGACATTGTCACGACCTCGGGTCAGAACTGGGGTTTCGCGCCGCTGAGCCCGGAGGCGCTGCGCCGCTCCGGCCATGAGCACGTGCAGGCCTATTTACGACACCACCTGAGCGTCGCCGGGATGCTGCGCGTCGACCACGCGATGGGGCTGCACCGGCTCTACTGGATACCGCGGGGCGGTGGCGCCGCCGATGGCGTCTACGTGCGCTATCCCGCCGAAGAGCTATACGCGGTGCACACGCTGGAGTCGCAGCGCAACCAGGCGGTGATTGCCGGCGAGAACCTGGGCATCGTGCCGGTGCGGGTCAACGATGGCCTGGCCGAGCACGCGATCGCGCGCATGTACGTGATGATGATCGAGCTGCGGACGGACGAGTCGCTGCCGTTCCGGACGCCGCCGCGAGGAGTCGTCGCCAGCTTTGGCACGCATGACCTGCCGCCCTTCGCGGCGTTCTGGCAGGGCAGCGACATCGATAAGCGGGTGGGGCTGGGAGTGCTGGACGCCGAGCGAGCCGAGTTGGAGAAGCAGGAGCGGCAGAAGCAGAAAGCAGCGCTGGTCGCTTACATGCGCCGGCGGGGATTGATCGAGGAGGACGCGGGGCTGGAGGAGGTCTTTCGCGGCCTCCTGGCGGTGCTGGCGGGCAGCCGGGCAGAGCGGGTGATGGTCAACCTGGAGGACCTCTGGCTGGAAGACGAATCGCAGAACATGCCTGGGACGCTGGACCACCAGCACCCGAACTGGCGGCGCCGGGCCCGTTACAGCCTCGAAGAGATGCAGGAGCTGTCGCAGGTGCGGCAGGCGCTGACGACGCTAACGAGTCTGCGACCCCGAGTTGACGCTGAGGCTAGGAAGCCACGGCTGAGTGAGGGGATCGAGGCCAGGGAGGCGCGGGCATGAACGAGCAGGCCTTGAGCCGCCTGAGCGACGACGACATCTACCTATTCAACGAAGGCACAGCCCTGCGCCTGTACGAGAAGCTAGGGGCGCACCGGGTGACGCAGAACGGCCGGGTTGGTGTGCACTTCGGCGTGTGGGCGCCGGACGCCGAGAGCGTCTCCGTGGCCGGCGACTTCAACCGCTGGGACGTGGACGCGAATCCGCTATCGATGCGCGGCGAATCGGGTGTCTGGGAGGGCTTCGTGCCAGACCTGGGCTTCGGGGCCGTGTACAAGTACCACGTGCGCTCGCGTCATGGCAGCTACGAGGCGGACAAAGCCGACCCGTACGCCTTTTACGCCGAGCTGCCGCCGCGGACGGCCTCGGTGGTCTGGGATCTTGAGTACCGCTGGGATGATGCGGAGTGGATGGCAGGCCGGGAGGAGCGGCAGACGCTCGCCTCGCCGGTATCGATCTACGAGATGCATATTGGCTCGTGGCGACGGCAGGCGGACGACGGCGGCCGGCCGCTGACCTATCGGGAGCTGGCGCAGCCGCTGGCCGAGTATCTGCAGCGCCTCGGCTTCACCCACGTCGAGTTCCTGCCGGTAATGGAGCATCCCTTTTACGGCTCCTGGGGTTACCAGACCACGGGCTACTTCGCGCCGACGAGCCGCTACGGCACGCCCCAGGACTTCATGTACCTGATCGACTACCTGCATCAGCAGGGCATCGGCGTGATCCTGGATTGGGTGCCATCGCACTTTCCTACGGACGAGTTCGGCCTGGGCTACTTCGATGGCAGCCATCTCTACGAGCACGCCTTTCCGGAGAAGGGCTTCCACCCGGACTGGAACAGCTGGATCTTCAACTACGGCCGCAACGAGGTGCGCAGCTTCCTGCTGAGCAGCGCCATATTCTGGCTGGACAAGTACCACGCTGACGGGCTGCGGGTGGATGCGGTGGCGTCGATGCTGTATCTGGACTACTCGCGCAAGGCGGGAGAGTGGATGCCGAACCAGTACGGCGGCCGCGAGAACCTGGAGGCTATCGACTTCCTGCGGCGGCTGAACATCGATGTGCACCGGGAGTTTCCGGGCGTCCTGATGATGGCCGAAGAATCGACGGCCTGGCCGATGGTGTCGCGGCCGACCTACGTCGGCGGGCTGGGCTTCGACCTGAAGTGGGACATGGGCTGGATGCACGACACGCTGGAGTACTTTTCGCGCGAGGCGGTGCACCGGCGCTACCACCACGGTGAGATTACCTTCCGGGCGCTCTACGCGTTCAACGAGAACTTTGCGCTGCCGCTTTCGCACGATGAGGTGGTCCATGGCAAGGGATCGCTGATCGGCAAGATGACGGGGGATGACTGGCAGCGTTTTGCGAACCTGCGGCTGCTCTATGCCTACATGTACGCCCAGCCGGGTAAGAAGCTGTTGTTCATGGGCGACGAGTTCGGCCAGTGGAGCGAGTGGCGGCACGACGATGAGCTGGACTGGCGCCTGACGCAGTACGAACATCACGCCGGCCTGCAGCAAGTTGTGTCGGACCTGAACCGGCTCTATCGATCCGAGGCGGCACTGCACGAGCTGGACTGCGACTGGGCCGGCTTCCAATGGCTTGAGGCCAACGACGGCGAGCGCAGCACTCTGGCCTTCATGCGTAGAGGCAAGGACGAAGGGGATGCTGTCGTCACGGCGTTTAACTTCACACCGGTGCCGCGCTACAACTATCGAGTGGGTGTGCCGTCGCCCGGGCGCTGGCGCGAGATGTTCAACAGCGACGCGGAGATTTACGGCGGCAGCGGTGCCGGCAACTACGGCGCCGTCGATGCTGCGCCGGTGCCGTATCAGGGTCAGAGGTGGTCGGTAATGCTGACGTTGCCGCCTCTGGGAGCGGTGTTCTTGCAGCCCGAGACAGAAGCTTGAGTCGCTACGTCTGCGTCCACGGGCACTTCTACCAGCCACCGCGGGAGAACCCCTGGCTGGACGCGATCGAGGCGCAGGACTCCGCGGCGCCCTATCACGACTGGAACGAGCGCATCGCGGCCGAGTGCTACGGGCCGATGGCGGAAGCGCGGATCATGGACGGCGAGGGCTACCTGCAGCGCGTCGTCAACAACTACGCCTGGATCAGCTTCAACTTCGGCGCGACGTTATTCACCTGGATGGAGCGCCAGGCGCCGGCGATCTATGAGGCGATCCTGGCGGCGGACCGGCAGAGCCGTCAGCGCTTCCAGGGACACGGATCGGCGCTGGCGCAGGCCTACAACCACATCATCATGCCGCTGGCCAACGAGCGTGATAAGCGTACCCAGGTCGGCTGGGGCATCCGCGACTTCGAGCACCGCTTCGGGCGCAAGCCGGAGGGCATGTGGCTACCCGAGGCCGCGGTGGACACGCCGACGCTGGAGGCGCTGGCCGAGCAAGGGATTCTCTTCACGCTGCTCGCTCCTCATCAGGCCGCTAAGACTCGACCGCTACAGGCAGATGACCAGGCAGAGTGGCAGGACGTGGATGACGCTGGGGTGGATACCTCGCGGGCATACCTGGCCAAGCTGCCATCGGGGCGGGAAATCAGCCTCCTTTTCTACAATGGGTCGCTATCGCGGGCGGTGGCATTCGAGCGGCTGGTGGCGAATGGCGAGACGTTTGCGCAGAGGCTGACTGAGTCGGTAGCGGAGGACGAATCGCCGCGGCTGGCGCATATCGCGACCGACGGTGAGACCTACGGCCATCACCACCGCCTCGCCGAGATGGGGCTGGCCTTCGCCTTGGAGGCTATCGAGAGCCGGGAGCAGGCGCGGCTGACCAACTACGGAGAGTTCCTGGAGCTGCATCCGCCCGAGTACGAAGTCGAGATTGCCGAGAACACGTCCTGGAGCTGCGCTCACGGCGTCGAACGCTGGCGTAGCGATTGCGGCTGCAACATGGGCGGGCACGAGGGCTGGAATCAGGGCTGGCGCGCGCCGTTGCGGCAGGCGCTGGACTGGCTACGCGAGGAGCTGATCCGGCTCTACGAATCGCAGGCGGTGGGGCTGCTGCGGGATCCCTGGGCAGCGCGGGAAGCGCACATCGAAGTCGCGCTGGACCGGTCGAGGCAGAAGGCGGAGGCGTTTCTGGCGAAGCAGGCGTCGCGGGCCCTCAGTGAAGACGAATCGAGGCGGGCACTGAAGCTGCTGGAGCTGCAGAGGCAATCGCTGTTGATGTATGCCAGCTGCGCCTGGTTCTTCGACGACGTCTCCGGTATCGAGACGCAGCAAGCGCTAAGGCACGCGGCGCGGGCGATCCAGCTGGCGGAAGAGTTGGACGGCGGCGGCCTTGAAGAGGGCTTTCTGGAGCGGCTGGCGGCGGCGCGGAGCAACCTGCCCGAGCAGGGCAGCGGAGCCGGCGTCTACCGCCGTTACGTGGACACGGCGAAGATCGACCTGAAACGGCTGGCGGCGCACTACGCGGTCAGCTCCGTGTTTCATAACTACGATGACAAGGCAGAGATCGGCTCTTACGTGGTGCAACGCCATGACGTCAGCCTGAAGGAGAGCGGCCGGACGGTGCTGGCGCTGGGGCGCGGGACCGCGTCCTCGGTTGTGACCCAGGAGTCGCTGCCGTTCTATTTCGGCCTACTGCACTTCGGCGACCAGAACCTATCGGGTGGCCTCAACGCGGTGGATGACCCGGAGGCCTATCAGCGCTTAGTCGAAGAGACGGGAGAGTTATTCGCTCAGGGCGATACGGCGGCGCTGGTGCGATACCTGGCGGAGCATTTCACGGACGGGGAGCTGTCGCTGCACTCCGTATTCCGGGACGAGCAGAGGAAGATCACGCGTGGCATCCTCGACCCGGCTCTCGATCAGGCCGAGGAGTCCTACCGGCGCTTGCATGAGGAGAACCTATCGCTAATCCGCTTCGTAAGGTCGATTGGCCTGCCGCTGCCGCACGGGCTGAGCCTGGCGTCCCAGATCGCGCTCGACCTGCAGCTCGAACGAGCGCTCAGCCAGGAGACGTTCGACTCGCCGTCGGCGCGGAGCGCGCTCAATGAGGCGGAGCTAGCCGGCGTCGGCTTCGAGACGGAGCGGCTGACGCTGATCATGCAGGAGACGCTGGCGGGTTTTGTAGAGGCGCTGGCCGAGGCGCCGGAGGACGAAAAGACGCTGGGGCAGCTGGCGGCGGGTGTCGAACTGCTGGCGGTCCTACCGTTCAGCGTCGATACCGGTCACGTGCAGACGGTTTTCCTGCGGACAGCGGCGGGTTTAGGCGAGGCGAGCGTCGATGCGACGCTGCGCGAGCGATGGCCGGCCCTGGCGGAGGCGCTGAAGGTCAGGATCTAGCCACGGCATGAGATGGGTGACTCAGCCCTCTATCGCTTGAAATCAAACACCCCAGGCTGAAAGCTTGGGCATAAATGAGCTCTTGAGCAAAGAATCTAAGCGCCGCCCTCGAAGAGGCGGCCGAGGGTGACGATGACGATGCCGAGGACGGCGATCATCACGAACTCGCTGACGACGGGCGGTCGCAGGTCCTCGTTGAGGTGGTGCTGGACGAGGCCGCTGGTCAGGTAGAAAACGAGCAGCAGGAAGACGCCCGCCAAGTAGCTCTCCAGCGGCAGGAAGTAGAGGGCCCAGCGCGCCTCTGCAACGATGAGTCCGACAACGCCGGAGAAGGCCAGGGCGCGCATGGGATCGGCTTCGGCCTCGCGCAGCACTTCGACCGAGAGCAGCAGACTTACGAGTCCGACGGTCAGCGCCGCGGGGACCAGCGATACGTCGAAGGCGTAGACGACCGCGTAGAGGGCGAAGGCGGTCAGGTAGGTAACGATGTTGAGGACGAAGCGGGCCGTGGGGTAGACATCGCTGTCGCCGTCAATCGAGGCGTGCTCAGCATAGAGAGCGCCCGCCATGAGACCGGCGCAAATGATCACACCGGGGACGACCCAGTAGCCGCTGAGAGCATCCTCAAGGAAGAGCCCGGCGCCCAGGGTCAGCAGGGTCGGCAGGAAGAGCAGGGGCGCCGTCCAGGCGATGTCGTCTTGCCGGGCAGAGTGCGGGTGCTCGCGCAGGATGCCATCGGCGCCGAGAGCAACGAGGGCGGTGACGACGAGAAGGATCCAGGGCTTGGTGGGCTCGATAGTGAGGTAGAGCAGCAGGCCGACGCTGAAGACGGCCACCAGCAGGGGTACCTTCGAGGAGCGCAGGATAGACGGCGCTATGACTTCTAGACGCGGCGTCGTCTCAAAGGGCTCTTCAGCCTGCATATCGGTAGTGTCTTCTTCTGCCTGCAAAATTAGATCGGGCCCCAGGGGGGTCGTTGGGTCAAATACGACGAGTCTGGCTGTCGCAAGTGCCGCGATTGTATCTGGGGAGGGGCCAAGGAGCAAGCGGCCGTGGTCTCAGGAACAGCTACTCCTCCGCCCAGACGGACTCTTCGAGGCCGAAGAGCTCGGCGGCGTTGCGGTACCAGATCTGGTCCTTCTCGGCGTCGGTGAGGCCGAGTTGATCGAAGATGCCTACAAAGCGTTCGACGTGCTCGTGCACCTCGTCGGCGGGGCAGTCCGAGCCGAAGATCAGCTTCTCGATGGCGAACTCCTTGCCGATGAGGCCGCGCTCGACGGCGTGGCGCTCGATGGTGCGGCCACCGGACATGTCGAAGTAGACCCAGCGCCGCCAGCGGGCGACGGAGGCGGCTTCGTCATAGTTGCCGGTGCCGCCGAGGTGGGCGCCGATGATCTTGAGGGTCGGGAAGCGGTTGGCGATGGTCTCGAGGTGGAAGGGGCGCATGTAGGTGGCTGAGGACTCACGCGGACCGAAGCGGCGGGCGAGGGCGCCGGTGGGCTCCGGCCCTTCGCCGGAGGCGGCTTTGCGGGCAGCCTCTTCCTGCTCACGCATGCGCTTGGCGGAGGCGGGATCGCGGGCGGGATGGCGGTTGAGCCAGTCCAGCCCGCCGCCGATGACGCCGCAGTGGAAGAGGATGGGCATGTCCAGCTCCTCCGCGGCGCGGTAGACGGGGAAGTAGTCCTTCCAGTCGTACTCGTGGCGGGTGCCGATGATCTTCAGGGCGCGGTAGCCCATGGCGTGGAGCTGATGCATGCGCTCGTAGGTGGTGAACTCGGGGTCGAGGTGGGCATGAGGGACGAAGAGATCGGCGTGCTTCTGCGCCATCTCGATGCAGCGCTCGTGGGTGAGGCCGTCTCCGCGGCCGGGGCGGCCCGGGTAGGCGGTGGGGCAGAGGAGGCCCGCCTTGACGACGCCGGTCTCGCGCAGGCGCTCAGCCAGGTGATCGAGCGTGACCTGAGGGTCATCATCCGGCTTCTGCGGATTACGGGGGAAGTGGACGTGGATGTCCCAGATGCGCGGCGGAATGGCCATGAGCGCCCTCGGTTCTAGCCTGAGTCGGCAGTGGAAATTTTAGGGCGCTGGCAGTGGGAAGTCGAGGCGCTAGTGGGGGTTGGCGATGACGAGTGGTGGGCCGCCTTCGACACGCAAGGCTGCTGAGTTGAGGCGGCACGTCCTGTGGCCGGCAGACGACGGGCGTGGTAACGGCGCGGTCGTGGAAGAAGCTAAGGTTTGCCGACTTTAGGGCGGCATCGATCTCCGAGGCGAAGCTACGAAAGGTGGCGACTGGCGCCGATGTGGGCGTGTTTGGCTGAGGAGTGGGCAGCATGCCTGTGGTCGTGGGTGCGACGGCTTGAGGCGTCGACTGGGGCCTGACCTCCGCTGTCGCGGTGGCTTGGAGATCCTCCCTGAGCGCCGGCCGGTCGAGGCAGGCGGCAGCGATCGCTACAACGACGGCGATGATCGCCGCGCCAATGGCCATGAAGAGGATGACGCGCTGGCCGCTCATGCCGGCGCCGCCGCCGTGACACTCGACATGATGGCCAGGGTCCGGACGATGGCTTCGCGCCAGCCCTCGCCGAGGGCATCGCGGTGGAGGCGGATCTGATGTGGCGTGACGGTGGCGCCGGTGGGCAAGCGGCGGCGCAGGTCGTTGGGCTCCAGGGAACGGCCGGGTAACAGTCGCACGACGAAGACGTCTCCTTCCGTGAGTACGGAACCGGCGCCGGCGCTGGTCGCCAGGAGGCGTAGACGGACGACCCAGAGCAGATTGCGGGCGGCGGGTGGCAGCTGGCCGAAGCGGTCGCGCAGTTCCTCTTCGATTACGTTGACCTCATCCTCGGTGGTGGTCTGGGAGAGGCGCTGATAGACGGCAAGACGCAGGTTGAGGTCCGGGATATAGACGTCCGGCAGGTAGGCGGTGATCGGCAGGTCGAGGCTGACGGCCGGCTTGGCGAGGGCGGGCGGCGGCGGCGCTTCGCCGCGCTCCATCGCCTTGAGGCGGTCGACGGCGTCGGCCAGGAGACGGACGTAGAGGTCGAAGCCGACGGCAGCCATGTGGCCGGACTGCTCGGCGCCGAGGAGGTTGCCGGCGCCGCGGATCTCGAGGTCGCGCATGGCGATCTGGAAGCCGGCGCCCAGCTCCGTGGCCTCGAAGATCGCCTGGAGGCGGTGCTGGGCGGTCTCGGAGAGGGCGTGGGCGCGGTCGTAGAGGAGGTAGGCGTAGGCGCGGACGGCGCCACGGCCGACACGGCCTCTTAGCTGGTAGAGCTGGGCGAGGCCGAGACGGTCCGCCTGATTGATGATGATCGTGTTGGCGTTGGGTATATCGAGGCCGGACTCGATGATCGTGGTGCAGACCAGGACATCGATCTCGCCCTGGGCGAACTTGAGCATAGTGCGCTCCAGCTGATCTTCGTGCATCTGGCCGTGGCCGATGCCGACCGTGGCCTCGGGCAAGAGGTTACGGATACGCGCGGCCACCAACTCGATGTTATAGACGCGGTTGTGGACGAAGAAGACCTGGCCGCCGCGCTCCAGCTCACGGGCGATGGCCTCGCGGATGATCTGGTCGTCGGATTCGAGGACGTAGGTTCGGATCGGGATGCGGTCCTCGGGCGGCGTCATCATGTTGGAGAGGTCGCGGATGCCGGCCAGCGACATGTGCAGGGTGCGCGGGATCGGCGTGGCGGAGAGGGTGAGGACATCCACCTCGTGGCGCATCTGCTTGAGGCGTTCCTTGTGGGCGACACCGAAGCGCTGCTCTTCGTCGATGATGACGAGGCCGAGCTTCTTGAAATCGATGTCCCGCTGGAGGATGCGGTGGGTGCCAACCAGGATATCGACGGTGCCGTCCTTGATGCCCTCTGCCACGTCGCGGGCTTCCTTGTCGCTGAGGAAGCGGGAGAGCATCTCGACGCGGGCAGGCAGGCTGGCGAGGCGTTCCTTGTAGGTGTTGTAGTGCTGCTGGGCCAGGACGGTGGTCGGCACGAGCATGGCGACCTGGTAGCCGTCCATCACGGCCTTGAAGGCTGCGCGGATCGCGACCTCCGTCTTGCCGAAGCCGACGTCGCCGCAGATCAGGCGGTCCATGGGGCGCTCCGACTCCATGTCGCGCTTGACCTCGTTGATCGCATCGATCTGATCGGGCGTCTCGACATAAGGGAAGGAGGCTTCGAGCTCTTGCTGCCAGGGCGTGTCGAGTGAGAAGGCGTGTCCCTGGAGTACCTGTCGCGCGGCGTAAAGGTCGAGCAGCTCGCGGGCGATGTCGGCGACGGCACGCCGGACACGCTCGCGGGCGCGAGCCCATTCGCCGCTGCCGAGGCGGGTGAGGTCAGGCCGCAGATCGCCGGGGCCGACGTAGCGGGCGACCCTGTCGGACTGGTCGACGGGGACGAAGAGACGGTCGCCCTGGGCGTAGGTCAGCTCCAGGAACTCGCGTTGGACGATTTGTTCTGCAGACGGGCGTCCGGCGTCATCCGCACCAACCCCCGCGCTCTCTTTGACGCCGCGAATGACCAGGCCGGCGAAGCGGGCAATGCCGTGCTCGAGGTGGACGACGTAGTCGCCGGGGGTGAGGTCGGCGACGAGGCCGGTGCGGTCGGTGCCGGGCTGCTTGAGGGCGCGGCGCTGCTTGACGAAGCCAAAGACCTCGGAGTCGGAGAGCAGGAGCAGGGGAGCATCGCCGTGGAAGCGCCAGCCGTGCGGCAGAGAGCCCTTCAGCACCTGGACAACGCCGGGGGCCATGTTGATTGAAAGGGAGTGTCCTCCCCCAGCTGACCCCGCCCCCACACTTCCCGGATCCGTCTTCGACCGCGCATTCGCGGTTCGGGGTAGATCTGGAGCGTCGGATATTAGCCTGACAGGGATTCCTTCATCACCTAAAAGAGTGGTGAGGCGGTGGGCCTGCTGCGAGATGATGACCACGGATTCGCGGTTGCGCAGCGCCTCCTGGACATCGCGGGCGAGGACACGGATGCGTCCGCCGAAGCCCGGAGCAGGCGCGAAGGGCGGTCGCAGGGCGCCGCTATCTTCCGTGGCGAAGCGGGAAAGCTCAAAGGCGGGACGCTGGCGGAGCTTCGGCTGGAGGTCGGTCCAGTTGGCCTGGGCCGGCGGCAGGCCGTCGGGCAATTGGCCTCGCGCCTCGCGCTCGATGCGCATTGTGGCGGTCTCGGCGACGTACTCATCGAGGGCGCGGGCGAGGTCAGCGGCCTCATCGAGGATGACGGTGGCGTCCGGCGGCAGGTGGTCGAGCAGAGAGGAGGGCGAGAGCAGGGCCGGCAGGAAGGACGGGCCGGGTAGGGCCTCGCCACGGGCCAGCGCCTCCAGCTCCTCGCGGATGGTCAGAGCAGGCTCGGGGTCGGTGTGGGAGAAGTCGAGGCTCTGGAGCAGCTCATGGGCGAGGGCCGGGTCGGGGCTGAACTCGGCGGCTGCGCCGAGGCTGAGGGAATCGATGCGCTCGCGGGAGCGCTGGCTGACGACGTCGAAGTAGCGGATGCTCTCGACCTGAGGGCCGAAGAACTCGACGCGGACCGGAGCGTCGGCCTGGGGCGGGAAGATATCGACGATGCCGCCGCGGCGGGCGACGTGACCCGGAGCTTCGACCAGGGTCACGACCTCGTAACCGGTGGCCTGGAGGCGGCGTAGCAGGTCGTCCGGCGAGACGCGGTCGTTGACGCTGAGGGTAGAGATCGCGCCACGGGCAGCGTCCGGGGAGAGGGTGCGCTGAGCAACGGCCTCGATGGAGGCGATGACAATGGGGTGGCCGCCCTCGTGCAAGGCGGTCGTGGCTTCGAGGCGGGCGCGGACGTCCCAGGGGTCGCCGGCCAGGCGCTCGTAGGGCAGGACATCGCGCTGGGGGTAGGGACGAAGGCGGAGAGCTTCTTCCGGGCCGAGCCAGTAGCCCAGCTCCTCGATCAGGTCGGGCGCGCGAGAAGCCCTGGCGATGACGACCAGCACCGGACGGCCGGCGTCACGGGCAAGCGCGGCGATGGTCGCGGGCTTGGCGGCATCGCCAACGCCGACGCGCAGAGAGGCGCCGGGCCGCGGACGCGAGGCGCCGAGCGAGCGCTGGATGTAGGGCAGGAGGGCAGATAAGTCCATTCGTAAACGTCAATAAAGGCCCTCACGGCGTGTGGGGCCCATCGACATTGTAGCGTGAAGCAGGGCGGTGGGAGAGATGGAGATGGCTCTCGGTGTCAGTTATATCAACGCCAAGGCGTCAAGGGGCTTCACCGCAATCGGTGCACGGCCCGCGTTTATCCAGGTCTTATACTGGGGCATTCGAGGAGGGTGCGATGGCTGAGATCACGATCGCGGAGCTGGTGCGCAACGGGACGATGAGCGCGGAAATGGCCGCCGTGCTCTGGGCCGCCGTCGATGAGCAGCTTTCGTTCTTGACGGTGGCGATGCCGCGCAACGCCGGCAAATCGACCACATCGGAGGCGGTGCTGGCGCTGAGGCCGCCGGGCGTGACGCTGCATCGGGTCGCGGGCCAGGCCGAGCTGATGCAGCGCCTGCAGACGGAGCGGCTGGGCGGCTACCTTGTCGTGGCGGAGTTCAGTCCCGCTCCGGTGCCCGGCTACATCTGGGGCCCACCCGTGCAGCGGGTGTTCGATACTCTGAGCGCCGGCTATTCCCTGCAGACCTGCCTGCACGCCACCAGCGTTGAGGAGGGCATCCTGGAGGTGACGGCGGGTAATGGCATCAGCGATGAGCAGGCCTCGGCGTTCAAGCTGGTGCTGTACATCGAGATGTTTGGCCGCACCTGGGTCGGCGTGCAGCGGCGACTGGTAAATATCTATGAGGTACACAAGATCGAGGGCGGGCGGCCGGTGGGACATCCGTTGTTCGTGTGGCGGCGCGATGGCGACCACTTCGAGCAGGTCTCCGAGCCGCACCAGTTCGGTCGCGACCGCGAGGACCTGACGCGAAGGGCGGAGGTTATCGGCGAGCTGGCGCGTGAAGGCCGCACGTCCGAGGACGACGTGTCGCGCGCCGTGGCAGCGTTTCGCGAGTCGAAAAGCGTCCACCGGCCGGCCTGAAACTCGAACTTTGAAATGCGCGGTGGGTGCCTGGAACCCGCGGCTGGGCTAAACTGCGGCGTACTCTATGAACGATCGAGACCAGAGGTCAGACGAAGAGCTGGCGAACGCGATCGCGAAGGGCGATGAAACGGCGAGCGCGGCGCTCGTGCGGCGGTACGTCGCCAGCCTCTACGATTTCGCGATAAGGACGACGCTCGATTCAGGGCTCGCCGCCGCCACCGTCGAATCGACGTTCCGCAGAGCTCACGAGGGCCTGGCAGAGCGGCCCGACCTGCCACTGCGCTCCTGGCTGCTGGCTCTGGTTCGGGACGAGACGCTGGAGGCAATCCGTCAGCGCGGCCGCACGGATGGACCGGCCGATGGCGCTGACGCGCTTTCGCCGGTGGATGACGGCCTGACGCAATCTGACGACTCAGCCGCCGATGGAGACATCGCGCTTTGGACCTGGCAGGCGGCCCGTGGCCAGCGGCCGCGTGACTACTGCTTCCTGGACCTGGCGTTGCGACGCAAGCTGACGCCGCAGGAGATCGCCGATATCGGTTCGCTTTCGCGCACCGGCGTCTACGGCGTCCTGGGCCGGTTGCGTGGCGTCTTCGAGGAATCCTTTGCCACCTCGGCGCTCTACCATCGGGGGCGGCAGCGCTGTCCTGACCTGGATGCGCTGGTCACGGGCTCGGCCGCCGGGCTGGCCCCATCTCTACGCCGCGATATCAGTCACCACGCCGAAAGCTGCGCCGCCTGCACCCAGACGCGGGCATCCCTGAGCTCGGCTGCGGACGTCTTCGCCGGCCTGCGTGACGTGCAGCCACCGGATGAGCTGGCGGAGCGGTTGCTGCCGGGCGCAGCCGGCGCTGTCTCCGCTGCCGCGCCCGCTGAGCCAGCCACTGAGCCGCCAACGGATGCGTCATCGCCGGGGCAGATCGGCCTCGACGGGGCGCTCCTGGCCACCGCCGGGGCCGCGGCAGCGGGCGCAGCAGCCGGCGTCCTGGCGAGCGGCGGTGGCGAGGCGGAGGCCGAGACACCCTCGGACACCGTTGAACCGGCGTCCGAGGCGGTGAGTCCCGATCGGGGGAGTGAGCCAGCGCCAGCGGACGATGAGGGCGCGGTTGGGACGCCCGCCGTAGATGACGTGGCCGGAATGGCTATTGCTGCCGAGGCGGCGCTCGCTGACGCGCCGGACGCCGCGGGCGAGGCAGACTTCATCGAGACGCGGGCAGAACCTGGGGAGCCCGATATCCCGCCAACGCCGGCTATGCCGGATGTGCCTGCGGATGCCGGCCCGGGGATCCAGGACATGCAGACGGGTGAGGATGACGCACCGGAGGGCGCCGATGAAGCGCCATCCGAGGCTGACGCGGACTCTCCGGCAGAAGATACCGAGATCACCGGCACGGATGAAGAAGAGATCAGCGACGAGGACGCGCTCCTGCTGCCGCTGCGAGAAGCCTTCGGCCAAATGGATGCGCGGCCGGAGCGTGGGGGTGAGCCAACGCCCGCGTCCGCCGGCCCGTCATCGGAGCCGCCGAACGGCCCTGGAGACAGGGCGCTGATACCGGGCGCGCTGGCGATGTCCGGCGCTGCCGGGGCGCTTTCTCAACGCGGCAGTGATGCCGGACGCATTCGCTTCGGTGGCGACGTGGTCTTCGGTATGCCACCGCCGAGACGGCCCTGGAGCCGGGCCGGCGGCTGGTTCGGAGACAATGACAAGCGGCGCAACATCCTGCTCGTGGTGCTGGGAGTAATGACGCTCGGCTTCGCCTATCTCGGCTTCGTCCTGGGGTCGTCGATCGAAGGTGGCGGTGGCGATGGTGGCGAGATACCCGCCTTGCCGACTCGCGCGTCCGGTGTACGCGAGATCGCCTGCGGCACGGCGCCGATCATGGTTGACCAGGGATCGCGGGCCACGCTGACCTTCGATCAGCGGTCGTTACCTGATTACCTGA
>WHTK01000073.1 GCA_009377745.1 Dehalococcoidia bacterium
GGAGCCTAGCTGGTTCGCGGCTTTGGTCACGAGCATCTTCGTGCCGCGGACGGCCTTCTCGCTGCCGGTTTCCTATTTCAAGCACCATTCCGGCTGCTAGTTTGCTCATCTCGTTCTTGAGGTTGAGTAGATCCTGATTGACCTTGCCCGAGGCTGTCGGAGTCGGTACTTCAATCTTCCTTGCGGTGAGTGAACCTAAGTGGCATTGATTCCTCCTGAGATCGAGGGTAGGGAACGCACCGCGAATGCGCAAGAAGCTGTACTCGTCCGGTACATACCGGACACTTACCCCCTTTCTCGGGATGCTAGCAGCCACTGCTGCGGCGTGAGCTGTCCGAGGGCCTGATGCGGCCGCACGGTGTTATAGCAGAGCTCCTGTGTGAGGAGGAGCCGGCGGAGCTCCTCAAGTGAGTCAGGCGGGTCGAGCATCTGGTAGAACTCCTCCTTGTGGGTGCGCTGAGCTCGCTCGACGCAGCCGTTGAGCTTGGGCGAGCGGGGTGGCAGGACGAAGAGTTTAAGGCCCTTTGCGCGGCAGGCCTCCTCGAACTCAGCCTTGAACTCGGAGCCGCCGTCCACCTGGATCGCCCGTACCGGGACAGGCATGCGCTGGATGACGGCGTCGAGGAATTCGCGGGCGGTGGCGGCGGTTGCCCGGCTGTAGACGCCGAGGACGTCCCAGCGGCTGACGACATCACGGGCGCTGAAGTGCTTGTAGGTGTGGCCTTCGTGGTCGAGGCGCACGTCGGCGCTGTCGATCTGCACCAGGTCCCCAGGTAGCTGCGGTAGGTAGTCTCTGGGCTTTCTCGTGGCGTAAGGCCGAATCTGCACGCGGCTCCCCATCCAGGGGTCGCGCAAGTCGGCCAGGGGCAGGCGGCCCTGGCGCTTGAGGCGGGCCAGGATACGTCCGACCATCGAGACCGAAACGGTGTGGCCCTGGTCACGCAGCAGGACGGCGAGCTTGTCTTTGCCCCAGCGCGGGTGCTGCTCTCGCAAAGCCAGGACCGCCTGCTCGACGTCCTGGGACCATGTGGGCTGGCGCACGTTGCGCGGCCGGCGGCTGAGCTCTTCAAGGCCCTGTGCGCCGCCTTGGCCGAATCGCCGTAGCCAGTCATAGACCGTCGAGCGGCTGAGGCCGAAGTGGCGGGCGGTCAGGCTCACGCGCCAGCCGTGGCCCTCGTGCCAGCGGACGACAGCCAGCCGTCGCTTCGCCTCACGTGAAGGCGGCGGGTCGCGGGCCTCGCTCGCTGCCCTCGGCAGCATGCGGGCCAGGGTCGGACCGCCCGGGATGATCGAGCCGTACGTCTGCATCGGGACTCCATATCGTCCCCGCCTTGTCATGCATTGTCGTGTACGGCATGTATCTGAACGAGCTCACTAACGGCGAGGCCTCGCCGTCTTACCGAACCGCGAAGGTGCCCGTCATGCTGTCCGGATGCACGTCGCAACGAAAGAAGTAATCCCCTGCCGCGGATGACTGGAAGACGTAGTCGCGCGTGTCGTTGCCGCTGAAGGTCTCGCCCACGTAGATCGGCTCGCCACCCCGGCTCCCGTAGATCGCCACGTTGTGCGGCACGCCCGCGTCCTCGTTGACTAATCGCAGACTGATCTCGCTGTCCGCGACCGCCGTCAGCGTCCGCCGGTCGAACTGCAGGTTGCGGGCTCGGACCTCCAGGCTCGTGGCAGGCGTGGCGTCCGCACCCGGGCCGTCGTCCGAGCCGCAGGCCCCTGCCAGCGCCGCGCTCAGCGCCAAAAGGCCGGCGCAAGCAAGCGCGCCGGCCCGGATATGATCTCTTGAAAGGCGATCTCTAAGACGCAATAACGATGATGGCCACCAGGACAACCAGAAGCACTACTCCGGCTGCAATTGTACCGGTAATCGTGTCCAGCGGGTTCTTCATCTTGACGCGACCTTTCTCGTTTCGGCGGCTGCCAGCCTAGTTCCAGATGCTAGAGAGATGGCCTGAGGCCACCATGAAGAAGAGCATGGGGATCGAAAGCGCCACGTTGGTGCGCGAAGCCAGGAAGGCCTGCCGCGCCCACTTCGGCTGGTCCGGCGGCGGCGGCGTCCCGTCTCGCACCGTGGCCGTCACGGCCGCGATGACCTTCTTCTGGTTCGGCCAGATGATCCCCCATACGTTCAGGAACATGATGATCCCCAGCGTGCCGCCCACCAGGATCGACTTGAAGGCGTTGGTATCGAAGTAGTCACCGTCAGAATCGATGCCCGTGATCGCGATGTAGAGGATGCCGAATCCGACCGTCGAGAGGGCGGCGTAGCGGAACCAGAGCAACGCCCGCGGCACCAGAAACTGGATCGCGTTGCTCCTGGCCGCCGCCTCCATCTGCGCGAAAGACGGGACCTGCACCAGGTTGAAGTAGTAGAGGATGCCGATCCAGATAATGCCCGAGAGGATATGCACGTACCGGACGATGGCAAGCCATTCAATGACGTCCATGCTCGCTCCTTACACTAGAGCCCCGCGATTGCTGGTTTGTCCGGC
>WHTK01000016.1 GCA_009377745.1 Dehalococcoidia bacterium
TTTGACGCCGTCATAGCTGATGGCAAGTTGCGACGCGATATCGCCGTTCGACAGGCCCTGCCGCAGGAGGTTTAGTACCTCCCACTCGCGAGGAGTTAGCAGGTCGGGATGGGGCGGTCTACCGCGTCGCTTCACGCGTCGAGATTATCAACTGCCTCACAGAATTACCCTACCAAGAGGCGCACTCCACAGAAGTTGTCAGGATCCTGTCCAGATGTCCAAATAGGAAGCCCAGTCCACGCGCCCGTAGAAGCCGAACCATATCTCAGCTTCAAGCGGGGTTCGCGGCCTAGACAGGGATACGATCCTGACCGCTGGGCCTCCTCCATCCGCGGGAACCATCCAAAGAGACGCCTGGTCCTCGGAATCGAGACGCACGAATAGGATTGTCGAGCCGTCGGGAGACCAGCGCGGCGCTTCCTCTCGGTACGCTTCGGCCGTCGTTAGCGGCCTGTTGCCGGAGCCGTCCGCCTCCATGATCCAGATCCGCCGCTGCGCCATGCCGTCTTTGGCCGGGTTGCCGCCGGGCACGTCACCGATGTCCGGGCCGGCGAGATGCGCGATCTGCTTACCGTCCGGCGACCAGACCGGCGAGAGGGCGGCAGTCTGCTCGTCGGTGAGATAGGTCAGGCTGCCGGATGAGAGGTCGGCGACAGCGATGCGCTTTCGCGTCCACGTGTAGCGAATGGTTCCCTCGGCGATTGCCAGCTTCGTCCCATCAGGCGAGAGATCAATGAACTCTGGACGGTAGATGGAGGCATCGTCCATAACGCGGCTCTGTCCGCCGTTGACCGTGACGGCATGGAGAGGAAGCCCTCCTGCCAGAGCTGAAGCGCCCAGGGTTAGGCGGAAGAGGATCTCCCGGCCATCCGCGGTCCAGCGGTCGACGACGTATCGAGCACTTGGGCTGCTGTCGAAGATGCCATTGTCCTGGACGACGCGTGGCGTGCCGTCCTTCAGGTCGACAATCCAAATACCGGAGTAGAACGATGGGCGTTGTACGGAAGGCTGTGAGCCCGGGCACGCAGTGGGCATCGGCGGTGGCGACTCCGGCGGTTCGAACAGGCGAGGCGGGTCCTGCGGCGGTAGCGTCGGCCGAGGTGTCGGCGGAACCGGCGTCGGGCACGCGACCGGCGTCGGATCGGTTGGCCGCCGGACCAGCTGCGTTACACCGAAAGCCAGGGTATCGCCGTCCGGGCTCCAGGCGAGGTCGGAAAACGAGGCGCCACGCCAGTCGGTGGGAGCGTTCACCGGACGCAGCGACGTTGTGGCGGCAGTCTGCTTCGCTGAGCCATCGGCGGTTTCGACCACGATGTCGCCGTTGGCTGCGATGTAGGCGGCGCGGTTGCCTTTCGGAGACCAAATTACGCGGTCGTCGAGCCGGCGTTTGCCGGATCCGTCAGAGCGCATTAGCCAGTACTCGGCGTTCGGTGCTTCGCCCTCGCTGAAGGCCAGCCAGTCGCCATCGGCAGACCACAGTGGACTGGAGGCTTGTCCACCCGTGGTGATTTGAAGCGGCGTGCCGTCCGGCAGCGCCATCAGCCAGAGGTCGCCATTCTGGATGTAAGCCAGCTTTCCCAGCGCCCCGGGTGCCAGGGCAGCCTCGCGTCTCTCATTCGAGACGAAGACACCGAGCGCCATTGCCGCAATGATCACGACGGAGCCAACGACAAGCGCGCCGCCGGCGAGATTCGCGAGTGGTGCGCGGAGTGGCCAGGCGAACAACCCCCACGCCGACCAGCGTCTGCGTGACGGTCCGACGGGCTCGCGTTGCCAGGCCGCCGCCTCGACGCGGTTGCGTACTCCGAGCTTCGATAGGATCTCCGAAACGTGGTACTTTACGCCGTTCTCTGAGATACCGAGGCGTGCACCAATCTCGTCATTCTTGAGGCCCTCGCGAATGAGCTCTAGGACCTGCCATTCCCGAGGTGTCAGGATGTCGTCGTGCTTTGGGCGCCCGCGGCTCATGCGGTCAGATTACTCAGGCCGCCGGCGAATTACCCTACTCGAACGCCTTTCTGGCGGACACAGATCAGACTCGAGAGCCAACCCAAGCGCCGCAGTATCAACTCGGAGGATCCCTAACACTCGTCATGATTTCAACTCGGGCGGCGGCAACTAGCGAGGGTAGGGTAATCAGCGAGCCGGGTTGGTAGACTCGATTTTCAGCATGGCCTTTGAAAACTTTGGACAGGAAGCGTTTGGGCTGGCGGCGCCAGTTGATGTTTGGAGTCCATGAACCTGTGATCTCCTTGAGTGTTAGAGGCGTTGTTCGAATCAGTCTGGCCCTCGGCGCGCTCCTCGCCATGGCTTGTCAAGGTGACAACGCGCCTCAAGACGCGCCAACCGGCAGGTCCGCCGTTGAGCCAACGTTGGCAATCCCTTCCGCACGGGAACTCCTCGAGGCTCCCGTCGCCGAAGTTCAGCCGCCGGCGCCAAGACCTGTTCCTGCCACGTCCGGTCTCGGCAGGCTCGCTTACATCGGAGATGGCGACCTTTGGGTTAAGGACATCGACAGCGGTGCGGAGCATCGCCTGACCACGACCGGCGACGTCGTCTTGCCAAGATGGTCCGCTTCGGGGGATTGGCTGCTCTATCAGCGTGACCTGCCAGGGCAGGTGAGCCAGGCATGGCTGATCAAACATGACGGCACTCTCGAAAGACAGCTTGAAGCAGAGGTGGATAAAGCTCTCCAGTGGACACCGGACGATATTGCCTGGTCGCCCTTCGATGACGTGGTGGCGTTCGTCTCGGATGCCGACTCACTTGTCATCGAGTCCGCAGACGGCACAACCGGACGTACACTACTACCTCCAATGGCAAATGCGGGGCTGCCTGCAGGTCGCTCAAATCTGCGCTGGAGCCCCGACGGCGAGTGGATCGCGTTTCGGGAGCACACGGGTCCACCGCGATCGGCGCGCATCAGAGCCGTGCGAGTTGACACGGGCGACGTAAAGGAGCTGGTCTCCTTGACAGCGTCCCAGGTCGATTGTGTCGATTTGAGGGGATGGTCGGGAGATAGTGCTTTCGTCCTGTTCTCCGCCCAGACGTGCAGCGCTTCGCTCCGGGCGGACGGCCTGGCGTTGCTCTCTGTACCCCTATTCGCTTCTGATCCGCTACTCCCTTCAGGCGAGGAACTAGCCCAAGGCCCCGTCACCCTTTTCCATGGTGACTTTGTTGCGCCCGCACCGGACTCATCCGTTATAGCGATCGCGGATGGTGGTGGACGTGAGACATGGACATCAAAGTCAGTTTCTTTGCTCGATGCGGCGACCGGCGCCATGAAGACCTTAACTGCGCCTGACACGGCAGCGTTCTCGCCGGGGTGGTCGCCCGACAGGACGAAGCTCGTCTACGTTGCGGCACCGGATATCGGCCGCGTAGGTGGCGGCGAACCCGCCCGCCTCGGGTCGAATCAACGTCGAATCTGGGTGATGCGTGGCGACGGCGGAGGGCAGACGCCGGTTACGTCCGACGACGCGTACCGAGACGAATATCCTGTCTGGACGCTGGATGGATCACAGATTCTGTTCGCACGCCTCGATTCAGGGAACCAAGCATCAGTTTGGATAGTGAACTCGAGAGGCGGATCGCCGACTAAGATCGCGGACGTTTCGACGCCAGTAGCCTCATTTGCAATGCCATGGTTCGGCTATTACGGTCATGTCGATTGGAAGTATCTTTACGACTTCTGGCCCGGCCAGACTGCGCCCTGATCCAGACAGGAAATGCGGGCGGGGCTCAGCATCGCGAATGCGTCTCCGCTCTTGTCTGGTCCGGCCAGGCCTCGCCAGAATGTGCTCGCTCGCAGGCTGTCATCCTACACACGCGCCCTCGCCAGGGCCTAATTTGTTCACTCGCGCTCTCGCTTCCAGTCATTGGCCAGTTGGTCTCGGGTTGGGAACCACTGGAATCGTTGTCCTGATCGCCCTCGTATTTCTGTTCTTTGGTCCTCTATGACCTCGAAACTGAGCAGGCCAGCGCGGTTGGCACTGAAACTATTCAGCCCGCGCTGTTGCGGGCCACGCTCGAAGGCGACGCCCAGGCCGTGCGCCGCGCCTGGCCGCAACAGTTGGGCCTTCGCGTCCTTACAAGCGCGCCAGGGCACCAGCTTACCCAGGGCATCCTCTCGCTACCGGTGATGACGCCTGAACAACGTGAAGAAGGCTGGCTGTTTTTGCGGGGCCTGCCATATATGGCGACCTCTGCCGCGGTCTTCTACGGGCTGCGCTTCGACCCTGTAGAGATTCGGCTGGACGTCATGTTCTCCAACTTGCATCGGCGCTGGGCAAGCGAGCTCCGCGACCTCGATGGCGACGGACTGCCGGAGGTCATCATCAACGAAGGCGACGCCTACGCCTTCAGCGGTGCCTCCGGCATCGATGAGCAGTTCATGCGACTGCTTCACTGGCGCGATGGCGATCTTGTCGAAGTCGAACTCGCGGTCCCATCTGGACTACCCACCGGCGTGGCCGACACAGTGAGCGAAGCACTGAGCTTCGCGGAAGCAGGACTATGGCTCGACGCAACGATGAGCGCCTCATCCGATCGAACACGAAGCGGATAAGCTCAACCGTTAGAGACTTGCCAACGCCCGTGCCGCCGATAAGACAGCTAACGTGATCGCTAAACCTGAACTGCTGGCCTTGAAGGAAGCCGCCATTGACCCATAGGCCTTCGATGACATACTCCGGCTCAGGACTTGGATCGGCGACGAAACGCACCCGCATGTCAGGGTCAAGAAGTGCTTGCTTGATCCCCTGGATCGATATGTCATCCATCTTGAGAAAGCAGAGGCGGGAGCCGATGGAGTCCAGTTGATGAAATCCTCCGCCCTCTGCTTCATGACAGTCGGATGACTGAACGCACGGCACGCGTCGGGAATAGCCAGGCATCTTCCCGCCTAGGTACACGTCTCGCTTAGCGGTATCGGTGATTTCGAATGCCCTAATAGCGCGGCAAGCGTGAATGCGCGCCTTATCCGCGCCCACCTTCACCATACGCATGAACCCCTTCTCACCGTCCACGTGCGCGGCTATGGCGACGCCACCCACTTCCTCGACCAGCTTGGCCACTTCGTCCATGTTGCCCGTGGCTAAGGCCGAGTCCTTGCCAAGTTCGGCCTGCTTGATACCAGCATTCATGAGAAAGCCGTTGATGGTTTCCGATGTCTTGTCCGTCTCGAAGATCGCAAGCAGGTGTCCTTGCCGAGTAGAAATCTCGACGCCGGGGAACACGTGCAGCGTCGTGCCTTGGGCAGCGTCGATCACCTTGTCGCAATACTCGGCCGTGTTGTGATCCGTTACCGCGATGATGTCGAGTCCCTTGGCGAGAGCCTGGTTCACGACCTCTTCGGGGCCAAGAGCCTGCCACTTCTTGTCAGTGTCGGGCGAAGCCTGCGTGTGAATGTGCAGATCGGCAGCCAGAAACCTGGCACCGCTGGATTGTTCCAGTAGAGTCTGAATCTCCTTCATTTCCCTCACCCCCAAAAAGAAAAACCGCCCAATAGGGCGGTTCGCAACGTTTTGAAGTGGCAGATCGAGCTAGAGGACGACCAGCCAGGCCTACACGTCGCGGGCGTCCGCCCGCGTGATGTTGGCTCTGCGGCATCTCCGGCAATCGGTGTGCACCAGCAAGGACGCACGAATCGAACACACGTTCATTGCGGAAGATTCTACGTGCCCGACACGGGGATAGCAATAGCGCATAGGACAGATTGTCAAGCCGATTGTCTACGGGATGCCTTCGTGCTCGATGTCCTCAAAGACAATCTTCGGAGTCCGGCGGTTTCATTCGGCCTCCCTCTAGGCTCTTTCGACATCCGGCGCTTCATATTCACGGTGAATGTGTCGGGTTCCTGCGTGGCCTACAGCCGATAGTACCTCCGATGCTCTCTGCGCGGAGCGGAGGATCGGCAGTCAGGGTGAGCCGTACCACGAAGGCATCTTCGGACCGCTGATCGATGATGCAGCGGTCGCTCTCATTGCCTACCCGCGTGGCCTTCTGACCCGCAGGTCGAGGCCGTCGAGATGATCGTAACTCCGTTCACGCTTCAGGCGTTCGTTCGTTGCCACGTGGCTGTACCTTTCCGTGACACTCGGTTGGGAGTGACCCATGAAGCGTTGCAGCGTCAGCGTCGGAATGCCGAGTTCGGAACTCCGTGTGCCGTAAGTGTGGCGTAGCAGGTGAGGATGAAGCCTGGCTATCCCCGTCTTCTTCGCTGCCCGCTTGAACGTCATCTCAAAGCTCGCGACCGTCATAGGGTAGCCGTCCCGGTTAAGGAAGAACTCACCCACGTTCGGCGTCGCCAGCTCGGGCCGATGGAGAAGGGTGTAGCGTTGGAGGACCCAGCCGACCTTGTGACCGAAGGGTATGGAGCGCTGCTTCTTTCCCTTGCCCCAGACCGTGATGAAGCCCTCGTCGATGTTCACTGCAGCGGCCTTGAGCCTAAGAATCTCGGCCCGCCGGAGGCCGGTCGAGAGCATGAGCATGAACAGGGCTTTGTCGCGACACTCTCCCGGCTTGAGCTCCGAGTAGGCGTTGAGCAGTTTGAGCTCCTCTGCGGTCGTCAGAGGTTGCAGCTCCTTTTCCTCCAGCTTGGGCATCTTCAACGATGCCATGATGTTCACTGGCACGAGGCCCTCATCAAAGAGCCAGGAGGAGAAGCCTCGGACAGCTCGGTAGAAGCCGTGAATGTGACCGGCTGACGGCGGCTCTTCGGAGGGTCGCTTGAAGCGGTGGTCGCGGTACTTTCCCTCGGATTGCTTCTCAAGGATGAAGAAGCGAAAGCCGCCGATGTCGAGGTCCGCCAGCGTTGGTTCACGTTCCAGTCGGCCTTGAAGGTTGCTGACGAAGGGCGTGAGGCGCTGTTTGTACCAGGCGATGGTGTGCGGACTGAGATTACGGGCCCGGTAGGCCGCCTCGAAGAACTCGAGCGCCTTCCAAAGGCTGATGCGCGCCTGTGGCTGGCGCTCCCACAAAGATGTCGCGGTGTTGTTCATGGCCACCCCAGAATGCTGGTTCACACCAAGCGACGTGCTCTTCACACCTGCCGGACGTGAACTTCACGGTGGCCAACGCGAGAATAGTCCGTTGGTCTATTTCAGTGAAAACCTCTCACCGAAATGTAAAATCTACCAACGGCTCAGATGCAAAATCTGGGTAAATGGTGGGCCCTCTGGGATTCGAACCCAGGACCGACGGATTAAGTGTCCGCTGCTCTAGTCATCCCGCGCGAACCTGCCTCAAAGGCTGGCGCACGCGAAACCTTTCGACAGTTCCCGCCCGCACCGATCCGGATCGTCTCGCTGAGCTAGAGGATCGCCTAGCGAGTGCGAGACCGGTCAAGACCGACTAATTCGCGCGATTGGTAGGGAGGAACGAACCTATCCGAGGACCATCGGATCCGGGCCGGTCCGTCTGGTAATCCAGCCGTGGCTGATTCCGATGTGTATGCCGAGTCAGGACGGCTGCCATAGAACTAGGAGTCTGACGGTGTCAGGCCGAGGTTCCCATACGAGTGAGGTCCCTGAGGCCAGCCCCTTAGTCGCGGGGCCGGTTGGCCGTTCCACCAAGACCCTCGGTGACTCGCTACCGCTGAGGTACTAGCTGGACACCTGACCCTGCGACGAAGGTGATGCGCTTGTCCACCAGCGGTGCCTTCAAAGTGTCCCACACGCCGAGTCCCTGCTTAACGGATAGCGTTAGGTCGCCATCATCGTCGTTCTTGCCGGAGGTCGTCTCTGTTATGGGCTTGAACGGGAACCGGTAGAGCACTTCCTTCCTCTCGTCGTCAGTGAGGTCGATGAAGGTGCCGTCTACGATGACCTGCGGAATGGTGCCAACCGTTCGAAGTGGTTCAGCGACACTTTCTGCATCGGTCGCACCGACTGGTCTGATGATCTCCAGGATGGCGCGTACCAACGCGACCTCCAGGTGCTGAACGTTATTGACGATGGTCGCCTGGTGTACCTGAATATCCTGAAGGCCGTGGAAGATCATGTCGCGGGCGTGATCAAGCTCCTGCCAGAGTCTGATCGGCCACTCACGACTGCGAGTGCATGTTTCATACCGCCCCTTGCGCCACCATGATCGATGCCAGCCAGGTGGTTGCAGACCGCGCACGCGGCACGGTCAAACCTGTGAATCCGGTTATGAAGAATGTCGCCTACCGCTTCCGCCCGCCGGAATGCCGATCCCGAAAATCCCTGTGGCGAGACCACCAGCAAAGGCGAGTGAAGCGAATGTCCCTGTTCCTCCTTCGGCAGCAATCAGGCGGCTGCGGAGAATCCCGACGAACCACACGAAAGCCAGGGAGCCCAGCATGAACAGCCAGCCTCCCGATATGACGGCGTCCGTGCTCTCCTGGAAGTGGCCAAGGACCTGCTCCGGGGCTTCTTCTGGCACTCCTCCGGGCAGGCCCACGTGGCCACCCCCGATAATGGCGACCCCGACGACCCACAGCACGACGGCGAGGACGCCGGCAAGCGCGGAAAAGCGCTCGAACCGATCAGACATGCGATTCCTCCTTGGTTTCGTTGGTCGGTACCGATGCTAGGTGCGCGGCGCTGCCGGCGGAGAGCCGGATGGCCGGAGACCGAGCGGGGGCTAGCCTCCGTCCTGGCGGGCGCTGGCCCGGTTGCGCATTTTGGGCGCGCCGGTGGATCATTTGCCGCGTGACAGGATTCCGGCTGGTTCCAATGCTCGCCGCGGTCTTCGCCCTCGCCGCGACCGTCGGCGGTCTCGTCCTGCTCGTGAGTGAGGGGATCGCCCTCAGCGATCCTGTCGTCGAAGTCGTCGAGACGGGCTTCAGCACCACTCTCATCGGGCTGCTTCTGCTTTGGCAGCGGCCGGAGAACCGGATGGGCGGCATACTCATGGCCGCCGGGGTCCTCTTCGGGGTATCCACGCTCGCGGCGGGCGTCCTCGAGTCATCGGCCGGGCCACGGCTCGCAAGTGAGGCTGCCTTTGCGTGGATCTGGCTCGGCCAGGCCCCGCTCGCCCTGGTCTGGGCGCTGACGATCCTGGCCCTGCCCGATGGGAAGGTAGGAGGCGGGTTGCGGCGCAGCTTCCTGGCCGCGGCGGGCGTCATCTCGATCGGGCTCGCGACCGTCCAGTACGCCTTCGCGGGACAGGGACGGGTGCCCGAGTTCCCGCCCGCCCGGGCGCCTGCCGATCTGGCTGGACCGCTCGCCCACCTCGGCGGCTTGGAACCGCTCTATCAGTTGGGACAGGCCTTCTTCCCCGTGCTTCCCTTACTTGCCCTCCTCGGCCTGATCGCCCGCTTCCGTAGTGCCGACCCGGTCGTCCGCCAGCAGCTCAAGTGGGTGCTGCTCGCCGCGGCCCTGACCGTCCTCGCAAACGTCCTGCGCGTACTCCTTCACGCCGCCGGCGGTAGCCTCGATACGGCGGGCGCTGCCCTTGGTCTGGCCGCCTCGCCCCTGCCCGCGCTGGGCATCGCCTTCGCCGTCCTCCGCTACCGCCTGTGGGAGCTCGACCTGCTGGTCTCACGCGCCCTCATCTACGGGTTGCTCTCGTTGACGCTGGCGGCCGTCTTCCTGGCCGTCGCGCTCGCCGTCGGTCTCCTGGCCGGCGGCTCGGGCGTGCTCGTCCCGGTGGCGCTTGCACTGCTTGTCGCGCTTGCGGCACAGCCGCTACGGTTGCGGCTGGAGCGGCTCGTGCGACGGCTCATCTACGGAGAGGAGCCGGCCGGCTACGCGGTCGTGGCCCGCTTCGGTGAAACCCTCACGGAGGCCGCCCGCGCCGGCGAGCTCGCGCCGCAGATCGCCGAGTCGGCGCGACGAGCGCTGCGGACGTCATGGGCTGGCGTCTGGCTGCGGGTCGAGTCCGGCGCCGCCGCGGCTCTCCGTCCGGCAGCTGTCGCCGGCGCGGACAATGGCGCGTCGGTACTCCTCGAGAAGGACGTCATGGCTTGGCTCGCCTGTCTCTCCGGCCCTCTTCTCGCCAACGATGTCGCGTCCCAAGTGAGAGCTGCACTTGATCCCGTTTGGTGGCTGGAGCCGGCCGCACTCGCTCCGCTCTCGGCCGGCAACGAACTGGTGGGCATCTTAATCTGCGGGGAGCGCGACGGCCGGCCGCTTGCCGTGCCTGACCTCGAGCTCATCGCCGTGCTCGCTCGCTCGGCCGCCCTCGCGCTCCGCAACCTGCGGCTCGAGGCCGAGCTCCGCAGCCGCCTTGAGGAGATCGAAGGGCAGGCGGAGGAGCTGCGCCGCTCACGGCGGCGACTCGTCACCGCCCAGGACACAGAACGCAGACGGATAGAGCGCGACCTCCACGACGGCATTCAGCAGCAACTCGTCAGTCTGGCAGCGAAGCTGACGCGCGCCTCTCGTTCCGCCCCCACTGAGGCCCAAGGGTTTCTGCGGGAGGCCGCCGCCGGACGCTGAGGAGTCTGTCTTCGCCCTACAAGAGCTCGCACGCGGCATCTACCCAAGCCTGCTTGCCGACCAGGGGCTCGCCGCCGCGATCCGCACTCACGCGAACCGGCTGCCGGCCGCGGTCCGGGTCGAGGTCGAGCCCACGCTCGCCGGACAGCGCTTCGGGCGTGAGGTCGAGGCGGCCTTCTACTTCGTCGCGCTTGAGGCGATGGCTAATGCCCAAAAGTATGCTGCAGAGGCGAGCCTGACTGTCTCGCTCAGAAGCACCGATGACGGAAGGCGCCTCGTCCTCGAGGTCCATGACGATGGCCCCGGCTTCGACCCGCGCCACATCACGCACGGCGCGGGCCTCCAGAACATGGCTGACCGTCTCGCCGCTGTTGGCGGTACACTGACCGTGGATAGCCGGCCGGGGGCGGGCGTCTGGGTCCGCGCCGAGGCGCCGCTGGAGGCGCAGGTCGTGACCCTCAACGGCCGGGCGACTCCCGCAGGTAGATGAGCACGGCTGCCACACGCCGGTTGAGGTCGCTCTCCGGGGCGAGGCCGAGCTTCGAGAAGATCGTCGCGCTGCGCTTCTCCACCGTTCCGACGGAAACGTACAGCGCCTCGGCGATAAGCTTGTTCCCCAGGCCCTCAGCCATCAGCCGCAGCACATCGAGCTCTGCCGGTGTGAGCTCCGCGAGTGGCGAGCCGGGTTTGCGGGAGCGCTGGGCGAGGAGCTTGTCGACGATACGCGGGTCGAGCACGGAGCCGCCGCTGGCCACCTCGCGAATCGCGCGCACGACCTGGTCGATATCCCCCACCCGCACCTTGTGCAGATAGCCGTAGCCCGCAACGCCGTGCTCGAGCAGCGCCCATACGTACCCTTCGTCGTCGTGCTGGGTCAGGATGACGATGCCGCTCTCGGGAAGCTCCTGCTTGATCACGTGAGCCGCCTCGATCCCTTCCATCGAATAGGTGGGCGGCATCTTGACGTCCATGAGGACCACGTCGGGTTTCAGCCGCCGCGCCTCGGCGAGGACGCCCTCGTAGTCAGAGGCCACGCCGACCACATCGAGGCCGCCGTTCTCCTCGAGCAGGCGCCTGGTGCCTTCGCGCATGAGGTACTGGTCCTCAGCGATCAGCACCCGCAGGCGAGCGTCATCCCGCTTCACGTCATTCTCCCCACCGCAGTCTCAGGCGGCTGTCAACAGGAAGCCGCAGTTGCTCTTGCTATCGGCCGTCCGCGGAGGCTGCCAATTCAAACTGCTGTCTCTAAGATAATAGGGAGATTGATGTCGGCCGCGTTCACTGCAGCGGCAGTGGCGGCTGCAGGACCGGCGGATCTCCGCTTACTTCAACGGACTGAACCCACTTGACCCAGTTGTAGCCGCGCCGTCCCGGCGCGACCAGTCGCGCTGGAAAGCCGTGCACCGGGCTGAGCGGCTCGCCCGCCACCTGAAGGGCCAAGAGCAGACGATCTGCATCATCGAGCCTAAACCGCCGGTCATAACCAGTGACGGATTTGACTATCAGCGAACGCGCCTCGTCGAGGACACGCGCCTCGGCCAACAGCGTGGAGATGTGTACGCCTTGCCAGTCCTGCCTCGTAAACCAGCCGCCCGTGCAGTCGAGAAGCGCCCGAGTAACTGAAGACGGCCGCGAGAGCAGGTCATCGTAAGTGAGAACCAGCTCACGGGCGACGTGCCCGCGTATCTGTAGACGCCATGTCACCTGATCGATCCGCTAGGTCTTGTCAAGAAACCAATTAGTCACGGGGTGGGCGTTGCCTGTAAAGCTGCCCTCCTCACGGGACCCGGTGAATCTTCTGTCAGCGCCTGAGAGAGAAGCTAATGCGCTCAGCCCTTCGCTCGTCTGCCAGATGATTGCTCCCGCGAAAGCGCCGGCGAGCGCGCGCAATGCTTGCCGGCGCGCGAGGAAGTCGTCCTTGCGTGGCGGGAACCAGCGTAGAACGACGTGAAGTACAAGTGGCATGAGAATGGCCAGCGATAGGATTACGTGCATGGTCAGTCCGGTTATCTCTCCGTAAAGCGGTATGGCGATGCGCGGCAAGCCCGCCGTTGACCAGAGGATCCCAGAGACGAGGGAACCGAGGAACAGCAGTGAGAGCAGGATAGGCAGCGCGGCCCAGGCACCCCATCGGCGCCGGGCGAATGACCGCAATGCAATGGCCGTCTTCCACGGCACCAACAAGGCAAGTGTCAGACCGCCGACGGCGTGGACCCAGAATACCCAGCGGCCGTCTGGCGTTCCCACCAGAAAGCCGGCGAAGCCGGATACGAACTCAACAGTGACGAGGACGAGGATGGTCAGGTTGACAGCGCGTGCGCTCATGGCCTTCTCTGGTCAAAGAATACCGCCGAATACCGAGTCAGTCGGCGGAGGTTGATGACCCTGTCGCCTTGCACCTTATGGACACGTCGCGGTTAGTGGTCAGGTGGGCACACTTCTAGGAGTGGTGATGACTACCGGGCGAAAGAGCGTCCATAAGGAGAACGGCTGACCCCGCGAGCAAGCTCAGTCCAAGAGTCAGCGGAACCCCGAGACTGGGCAGAAGGGCGAGCACGAGGATAGTGGCAACAAGGCTCGCCGCGGCGAGGCCCAAGAAACGATAGCATATGCGTCTTGTGGAGGATCAGTCTCGGGCTTCATCGTGGATCACGTCCACGCTTCCAAAACTTCAGCACAGCGCTCTCGAACCGGATGCGCCACTCGTCTTCGAGCCCCACTTAACCCAAGCACCCGCTTGAGCCGAAACAAATTTAGTCTAATACTAAGTGTTTGTGCACGGCTAAGTAACTTACGGTGGTCTTCAAGAAGCGGCTGGACAGGATCGAATTTGGCGTTGGATTCAGATGCCTTCGAGGGCAACCTACTCTCTCATCCAGGCCGCGACTGCGAGATAGTCAGATGGAGTGAAGGCCTAGACGGAGTGAAGGCCTAGACGGAGTCCTCACCCGTTTCGGTTATCCTTTCGGCTGCATTGGCGAACTCTTCCAAGCAATTCGTAAGGGCGTCGACCCGTTCCAGCCCCAGTGCAGCGAACACGGCTTCTATATAAGCTGTGCCCGCAATCGTGATCTCGTCCAGAATCCGCTGTCCTTCGTTCGTCAGTCGTAGCCGGACGATGCGACGGTCCTTGCTATCGTGGAAGCGCCTCACTAAGCGCTGCTTGACGAGGCGTTCGGCGATACCGGTCAAAGTCGCAGCCCTAATGTGCATCTCCGTAGCCAGATCTCCAACCGACGGATCTCCGGACTCCCTAATGAGGTAGATCACACGTAGCTGAGGCATGGTCAGGCCACGGCGATCCCAGAACCGTAGGCGGATCGGGTCGGCGACGGTCATGGCACGTACATAGGCTCGCAAAGCGCGTTCGTTAGTGGGGTTCGTCATGTGCCTCGACTTTGATCAGCTGAGCTGGCCTCGGTCTCGATTCTCTCGAGTGCGGTCAGGACATCGGATAGGTGGCGGCCGATCGCCAGATCATGCCGGATCACCGAACGAATTGTTCCTTCTTTGTCAATAACATACGTAACTCTTGCGATGAGGGAAAGGAAGCCCTGGGCATCGTAGGCCTTCACTATCTGCTTTCTGGGGTCGGCAATGAGAGGAAATTCAAGCGAGTACCTCTCTCGAAAGGATCGATGCGACTCCAGCGAGTCCGGGCTAATACCGACAATCACGGCGTCAAACTGCTTAATCGCTTCGTAGTTCACCTGGAAGCTACAGGCCTCACGGGTGCAGCCCGCGGTGAAGTCCTTGGGATAGAAGTACAAGACGACGTTTTTCCTGCCTCTAAGGCTTGCCAGGTGGAAAAGCTGGCCATCATCGAGCTCGGACTCGAAGTCCGGCGCTTTCGTGCCCTCCTTTAACATATAGGCCTCCCCTGATTCTCCTCTGAAGGCTGAGCAGCCTGTTTCCGGGCGCCAATCACGTCAGAAGCCCCGTAACACATGGACAGTACTTAGCCTAACAGAAATAGTTAGTGCTACCCTAAGCACAGCAAGACAGGGATGGTGGAAGCAGCTGTGAACATTTTTGGTAGCCTCTGGACCCGGCGACAAAAGCAAAGGGAGGCTCCCGCGCCAAAGGCGTGTAATCACACAACCCTGATTCCACGCTGGGATCGCGTTGAGGACATGGCCCACAATGAACGCGCTTACTTTTTCATTTGTGATTCCTGCGCCCAGATCTTTTCTCCGGACGGAGCACAGAAGCTGCGAAGCGGCGGCCAAAGTTCAGCTAGCTGAAGTGGTCTTAATGCGCCTAACAAAACCGCGGCGCGAGTAGGCGAGAAAGCAGGATGGTTGCGAGCCATGGGATCGAGTCGAAGGAACGCCTGGGCGCCACCGGTTTCTCCGAGGGCGGTGAACGCTTCAGAAGAGTTCCTCGGCCAGCGCGACGATGATGCCCGCCGGGCCTCGCATGTAGCAGAGTCTGTACATGTCCTCGTACTGGGCCACCTCGCCGACGAGTTCGGCGCCGTTGTCGCGCAGGCGAGCGACAGTGTCGTCGACGCTTTCGACTGTAAACATGACGCTCCGGAGGCCCAGCGTGTTCGGCGGTGCGACTGCCGCGCGATCTCGTCGATGCGAGATTCGCGGCCGAAGTGGTTGACAGCGGCGCCGAGCGATCGGTAGGAGCCGGTTCGCAGCGGGCTCTGCGATACTAGGGACATGACGATCAAAAGATTGGACCACGTCAGCGTCGTCGTCGACGCCCTTGCAGCCGCTAGCGCTTTTTTCACCGCGCTCGGGCATGACGCTCGAAGGCGAGACGCCGGTCGAGGGCCCGTGGGTCGATCGCATCAACGCGCTCGAAGATGTCCAGGTCGACATCGTTATGATGCGGACCCCAGATGGGCACGGGCGGCTTGAGCTGACGAAGTTTCGCAACGAAAGCGTGACAGATCAGCGCTTCCGCAACGTCCTGGAGAGCGCCGCCCGGCAGTTCGGCTCGACGCCCTCGAAGCCGCAGTCGGGGCGCGGCGTGGATTGTGCCCTCGCCTTCGATGTAGGTAGCTACGGCGGTGCCTGCTTCAAGCTCGATGTCTCCGGCAGCGAGGTCAACGTCGAGCGCGTTGTGCTGGCGGCCGATTGCGGCCAGATCGTCAACCCCGTCGGCGTCGAGAACCAGATCGAGGGCGCCATTGAATCAAACTATCCGTCGAGACGCGGGGGTGCTAAATCAATAGGTAGCACGATGACTTCCATGAGAAGGCTCCAAAATAGAAAATTCCCGAGTGGTTCCCCGATTGTCTTGGATGACATAAGTCCAGACCAATCAGATTCAATGGCCTTTAACGGCCTTCCAATGGACTCTTTGAAGCGTCCCAGTGCGGCCTCATAACGCGAAGGTCAAGACGTTCGGTGACCAACCGTCCACCCAGAGTAATTACGGCCATCCTGGGACGGCCTAGCGACCAAGAAAGACTCGCCGCGCCCGTATCACGTCTTCTGGCGAGGTCCCTAATCCACAGTGAGCCTGCAAGTTTAATGGGGTTTGACCGGCTGCCGAACTCATAGCGGCGCTATCTTAGCGACTGACCGCCACTAGCTGGCTCGCGGGCAGCAGGTGAAGCACGTGACGACCTAACCATCCTCCATCCTTCGGCAGCGTCCTCGCACAGTTGGACATGAAGGCTTCCTGAAGGTCCTTACCACTTGGGGACGGACTCGAACGTGCGACCAACTACTTGGAAGCAAAGGTTCATCGGGAGTTAGTCTAGCCTCGAAACCGCCTTCACGAGAACCCAGGGAGCGCGTCGGTTCGCCAAACTTGCCAACCGGCAACATGATGTTCACATGCCCGTCACTTGCCTGAAATACGACCAGCCTAGATTCGATGCATTGGCCGTTCCCATAGAGGAGACGAGGTGCTGCATTGAAAGAAGTCACCGCCATCCTGCGCCCGGAGAAGTGGGCCGCGACTCGCGAAGCCATCCAAGCCATTGGCGTCGAGGAGCTGATCCAGCACCGGGTGATTGGGCGTGGCAAGCAGCGCGGCCTTCGCTACCTCCGGCGCGCAACGGACGCGGGGGAAGGGGATATGCCCTACCTGCCGAAGCGCATGGTCGTCTGCCTTGTCGCAGACGAGTCATATACGGCCCTGCTCAACGCAATCATCAAGGTCAATCAAACCGGCAACGTCGGTGACGGCAAGATATTCATCCGGTCGCTTGGCGTCATTCAAGACATCCAGCCCAAAGCAGACGCCGAGGCCAATGCCACCGCCGTGGCGCAGATTCCGGCACGAATTAGAACTTGACTAAGCGAGAAGGCATCAACTACCCCAAATTCAAAGACCAGTTTGCAGTCATGGACTTCGACGCCGAGCCCATGCCCGTCCTCTCGCTCTTTCCCGTGCCTGACATCGCGCCAATCGAGGAATGGCAAGTCACGTTGACTGGGGTCATGGGAGAGCGCGTCACTCTAGGATGGCCTGATCTAGGCGCACTCCCGCGTGTGAGAGAGAGGGCACCGCTTGTTTGCCAGATCTTCAACTGGTCAGAGGAGCCGATCGTAGAGGGCGTACGACTCTGTGAGGTAGTCGAACTTGCTGGACTACAGGCTCAGGACCAGGCGTATTGGGGCTTCTACTCGGCCGACGGCTTCTACTTCGAGACTCTGCCGCGTTCGATGGCGCTCGATCCGCGTGTCTTGCTCGTCTTCGGTCTTAACGACGCCCCGCTTCCGACGCAGTACGGCGGGCCGCTGCGGCTCTGGGTGCCGTTTCTCCAAGGCTACAAGAGCGTGAAATGGGTGCAAACTGTCCGTGCTTTTCGAAAGGACCCGATCGGCATAAAGCGACTGCTCGGCCAGAGCCGCACAGCGGTGCTGGGGAGCGACGGTCAGGAGAAGGCGGGCATCGTCGTCGCGAAGCCTGCTATGGGAGACGAGAGCCTCGCTGACATTTAAGGCCATGCTTTTCATATCGCCAGCAGGGGAGGCTACCCGGGTTTGAACCCACCACTCGCAGCGCAACGCGGACACACGCCAACGCTCATCGCCTCCTTCTTGCATTTCGACTTGAGCTTCATGCTTTGGGTCCTTCCCGGAGCTCTCGGCGTATACATCGCCAAGAGCCTGCAATTGACGCAGGCCGAGAAGGGCCTCGTGGTGGCGGTGCCGATCCTCAGCGGCGCTTTGCTTCGCCTGCCTATGGGGCTGCTCAGCGACCAGATTGGCGCGAAACGCGTCGGCATGGGCATGCTCGCTTTTCTCTTCCTTCCGTTAGCGCTGGGCTGGCAAGCGGGAAACAGTCTCCAAGCATGGCTCGGCATCGGCCTCTTGCTAGGGACGGCGGGCGCTTCCTTCGCCGTCGCCCTACCATTGGCAAGCCGCTGGTACCCGCCGGAACGGCAGGGGCTCGTCATGGGAATAGCCGCAGCGGGCAATAGCGGTACGGTTATCGCTAACCTGCTGGCGCCCCGGCTGGCGAACCAGGTCGGCTGGCACAACGTCCTGGGCCTGGCGATGCTGCCTCTCGCACTCGTGCTGGTCGTCTTCGTGTTAGCGGCTAAGGACGCTCCAAAAATCGCAACCAGCCGCGAAGTCCTTCCGTTGCGATTGGTCCTGAGACAAGCAGACCTCTGGTGGTTCTGCCTCCTCTACAGCATCACTTTTGGCGGCTATGTCGGACTGACCAGCTTCTTCCCATTGTTCCTGCGCGGGCAATACGAGACCAGCCCGGTCACGGCTGGCTACCTAACGGCACTCGTGGCCTTTGCAGGCAGCGCCGTACGACCCCTCGGCGGATATCTTGCGGATCGATTCGGCGGCACGCAGATGCTTTCCCTGCTCCTGGTAGCGGTAGGCACCATTTACGCGGCCATTTCCTTTCTGCCGCCGCTCGGAGCCCTAATGCTGCTGGCTACAGTTGGCATCGCTTGTCTGGGCATGGGGAATGGCGCCGTCTTCCAGCTCGTGCCTCGCCGCTTCCAAGGTGAGATCGGCATTGCGACCGGCGTGGTCGGCGCCTTCGGTGGCATCGGCGGATTCCTCCTGCCCAACCTCCTGGCGAACGTCAAAGGAATTAGCGGTTCCTACGGCCCAGGCTTTCTTGTACTGACGGCCTGCTGCTTTGGAGTGCTATTTGCTCTGCGGGGATTAGCCCTGCTGAGCAGCGGCTGGCGCTTGTCCTGGGGAACGACTTTGGTGGGCACAACCTTGAAAACAGGCGCGCCAGAGCGGGTCCAGATGGCGCCATACATGCTATGAGCGGGAGGGCCTGATGCAGGTAGGAACCAATTCGATCGAGCGTCTCAAGGCGGAGAAGGATGGCCTCGATATCCAGTCGGAAATCGAGGAACTCGCAGCTCAGCATGGTGGCTGGGAGACGATGGATGCTCCGACCAGGGAACGACTGAAGTGGATCGGCACGTTCTACCGGAAGCCGACGCCGGGCCAGTTCATGATGCGCATCCGCATCACGGGCGGTCAGGCGACTTCCGATCAGCTCCGAGCCTTGGCAGCGATCTCTCGCCGGCAGGGCAACGGCATACTCGACATTACTACCCGCCAACAAATCGAGCTGCGAGCGATCCAGATCAGCAGCGTTCCAGGAATCCTCGAGGCGATGGAGGGCGTGGATCTCAGTTCCCTCCAAACAGGCATGGACAACGTGCGCAATGTGAACACTTGCCCGCTGTCCGGCCTGACTAACGCGGAGTTGCTGGACGCGGCTCCGGTGGGGGAAGAGTTGACTCGACTCTTCTTGAACAATAAGGAGTTCACGAATCTTCCCCGCAAGTTCAACGTGACCATTACCGGCTGCTTGGAGAACTGCACCCATACAGAAACGCAGGACGTAGGCATGACGCCCGCCGTGAGGCGCTCCGATGGTTTTCCAGGTTTCAACGTTGCCGTGGGCGGCAAGATGGGCTCCGGTGGCATGACCATCGCCCAACCCTTAAATGTTTTTGTCGAGCCGCACGAGGCCGCCGCTTTAACGGGGGCTATCATCCTTCTCTTCCGAGACGAGGGAAGCCGAGAGCAGCGCAGCCGCGCCCGCTTGGCCTTCTTGGTCGAGGACTGGGGGATCGAGCGCTTCCGCGCAGAACTCGAACGCCGTTGGGGGAAACCCCTGCAGGCGGCAGGGCGGGATGTTCGTCTCGCGACTCACACGGATCACCTTGGCGTGGAAAAGCAACAGCAGTCCGGCCTCTGGTCCGTTGGCCTCTGCGTTCTCACCGGGCGTGTGAATGGTGAGCATCTTGAAGAGCTGGCCCGGCTGGCTGACACATACGGGTCGGGCCACGTCCGCCTGACTCCCGCGCAAAATGCCGTCCTTGTGAATGTCCCGGAGCAACGGCTACCAACCCTTTTGGCGGAGCCTTTGTTGAAAGAGCTCTCCCCACAAGCGCACTCCTTTACGAGGGGGATGGTTACCTGCATTGGCACGGATTACTGCAATCTGGCGTTGATTGAGACTAAAACAACGGGCAGGGATCTCGCCGAGCGGCTGGCCGAGCGCTTCCCCTTGGCGGAGCCATTGACCATGCATTGGTCGGGTTGCCCGGCCGGATGCGGCAACCATCAGGCGGCTGACATCGGCTTCCAGGGAACCAAAGCGCGCATTGACGGCGAAGTCGTGGACGCGGTCAGCATCTTCGTCGGCGGCCAGACCGGTCCAAACGCTAGGCCGGCGGAAATGCTCATGGACCTCGTGCCAGTGACAATGCTGGACGATGTGATGCCGCTCCTCATCAGCAACCTGGAGACACTGAAGAAGGTCCGCAGGGTACCGGAGGCGGAAGAAAGCGTCCTCATGGTGCCGGCCCTGCCCTGAAGAATTTTAGAGAGGGAAATGTAGAAGAAATGAAGATGATTCAAGCGGTTCTAAGACCCGATCGTGAGGAACCGGTAGCTGCCGCCCTGGCGAAAGCAAACTTTCCGGCGCTGACTAAGTGGGACGTTGTCGGTCGCGGCAAACAACAGGGAATCCAGGTTGGTAGCCAGATGTACGACGAGCTGGCGAAGTCCATGATGATTGTCGTTGTCAACGACGATGACGCCGAGCGGGTCGTCCAGATCATTCGAGAGGCCGCTTACAGCGGCTACACCGGAGACGGGAAGATATTTGTCGCGCCCATCGACGATGCCTACACAATTCGCACCGGAAAGGCGGAACTTTAAGGCTCGTCATTCTTCGAACCCGACGATGATTCCCCTCTATATGAAAAGATAGGAGGCCCGTAAAGACCTCCTGCAGCATTGCTATTGGATTGTGTTCTCGCCGATGCCCGTCTTTAAGTAACGCTCCTTGGAAAACTTGGCTGTTGACTAATAACCGGGCCTATGTTTTCTTAGGTGGCGGTCTCCGGCTCCTTGTCAGGCCCTGCCTCCGGCTGGGCTAGAGCGCTACCTCTTGTGAAATCGGCCACCACTGGACCAACATGGGCATGTTGATGACGTGAACGAAAGTTGGCCTTGCGCGCGGATTGGCTATTGTCTGCGGGACAATGCCGGTTTTTTGAGCTACGCTTAGCGTCCCAGCAGACTCAAGAATGCTAGAATTTCATTGTCTCGGGGACAAAGCCCCCGGCGACCTGACTGAATTTCGAGGACGGTTTCGCGGTTTGAGACTAACCCCCGATAACCCTTGCTTCCAAGCAGGCTGTCGCGGGTTCGAGTCCCGTCCCCCGCTCCATTTACCCAGATTTTAGATTGAAACCAGGTCCAGTTTCCGATTGTTTGTGTAGTTTCCCGCTGTTGCCGAACGCGGGTAAGATGTCAGTTGCCCAGTAGGGCCGACCGTCGAGGAGCGGGTGGAACCACTCCTTCTTCGAGAGGAAAAAACCAAGGCGTCGTCTGGTTAGCCAGCGCCAACTCTCTCGGTAACACCGATGCCGCTATCGCTTTCCTCCCTTGGCTCGCGCGCCCTCCGTGCAATGGCTTTCGCTATCCTCACAGCGTCCCGGCCCACGCCATGGATCATCGAGGACGAGGCGGCGTACAGGAAGGACAAGCCGACGAAGTACAGACCCGGCTCGTCTGGTACTATGCCACGCTCGTGAATCGGCCCCCCATCTTTGAAAATTGGGAGGTCAATCCAGGAGAAACCAGGGTAAAACCCCGTGCACCAGACCACATTGGTCACTTCCAAAATGCGGCCGTCCTCGAGCACCGGCCTTCCGTCCTGGACGCCGACAGTCCGCGGGACGCGCTCGACCCCGGCCAACGCTAGATCTTTGGGTTTGGTCCGTAGCAGCGGCATGCCGTGAGAGAGGACCTTGGCGCGGACCTTCCGGCCAATGGGCGTGTCCACTGTTAGCAAGCGGTGGAAAAGCACGCGCAACACCAAGCGTATGAGCAAATAACGCGCCGCGGTTCCCTCGATGTTGAACGGCACATGGCCTGTGTCGTTACCAGACATCCAGGTGCGGTGACCGCGCGCTGCTTCAAGGGCGATTTCGGACCCGGAGTTGCCGGCTCCAACGATTAACACAGCGCCATCTCGGAGTTGCGATGGGTTTCGATAATCGCTCGAGTGAAGCTGCACGATACTGGCGTCCAGTTTCCGCGCAAACTCAGGGATCCTCGGTCGCTGCCAGTTCGACATCGCTACGACCACGTTTTCGGCCTCGAATGTGGACTCGCTTGTCCTGAGGACGAACCGTTCCCGCTCCCGCGATAGGCCTACTACATTTATTCCGGTTCTTACCGGGAGCTCGAAATGCTCGGCGTACGCCTCGAGGTAGTCCGCCATCTGGTTCTTCGTGGGAAACACATGCGTTGGGGAAGGGAAAGGCATACCGGGCAGGGCATCGTAACAAGCGGGCGTAAACAGACGGAGCGAGTCCCAGCGCTGCCGCCACGAATCTCCTACCCGCTCATTGCCATCTAGGATGACGAATGGTTGGCCTAGGCGCGCAAGATAGTAGCCAACGGAAAGACCCGCCTGGCCCGCGCCGATCACTATCGTCTGAAACCTCTCAGGTTGAGTTGTAGCGCTCACTTTGGCCTCCTTGATTCAGAGAGCGGTAGCCGAAGTGGTTAGGGGCGCGCCTTGTGTCGGGGCGCCCCTAACCACTTCTCGAGGTAGACTTCGCGACTCAGGCCGAAGCAGGCACGGGCGCCTGGATCAGGCCCAGTTGGCGGAAGATGTCGAGCGTGTCACAGATCTCCCATTCCTCGACGATCTTTCCGCCCTCGACGCGGCAAGCGTTCATCGTCCAGCGGATGTCGATGCTCCGGCCCGTCGGAGGTATCTCCCCGAATGGTCCTGTGTGCGTGCCCTGCATTCGGACCCTGCTGAAGACACGGTCGCCCTCGCCGAAGATATCCTCGACTGTCACCTTGAGGTCTGGAGCTGCCGTCATGTAGCGCTGAAGGTGGGCCTTGATGTTCTCCCGGCCCCGGACCTCGCCCTGCGAGTCGTAGTAGACGGCATTCTCGGCGTAGAAGCCGTCAAACGCCGAGAGGTCGCGCCTGTTCGCCGCCTCCCAGCAGCCAAGCACTACTTTCTTGTTGTCTTCAACCACAGCCTTCCTCCTATTCATTTGCCGGGACCCAGTTCCCGGTTCCTGAAGGCATTCTCAAAGCAGGAGGAAGGCGGCGCATGGGGCGATCGCCCTAATTTGGAGCAGCTTCTAGGGAAGGGTTAGCTGGGGATTGGTTCTGCGATCAGCCCGTGTTGGACGGCGAAGAGCGTAGCGCCGACGCGCGTCGATACGCCGATCTTGCTGTAGATGTTCTCGAGGTGATGTCCCACAGTCTTGGGCGCGAGGAAAAGCGCTTCAGCTATCTGGCGGTTGGAAAGGCCGCGCACTGCAAGGCAAAGAACTTCCACTTCTCGTTCGCTAAGACCGGCAGGCAACGGTCGCTTATCGCGCTGAGGCTGATGTCCGGCCGCGCTGAGGAGCGCCTCGACTACGTCGCGGTCGAGCTTGCCATGATCGGCCTGTCTGCGCACCTCATCTGCTGCGAGCTCAGGTGTCATCGCCTCGCGGTGAGGACGCGGCTCGAGCTTGCTCTGGTAAGTATCCGCGGCCGCAAGGATCCGGGCGGTGAGCGGAAGCGAGGTGGCGGAGAGTCCACGATAGCCGGAACCGTCGAGCTTCTCGTGGTGTAGGCCGGCGAGCGTCCCCAAGTGGCCAAGGGAACTGGAGCGGGCGAGCACAATCTCAGTGAGCGAAGGATGCCGTTTCATGCGCTCCCACTCCTCGCCACTGAGCGGCTCTGTTTTATTCCAGAAGGAGACAGGTGCGCCCGCACGGCCCAAGTCATGCAGCAGGCCTGCGTGTCGAAGTGCCATCGCCTCGCTCGCAGGAACTCCAAGCGCTAGGGCCGCTCGTTCGGCAAGGGAGGCGACCATAGGGGAATGGCCGACAGTGTACGGCGAACGCATATCGATAAAGTTGGCGACCTTGCAGGCGACCTCATCGAACTGAGCGAAAGAGAGGAGTCGCGGGGGAGCCGGTTCAACACTCAGTACAGCATCCCAGGCCGACTCAGACTGGAGCCGATTGAGAAGCGCTGCCCCGACCGCGCTGAATCGCTCGGCGATGCGAGGGTCGTAGATCTTGCCGGCTCGCTTGCGCACCACTGTGAGGGCAGCGTCGGCGCCACCCAGCCGGTTGAATACCTCGACGTCTTGAGCCAGGATGAAGATCCGTGCGGCGAGGTGGATTTCCTCCCCCTTGAGCCCCAATACGGGTCCCTTGCCGTTCCAATGCTCGTCGCACTGACCCAGAGCTTCCTTAATTGCGGGGCCGAGGTCGAGCAAGCCGCCGACGTGCAGCGCAACGTCACGGCATATTGCCTGCGACTGTCTGCCCAAGGACAAGAGCTTGGTGAGGCGTCGCAAAGGGGGGTCACCGGCGCCTGCATGGCGCAGAAAGAACGCTGCGACCTTTAGCGGCTGCGATGGGTCGAGCATGGCCATCTCTTCGCGTACGGCGATTTCGTCCTTGACGAAGCCCGCGAAGGCCGAGCCATCCAGCACACAGCCGACGCTGCCGAGGAGAGCGACGTAGTAGGCATCGCTCAGGTCCCGCTGACTGAGGCCAAGCTCCTCGCCCAGCCAGACTGCCAGCAGTGTGCGCCGCAGGCTATGCTCAAGCGGCTGGCCCTCGGCCAAGTCCGTGGCGAGGGCCAGCGAGGCGATGACATCCGCCATGCGAACGGTGGGCGCGGTGGCTTGTCTGTCCGCCATACCGGCTGTTGTTGTCACAGCGAGATGCTACCAGAGCAGCCAAGCTCCTGTGTGATTGTCTGTCAGACAATGCAGAATTTCGCATCTGCTCTAGCTTCGAGCCAGACTCGTTGATGCTAAAATTTCATTGTCTCGGGGACAAAACCCCCGGCGACCTGCCTGAATTTCGAAAAGGCGCTTTCGCGGTGCAGGAGTGACCCCCGACATCCTTGCTTCCAAGCAGGCTGTCGCGGGTTCGTCGGTGATTTTCTTCAAGGTCTCCCAGCCTCCACCTGTTACGCTAATAGCCGTCGAATTGCTTCTCTCTGTTCATCAACTGCAAACGTTACAAGCCCTCTAAGTGCCTTTTCACTGACAGACCGGGGCATCACTGGATCACCTAGCGCCCTAACCTTGTCTTTCACATCCACAGCGAGGCTGAGAAGGGTCAGCGCTTGGGTTACGCGGGCACGGGAGACGCCTAGCTTTCGCGCGAGGTCAGCCCGTGAGCGCACCTCCCCGGCGACAATCCGTTGCTGCCATTCTTCTGCCAAGATAACGGGATTGCGCTGCTGGCGCTCAGGCTTGGCCGCCTCCTTAAGAACCAAGACCGGTGAGGCGGAGCTCCTTGTTTCGCTAAACTTAAACTCGTGTGACTGGCGCGCCCCTTGATAGGATGATCGAAGCGTCGCCAATACGCTAAGCTTCAGGGAAGTTCGGGTTTTCCCCCGGCCTGGGGGAGCCAATTTAACACATATGTTCTAGACTGGTGCGATGACTCGGGACAAAGGTGATCGGTCTCCGAAGGTAGTGCAGCGGCGTGACGCGCTTGAGTAAGGACCCTCTGGAGGTCATAGAGCGCTCTCCTTGCAGAAGCTGGTGAGCGCTCCTACCGTTCAGAATGGCTTATGATCAGCATCAGGCGAATTCCGAATGCTGTCACGTGCCTCCGACTCCAGTCGCTGCTAAGACGTAACCTGCAACGGAACCGCCCTTACATTTAGGGCCTCCCGTGTTCGCGCTTTCTACTGCCCGCAAAGTGCTTCAGGAGCGGCCGTTGGGATCCAATTCGTGCTCTGTGCAGTATTCTCAATCAGCATTCGGCGTTGGCGCCTGGCGTGAAAGGAGCTTGAGGGAGTTGCTCGATGACCGAGAGGCGAATGTTCGTTGGCCCAACGAATCCGAGTGCAGAACCTATTTGTACACTTGACCGGGAAACGGCTCTAGCGCGGCAGGAACCGCCGGACAGATTTCTCGACTCAGCCTTTGATCAGAAGGCCATGGCTACAGGTATAGAGTATCGGTTTCGGCAATCGGACGACCTATGGGACAGGGCGCAGACTTTCATCAAGGAAGAGGCGTTGTGTTGCCCGTTCCTCGGTTTTGAAGTCGCAGAGCGAGACCAAACGTGGTACTAAGAATCTTTCGGCCGGAGATAAGCGTCGACTAAAGGTTCAACGGTCGGGCGGCCGTCTGGGATGAGCAGCCGGGTTACAATCCCTTGTTCTTGGAGCCCTTCCGGTCTTCTGCGCTACAATTGCCAAATCTGCGCGGGGGTAGCTCAGTTGGTGGAGTACGTGCCTTCCACGCCAGGCTGCCGCGAGTTCGAGTATCGTCCCCGCTCCATTTACCCAGATTTCCGAGTCGAACCACGACACCCTCCGAATAGGTATGTGTCGGTGATTGTTCAGCCAGCTTCTACCACGAGCAAGCTCTCGCGCGGTACGCCTGGTTAAATTGGTCGTCCGCTAATCGTCCGCTGCTCCAATATCATCATGGTCTCAATTTGTGTTGGCCAGACGATTTTAGAGTTGGCGGTGGCAGCAACCGTGTTGAGTTAAGAATGAATGTCAACTCGGAAACAACGTGAATGAGAGCTGCCAAGAGCGGTCCGAGTAGCCCGGATGCAGCTAGCACCATTCCAGCCATATCGACAGCTAAGGTTCCGGCAAAGTTCTGCATGATTACGCCACGTGTGCGACGACTGATCCGCAGAGTGTCAACGAACTTCGAGAGGTCATTGCCAATTAGGACGACGTGCGCACTCTCGCGCGTTACGTCGGTGCCAGACCCCATCGCCACCCCAACACTAGCCTCGGCCAAAGCAGAAGCGTCATTGATGCCGTCACCGAGCATTGCGACCGTGTGCCCGCGCGCCATCAGTTCCTGGACGCGCATGCGCTTCTCATCCGGCAGCATGCCGCCGGCGAATTCGTCAATACCGAGGTGTCGGGACGTTACCTCCGCAACAGCTGGCTGGTCCCCGGTCAAGAGAACGGTTCTCAAGCCCATGGCCTTTAGCGCGCAAACGGCTTCGACTGCTTCAGGGCGGAGTGTGTCGGCAAGCAGGATGGAGCCGAGCAGATGACCGTCCCTTGCAACGAGAACTTCCAATGCTTCGCGGGGCTCTTCTTTCTCGTCAGTTAGCCCGATTCCTCGCTCACTCAGGAAGGCGCGCGTGCCAGCGACAGACTCCCTTCCGGCGAGAAACGCGACAACGCCTTTCCCCGGCGAGTATTCAAACGCGTCCGGCTCGGTGACCTCAACGCCTGCTGTCCGCGCGTACGCCATGATGGCGCGGCCCAGGGGATGTTCGCTCCGGGCTTCAGCAACGGCGGCCGCCTGGACAACATCCCTAGGAGATGCTCCGTTCGCGGGGATTACGGCCTGGACTGCGGGTGTTCCGAAGGTGAGTGTGCCGGTCTTGTCCAGGACGACGGTGTCGACTGCCCACAAGGTTTCGAGGTATCTCCCGCCCTTGATGATTGAGCCTTGCCTCGCAGCACGGCCGATGCCGCCAAGAATCGCCAAAGGCGTTCCGGCAGCGATACCGCAGGCTCCGGCAACGATCACCACGGAGATCGTCGAGTTCATGTTTCTGGTCAGCAAGAAGGTCAGCCCTGCGGCGGCGAGCGCAAAGTAGACGAGGTATCCGGATAGCCGGTCCGCGGTCCTTTGAACTGGCGCACGCGAACGTTCGGCGTGCTCTACAGCTTCGACGATCTTGCCGAAGGTCGAGTCCCGCCCTAAGCGCTCGGCGCGCAGTTCCAGCGCTCCCGACTGATTAACCGTACCGGCAAATACCTGATCGCCGGGTCCCTTCTCAGCGGGCATGGCCTCTCCAGTGATCGTCGTCTCGTCAACATAGGAGGAGCCGCTCAGCACCGCACCGTCGACCGGTATGCCGGCGCCTGGGTTAACCAGCACGATGTCGCCAACCCTCAGCTCTCCTATAAGTACCTCCTGGGTTTCAAGACCGCGCCGCACCAGCGCAGTGCGGGGCAGGTAACGCAGTAGATCCTCAATGGCGTGGCGCCCACGCGCCACCGTTAGGTTCTCGAGCACTTCGGCGGCCAGGACGAAAGTGGCAATCACGAGTGCTACAAAGACTTGGTTGATTGCAAGCGCCGCGAGGAGCGCGATGGCCATCGACAGCTCCATCGTCATCCGGCGTTGGAGCAAGTTTTCCGCCGCCTCCTGCAGGATTGGCCAGCCACCAATGGCAACCACTAGGCCACCGCTTGCGATGAGCAGTCCCGCAGGCACATCCGCGGTGCGAGTCACTATCCAGACGGCCAGGGCGGCGACCGCAAGGCAGGCGATTCGCGTAAGGTCTACCAGGCGGACGCCGTGCTCTGCCTGGCCGGCCTCGTCAGGCTGTTCCACCGTTCGAAGTTCGGTAGCCACTGGGCCTCCCAGTTCTGTTCTGTCGATGGCGCTGTTCGTTGTTGGGCCGGTCATTTCAAGTACGCGCGAACGACATCGACGAGCTGCTCTACGGCCCGCCCATCCTCTGATTTCGGGTCAAGTGGCCGAGTAACGATAGGGTCTCGAATGAATCCTTCGAGCACTTCGAACATGAGCCCGTTCATCGCGCCCCGGGCTGAGGCGATCAGGCGTAGGGTCTCGTCGCAGTCTGCCTCTTGGACCAGCGCGCGTTCGACCGCATCCATCTGCCCGCCGATACGTCGGACCCGGGCAATGAGCTTCTGTTTGTCCCGAATGAGATGAGCCACAACTCGCCCTCCACAGTTCGATACCTAGGGGGACTATAGTACATTCGGCGGCCCGGGCCATATGCCAAGGCTGAATAATGGCGGAATTGGACGCAAGATGAAATCCTCGGAGCCATACTGGATTGGCCGAACATCTAGAATGTTACGGCCGTAACATCTAACATCCTTGCATGGGTAAGCGTGCGTGGCTCCTGTTGACCTATAAGGTTCCGCCCGAACCAGCGCGTCACCGTATCGCACTCTGGCGCCGGCTGAAGGGCCTGGGCGCCGTTTACCTCCAGAACGGGGCCTGCCTCCTGCCGAACAGCGATGAGCACCTTCGCCGGCTGAAGATTCTTGAAAATGACATCATCGAAATGCGCGGTGAGGCCGTTCTGCTCGAGGCGGCGGGGCTGGACGCTCACCAGGAAGAACGTGTTGTCCAGCGTTTCAATGCAGAACGCGATGAGCAATACCAGGAGTTCCTCGGCCGTTGCGCCGACTTCCACGCTGAAATCCTGCGCGAGACCGAAAGCAATCACTTCTCGTATGCGGAGCTCGAAGAGAACGACGAGGACCTGAAGAAGCTGCAGGCCTGGCTACCGAAGATCCGCAAGCTTGACTTCTACGCCGCGCCGCTCGCGACGGCGGCCGAGCAGGCACTGAAGGACTGCGAAGGGGAGCTGGACACCTTTTCCCGCCTCGTCTTCGAGGCTTATGAGGAGAATCGGGCCACCGGCGAACGGACGTCTCCAGCGTGATCTGGGCTCTCTGGGTCGTCGTCCTGGTAGCTGGCGTCGCGTTAATTGTCTGGGGCGCCGAAACGTTCGCGGAGCATCTCGGCAGGGCGGCTACGCGTCTCGGCGTTGGCGCCTTCGCGCTGGCACTGCTCCTGGCGGGCGCCGAGCCGGAGGAGCTCGCCACGGTGGTAACGGCATCCCTTCGCGGAGCGCCCGGTATCGCCTTTGGCGACATCATCGGCACAAACATTGCCATGTGCACTGTCGCCCTTGGCCTCGGCGCCGTGATCGCCACTCTTCCTTTCAGTCCGCGCGTCTTCCTGTACGCGGTCGCTGCTCTGCCGGTTGGCGCATTCGGCGTTGTCCTTGTCTGGGACGGCGAGCTCTCCAGGCTGGAGGGCGCAATCCTTGTCCTGCTCTACGTCGTGTATGTCGCGGTCATCTGGAGGCTCGAGAGGGCGCCGCCTCTGCTTGGCGAAGTGGAAGAGTTGGCCGAGGCAGAGGAAGAAATGGCGGTCCGGCCGGCGGTTGCGAGCCAAAGGCGCGTCGGAATCGAGCTGGGCCTGGTGCTCGCAGGCTTGGCGGCGATGGTCGTTGGCTCCACCGCCCTGGTCGAAGCGGTCCGCCAGATCACGAGCATCGAAGCGACGCAGACCAAGCTGGGCCTGACCCTCGTCGGATTCGCAACGGCATTCGAGCTGGTGATGCTCGTCTGGTCCGCCTCCCGGCGTGGTGCGACCGACGTGGCGCTTGCGGGAGTGGTCGGCTCCTTCGGCTACAACATGACGATGAGCCTGGGCGCTGGCGCCCTGGTGAAGCCACTCGCGCTCACGGACGCGACTATTCTGCGCGCGCCCGCTGTGGGCATGATCGTCCTGCTCGTGGCAGTTCTCGCCCTCGCGCTGCCGACCAGGCGCCTCGGGCCGCTCGCCGGCCTGGGACTGCTCGCCACCTATCCAGTCTTCGTCCTACTCGTCGTGCTGCTCTAGCCTTCAGTGGCGCAGTACGACCTACGGCGACCAGGGCCGAGCCGGATTCGTGAATGCGCCGCGCCCAATGAAGGAGCCTTTACTTGCAAGCTCTTCCTCGATCTCAAGCAAGCGGTTGTACTTGGCTGTACGTTCACCCCTCGCCGGGGAACCGGACTTGATCTGCGCGGCGCCAGTAGCGACGGCGAAGTCGGCTATGAATGCGTCGTCCGTCTCGCCTGAGCGGTGGCTGATGACACAGTTCCAGTCGGCCTCGTGACTGAGATTTACTGCCTCTAACGTCTCTGTGAGCGTACCGATCTGATTCAGCTTGATGAGACTGCTGTTGCATGCCCTCAGTTCTATCGCCTTCCGAATCCTTTGCGGGTTCGTTACGAGCAGGCCATCGCCGACGATCTGGCACTGCGCGCCCAGGCGTGACGTAAGGGAACTCCAGCCCTGCCAATCGTCCTGAGCTAGGCCGTCCTCGATTGAGCAGATCGGGAATCGTCTCGACCAGTCCCACCAGAAGGCAATCATGTCGTTGGTGTCGAGGACGGAACCTTCCTTCTTGAGGCTGTAGCTGCCATCCTCGTGCAGTTCGTCCGTGGCCGGATCAAGCGCTATCACGATGTCTTCTCCGGGCCGATAACCGGCCCGCTCGATCGCAACGAGGACTGCCTCGATCGCCGCCTCATTATTGGGCAAAGACGGTGCGAAGCCGCCTTCATCGCCGACTCCACCTCTGATGCCCCGTTCGTGCAGCAGATTACTCGGCTGGGGCTGCCAGTTCCCTATGACCCAAACCTGCTCATCGAAGCCGTGCGCGATCTCGTGAACCTTGGCATGGCATGGGTAGAAGAGGAAGGACCGGAGCGGAAGATTTACCACGGCCCGGATCGACCCATACCCAACGGTCTGCCGGTCGAACGATTGGCGGCTTTAACACGCGTTAATTGAGAACGATGCGGTGGTCCATGCGCTCAACCTTCGAGAGATGCCCTCTCCTCAAATTGGGCGAGCGCCTTCTCACAGTCCTTCAGGCAGTCTTCAACCTGCTGGCGTTCCGGGACGCCCAGCACGTCCCTTGCAACGACCTGGGATAACCAACGACGGCGCTTTTCGAGGTCTTCCTCCAGCTCTTCCACTTGCACGAACCTGAAGTCTCCCGCCTCGGTCACGCGCTTGACGTGATCGAGAAATCGTTGACAGATCTGGAGCAGGTCGACGTACTCCTCGCGTCGCACGCCGTTAAACGCGGTGCGCAGTTCCTCCTCCTGACCAGCAGGCAGATCCCCGACATAAAAAGCATTCGCCTTGCCGCCTAGCGTTTTGATTTCATCGACAAGCTTCTCGACCGAGGGCGTCAGCGAGGGCAGGTGCGGAAGTAACCAGACACCAGACTCGATGTGTACGGCGCCCAGCTTTCGCAGGTGCCGCCAAACCAGCACTCGTTTCCGCGAGGGCCCGGCAGGAAGGCTATAAGAGAGGAGGAGCCAATGGCTATCCAATAGACTTGACCTCTTTCGCGCCCCTGACTAACATGCAGGCGAGATGTAATACCTATTACATTTTAACCGGACCAGGAGCGCCAGGTGGCATGAAAGACATTCTATTAGTCGCAGCGTCTTTTTTGGCCTGCAGCGTGGAGATGGTCGAGGCAATGACCATCGTCCTGGCGGTTGGCGTCACCCGCGGCTGGAAGGCGGCACTGGCCGGAGTCGGCGCCGGCTTTCTAGCGTTAGGCGTAGTCGTCGCCGCGCTCGGTCCAACACTCGTAAATGTGGTCCCTTTGGATGTCCTCCAGATCGTGGTCGGCACGCTTCTGCTGATATTTGGCATGCAGTGGCTCCGGAAGGCAATCCAGCGCGCCGCCGGCGTGAGGGCAAAGCACAACGAAGACCAGATCTTTCGTGACGAAGTATCCGAGCTCGAAGGCGAAGCATCGGTCGCCACGGCCGGCCTCGATTGGACGGGCTTCGTCGTCTCATTCAAGGGCGTATTCCTGGAGGGGCTCGAGGTGGCATTCATCGTCCTTACGTTTGGAGCCAACGAAGGTAGCTTTACGCTCAGCGCAATCGGCGCACTGGTTGCCTTTGTGGTGTTCACGAGTCTCGGTCTGGTGCTTCATCGCCCTCTCAGCCGCGTGCCCGAGAACTCAATCAAGTTCACGGTCGGGATCATGCTCGTCGCCTTCGGTACTTTCTGGGGCGGTGAGGGCATCGGCGTCGATTGGAAACTTGGAGACGTGACAATTCTCGTTGCCGTTGCTATCTACAGCGCGGTCGCCTTCCTACTGGTTGAAGCCATGAAACGGCGCTATAGAGCGCGTCTGGAGCCGAATCTGGAGGTGGCCCGGTGAAATACATCAAGGGATTTGGCTACTTCTGGTATGACTTCATCGTTGGAGACTCGATCCTCCTGGCGATCGGTGGCGTAGGAGCCCTTGCCCTTGCCTACATTGCGGTCGCTGCCGGGGGAGCTGCGGCCGCCGAGGTCGTCCTGCCCCTGGTGGTCATCGGCACGATCGTCGCTAGCCTTATCCACTAACGGCTTACGTAGCCCAGAAAGAAGACGCTTGATGACTGAGATGCCCTTAAACGGTGGTGCTGCCAGACGCCGCTCACGGTGTCAAGTTCACCGACACCCTGGAGATCGACCAGGAGGCCCACCGGCTCTATGCCGGTGACACCTGAGGCGCGCTTCCTGAAGACGGTGCGCATGCGGGCAGCCTCTTTGGCATCTGCGTTGCGAAGAATGTCAATAAGGTCTTCGTCGGGCTTTCAGGCAGTGGCCTCGCCATCATCGATATCGATCCGGCGTCGGCGACGGCCGATACGATTATCGCGCGCATCAGTACGGTGGTACCGGTAACGCCGGCCTCATCGACTACGCCGCGGACCTCAGGAAGGTCTACATCGCCAACCGTAACGAGGGCTTCATGGCCGTGGTCGATGCGGTTAACAACGTCCTGTTAAAGAAGATCGAGGGCCTTGGCGGGGGTCTTGAGCAGCCGCGCTTCAACCCGTCGGACGGCATGGTTTACCTCGCCGGCAATACCGACGACGTCCTCTACTAGATCGACGCCTCGACTGACGAGCTCGTAGCCACCTACCCGCTGGACGAGGACTGTCACCCCAACGGCATGGCGATAAACCCGGACACGGGCGAGGTCCTCCTCGCCTGCGCCAATCGCCAGCGGCCGCATACCGTCATCTTCGACCTCAAGGATAAGAAGATTGCATCCGTGATCGGCGAATCGGGGGCCGGTGACGGCGCCGTCTACGACCCCGTCGCTGGGCGATTCTTTTTCGCGGCATCCGGGTGGCATGACGCACCGGCCCGTGTCGGAGTCACCCGAATTGGCAAAGGGCGTTTTTATGGTCTACAAGGCGAAGAAGAGGTAGGGCCAGCCCAGACCGAGCGCGACGAGGATCGCCACGAGCGGGACTGTCCGGAGGCTGCGCAGTAGAACAGGCGACGCGAGAAGCATCGCCGCACCGAGAAGAATTAGCACCCAACCGACATCCGTAAAGGCGGCGAGCCAGCCGCCAGCGATGAACAACGGTCCGAACGCGAGCGCCAGTATGCCATAGAACCGGCGATCTTCCGCCTTCATCGTTCTACTCCTGCCGGTTCGGCTCTTGGAACTCCTCGAAACTGCGCAACATCCCCAACCTAATCTTACCGCCGTTCTCTTGCGAAGACAGCCGCATCAGCACGACTGAATCTCGCAAGCGGTCCAATAAGAGTCAGGCCAAACTAGCGCTGAATTCTTTTTTGGCAAGATCGAAGGTTGGACTGGAGTTGGAGCTGAGCAAGCTCGTTGTGGACTGTTTGGACCGGATTTGTGGACTGGATTTGGACTGACGCACGTCACAGTACTTTCAGGTCGCTCGAAATGGATCTCTGTCCTATCGCGCTGTAGAGGCGGGGGGTCGTCCTCATTCGCGAGCCGCGACGCGGGGGTCACTGCCAGGTCCCCTTCTCAAGCCTCGGCACTCTCACAAGCCGACTGGCCACTCGCTTGGCTTGCGCCAGTTTGAATGTCATTGCCCTCATAATCATGCCAGCTTCAAACGGACCATCACCGCTTAGGATCCACATCGCCGGAATGGTCCTCGCGCATCTTCATAATTAACGTCGACTGTTCTATCAGCGTAACGCAGAACTTACGCAAACGAATCTATTCCCTACCGTGGAGCGGTCGGCATCAGCTTAGAACTAATGTTTCTATCTGTCAATGCGCTGAGGGATACGACGGTGGCCTGTAAATGAATTTTGTGGCTGGATAAGCGATGCCTGGGAGGCTGGCTATCGTACTTGGACCTTCAACCAGCCGGCCGAATAGGCAATTAGCCTCATCCCTGGAAGCCTCATCTGTTCGCCTGTGTCGGCCCTGACGGTTGCTCCAGTGTCGTGGTACGATGAGTGCCATGAGGACTACCATAGACAAAGCCGGACGCTTGGTGATTCCCCGTGCCTTGCGCAATCGCATCGGTTTGGCTGGAGGCGGAGAGGTCGAAATCGAGGTCGACGGCGCTGCAATCCGCATCGAGCCGGTCGTTGGCGGCGAGCTCCGAGAGGATAGCGGCCTGCTGCTCATTCCGGCGACCGGGAGGTCAATCGACGACACCCTAGTGCGCGAGCTAATCGATGTCGACCGACACAGACGTTGACGGACGTCAAGTTGTCCTGCTCGACACTAGCACCGCCGTAGCTCTGGTCCTCGAAGATCATGAGGCCCACGACTCCACGCTCGACGCTGTTCGAGGCCGCCGGTTGGGTCTGGCCGGGCACGCCTGGTTTGAGACGTACTCGGTCCTGACGCGCCTGCCGGCTGGACTGCGTCGTTCGCCAGCCGATGCCCTGCGTATCCTGGCTCGCAACTTTCCTGCCTCGGAATTTCTCGGTGCGGCAGAGGCGGCCGATCTTGTCAGAGAGCTTGCGCGGCTCGGCATCTCCGGTGGTGCAGTCTACGACGCGCTGGTTGGCGCGGCAGCGAGGCAGCACCGACGGTCGCTCGCTTCCCGCGACGCACGCGCGCGACCCGTCTACGAAGCGCTCGGAGTAGAGACCGAGGTCATTTCTTAGTCGCGAGCGCGATGACGGCGTGGCGAACGGCACGCATTCATCGCCATCACTCCTTGAACCTTAGCTGTAAGGTGACTTGAGTCTGGACTACTATTTGGACTCTTCACTGCATCGGTCGCCTTGAATGCCTCCCAACATGCCGCGCAGAAGACCTTCGGTCGCTAGCCATTGTTGATTCGGTGGCAGTGCCACGAGTAGCCGGAGGGCTCGTTCGCCAACTGCCGGTGACACCAATGGGTCGCCGAGTGATCTCACTGTGTCGACAACGCGGGGCGTTAGCTGGAGGAGGCCCAGCACCTGCGTAACCCTAGCTCGGGAAACGCCAAGCTCGCGCGCTAGAGCCGCCCTCGAGCTTACCTCCCCATCAACCAGTCGCTGCTGCCACGCTTCGGCAACAACGATGGGGTTACGCTGTTCACGCTTGGGCTTGGCTGGCTCTGCGACAAAGAGCAACGGTCTAATGCCGATCCGAGCTTCGCCAAACTCGAAGTTTGGTGCTGAGCTAGAGTGCTTGTAGAATGACCGAAGCGTTGCGAATACGCTAAGCTTCAGCGGAGTTCGGGTGTTCACCCGGCTCGCGGAGCCAACTTAACATATATGTTCTGGCGGGCCGCGTTCGTCCATGGCGCGGTGGCCTTCAAAGCCGATCTTAGCGGAAGTTGCAAGCCGAACGCTGCAGCGTCCTATGATTGAGTTGAGTCCAAGAGACCTGCCGGGCTATGTCGTTTGCCCGCCGTCGATGACCAGGGCGTGCCCGACAACGAACGACGCCGCGTCTGAGCACAGCCAGAGGACCGCGGCGGCGATCTCTTCTGGGGTTCCCAGCCGCCCAATTGGCTCCTGCGCGATCACGCGTTCGCGGCCTTCGGGAGTGCCGCCGCTGAAGCGCTGCATCATGGCGGTGTCGGTGATCCCAGGGCAGATGGCGTTGATCCGGATGTTGGACGCCGCGTAGTCCAGCGCGGCTGACTTACTGAGGCCGACCACGCCGAACTTGGAGGCCGCGTAGGCGACGCCACCGCCGAAACCTTTTACTCCGGCGCCGAGGAGGTATTGACGATCGCGCCGCCGCCCTGCTTGAGCATGAGCGGGCCCTCGTACTGGAGGCACAAGAACACGCCACGCAGGTTGATGGCGATGATACGGTCCCACTCCTCCTCTGTGGTCTCCGCCGCGGGCTTGGGTCTCCTGCTCAACGCCGGCGTTGTTGAAGGCGAAGTCGAGGCGTCCGAACGCGCCGATGGCCCTCTGGAGCGCCGCCTGCACATCCTCCGAGCGGCTCACGTCGCACCGGACGGCGACCGCGCGCACGCCGCTCTGCTCAATCAAGCTGGCCGTTTCCCGGTTGGCCTCCTCCGCGAGGTCGGCGACTACGACGCCGGCGCCAGCGCGCGCGAACGCTAGCGCCGCGGCGCGGCCGATACCGCTCGCCGCACCCGTCACGAACGCCACCTTGCCCGCGAAGCTCCTGTCCTGGTTCATTGCAACCACCACCTTCCTCTCGTTGCACCGCTACAAGCGTTCACGGGTGCAGGAGCACCTTGATCGCTTGCCGCTGATCCATTGCCTGGTAGCCGGCGTAGCTGGCGGCCGCGTCTTAGGACGGTTACGGGACGACGGTGAACGCGGCGATAAGGGAGCGAGAACGCATTCTGCGAGATGAAGTGTTGGATGAGTTGCGCCAAGTGCTCGAGATGGACGCGGCCGTGCAGCCGGGGCCGGCCGAGGTCGAACAAGTGCGACATGTGGCCACGATGCACCTCGACGCCTTCAACCGCCGATGCTGAGGGTGACCGTTTCGCCACGCCCTGTTATGGCAGGTCGATAGGCTATTGGCACAACGGGAGGCTTTTGCAATCCCCGCCCTCTTTGCGGGAGATCTTCAGCTCTAGCTAAACTCTCTTAGACCTCGCCAAGTGGATTAACACCCTAATGCCTGGCAGCTAGGAGAATCTCTCAATGGTGCGAAGCAGGGAGCGAGGACGAAGCAAGGAGCTGGCCTCGCGGGTAGACGAAGTGTTACTCACCGAACAATTGGGCTCGCGGCCGGCCAGACAGCGGAATTACATCGCCGAGCACTCTGCCTTCGTCACGCTGGCGCGCGAGATGTCGGCGTCGTCCAGTTCGTTCACCCAGTGCCTGTGTGATTTGGCCCTGGAACTCTGCAATGCAGGCAGCGCCGGCATTAGTCTTCTTAGCAGGGAAGATGGCACGGAAGCGTTGCGCTGGATAGCCCTGTCTGGGGCTTATGCTACCTACGTTGACGGGACCACTCCGCGCGATTTCAGTCCGTGCGGAACCTGTCTCGATCGCGGCAGCCCTCAGTTATTCTCCTATCCAGAGCGCTATTTCACGTACTTTGCGAAGGTGGAGCCGCCTATTGTTGAGGGGCTGGTCGTTCCTTTCCGCGCCCATGGCTTGGACTTGGGCACAATTTGGGTTGTTTCCCACGACGACAGCCATAGAGGATTCGATGCCGAGGACGCGAGAGTCCTAGAGAGCTTCGGAAATTTCGCTGCCGCTGCTCTCCAGCAGGTGCATCTCCGAGAGAACATCAGCGAAAGCGAGCTCGGTCTGCGTCGAATGCTGGATGCTTTCGGCCTCCCCGTGTACGCCACCGATGCCGAAGGTCTCATTCTCCAGTACAACGAACAAGCTGCGGCCTTGTGGGGGCGAAGGCCGGAAGTCGGCAAGGATATGTGGTGCGGCTCCTGGAGAATCTTCTCGACCGAAGGGGCGCCGGTCCCGCTTGATGCTTGCCCGATGGCGATTACTTTGCGAGAGAACCGGCCAATTCACGATGAGGAGATCATCGTCGAGCGGCCTGATGGCTCGCGCCGCAGGATCCGGCCATACCCGTCTCCGCTCAGGGACGAGTCGGGCAAGCTGGTTGGCGCTGTCAACATTCTCCTGGATGTGACAGACCAGCGGCGGGGCGAAGAGGCCCTGGCCCGCCTGGCAGCGATCGTTACGTCCTCACAGGACGCAATTGTCGCGAAAGACCTCAATGGCATTGTTACCGCGTGGAATAGCGGCGCGGAGAGTATGTTCGGCTATTCAGCGGCAGAGGCCGTGGGACAGTCCATCCGTCTCATCATTCCGAATTACCGCCAGGACGAGGAGGACCGAGTACTCGAGAGCATCCGCCGTGGCGAGCGAGTAGAACACTTCGAGACCGTGAGGCGCAGGAAAGACGGGACGGAGATCCCAATTTCGCTCACCGTTTCGCCCGTAAAGACAGCCTCCGGCCAAATCATTGGTGCATCAAAAATTGCGCGAGACATCAGTGAACGGAAGAAGGCAGAGGCCGCGCTCAGGCAAGCTCAGGAAATGAAAGACCACTTTCTTAGCCTCATTTCACACGAGCTACGCAACCCGCTGTCGACGATTCTGGGCAATGGCATCTTGCTGCGCCGTCGAGCCCAGCAACAAGATGAGGCGGACGTGATTCAGGGATTGGACGACATTGTCTCGTCCGCCAGGAAGCTAGATAGCTATGTCGAAAACCTGCTCATTTTTCAGAGGCTTGAGTCCGGCCAGCTCGAACTAGACCTCTTGTCCCTTCCAGCACTTGCCGTAAAAGGCATTCAGACATTCCAGACAGAGAACCCGGCACGCACTATTCGCTTCAACTCTCCGGAGGACGTCAAGCCGTGCTTCGGCCAAGAAGCCTTGGTGTCCTTGGTCATTCAGAACCTGCTAGCCAACGCAAATAAATACAGTCCGCCCGAGACTGAAATCGATGTCAGTGTCGTGGCAAATGATAACGGCGACCCGGAGCTCCATGTGATCGACCGTGGCATTGGTTTGAACAAAGAAGACATGGCCAGCATATTTACGCCGTTCTACCGCTCCAAGAAAGCGAGGGCTCAAGCCAGCGGTATGGGCCTTGGTCTGGCAGTGTGTAAGCGGGCCATGGAAGCTCTAGGCGGCTACATTCGCGTCCAAAGTCGCGTGGAAGGCTCCGACTTCTATGTCTGCCTCAAGGCTGCAGAAGCTGATTAGGCGATGTCTCATCTCTTGCACAAGACCCTGCCGTAGGCTACCTCTAAGGCAACACCTCTGAGCGCCGGCTTCTGGACGAGATCCAGGTCAATCTAGCCCACCGCTGGTTCCTTGGCTACGGCCTGGACGAGCCAGTGCCCGACCACGGCGTGCTCTCCAAAGCACGAGTCCGATTCAGCATGCAGGTCTTCGAAGCCTTCGTTATAAGACCGTCGACCTCTGCAAAGCAGCCAGCCTAGTCAACGGTGAGACGACTTTCGTCAATTCGACGTTCATGTGAGCCAACATTGCTATGTCCTCTCTCGAGCCCGCTGCCAGCCACGAGCCACCAGTACCGCGGCGCCAATACGACCTCTGCCGATGCAGTTGCTTAATCAAGTGAGAGCGTGAGCGAGAGAACCTACCAGCCGCGGACATCCTCAACCTGGTGTGAGGATTGTCCGCGCCAACGAGTGGAACGGCCATCGAGTCGGTGACCATCCGCCCGGTTCGCCCGAGTGCCAATTCGCTGCGAACGGTTCAGAAGATCGAGTAGCCGATCGGCTTGAAGCGCCAGTTGTTCGACTGCTCTGCCGAGCACGCGGTCAGCCCCACGATAAGGTCTATTTCTGCCCGCACGGCAAAGTGATCTCCCGCCTTCGAGATCGGCGGGCGTACGTCCACGCGGCCGTCGGCCGCCATCTCGATGTTCATGAAAACGTTGAAGGTCGTAGGTATGCGGTCGGAATCGATGCCGTGCTGGGCGAGCGCGCTGGCCAGATTGCTGAAGCAGCTAGGATGGCCACGATCGAAGCCGTAGAGGCGCTCGAACATTTCCGCGCTACAGGGCGAGAAAAGGAAATCGTGTCGCGCGACCGTGTCTTCGACAATCGTGAGCATGGCGGTGCTGCGGTTGGAGTAGAGGACATGGCCGGTGGTGAAGTTGATCGTGCCGGCGTAATCGATTGACCGGCCGGAGGAAAGCCATTCGGCACTATCGGCTAGAGAGAACGCAATCAGGTCCGCCACCTGCTCACCCTCCAGGTCCGTGATGCGCAGCGTTCGGCCACGCTCCAAGCTGAAGGCGACGCCGGTCTGCGGTTCGATGCGGTTCTCCAGAACGGCCTTCATGGGGCGCTCCTCCACATAGAAAAAAACGGGGTTAATCGAAGTGTACCGGGCATTTCCAGGCCTCGCCGACGTTTCGGCCGGAGTATTGGCGAGCCTCACTATGGTTGCCGTAATCGGCCATCATCGGGTTGACGTCGCCGTGGAGGGTCTGGTCGCGCTCCCGGATCGTGTCGCGGATGCGTTCGAACTGCTGGTTGGCGCGCAGCCGTTCGAATTGGAAGTGGTCGTTGAACACGAGCGTCGGCCAGGGGAAGCGCCGCGCCCAGCGTTTGCTCGCCGGTGACAACCCCACGACGAAATAAGCACCACCGGCGAAGCTAAACGAAAAGCTCGTATCCTCCGGATCGTTCGACACGGCAGGGTTCCATGCGAAGTGCTCCCGGTCCAGCGCATGCAGCGCGCCGAGCTGGCGCCAGAGCAGCGTTTCGAAGGCCTTCATGGTGCGCAGCTTGGGCTCAGCAAAGCTGGCGATAAAGCTCGTGAATTCGCCAGGAATGCGCTGGCGCTCCTCGGCGAAACGGAAGAGATCGAGCGCCAGGCCGGCTGTCGAATCCGTCGTCGCCAGCTCATCGTGGAGCGCGAAGCGGTAGCTTGCCTGGTTGACCACGGATTTGGCGCCGACGCAGGGGAAATCGGGATCGTGGAGCACGGCCCGCAGCGCCGCGTGCACGTCCGCCGTCCTCCGCGATGGCGTCCTGCCGTCACGGAGGATCAGCTGGGTGCCGTTCCAGCGCCCGTAGTTGCTGTTGGCGTAGCCCGCCGGCGTGTCAAAGGGATTGATGACGGCAGTCATGTCGGCCCCACCGCCTCGGCCAGGCGCCTCTCAAGCTCCCGGGGCGAAGTTGCAGCGCTTGCGATCACGCGGCCGTGATAAGTGACGCCGCCGTGGACTACGCGAGACGCGAGCGCTAGCCAACTGCAGACGGCACGCTCGAGCAGCCAGGCAGGTGCGAAAAGGACTGTCGTCGCAGGGAACACCTGCGATGCAACTTCGCGCTGCCGTCCCATCTCAGCCGCCAAGATTGATATCGCGCCGAGTACCGGGAGGAGGCGCGGCTGCTTCAGTGCAATTGCCACGATGGAAGGCAAGAGTGCCAGCTGCCAGAGCAGGCGCCCGGGTCGGGCGAATTCGTCGTACGCCTGGCGGACGCGCTGCGAGAGGAAATGCCGCGCCGCGGGCGGCCGCCGCGCGACGAACACGTCAGACGCTACAAGCTCACGTCCGCCCGCGGCACGTACCGTCCGCACAAGCTCCAGGTTCTCGAACAAGCAGTCGCCGTTGTAGCCTCCCGTGGCAAGAAGGACGGAGCGTCGCACGCCGAGCGTCCCGGGCCAGTCCCCGCCGAGCATGCGGTTGAGCAGGCTGCGGACGCTGTCCCATTTCGCGTGCCACGGCATCGGCTGGAAGTAATTCTGGGGCCGCAAGACCTCGCAATCGTCCAGCAGCGCTACAACGCGCTGAAGCGATACGTCGTCATACCGCACGTCGTCGGCGGCGATCACGAGACGCTCATCCGCCGCCAGGGCAACGCCGGTGAGCACGCCCGCCACTTTGCCGTTCGCGTACTGGAAGGCAGGAGACACCGGCCCGTGGTCAATGCCCTTCCAGGCGGCCGTCGTGGTAATCGAAGATATCTTCCGGCGAGCCGTCGACAACGATGAGGTGGATGCGTTCGTCCAGCCAGCGCAGGTAGCCGGTCAGCTCGTCGATGTCACCGGCAGTGCGGAAGCGCAGCGGAAGGATGTAAGTGGCATCGAGCATCAGGCCGCGCCTCCCGGTACCACGCCGACGGCCAGTACCTGCACCTCGCAGCCGTAGAAGTCGGCCTGAGACACGAACGGCACACCGCCGTCCTTCGCGATGCTCTGCCACTCCGGTATGTCAGCCGCGGGGATATCGCGCTGCATAGCGAGGGCCGCGAGGTAGCTCAGCCAACCGGCCCACAGCTCGGATTCTGCCGGGGTAAGCGGCGCCCAGCGCTCGATCAGGACCGAGTGCTGCTCAACCGCGACGAAGCCCGCTCCCTCGAGCAGCCGCCGGAGATCACGCCCGCGAAGCGAGCCGGCCGACTCGGGCGGGGCATCGGGCGCGCGGAAGCAGGCCTCGGCAAGGTGACTGAAGAGAAACGGATCGGCCGGGCTGGCCTTGAACACCAGCATGTCAACGTCCTTGATCGCCATCCGGCCGCCGGGTCGAATGATCCGCCTCTGGTACTGGAGCGCACTGGCAAGCTGGGCATCCGTGAGGTACTGAGCCGTGTTCGACGTCCAGACGGCGTCGAAGCTGCCGGTTGCGAACGGCAGCTCCACGAGCGTCGCGACCGCCACATCGCCTGTGCCCAACTTCGCGGCCGAGCGGTAGCAGTTCTCGATGGCCATGTCGAGGCAGACGATACGTCCTTCCGGGCCAACCGCTTCGCGCAGCCAGGGGATAAAGCTGCCGCTACCGCTGCCGATATCGAGAACGGACCAGCCGCGCTCGAAGCCTGCTTGGCGGACGAATTCACGATACTCGGGAGCACAGGCAGCCGAATGCACATCCAGCCACCGTTCATCGCTTAGCACATGGCCCGCTGAGGTCTGTAACGCTGTCACCGTAGGCAGCTTCGCCGACGCGGCAGAATGCCGGCGTGAAGCTGGACGCGTGAAGCCTTAATAAGCCGTTGCACTTACGGCCGCACCTCAGCTTCGGTTCGATCTGGCCCAATCTTCTCGATGGCCCCAACTACCTTCTGGTTGGCCCTGATCGCGCTTACCCCAACTGGAGCTGGCGGCGAGGATTTCGAGTGCCGGACCACGCATGCGGTGAAGCCGGCCTGTACCACATGGCTACGATGGCTCCCGCGTCATCTACGACGGCGCCGTAATTCGGTGCCCAGCGACCCGCCTGCAGCTCAGTCGGCGCTAAGGCCAGGTCTAGGTTCGGATTTTCGAGCGAGATACCAGCCCCCCACCAGAAACAACGCGCCCCATGCGAGGAAGCCCAGGTCCCATTCAATTGGACCGCCCAGATCGTCCCGGACATGGTGGATGCCAAGAATTTGGTGATTGACTAGGCCCTCAACAACGTTGAAGCCGCCCCATCCCATGAGAATCACCCCGAGCAAAGGAAGGGACCAGCGAACGTCGTACTGTCGCTCCAGTCGCCAAAGCATAGCTGAACCGATCGCTAGTGCTGTCCAGCAAACGATGTGAAATAGACCGTCCCAGAATGTGTTGGTTTCTAGCCCTGGTATGGTGGTCATAGGAAAGCGACCGTCGTCGTGCGCAGTGAGCATGTGGTGCCACTGCAGTAGCTGGTGAAAGATGATTCCGTCGAAGAACCCACCGAAGCCAATGCCGAGAAGGATGCCAGACGTCAGAAGCGGACGGCGTTGCACAGTATGAAGGATGCCTACCTTTGCCAAGGCTCTCAAATCGGCCATTGCAAGTGACTCCACTCCAATTCGCGATCCATGGCAGGTTCCTTGTGAGCGCAAGAAGCAACGGATTGTTACCCTTGGCCCCAGCGTATTTGGCCAGTACGGAGCATCTGGACGTTCAAGTCACCATGGAGAATGGGCAGTCTGAGTTTCAGTTGCTCTCGTCGCGTTCACCAGCTTCTTCACCTGGCATGGCTGCCCAGCCCGAGTTTGACGGATCACATGTTTCATGGCACTGGGACTAAGCGCCCGACTGGAGATGCCGTCGATGGAGCCGTGGTGATTGGTGGCGTATCGGTAGGCGCGAAGAGAGGGAGCCGAGTCTTGCTCCCTCTCTATGATGAATGAATGAGACTGTCTATTTCTTCGGCCTGGTGCCCGGCCTGGGTGTGGCGTCCGCCGCAGCCTGAACCTTGCGCTCGTTGGTTGACTTGCCGTTAGCACCGTTCGTCGGCAGATGGTAATCATCTACCTCCATCGCCAAAGGGCCGAGCCGCACGACCTCCTCCTCGATTGGCGTGGGTAAGCGGTCATATCCCCGCACCGTGTTGAGGGCATCGGAGCCGTCGAGGGTCATCTCGCGTACACGTCCGGCTTCCTGTGCCATCGCCTTGTCGCCGGTGCGTACCAACTCCGCGCCTGCCGCGCCGATGCGCATCGCCACGACGGCCTCGGATGGGGCGCCATCCTTGTTCTCGGCCTCCTGGTAGCGGTGGCTGGGCCAGTTGTTCGGTAGCTCCGGGACATGGACCCATTCGCCGCCGTCGACTAGGCGGAGCGTGGCCGTCTCTTTCAGAACCTGGGTGACGTACTCACGGTTCGTCTCGAAAGTGGCCGGCGTGGGCAAGTCGACACCGCACAGCTCCTGCGGATCCCTGTTCTCGAGGCGCTTGAGGTGCTCAGCCGCAATGCGGAGCTGCTCAATCTCGAAGCTGAGGAATTGCTCCCAGATGCGCTTGATGCGAGGGTCGACCTCGGTCATGTAGCAGGTGTAATAGTTGGCGCACTCGTTAAACTCGTGCATCACCCACTTCTCGAGCATCGTCTCTGTTGGGTCTATGAGCGACTCGTACTGGCTGACGTGCTCTTCCTCAACGGCCGAGATCTCGGCGTAAAGCTGCCGCACTTCCGGTGAGCCGTACGTGTTGCCGACGTTCTTGTAGTAGTTCCACGTCTGCTGCTCGCCGGCCATCAATGTGAGGGCGTGTGCTTTCGTGATCGGGCTCGCGGTCGCCTTGTCGTAATTCTTGAGGATGCGCAGGGCAGGATCGTTGTGATGGTCTTGCGTCGGCCGTGCCGGGAAGACATCCGTGCGGCCCTGGAGGATTTCGTTCGGGTCTTTGCCGTGAATGAGGTCCAGCATCTGACTGTAGCGGTATAGGTGATCGAAGTCCTCTAGCAGGCCAAAGTCGAAGGCCATCTTCACGTAGGGGTCAGGCTCGTGGCGGGCCAGGTAGGCGGTCAACTCGATTGCCACCTGCTCGAAGGCGATCGTGGTTTCGAGGACGCTCTGATCTGCCGGGTTCAGCCAGTTGATCGTGTTCTGCTGCTGGTGCTCGATCAGGCGCAGGCGGGCGAGGGTCTGCTTGAGGTCTCGGTCATGGGAGACACGGGCGAAGCTGTGGGAGAACACGCCCGCCTCGACTTCAATGCCGTTCATGAGGATGACGCGGCAGCGTGTGAACGCGTCCACCTCCTGCTTGAGGAAGGGGGTTTGAGCGACTTCTTTCCAGCTGCGCACCTGGCTCTCTAGAGGAGTGCCTTTTTCTTTGAAGGGGTTCATTGTGAAACTCCTGGGTTGTAGTGAACTCAGGGTACGCGTGGGCTCCGATCAGGCTTATCGTTTCCCTCTTTCTAAGCATCAACGCGTGCTTACAATCATGCTGCCGGGAAACGATGATGCTCGTACATGCCGATGTCGGCGTAGACGAAGGCCAGAGTCCCACGTTCGAACACTGGAAGTCGGTGGTTTTCAAATCGCAGTCGACTTCTATGTCAAATCACCACCGTGAAAGCCGACCGCGCTCCCTTCCGAGAAGCTTCTGCACTGCTTGCCATCGTTCCGTAGGGGGCAATTCCAGCAGTCGTCGCAGGTCGCGCTCGCCCACCGTCGGTGAAGTCAACGGATCTCCCAAGCACCTCACAGCGTTGATGACCTCCGGAGTGAGGTGCAGGAGGGCGAGTACCTGCGTAACCCTGGCGCGGGAAACGCCGAGTGCTCGCGCAAGCTCAGCCCTTGATTTCACTTCCCCGCCGATGATTCGGTCCTGCCACTCCTCGGCCAGAACAATGGGGTTACGCCGCTCGGGTTTGGGCTTGCTCGGCTCCGCAAGACGCAGCCGAGAAACCGTAGCGGCAGCATGGTCCTCAAACTCGAAATGCATTCCAGACTTGGAACGCTTGTAGAATGACCGGAGCGTTGCGAATACGCTTAGCTTCAGGAGAGTTCGGGTGTTCACCCGGCTCGCGGAGCCACATAATACATATGTTCTAACAGGCAGGGAATGACTCAGGACAAAGGTCGTCGCTCTCCGAAGATGGCGCTGCGGATGGTATTGCCGGTTCTCGATCCTCCTCTGTCCAGAACCATCCTTGATGAACGGCAAGAGAAGCAGCCCCCTTTCGAAATCCGACAAACTCCAGGGCAGCGAAGACAAGAACAAGAAGCGAGCAGCTCCGTAATTTGACTCTGCCCCTTGGGTTGCCCTCGAAAGCGGAAGCCTTCGCCAAGACATAGTGACCTAATCAGCTTTTCGTTATATGTTCTCCGATGCCCTGCCTCTCACGGCCCTTGGGAGAATCGCGCTGGGCTGATCATCGCGGCAAGGCCGGTAGGGGTAACGACCGACCGGCTGGTCGTCACCCCTACCGGCCAACGGAAGGACGATCCCCGGGCGATCGGTCAGGGCGGCCCGCCCTGTACCGCCACGATAAGAGTGTCCTCGTTGTTAGAGAGGTCCGGATCGTCCGTCGAGCTGGAGACCGTCGCAGTGTTGGGTACGTCTCCGAATGCACCCTTCACCTTGATGAAGATAAAGAACTCCGTGCTCTCTCCCGCCTCCAGTACACCGAGGTCACAGGTCAAAGTCCTCGGCGCCTCGAAGATGCAGCCGCCCGTGTCCGACTCGTAGACCATCTTCTTGTCATCGAGCAGCTGATCCACTAGTAAGACGTTCTGAGCATCCGAAGACCCCAGGTTGGTGACCGTCACCCTGTAGGTGATGGTTGTGTTCGGTTTGTACGTCGCGGCGTCTGACGTCTTGACGACCTCTAGGTCAGCTTCCGCCTCCACGTCGACCGGCACGCTGTCGTTGTTGTTGCTGTTGTCCGGGTCACCCGTGTCGGAAGAGACGCGCGCCTGGTTGAACAAGATCGTTCCGTCAGGGGTATCGGCCCTAACGTCTGCCACGACGGTGATGACTTCTACGTCGCCGCTGGCCAGGTTGCCCATGTTGCACGTGAGCGGCAGCAGCGGGTCACCGGGCACGCCAGCGTTGCATGTGTTGCCGGGTGAGCTCACAGATACGTTCGTCAGCTCGGCCGGCAAGTCATCGCGAACCTCCACGGCCTGTGCGGTCGAAGGACCGTCGTTGGTGACGGTGATCGTATAGGTGAGCTCCTCACCGGCGGTGACAGGATCGGGCGATGCCGTCTTGTCCAGGCTCAGGTCAGCCCCAGCAGCGAAGGTCACTCGGCCGATAGCAATGTTGTTGGAGTTGTCCGGGTCAGGCGTTTCGCTCGAAACGGTGGCCGTGTCGTCCACGTCGCCGGGCTCATCCGCCGTGAACGTGACCGTAATGGTGTCGCGCGCGCCTGCCGGCAGGACATCGTCCTCACAGGTGATCGTGATCTCGGTGTCCGGGCCGATCGGCGTCGCCGGAGAACAGCTCGCCGCTGGGCCCTCGGTCGAGCTCGACGTGATGCCCGTGACCGTTATCGGGGTCGTGCTGATAATCTGGTCAGTTATGACTACGTCGCGAGCGTCTGATGGGCCAAGGTTGTCGACGTAAATGTCACAGAACGTCTCGGTCCCAGCGGGCGCCGCGTTGGGCTGGTCAGGCTTACACTCCTTGGTAATCCGCAAGTCTGCGGATTCGATGACGTTCGTGCTGATGGTGACGGAGTTGTCCTCCGGGTTTGCGTCCTCCTGATCGGAGTCAACGCTGGCGGTATTGCCGATGCTGGTTGTGGCGACGTCCAGATTGGCCAGCAGGCTGGCGTCAACGCGCACCTGGATCGTGAAGGACGTGTTGCCGCCGCCAGCTAGGTTGCCGATGCTACACGTGAGCGTCAGAGCCGGGGCTTCAACACAGCTGTCGGAGTCGGCGATGTAGGTGACACCGGACGGCAATGTGTCGGTAACAACGGCGTTGGTGGCGGTGTTACCACCGTTATTGGTCACGTCGACTGTGTAGGTAAGGATTTCGCCCGCAACCACCGGGTCGGGCGAGTCCGTCTTATTGATCGACAGGTCCACCTGGTTGCACGAGGGGAAGCGGAAAGCGCCGATGCGAGTACCCCAGGCGCCACCGGTAGGCTGCCCGACCAGCGGGTTGTTGGTTATGTACTGGTTGACGTACCAGAAGGTGCAATTGTCCACGGGGTCCACGCGCATCGCCGAGTAGTCACCCCAGCGGCTTCCATTCACGATCTGGGAGTCCTGGCCGTTCACGAGCACGAACTCGCCGTTGGGCGGGGCGCCCTGAGGCATGAGGCCGAGGGGGTCGCCTGCCAGACGACCAACGTAGGCGACGCCTGGGAAGATCGTGTTGCCATCGGAGATGCTGTAGCCGAGCGCCATGTTGCCTGCCTTGTCCATGGCGATGCTACCCATCCAGCGGTGAGGGTCGTCGGCGAAGCCGGGGTTACCGGCGTCTGGTGAATGGGTCGCCTGCTGGCGAATGAACCAACCCGCGCCCTCATCACGCAACTCGTACCAGCGAACGCCGGCGTGGTCGGCGCCGTCGACATCGACGGTGTGGTTGAAGACAAGCGTCGCGTAATCGCCGAAATCCCGGTACTGAAGCGGTCCCATCGCCCAGTGGGTCAGCGTCTCCAGGAGCACGCCACCCGTGGGCTGAGGTACGCAGTTGTTGAACAGGTTGGTGCCGTTGCACAAATCGGAGTCGAAGGCTGCCGTGGCAAGTGAGGGCAGCGGGGTGAAGGAGGAGTTGGTCGGGTCGCCCCAGTCGACGCTAAAGGCCCTCAGGTCTACCCGGTCGGCACCGCCCCAAAGGTCGCCGTCGACGTGTCGGGCGAAGATGTTTGGCGTTCCGGGAGGCGGCGCCGGGCCGTCCAGGTCGCTCGGCAGCCAGATCAGGGCAGGCGACCCGCTGGTGAACGCCTGGAAAGTCGCCGGGTTACCATTGAGCATGTTGGCCCGGTCGAAAACGACGGCGTTGAGGCTGCCGCCGGAGAAGCCCTGCTGGGAGCTCATGTAGTATCCGTCCGGCCAAAGGCCGATCTTCGGATAATCGTGCCCGAAGTTGAAAACGAACTCGTATAGATACCAGCCGCCGTTCACTGGATCTGCGGTCTGGGAGATGGCGATACACTGAGCAGTCGGCGGTGTAGCGAAGCCATTCGGAACCGCGAACTGGCTCATCAGCCAACGGTCTGCTAGATGGTCATATACGACGTATGGATCGCCATTGTTGTTGTTCAAGCAAAGGTTGCCGACGCCAGCGTTGACCCATAGCGAATTGATGTTGAAGGGACCGGCTGCATTGCCACCCTGCTTATCAAAAATCTGGAACTGCGAGTTTACCATCTCGATGTAGTGATTGGGACCCACGTCACCTACCGGGTCCGGTGGCACGAATCCCGTGTAGGGGATGCCGTCGAAGTTCGGGTTGGCGTTGGCAAATTCCGCAGGCGTCACCGCCGCGCCGTCGAGAGTAGTCGGCGCGAGGGCTCCGTCTCCGGTCGGACCTGGGGAGGGTCTGTCCACGGTACCAGGCAAGATCCCCTGCGTTCTCTGGATACCGGGAGTCTGCCTGTCAACGACCACAGGTGGGAGCACATGGACGTTGCCGTCGAACATCCCAGGCGTTACCGGATCGCTAACGAAAGGCCCTGGTTGCTGCGCCCGCGCCTCAGGAGCGCCATCAGTCAGAAATGAGGCGCAGATGATAAAGAGCAGAATGAGACCGATTTGACCGGAGAAAGATCGCAAAGGCTTCATCGATCACTCCTTTGATTGGCGCGAGGCGCCTCTACGGGATAATTCCCAATGCATGGACGAGCACGATCCGGACTATAATCGCTCTACCAGATCTATTCAAGAAGCGTTGAGAGGAGACGAAAAAGTATCTCATTTTTGTAACGCAATCGAAGAGGCGTAAGCCCGGGGTCGGCCATAAGGTGCGGAGGCTTAGCCTCGGTCGCGGCAGGTGACACGGGAAGTCGACCGGAGGATAACGCCGGTGGGTAGTCAGGAGGAAGCCAAAGCCTTATTGGTCAATAATCACGAACTCGTCGGACAGGATGCTGACGACCTGGTCTGAAGTCTCAAAGATGACCTCTATCCGATAGGTGCCAGCACTTATGGGAGCGTCCAGCAGGCTGAAGGGGACACCGCCTTCTGACCGAGGAGAATCCTCAGGGAGTATCCCCTGGGGTACCTCCGTCGCAGGCAAGCGTGCGGCAGGTGGCTCAGTGGGGATAGTGCGCAAATCCTGGTCGAACTTTCCAGCGCTGGACGGGCCGCCCAGGATCGGTTGGGGGACCCCGATGAAGCCCGTGAGGGTCCCATCAGGAGCGATGAAGTAAGGCGATAGAACGCCCGGCGAAGTACACTCCAACTCGGTCCAACCGCTACCATCCTGGCGCCAGATTTTGGCGACAACGCACTGACTTCCTTCCCCGGGAACACGGATGGCCTCCGCTAGTTCATTGCGGATTGTCACCTTGATCTCTTCACCTTCCTGATATTGCTGCTTGTCCAGCAAAACGCTGACAGGACTGGCTACCGGTTGCGAGGCGCTCGTTGTCGGTCCGGGTGTGCCCGCTGGGAGCAGTGGAATGCTGGTTGCCTTCGGCGTCGCGGTCGCTATGCTCTCGAGAGTGGGTCTGTCAGTCTCGCCTTCAGGCTCACTCTCTCCCAGAGCAGAGGAGCATGCGAACGCCATTGCTACGGATAGCAGAAGGATAGCAAGCTGTAGCTGTCTCATCTCCGATGCCTCCTCCTTCACGTCTAGCATATCGCAGCCGGTTCGAAATCATCGCGGCCGCCGGGCGCTCGAGATCCTAATCTAGAGACGTAGAATCCTTGTCGAAGGTTCCCAGACGCAGATGGCAGGCCGCGTGGACAAACGCAACCTCTCGGCGGCAGGGTGGGTCCGCGAAACCGCATTTTTCGCGTACCAAGGCAGGTCGCAGAGTTCATGGCCTTGAGACATGGGATTCCTTCTTCTCTCTGCTCATCAACTGCGAACGATGCAAGCCCTCTAAGCGCCTTTTCACTAACAGACCGGGCATCGGATCGCCTAGCGCCCTAACCTTGTCATTCACATCCACAGCGAGGTGAGCAGGGTCAGCGTTTGGGTCACGCGGGCACGGGAGACGCCGAGCGTTCGGGCGAGATCAGCCTTTGAGCGCACCCCGCCGTCGGCGAGGCCGTCGCTGCCACTCCTCGGCCAGGACGATGGGGTTACGCTGCTCGCGCTTGGGCTTGACCGGCTCCCTGAGAACAAGCCGTGGTGCCGTACGTGCGGCGAGATCGCCAAACTCGAACTGCGGTGATGACTTGGAGCGCTTGTAGAATGACCTGAGCGTCGCGAATACGCTAACCTTCAGGAGAGTTCGGGGTTTCACTCGGCTCGGGGAGCCAATATAACACAGATGTTCTAAAATGACCGCGATGCTCAAGAACCTTGATGATCAGCAACCTCATGGGAAGACACGTCAAGACCAGGCGCACGCGGTCGCGCCGTCAGTTGCCGGGGGAGTCGTCTCGCTAGCGTCTGCCTGACCAACGGCCGCAAACGGTTGTAAACTCTCCAGAGAGCGGCCGAAATAGACCAACGGACTTACGTCGAAGTCCCACGGTGGCGCGGCCGTCTCAGATTCAAAACAGGGGCCTCTAGCTCAGCGGTAGAGCAGCGGACTTTTAACCTCCTGGTGCGGCAGGCAATCAAGTCCCCCGGTCCCAAAGCCTTTGGGACCGGGGGACCCCAGTCGGATGCCACTCTATGGCTTTCTCCGCCCTCACCTGTGGGGCGCATTCACTCCAGGCTGGTTACTCAACGCGATATCCCGCTGATTGCCAAGCTCCCACTCCGCCATCGAGATTGATCAAGTCGCGGAACCCGGCGGACTCAAGCAATGAGATGCCCGTCGATGAGCGCTCTCCATGGCCGCAGTAAACGACTACGGGCCGGTCCCGAGGGATGGTGGCGGCCTTCGCCGCCAAGCTCCCCAGTGGTATGTGTATTGCACCCTCGATATGACCGGCTTGGTACTCTGAGACTTCCCTGACATCAAGACTGACTGCGCCCTCAAGGAGGCGTTTCCTGGCCGTCGAGGCATCAGCAAGCTCGACGTGTCGCAGCTCTCGTCCTTGCGATTGCCAGGCTTCGATGCCTCCGCTGAGCCAACCGCCGAAGTTCTCATAGCCCACCAGTAGCGACTCTTCAAGGATTCGAACCAGTGGCGTGCCATCGGTTACGAAGAGCAGCAGTGAGTTCTCAAGTACCAGCCAGCCTAACCAGATCGGGTAGACGTCTCTGAAAGTGTCGCTCAACGAACCAGGGAGATGCCCGTTGGCATAGTCCTCCTTGGACCGGACATCGACCACCACTGCTCGCGCTCGCAACGCCTCGAACTCCTCGGGGTCGAGCGCACGCGGCGGCGCAATTTCTCGCACCAGGCGTGGGCCGCTTTGGTTCACTGCACGCAACCGAAAGAAGTAGTCGGGGACGGCCGGAAACGTGGTGGGCAGCCAGTTCGTGAAGGTCTCTTCATCTTCGATGGCCAGCACCAAGTTTTCGCGGCGTTCCCGTCCCAGAGTTGATGTGCGCTCTCCTCCGCTGCCCACCGAGCAGAAGGAACCACCACCGTGAGTCGGGTAGAGGATGGTTTCGTCAGGCAGGTGGGAGAACGCGTGGTGCAGGGTCCGATACTGGGCTCGCGTCAAGGCTTCTGTAAGGTTTGGCGAAATGAGGTCTGTGCGCGCTGCGCCACCGACAATTAGGGAACCGCCACTGAAGAGCAATGGCGGGCCCGATGCTGAGCGAACCACGTAACTCAAGTGCTCGGGTGTGTGACCCGGCGAAGCTAACGCGGTGACCTCACATCCCTGCAAGTCAACGGACTCTGCGCCCCGTAGACCTCGATGCGGCAACTTGAGCTCCGCCTCACTGGGCGCGAAGATCGGTACGCCCGTCTGCGACGCAAGCTCATTGGCGCCGGAAACGAAGTCCGCGTGCAGATGCGTCTCGAAAACGCCGGCCGGCTTCAACCTGTTCGATGTCAAGGCATGCAAATAGCGCTCCCACGGTCCGGTCCGGGTCAATCAAGACAGCGGCACCGTTACCGAGGTCCACGACGTAGGAACTGTTGCCCAGGCCCTCGTGCACGAATTGAATTGCTCTCATGGCACCACCTTACTTGTTTGAAGTTCATGAGGTTTGCGGCCGGCGACGGTGAAAGCCGCCACTACTCCCGAAAGGATCGTTATCGCCGCCACGGTTTGAATCGCAATGGAGAAGCCGAGGGCGTCGGCCAGGATGCCGCCAAGCAGAGCGCCCGCAATGGCCCCAGCATCCCGCCAGAAGCGATAAACGCCCAATGTCGAAGCACGATGCTGCGGATGAACCGCGTCGCCGATGGCTGCAAGCAGCGTTGGGTAGACCATCGCCGTACCGATGCCTACCAGGGCGACAGCGAGCATCCACAAAGCGTAGGAATCGGCCGCCGAAGCCAGCCAGATGGCAAGTCCCTGGAGGAGCATCCCACCTACGATCAACGGTCTACGTCCGGCCACGTCGCTTAGCCAGCCGGTTAGTAGCTGAAGCGCGCCCCACATCAAGGGATAGAGAGACGCCAGGATGGCAATGCGCTCGATACTCAAGCCCTTGCTGGCGAAGAACAGCGGGAAGATGCCCCAAATCAGGCCGTCGTTGAGGTTGTTGACCAAGCCCGCCTGAGAGATGCCCCAGAGCCGAGGCCGCCGCCAGCTTGCCTCCGCGAATGTCGTTCTCAGGGGCTGTTGCACGGTCGGCGGACGCTGCGTGGCTTCCAACGCTACGAATGCGCCGGTGTCCTTGACCAGCAAGGTGCTTAACGCAAGGCCACAAGCGACAAACACCACACCCAGGTAGAAGGGCTCCGGTCTGAGTCCGTAGTGTTGAGCAATCACACCGGTCATATATGCGGCAGCGGCCACCGCCATGTAGCCCGCTGCCTCGTTGATGCCGAGAGCGAGGCCACGCTGTCGAGGACCCACGAGGTCTACTTTCATGTTCACGGTCATCGACCACGTCAAACCCTGGTTGATACCTAGCAATAGGTTAGCCGCCACTATCCAGCCCCAGGCGGGCGCCCACATCAAGACGAAGGGCACAGGTAGGCCAACCAGCCAGCCTGCGACAAGAAGCCTCTTACGGCTGAACCGTCCGGATGCGTGGCCCGCGAAGAGGTTGGTAAGCGCCTTAGCCAGGCCAAAGGTCGAAATGAATGAGACGGCCGCCGTCTTGGACGTGATGCCGAACTCGCTCTCGGCGAGCAGGGGCAAGATGGTGCGCTCCAGGCCGACCATGCCACCAACGCAAGCATTCACAGCGACCAGGAGGGCGAACTGATGCCAGTTCGCCCTCAGGCCGAGCTTCATTGCTCCGGAGACCTGTTCACCGGAAGTGTTCAAAGGGCAGGCTCCGCCTCATTCGACTTCCCGAATGGCATCCTTAGACTTCGGTCAAACGCAGATATGGCTTCTCCTGCCGGTAGCCCTGTGGGAAGAGCTTGTCTGCTTCTTCGTTAGAGACGGCGGGGAGTATGACGACCTCGTCGCCGTGTTGCCAGTTGGCGGGAGTCGCGACGCGGTGGGAGTCGGTAAGCTGCAGCGAGTCGATCACTCGGAGCAATTCGTCGAAGTTCCGGCCGGTCGAAGCCGGGTAAATCAGCGACAGCCGGACGATTCCCTTTGGGTCGATAACGAAGACTGACCGGACGGTGGCCGTTGCGCTCGCCTGTGGATCGAGCATGTCGTAGAGCTGGGCGACCCGGTCGGAATCCGCGAGCAAGGGAAATTCAGGGCACTCTTCTGCGTCTCTTCAATGTCCAGAGCCCACTTGGAGTGTGATTCGAGCGGATCAACGCTGAGGCCAATTACCTTAACGTTGCGCTTCTCGAACTCGGGCTTGAGCCGCGCCACCATGCCGAGCTCAGTCGTGCAGACCGGCGTGAAGTCCGCCGGGTGCGAGAAGAGTACCGCCCAGCTGTCTCCCTGCCATTCACGGAAGTGAATGGTCCCTTCAGTTGATTCCTGAACGAAGTCAGGCGCGTCACTACCGAGTCGTATCGTCATTTTGATCCTCCTACTGTTGCTTGAGCTAACAGCCGTACCAAGACGCCGAAGAGTCTGTTGAAATCCCTGGCCGAGTTTCTACGAGGAACCCTCCGGGCGCTTGTACGCACTAAACGTGATCCCACGTGTCTCGAATTCTGCAGCGTCTGACTCGTGCTTTGAGCCTGAAAAGACGTCTACTTCCTGACCCCAGCGGACGTTGCTAAAGCCCGTGTGGTCCAGTACCCACTGCCACTCTGCATACTGCAGAGCGCCCGCGATTCAACCAGACCAGAGCTCGATGTCGTCTCTGGCGCTCTGTGGCACGGGCAAGTGGACGATGATATCGGCGATTCGGAACCGGCCGCCGGGCTTGAGCACTCGCCAGACCTCGCGCATGGCCTGCACTTTGTCAGGGGTTAGGTTGATGACACCGTTGCTGATGACGACGTCGATGCATGAGTCCTCAACCGGTAGCGTCTCCAGGTAGCCAAGGCGCGCCTCGACATTCTTCAGGCCCAAGTCCTGGGCACCACGAAGCGTCTTGTCGAGCATCGCTGGCGTCATGTCTACGGAGATCACGCGGCCTGTATCGCCCACCTGACGAGCCGCAATGAGGGAGTCGAAGCCAGCACCGCAGCCGAGGTCAAGAACCACTTCACCGCGCTTGAGCTTACCCATCAGGAACGGATTACCCGTGCCGGCGAAGGAGTCTACCGTGCCCTGAGGTAACGCATCGACCTCGGCATCCGCATAGCCAGCATTCGAGCCAGCGAGCGTCCCGTGTGGAAGTGAAAGCCATGGCCTGGGTCTAGCGCCACGTCCGTGTACTTGGCCTGGATCTGCTGACGCAGGTCGTCTCGATCTACGGCTGCTGGCTGGACCCCGCGTTCTGTGTCCGTCATCTGCATCTCCTATTGGGATCTTTCAAATACAGGGCTCGGTTCGTCGACTTGTTGGTGTTCACCCGGCCCTTGATTGCTGACGACCTCACGCCTGCGGATGTGCTGTCGCAGTGTGCCGTAGAGCTCATGGCCGAAGCCCTTGAGGTTGTAATGAATGCCGATATGGTCTGCCAGTTGTTCGACTACCTGCTCAATCGTGTCGGCCTCCGCCGAGAAGCTGCAGTCCTGCCACCCTACGTCTCGGCAATCGATGTAGTACTTGCTCATGTCTCTGTTCGGCCCTCCTTCTAGAGGATTCGCAACAACAAGGTCCCGCCAAGACGGCGACAGCAGAGATTTTCCTAACGTCCGGGAATGAACACTGAAGCTCCTAGCCCTTTCGAGACGAGGACAGAGGCGCCGGAGATGTCGCTCGCGGCGCCGCCATCCGCGCGATTGCTCTAGCGCGATACCGTGACCCGCAAGAAGGTCGCAGGAATGGACGTCGTGTTTGGGCTGGTGCTTCTGTTCTGTTCCTTGAACAGGTCCTCGAGCTCCGTTTGTAACTCGTCTGCCCGTCCGTCCTTTTCTGCAGCCTCGAACGCATTCATCGTCGGGCCGTAGAAAGTCCGGAAGGCGGCGACGAAGTCGGCGGGCGAGCTGGGGTAGTTGAACGTGTAGGTGTCTCTCTCACAGGAGATCTGCTCCTTCGAGATACCCGCAGCGCCAAAGCGCTCGACTACGTTGCTTTCCACGCCCCAGGTCATCGGGCTGATGGTGCCTTCCGGCGGTGGTGGCGAATAGGAGGAGCTGATCCTCAGGATCTGTGCGACCAGCGTCGGGTCGTTGGGGATCCAGTTTCCCATGACAATGCGGCCGCCTGGCCGGGTCACGCGTACCATCTCCCTGGCCACGTCGAACGGCTTGGGCGCGAACATGGCGCCGAAGATGCTCACAACGAGGTCAAAGGAATCGTCTTGCAGGTCCCGCAAGTCTGTCGCGTCGCCTTGCTGGAACCTGCAATTCGTGAGGCCCATTGCCTCGGCGCGCTTGTTGCCGGCCTCGACGAGGTTCCTCGCGATGTCGACCCCCAAAACAGCCGCGCCGAGCTTTGCTTCGGGGAAGGCAGTCGTCCCGTCTCCACTGCCGAGATCGAGGACCCGAAGCCCCTTCGTGATGCTGAGGCCCTGCACGAGCGCTTCGCCGCTCTCGCGCATGCTCTCCGCTATGCGTGTGAAGTCGCCCTTCTCCCAGAGGGCCTGGTTAGCGTTGATCTGGTTCGTTGTCATTGACGTACTCGCTTTCAAGTTGCTAGGCACTTTGTCGTCTGTTCGGGATGCTCTACCCGGCGCTCTGTGTGGGTCATCTGCACCTCACGCAACCGAGGATGCTGGATCCGCCAGCGGGATTTGCCGGCATTCTGGATTCGCTGCTTCATCCTCGAATATTGACTCTGCGGTCAATGCTTTCAGGTATAAGGCTCCTGCTGGTCAGCTCTTAGCGCTGCTCTTTCTCTTAAGGACGAAGCAGGTCGCCGCGAGAAGGACGACGGTAAAGGCAGTCATAATCAGCCAGGTCTCGATTACTGGGCGTGAGAAGCTATCGCCGTACTGAGCAAGCAATGGCGGCCCCAAGGGCGAAGCGCCATTCGCGAAAAACTCATTTAGACCGACGCTGTGACCCAGGGATTCAAAGGACCAGCGGTCGGACATGAGGACGCTCGTCGCCTTGCCAATGAACGCCATGATCGGGACCGGCAGGATGGCACCGGAGAAGAGCGCTTAAATTGGTGTGCCGAACGAGAGCGCCTCTCGAATGACCGAAGCGTCGCCAATACGCTAAGCTGCAGAAGAGTTCGGGTCTTCCCCCGGCTCGCGGAGCCAACATAACATATTTGTGCTAATCGCAGACGATGCCTAAGAACCTTTGAGATAATCAGCATCGAAAGAACGCCCCAGCGACTGGGCTGGAAGTGACCTGGGCCCGTCTACACGCGAATCATCACTGGTGGTCAGGAGATCGCAGGAGCCAGCCCAATTCCGTTCCGCGAGAGGCTAGAACCTGAGCGGAGGCTGGAGCCTTCTCACTCAGCTCGATGTTCGCGCACCAGCGACCGAATTTGAATTTGATCGCCACCAGTCTGGGAAAAAGACTTGACTTCCAGCCAATCTGTCACATGTTGCGGCCATCTTTGGTCGATGCAGCCGCAAGCCTTCTACAGGATCGAAGGGATGTCCGGTCAATTTGCTTCGGGACCCGATTCAGCCTTTGGCGAATGCCACCGCTGCGAACTCCATCTTGCGCAGGACTCACATCCATCCTGCAAAATAGGACGATCAAGTTAGGAGTTTCCGCTGACGGCTGCTTGGCTAGATGTAATTCCCACGAAGGTTGTTGACAGGAGGAGAGCAGAGCCTGCTGGCTGATAGGTGTCAGCCAGATCAACAGCAGGAGGCTCTCCCCCGTGACTCATCGTAACGCTCGGCTCACCGTCTACGGACGGCATCTCATTGTTCAGCGCCTGGAGCAGGGCTATACGCAGGCGGCAGCGGCCGCCGCAGCGAGTGTCTCACGTAGCACCGTAGCCAAGTGGGCCAAGCGCTACCAGACTGAGGGGGGTCGCCGGCCTCCAGGACCGCCTGAGCCGGCTCACGCACTGCCGACATGCGCTGCCCGAGCACGTCGTCGCTGCGATCGTCCGCCTCCGGGGCGAGCTCGGCTGCGGGCCTCATCGCATTGCCTAGCAGCTCGGCCCCCTGCCTCCACGGTTTATGGGGTCTTGCGTCGGGCCGGTCTGAGCGTCCACGTCGACGCTCCTGCAGAAGCCGTCGCAACGCTGGAGCTCGAAGCGAGCCACCTGTCGACCCAGCACAAAGCAGTGCCGTGAGTGCTTCTGTGAGACCCCTCGAAGCCGGCGCTGCGCATTCCGTGCATCTGAACAGGCTACAGCCGGTTCAATGCCGTGAGGCAATTGGCCTCCATAAATGGAGGTCGCAAAACCTTATGAACTTGCATTTGGCGTAACACGCGGCCTAGGCTTGGCCGCCGCCGCGACAGGGTGCGTCTGATGAGATTGGCGCTCAGTCGCGCAGTACGGACAGGCAACCCAGTTTGTCCGTATAGGACGCGAGCAGTTCCTGCAAGGCTCGCGGAGGGGGATTCTGCAATGAGGGCAGACATTAAAATCTTGATCGACGCACGCGTAGCAACTGTGGCAGGCGTTCGAATCGACTTGGATCTCATGGAGGATGGCTTCGGTCTGGAGCCATCGCTCATGGGCCTCGGCGAAAGTTTCCTGGGGCCGTGTCACTAAATAGATGACCAGGCCGGGTAGATTAAAGAGGCCGACTAAGAGCACGGCGACAGCCCGCGAGAGTGAGTCGCCCGTACGAGTGCGCACATCACGATAGGTCCATACGACGGCGCTGACCCAGAGGACGCCTGTGTAGGCGGCGAGCAGCACTCCAATGAGCTTGAGCGCGGCTTCCAGATTGCCGCCTAGTCCAGTGATGAGGAGATCATGCATTCCCATTGCTTCATCTCTAACCGGCCGAGCACCCTGTTCCATTGCCCGCATCCAGAAAGACTGCAATCATGTCTGGCGACCGAGTTCATGCAGGAGACCTTCAGACGGCCATTAGATCCGGCGATAGCAGTCGGCATCATCGTGGTGGCGTTCTGGACGCCTAAGATTCGCCTGCCCGGTCGGCTAGCTCGTCCCTCTATAGCGATCCACACTTCGGATCGGCGCTCGGCAGCCAAGGACGGCGCTACGAAGCAAGCTCGCATTGACATGCCGCCGGATCCCAAGGTGAGCACGGGGAACGGATCCCTCGTCGTCCAGCATCCTTAGGTCGATTCAGCCGGAGCACTTATAGGCGGCGCTTCGACTACATCTGAAGAAAAGAGCCACATGTAGGCGACGCCTCCAACGACGGCACCGAGGATTGGAGCCAGCCAGAAGAGCCAAACCTGCTCTAGGGCTTCTCCACCCACGAAGAGCGCTGGACCCAGGCTACGCGCTGGGTTGACGGAGACGTTGGTAACAGGAATCGCGATCAAGTGAATGAGAGTCAACCCAAGGCCTATAGCTAGGGGCGCAAAGCCGGAAGGTGCGCGCTTATCGGTCGCCCCCATAATGATGGCCAGGAAGAAGAAGGTCAGAGCAAACTCCGCCACGAACGCCGCTAAGAGCGAATAACCTCCTGGAGAGAGATTATCGTAACCGTTCACAGCGAGGCCGTTCGGTGCCAAATCAAATCCTGGTCTGCCTTCGGCGATAACCAGGATGAGACCCGCCGCGAGTATGGCTCCTCCCACCTGACACACGATGTACGGGGCCAGATCTGAGGCAGGGAAGCGCCTTCCAACCCACAGGCCAATAGAAACGGCGGGGTTTAGATGGCAGCCAGAGATGTGGCCAATAGCATAAGCCATCGTCATCACTGTCAGGCCGAATGCCAGCGCTACTCCCAGAAGACCGATCCCTAGGGTGTTCGCCTCATCAGGGAAAGACGCCGCTAAAACAGCCGCTCCCACACCGCCAAAAACAAGCCAGAAAGTGCCGATAAATTCTGCGGCGCATCTCTTTGTCAGCATCTGTCACCTCTCCTTTCTCATGCCAGGACTTGCCTATGCCCCAATGCTCGCCATAATCACACAGCAGACTTCACTGATACCTTTCCGGGACTTAAGTCATACGTTGCTTGTCCAGTCAACTCGTTTCTGGTAGCGCACAGTCTTCAAGATCAGCACCTCCTTGAATTAGTTAGTTACAGGACCGTCTAGCTCCTCTTTTATAAAGATCCAACCATCTTCCGTTCGTGGATCTTTGTGGCCGGCCTTCGCCTCCACTCTGCCACATTGTGAACATATTCTGATGAAGACCACGGCGTTCAAGCGTTCCTCAAAACCACGCAGTCGATCCCACGTGTGAGGGCAAGTATTCTCCGAAGATCGTTCTTCAACCAAGATGACACCTGTTTTTCCTTCACAGAGGTGACGCCCTCATGTAAAGGAAGTTCCACTAGATCTGCAGATTGATCAACTCTTACTGGTTCAGTCTGTTTCTTTCGATTTAGTGGGGCACTCTATTGAACGATCTATTTCTGGAATGCTTGCTCCGGAGCGCACCAAGGGACACCCTGATGTCCTTCTACGGATAGCAGGCGGTACTGTCTCTGGGCCAGGTCGCCGGCCAAGAATTCTTCGGATTTCCTTCTCCAGGCGGAAGAGCTGACGCCTTCTTTGAAGGAACACTGGCATTCATCTCCTTTCTCGATTACTTCTGCAAAGGCGTACGCTAGTAGAATTGGCTGTACCTTCCCTGTGTCGTGGTACGCAACTTTGCAACAAAAGGCCTCCATAACCGCCGACTTGACCTTGGGTTCGAGCCATTCGTAAGGAGTTGACGTTGCATTGCCAGAACTGTGTGAAGGCCATGATTTCGGTTTTGGTGATCCGTGCTCGGAGAGCCTTGGAGGCCCGCTTGTACGTAGCACTTGACCTCCTGACACGCCGTCGACGCATTATCGGAGGCAGCGTGTCAAGGCCTGGCCGATGGCTTAGGATTATTTTTCGCCAGAATAGTCGACGCTTTAGAAGTAACGTTTGCATCCTATTTCCTGTCTCCTAGGTGGCTTTCTTGAGGATCTCTGGAGCCACGTGACTGTACGCGTGTATCAGGGAGTTTGAGGCGGCACCGTCGGTACGCCAGGCCCGTTATTGCCGTTCACCTGTACAATCACGCTTGCTGTGAACTGGCCACGCGCGACGTCTTCGACGACCAGCCGTAGCGTGTAAACCCCCGGCACAAGCCCCAGCGTATTCCAAACACCGAGCGTTCCGGACTGGACCGGCAACTCCGCCTGGAGGACCTGAGACCAGGAGCGGGGGGCGGCGCCGCTGGCATACTCGAGGCGGTAGTATTTGAAGTCCTGAGAGATGGCTCGGCCAGTGATTTGCACCAGGCCTGAGAGGCTCTCTTCGGCACTGGGAGAGACGATAATTGCTGGCAGGTCGGTGGATGCACCGCCCAACGCAGGGCTTCCGAGCTTACTAGTCTCGGTCGGCGCTAGCGGTAGATTAAGGGCGCTGGCCATTTCCAGAGCGCGCCGTTTATCTTCCTCTGTCTGCATCAGATCAAAGGGCAATACGAGCATCACTTTCTCTTCGACGAACTGGTCAGGCGTGTTCGCGCTCGCGAGGAGACCGTTGCGCATATCGATCCGTAAGGGCTGCCACCAGGTGTCCATCTCCACGGGCACTCGGTCCTTGACGAAGAGGTCCTTGCTCTTGCGGCCGCAGTGCTCCGTAGGAAGGCGACCGGACGGCAGGCAAATCTCCACCTCTACCACGTCCGCCGGCCGATCGAAGCTCGTCGCTTCGATGCCCCGATGGGCGTACCTGAAAGCATCGCGCATCGCACGGTATGCGATGGATGTGCTGACGATGTCAACGATGCAGTCGTTATCAGCGTTGCCCGCCCAGATGCCCACGACGAGGTCGGGTGAGTAACCGAAGGCCCAGGTCTCGCCGATTTTGCCGGCGCAGCGATCGTCCCTATCAAACGGCTCGCTGGTGCCGGTCTTCACACCGGCCTTATAGCCACTGATAGAGATGGCGCCACAGGCGCCGAATGTCACGCAATGGGCGTTCGGATCGGAGAGGATGTCCCAAACCAGATAAGCATAGGCGGAGTCAACCACACGCTGCTCGGCGCGATGCTCCTCGATGTCAAAGCGGGTGACATCGTTGCTGTCGACGATCTTGAGGACCGAGATGGCGTCTACCAGGCGACCGTTGTCCGTTATAGGCACCTGGCCGCGCATCATGCCGCCGTTTGCCAGCACGCCGTAGCCGTACATCATTTCTTCCAGCGTCACGTCCACGCCACCGGTGGCGATGGCGGGGCCATAGCCACCGCCGGCGGAGCAGCGGCTGAAGGTGTCAACAAAGCCCAGCTTGCGCGTGAGATTCACGATGCTTTGCGCGCCCACGGCCGCCGCCGTCTTATTGGCGGGAACGTTAAGCGAATTGCCCAGAGCGAAGCGGAGCGTTACGGGGCCGCGGAAGTTACGACCGGGATTGGTGGGGATGAAAGCGCGGCCCAGATCGTCCACGTAGGTGACCGGAGTGTCCAGGATCAACGTGCCCGGTCCCCAGCCAAGCTCCAGAAACGAGGTCAGGTAGGCGAAGGGCTTGAAGGACGAGCCCGGAGAGTTGCAGGCTAGGACGTTGTTAACCGAGCCGTCGATGTCATCCCGGAAGTAATCGCGGCTGCCGATCATCACCAGGATCTCTCCCGATTTGGGATCTATGAGCATCATGGAGCCGTTGTGGCTGTTCGAAACCGCCTCGAACTCGAGAATCCAGCCCTCCATGATCTGCTGGATCTCTTTCTGCAGCTCGAGGTCCAGAGTCGTGGTGACTACCAGGCCATCCGTGAACAGGGAGGGGCAGCCTTCGCCGGGTCTTCGTAGCGGGGGCTCACGCTTGCCATCGATCACCTCTTGATACAGCTGTGTGAGCTGAGGGCAGTCCAGAAGCGTGCGGAGCTGCGGCTCGATGTAGGTCAGCACCCAGTGCGGCGCCTCGATCGGGAAGCGGCGCACCCTTGCCTCGATAGGTTCAGCGCGGGCTTGGGCGAACGCCTCCGGCGTCACCTCATAGGACTCCTTCTCGCCGATCTGAATGCGGCCCTGGCGTACCATGAGGTCGAGGATCTCATTTCGACGTGCCTCCGCCTCCTCGGGTCGGGTCACCGGGTCATAGGCGAGCGGCGACTGAGGAATGCCAGCGACGAGAGCCGCCTCCGCCAGAGTCAGGTCCTTGGCCGGCTTACCGAAGTAGCCTCGTGCGGCGGCCTCCACGCCGTAGTAGACGCCGCCGTAGCTGATCTCATTGACGTACCATTCCAAGATGCGCTCCTTGCTGTAGCGTTGCGTGAGCTCTAGAGCGTAGAACGTCTCCTTGATCTTGCGGTTGATCCCGTCCGTGCTCCACCGCTCCTGGCGGGACTCTTCGTCGATGTAGACGTTCTTCACCAGCTGCTGCGTGATCGAACTGCCGCCTGAGCCCGAGAATAGCTCGGTGCCGCTGAAGGGGCTGTTCTCCCAGGCTGCACGCAAGAGGCCCTTTACGTTGACGCCCGGGTTGGTGAAGAAGCTGTTGTCCTCGGTAGCAATGGTGGCAGCGAGGAAGGCCTCGGACACGTCTTCCAACTTGATAGGGCGACGCAGACCGGCCTCGTCGTCAACGTATTCGTAAAGCTCCCTACCGTTCCGGTCGAGGATCCGTGCCCCATAGGACGGTTGGTTGATCGCTAGCACTTCTGGTGCGACGAAGTCTTCCGCATATCTGTCATACGTAATGATGACCGCCACGGCGAGCACGACCAGGCCACTGACGCCAAAGGCAGCAAAGGTAGCGACGAGGCAAAGCGGCACACTGGTCGCGCGATTCCCTTTGCGACGCGCCAGGATGCGGCGTACGTGACGCCGGTAGGTGCTAGAGATGTTAGCCTTGTGGGCGATATGTAGGTCGCGACCCGTCTTCGTGTCAGTTCCTCCAGTAAATCCGAGCAGGTTCGCCGCCCGCTCTATTTCAACCTAAGAGGGGGCGGGTGAGGACATCCTCTCCCACCCCCTCTTAATCGGCCTTAAGGCTTTACAGCCTTTGCCCGCCAATGCAGTGCGGCGAGCATCAAGAGAGCCGCGAGCAGGCCCGCACCTTCCCATGACGACTCGTCGTGGCGAGCAGGGTCTGCGAGACCACCCTCACCAGCACGAGGCGGGACAAAACCATTGCCGGGCGGTGTTCGCGGGATTTCCACCGGGCTAGACGGCGGTAGCGGCACCCCAACCTGGGATACGGGCGGTCGAGGCGCTGTCGGCTGAGGCGACACCGGAGCGGGTTGCGGTGTCGGCGGCTGGATGATGATGACGGTGGGCCCGCTATTCCCATGCCCATCGTCGTCACCACCGTTTCCGCCGTTACCTCCGTCACCACCGTCCGTTGGACCAGTCGGCGTGACCAGCACAAGCACCGTCGCCGTGGCCGTGAGGCCGTCGGCGTCCGTGATCGTGTAGCTGAAACTGTCCACGCCCACGAAGGCCGCGGCCGGCGTGTAGGTGATGGTGCCGTTCGCGTTCACCACCACGGCGCCGTTCAGCGGGTCGGACGCGCCAGTGACCTCGATACCTGTGCCCAGGTCGTTGGCCAGCACGTTAATCGTGACCGGCGTGCCCTGCGGCGTCGTCGCCACGTCTGGGACCGCCGTCGGGCCCGAAGGTCCAGGTCCGGCCGGCGTCACCAGCACCGTCACCGTTGCAGACGAAGAGAGGCCGTCCTCATCGGTGATCGTGTAGCTGAAGGCGTCGAGGCCGACGAAGCTAGCAGCCGGCGCGTAGGTCACGGTGCCGTCGGCGTTGATGACGACGGAGCCGTTAGACGGCGTGCCGACCGTTGTCACGGTCAGCCCGTCACCCAGGTCGTTGGCCAGCACGTTAATCGTGACCGGCGTGCCCTGCGTCGTCGTCGCTACGTCCGGGACCGCTAGGGGTCCCACGGGCGGCGGCTCCATTACCGGCGTCACCAGCACGGTCACCGTCGCCGACGACGAGAGGCCGTCCTCATCGGTGATCGTGTAGCTGAAGGCGTCGAGGCCGACGAAGCCGGCGGCCGGCGTGTAGGTCACGGTGCCGTCGGCGTTGATGACGACGGAGCCGTTAGACGGCGTGCCGACCGTTGTCACGGTCAGCCCGTCACCCAGGTCGTTGGCCAGCACGTTGATCGTGACCGGCGTGCCCTGCGGCGTCGTCGCCACGTCCGGGGCCGCCAAGGGTCCGGTCACCTGGACGCCGACATAGAAGGCGACGGAGGCAGCTGTGACCATCTCCCCACCCGCGACTCCGCTGATGATGATCGAGACCTGCTGCTGGCCTGAAAGGACAGTGCCGCCCACCGAGCAAGTTGTCGACTCGCCCGGCTGTAGCACTACCTCGATGCAGGCCATCACGCCTATCGAGCTGGTGCCCGACAGATTCACGATCTCAAGCTGCCCGGAGTTCGTTACCTCGATGGTCACGGTAATTGAGCTGCCGCTCACCACTTGAGGCCCAGGCGCCGTCCCCGCCGGCTGGCCGTTCACCGTCGGCTCACCGACCGTGATAGACCCGACAGGCGCGGCCGTCACCGTTACCGTCACGTCCGCCGTGGCCGTGAGGCCGTTGGCGTCCGTAATCGTGTAGCTGAAGGCGTCCGTACCGACGAAGCCGGCGTCCGGTGTATAGGT
>WHTK01000017.1:0-44359 GCA_009377745.1 Dehalococcoidia bacterium
ACCTTCTTCCTTGGGCAGGAAAGCCGCGAGCTCCACGTCATCGGCGCCACCACCCTGGACGAGTACCGCCAGTACATCGAGAAGGACTCGGCGCTGGAGCGGCGCTTTGCCCCGGTCTACGTCGATGAGCCCAGCGTCGAGGACACGATCGAGATCCTCAAGGGCCTGCGTCCCCGCTATGAGACGCACCACAAGGTGAAGATCACGGACGAGGCGCTGGAGGCGGCCGCCCGTCTGTCGCACCGCTACGTCACGGAGCGCTTTCTGCCGGACAAGGCCATCGACCTGATCGACGAGGCCTCATCCAAGCACGTCATCGACCAGCAGTCGATGACGCCGGAGCTGCGCGACATCAAGGCGCGTCTGGACGAGCTCGACGCCGAGGTCGAGGCCGCGGCCGGGCGGCAGGACTTCGAGGCGGCGGCCCGCCTGCGGGCCGAGGTCATGCAGCTCAAGTCCGAGTACGAGACCAAGAAGGCCGAATGGGAACAAAAGGAGCATGTCACCGACATGACCGTCACGGCGGACGACATCGCCGCGCTGGTCGGCCAGATCACCGGCATTCCGGTGTCGCGAATGCTGGAAGGTGAGTCGGAGAAGCTGCTGCGCATGGAAGAGGCCCTGCACGAGCGGATCATCGGCCAGGACCGCGCCATCGAGGCCGTATCTGACGCGATCCGGCGCGCCCGATCCGGCCTCAAGGACCCGAAGCGGCCGATCGGCAGCTTCATCTTCCTTGGCCCCACGGGCGTGGGTAAGACTGAGCTGGCCAAGGCGCTCGCCGAGTACCTGTTCGACGACGATGACGCCATGGTCCGCGTCGACATGAGCGAGTACGGCGAGCGCCACACCGTCTCGCGACTGATCGGCGCTCCTCCCGGCTACGTCGGCTACGACGAGGCGGGAGGCCTGACCGAGGCGGTGCGACGCCGGCCCTACAGCGTCGTCCTCTTCGACGAGATCGAGAAGGCGCACCCGGAGGTGCTCAACGTCCTGCTCCAGCTCATGGATGACGGCCGCCTGACGGACGGCCACGGCCGCACCGTGGACTTCCGCAACACGGTGGTCATCATGACCAGCAACCTGGGCACGGCGCAGGACACCGCCGGGACCTTCGGTTTTGCGACCGAACGCAGCAGCTCAGACGAGGAACGGCAGCGTCAGCACCGCAACGTGGAGCGGGCTCTGCAGAGCTTCTTCCGCCCCGAGTTCCTCAACCGGATCGACGAGATCATCATCTTCGAGCCTCTATCGGAGCGGGAGATCCGCCTGATCGTCGACATCATGCTGCGGGAGGTGGAGGAGCGGTTGGCGGAACGACAGGTCACGATCGAGCTGACCGGCGCCGCCAAGGACGAGCTCGCCCGCGAGGGTTACGACCGCGTCTACGGCGCCAGGCCACTACGGCGCACGATCGAGCGGCGGGTAGAGAACCCGCTCTCGAAGCGTATCCTGGCCGGTGACTTCCAGGAAGGCGACCACATCGTCGTCGACTTCCGCGATGGCGAGTACACCTTCACGAAGGTGGACTCACCTGCCGTCGTCGAGGAGCAGGTGCCAGCGACGGCCTAAGCTAACTTCAGCGAATACCGGCCTCTCGGGCCGAAACAGGCGCGGCAGGAAATCCACCTGCCGCGTCCGTTTCGGTGGACAGGGTGAGGCAAGCGCCAGCCCCAGCAGGGTCATTTGTGTTTGCGAGCCATCGCCGCGGCGAGGCGAAGCAATCCCGGGCACAACGCTACTTCGGCGTAAAGCTGCGTTTGTCCGAGATTGCTTCGGGCTAGACGCCCTCGCAAAGACAATGTAGGCATCCACTCCGCCCACTTGGGCGTACGAAGCGGCAAAATGTTACGCTGGATCCGCGTCTGGCCCGGGATCAAGCCGGTTCGTCACCGTTTATCGGAGGCGATTATGGCTGACAAATGGGAATACCGGGTTGTTTACGTGGACCCTCGCGGGCGCATTTCCTGTGAGGGTGTCGAGTTCGTCCGGCAGAGTGGTGAGAACCGGACGGCCTTCATGAAGCGCTACTTCGACACTCTGGGCGAAGAGGGCTGGGAGGTCGCCGGGGTCCATCCCCTGGTTCGGATGGAGTCCAGCTACACCATCTTCAAACGGCCGAAGGCAGTCGCCGCGGCCTAAGAGATGGCGGGTTAGCCTGGGCCCGCGTTCGCGGGCTCTCGACTAAGTCGAATTTTGTTGTCTAGCTGGTGACGTCGGCTTCCCCGGGCCAGCCGCTTTTGCCTGGCTTCGCTCTCCCATCGTGGCGTCTAAATTCACTCGCCATACCCCGCCCGACCCCTGGCGACCGTGAAGGTCGCCGCTACAGGTGTTTCGATGGTCCATCGACGCGGACGGGCAGACGAGGCCCTAGTTCATGCGTGGATCGAGATCAGGCCAGGGCTTTGGAGACGGTGTCGAGGTCTTTGTCGCCGCGGCCGGAGAGACAGACGAGGATGATCTCGTCCTTGCCGAGCCGTGGGGCGAGCTTTTCGACGTAGGCGATGGCGTGGGAGGACTCGAGGGCGGGGATGATGCCCTCGGTAAGGCAGAGACGCTGGAAGCCGGCGAGGGCCTCGGAATCGGTAACCGACTCGTAGGTGGCGCGCTCGCTGGCCTTGAGGTAGGAGTGCTCCGGCCCGACGCCGGGGTAATCGAGGCCGGCGGAGATGCTGTGGGTCTCGATTACCTGACCAGACTCGTCCTGGAGCAGGTAGGAGTAGGAGCCGTGCAGGACGCCGGGCCTGCCCCCGCTGAGAGTCGCCGCGTGCTGGCCGGTCTCGATGCCGTGGCCCGCTGCCTCGACACCAATGAGGCGCACCGTAGGATCGTCGATGAAGTCGTTGAAGAGGCCGATGGCGTTGCTGCCGCCGCCGACGCAGGCGACGGCGTAGTCGGGCAGGCGGCCTTCGCGCTCGAGGAGCTGAGCGCGGGCTTCGCGGCCGATAACGGACTGGAAGTCGCGGACGATGGCCGGATAGGGATGCGGGCCGACGGCGCTGCCGATGAGGTAGAAGGTGGTGGAGACGTTGGTGACCCAGTCGCGCATGGCCTCGTTGATGGCGTCTTTGAGGGTGCGGCTGCCGCTGGCGACGGGCCGGACTTCGGCGCCGAGGAGTCGCATGCGGAAGACGTTCGGGGCCTGGCGCTCCATATCGAGCTCGCCCATGTAGACGACGCATTCGAGGCCGAGCTGGGCGCAGATGGTGGCGGCGGCGACACCATGCTGGCCGGCGCCGGTCTCGGCGATGATGCGGCGCTTGCCGAGTCGCCTGGCCAGCAGCCCCTGGCCGACGGCGTTGTTAATCTTGTGGGCTCCGGTGTGGGCGAGGTCCTCTCGCTTGAGGTAGACGCGGGCGCCGCCGAGCTCACGCGTGAGATTGGCGGCGTAGTAGAGCGGCGTCGGGCGGCCGGCGAAGTCGCGCATGAGGGTCTGGAGCTCGGCCTCGAAGGCGGCGTCGGCGCGCGCTTCGACGTAGCCGCGCTCGAGTTCGGTGATCGCGGTCATCAGGGTTTCGGGGACGTAGCGGCCACCGAAGTCGCCGTAGCGCCCGAGGGCGTCAGGGAGGTTGGTCATGGTAAGCCTCGGAGGATGAGATGGAGGCACGTAGGGACGCAGCTTTAGCTCCGTCCGCGGCGGGCTCCCTTGGGTAGTAATCGCCGCCGGACCAGGGATAAAGGCCCCCATCCGTAACAAGATCAGCTTCTACAGGGTTGGCGAAGATATAGGGGGCGACCTGGGCCAAGTCTTCATCCTTGCGGAGGGCATGATCATAAAAGCTCTGCTGCCAGAGTGTCTGCCCGGTCCGTTGCTTGAAACCGAAGCCCGTGAGTTGCTTCAGCCGCTGGACGAACTGCAGGAGATTCGAGTTTTCCGCTGTGCCTTGGAGAAGGATGTGCAGGTGATCGGGCATGAGGCAGTAGGCGTGGAGGGAGAATTGCTGCTCGGCGGTCTGTATTAGGTGTCGGACGATAGAATCGGCTTCTTGCGGGTTAGCGAAAACGGGAACACGGGCGTGCGTAACGATTGTGACGTGGTAAGCGTATGGGCCTTTGTAAGAGAATTCAGCCAAGCGGGGGCGCTTTCTCTGACGCGGGCTCTCAGGACGGAGCTGAAGCTGCGTCCCTACGGGGGCCTGCGCTGGGCTGGGCGTTACCGAGGTCTCGCTCATGTCGCGCCCTTGGCGGCGGTGACGAAGGCGCGGATCTTCGCGAGGTCCTTGACGCCGTCAGTCTCGACGCCGGAGGAGACGTCGACGCACCAGGGTTGGACGGTCTTGATCGCCTCGACGACGTTGTCAGGGGTGAGGCCACCGGCGAGCCAGACCGGCATGGTCGCCGCGATGGCGTTGGCGGTGCGTAAATCGAGGGGTAGGCCTGCGCCGCCGTAAGCAGCGTCGCCGGCGCGGTCGAGGAGGACGGCGAGGGCGCTACCGGTCTCGGCGCGGGCGATGGCGGACGCATGGGTGTCGGCGTCGCGAACGTGAAGCACCTTGATGACCTGGCGATTGATCAGCAGGCAGGCGCTCCAGGGTTCGCCCCCGGAGAGCTGGACGAGGTCGATGCCGCACTCGTCGACGATCTCGTTGATCTCTTCGGGATCGTTATTGGCGAAGACGCCGACGGTGAGGGGACGCTTGCGCTGGATGAGGCGGTCGAGGGCGGACGCGCCATGGTCGAACCAGGCGCGGAGATCGGTGGCGTCGGTGCGGAAGAGGGACGGCGGCGAGGGCATCTCGAGCTCGCTGAGGGGTGCGCCGAGGGCGCGGACGATCTCGGAGGCGTCTTCGAGGCTGACCTTGCGGCGGCTCTCGGCGAAGACCATGCCGACGAAGTCCGCCCCGGCTTCGGCAGCGGCGAGCGCCTGCTCGACGCTGCGGCAGCCGCAGATCTTAACTCTGGTCACTTTCCAGATACTCCATGGCTTCTTGCAGGCAAACGGCGAGAGGCTGACTGGTATCGACCATCAGATGGGGATGCAGTAGCGGGCCAGTGCCGGGCCGCGACAGTCCCATTTGTAGCATGGTTCGATAGGCGTCGACCGAGCCAATGGCAGACCACTGTGAAGGCAAAGCTCGCCGGCCTCCGAGACGCTGAACGAGAATCTCTTCACGACAACAACACTCGACGATGAAATACTGGGCGCCTACCCGTCTCGCAATCTCTTCTCCCTTTCGAGGTATGTCTGAGAAGAAGGACGGGCTATCGAGAACGAGGCTGTGGCCCAGTTCAGTCAAGGAGAATGCGATAGCGAAGAGGACATCGTACGCAAGCGGCCCGGCCAACTCCTCCGAAGCTCCAGCATTCAGTGCAGCCGACTTGATCACGTCCTTATCGAGAACGATCGCGCCGGTCGCGCCGCCGATCGCGCAAGCTAGCGTGCTCTTGCCACTACCGGGAGGTCCCGCCATCTGAAGGAGGAAGCGCCTCATAGCCGCAGCTCGTCCATCTTGGCGGCGATGTCCGGCGCTGTCATGAAGGCCTCGCCGACGAAGTCCGCACCGGCTCTGCGGCGGCAAGGGCGTGCTCAACGCTGCGGCAGCCGCAGATATTAACGCGTGTCATAGCGAGAGATACTCCAGCGCATCCGGCAGGCAGACTTCAGGAGGCTTACGCGTATCGATGATGAGGTGTGGTTCCGTGATTGGCCCGGTTCCCGGCCTGGCGAATCCGCTCAACGAGGCCACTCGGGGTTGAGAAGTCATGAGCTCCTTTGAATCTATCCGCGACTGGAGAGTCACTAGGTCAGGCAGAGAACATTCGATGATGTAGTAGGCCGCGCCAGCAGCCTCAGCTAGGGCCTGCCCCCTCGCGCGAATGCTCGGGAAGAATGCCGCCCCGTCGATTACGACACTGAAACCTTGTTGCAGGAGTGAATCCACAAGATCGAACACGATGGCGTGGTGCAAAGGGCCGGCGACTTCTTCCGGAAGACCGGTCATCCATACTTCTTCACCATCCAGAATGCGCGACTTGATGATGTCCTTGTCCAGCACGACGGCACCAGTCGCCCGGCCGATTGCCTTCGCAAGGGTGCTCTTTCCGGTTCCCGACTCGCCAGCCATCTGAAGGAGGAAGCGCCTCATAGCCGCAGCTCGTCCATCTTGGCGGCGATGTCCGGCGCGGTCATGAAGGCCTCGCCGACGAGGATGGCGCCGACGCCGGCAGCGTGGAGGCGGGCGACGTCGGCGCGGGTATGGACGCCGCTCTCGCCGATGATAACGGCGTCGTGAGGTAGAAGGGGGCGGATGCGCTCGGTGGTGGCGAGGTCGACATCGAAGGTGTGGAGGTCGCGGTTGTTGATGCCGAAGAGCGTAGCGCCGGCGGCGACAGCGCGCTCTGCCTCGGCTCCGTTGTGGACTTCGACGAGGGCGTCGAGGTCGAGCGCGGCGGCTTCGGCGATGAGGTCGCGCAGGAGCGCTTCGTCCAGGATCGCGGCGATGAGGAGGACGGTGTCGGCGCCGTAAGCGCGGGCCTGGAGTAGCTCGTAGGGCTCGACGAGGAAGTCTTTGCGCAGGAGGGAAGGGCGGGCGTCGGGGAAGCCGGCGGCGAGCTCGAGGCGGACGTCTCGCAGGTAGGCGAGGTCGCCCTGGAAGTAGAAGGGCTCCGTGAGGATGGAGACGCCGGCGGCGCCGCCGAGGGTGTAGTCGCGGGCGATGCGCAGGTAATCGAGGTCGGCGACGAAGACGCCGCGGCTGGGCGAAGCTTTCTTGATCTCGGCAACGATCTGGACGGCAGCAGATGCGGGAGCGTGGCCACGGGGCGAGATGATGGCGTCGGTGAGGCGGAACTGGGCATCGTACTGGGAGGCGCGGTCGCGGAGGGCAGCGGCGGGCTCGTCGCGCTTCTGACGCTCGCGCAGGTCGCGCGTGTCGGCGACGATGCGGTCGAGGATGCTGCCGGTCTCGGTGATGCCGCGGAGGCTGGACAAAAGCTGATTCCTTGTTAACTAGGGTAGGAACTTACACGCTGGCGACGATAGGCAGCGGGACGGAAAGCTGCCACTTTCTTACGCCTGGCTCTACGGAAACATCTTGAGCCGCACGAATTCCGGCAACATCCTCGCCATCCTCCAGCTTCACCTCGAGAATCAGATCGATAGCTTCACGGATGTTGTGATCCATCTCGTCGAGGTCATCACCCTGGGAGGCGCAACCGGGTAGTTCAACAACTTCGCCCCAGTAACCACCAGTCTCATCTTCATGGACCAAAACGGTAAGCGTGAGGTTCAAGACTGCCTCCTACAGGAGCCGGACGAACTCTTCCATGGAGAGTCCTGCCCCTTTCACTATTGCTTCGAGAGTACCAGGCTTAATTGTACCGGTGGGGATGGGGACGGTGTTACCGTTGGGCATCTTCACAGCGCGATGACCACCCTTACTCCTTCGCTCGGCACTGCCGGCACGAATCAACGCCCTTATTGCCTCAACCTGCTTAACATTCTTCGGCGTCGGCATTGCTCAGGTCGCGCCGAGACCCTGGCTGACGCTTATATAGGTAGAGAGGGCGCGAGCGGCAGCGCCGGAATCGATGGCCGCGGCGGCCTGGGCGACGCCTTCACGGACGCCGGCAGCGCGATTGGCGGCCACGAGGGCGGCGGCGGCGTTGATCAGGATGTAGTCGCGATCGGGGCCGGAGGCGCCGGCGAAGACGGAATGGATGCGCCCGGCGTTCTCCGCAGCCGTGCCGGTCTTGACGGCGTCGAGTGGGATGCGGGCGAGACCGGCGTCTTCGGGCGTGAGCTGGTAGGAGCGGAGGTCGTGCCCTATGACCTCGAAGACCCGCGTTGGGCCGCTGAGCGTTACCTCGTCGAGGCCGTCGTCGCCGTGGACGACCAGGGTCTTGCCGGTGCCGAGGCGGGCGAGTACGCGGGCGATCTTCTCAACGAGGGCGGGGTCGCCGACGCCGAGGAGCTGGTGCTGGGCGCTCGCGGGGTTAGTCAGCGGGCCGAGGGAGTTAAAGATGGTGCGGACGCCGATCTCACGCCGGGTCGGGCCGGCAAAGCGCATCGCCGGGTGATAGGTAGGGGCCAGGAGGAAGACAAAGCCGGCCTTATCGAGGCAGGTCTGAGCGTCGGCTGGGGTAAGGTCGATCTTGGCGCCGAGCGCTTCGAGGACATCCGCCGCGCCCGAGGCGGAGGTGAAGCCGCGGTTGCCGTGCTTGGCGACCTTGACGCCGGCGCCGGCGCAGACGAGGGCGGCGGCCGTGGAGATGTTGAGGGGATCGAAGCTGCCGCCGCCGGTACTGACCACGTCGAGGACGGGGCCATCGACCTGGACGCGGAGGGCCTTCTCACGCATGACGCGCACCATGCCGGCGATCTCGTCCGTGGACTCTCCCTTCATCCGCAGCCCGATGAGCAAAGCGCCGATCTGAGAAGGCGTCGCCTGGTCCGACATGATCTCGTCCATGGCGGCGGCGGCCTCGTCTTCGGTAAGGTCACGCCCGGCAGTAACAGCGACGATGGCTTCGCGGATCATGGGAGCCTCTCATACGCTTGAGAGGTACGACGGACGATGTCCTCAACAATCACCAGGTTGCGATCATGAGAAACCGAAAAGATAAGTCTGTAGTCGCCAATTCGCCTACGCCATAGAGGGCGACCCGTACCAGCGAGCCTCAGAACATCCCCTGCCATGGGTTCCGATTCCATTTGCTTAATAGCTCCGACAATTCTTTCAGCTTCTCGTTTTGGCAGCTTCTCGAGCGCGCGCTCGGCTTTTCGGTGCAGAGTTACCAGGTAGCTCAAGGCCGCGCCTCTTTATGTACTCATCGAGCGTAATCGTAGATGAAGGATCTGCCAGCGCTTCCTCCAACGCGCGTTCGCCGGAGATGACATCCAGTTCGTCCTCAAATGTATAGTCAACCGCGTAGCGGACTAGCGCGGCCATAGTGGTCTTTTTGCGGAAAGCGAGCTCCTTAAGACTCTCGTGGAAATCCTCATCCATGTAGACCATGAGCTTTTTCATTGTTCCTCATTCCTTCCTTTCCATATGACATAGTAACATAGGTATGTCGCTATCCCATTTTGAGGAAGTTGGCGAGGAGCTGTTTGCCGGGGAGGGTGAGGATCGACTCAGGGTGGAACTGGACGCCTTCGACCAGGAGCTCGCGGTGGCGGACGCCCATGATGATGCCGGACTCGGAGCGGGCGCTGACCTCGAGGACGTCCGGGACGGTCTCAGGGACGATGGCGAGGGAGTGGTAGCGCACGGCCTCGAAGGGCCGCGGCAGGCCTTTAAAGACACCGCGATTATCGTGTGTGATGGTGGAAATCTTGCCGTGCTTGATCTCGCCGGCGCCGGCGACGACGCCGCCGAAGGCCTCGCCGATGCACTGGTGGCCGAGGCAGACTCCCAGTAGCGGCACCTGCCCGGCGAAGCGCTTGATCGTCTCGACGCTGATGCCGGCCTCTTTGGGCGTGCAGGGACCGGGGGAGATGACGATGCGCTCCGGCGCCATCTGGTCGATGTCTTCCAGGCTGATCTTGTCGTTGCGGAAGACCTCGACCTCGGCGCCGAGCTCGCAGAGATACTGGTAGAGGTTGTAGGTAAAGCTGTCGTAGTTATCGATGAGCAGCAGCATGACTTCCTCAGGGTATCAAGAGTAGCTTGCCGGTGGACTCGCGGTTCTCCAGGGCGGCATGGGCGCGGGCGGCATCGGCGAGCGGGTATTCGGCGTGGACTTTGAGCTTGAGCTGGCCGGTCTGCACCCAGCCGAGGACCTCGGCGGCGCGATTGAGCAGCTCATCGCGCGTGATGACGTAGCTCTGGAGGGTCGGGCGGGTGAGATAGATTGAGCCCTTCGACTGAAGCAGCGACGGCGGCACTGGGTCGACGGCGCCGCTGGACTGGCCGAAGAGGACCATCATGCCGCGCGGCTTGAGCAGGTCGAAGCCTGGTAGGAACGTCGTCTTGCCGACGCTGTCGTAGATCACGTCCAGACCCTTGCCGTCCGTGAGGCGCCTGGTCTCCTCAACGTAGTCCTTCTCGGTGTAGAGGATGACCTCGTCGGCGCCGGCTTCGCGGGCCTCGTGGGCCTTGGCCTCGGTGGAGGTGGTGCCGATGACGCGGGCGCCGCGCAGGTGAGCGATCTGACAGAAGAGAAGGCCGACGCCACCGGCCGCAGCCTGGATGAGGCAGGTGTGCCCAGAGCCTAGAGGGAAGGTGTCCGTGGCGAGATAATGCGCCGTCATGCCCTGGAGCAGCGCTGCCGCGGCGTCCCTGGTGCTAACGCCGTCCGGGATGGGGATGAGACGCTGGGCCGGGACAACGGTCAGCTCCGCGTAGGAGCCGTAGCTACCGTAAAGGCCGACGCGGTCGCCGGCTTTGACCTCCGTGACGCCATGGCCGAGTCCGACAACAGTGCCCGCCGCCTCCTGCCCCAGCGTCACCGGTAGCGGCTGCTGGTAGGCGCCGGTGCGCCAGTAGACATCGACGAAGTTTACGCCCGCCGCCTCGATGCGCACGAGTGCCTCGCCGGGACCCGGTGTTGGGTCAGGGACGTCTTCGTAGATCAATGCCTCGCGGCTGCCGGGCTGGTGGACGCGAATTGCCTTCATGTTGGTCTCCTCTCGATTGCGGAAGCCAGCGAGCGCCGTAGCGCCTCCGGCATGGGATAGGCGGTGGCATCGCCCAGGTCTTCGGACGTCAGCCAGCGGACATCGGAGTAGGGGCCGCTCTCGCGGAAGCGGGGCTGGCCGCCGGTGACACGGAAGATGTTGACGGCGTAAGCGTCGCCGGCCTCGACGAGGTTGATGGTGTCGGCGAACTCCTCCGAGGCGACGCTGAGGTCGAGCTGGTCACGTGCGAAGCGGGCCAGAGTCTCGGAGGCGGACTCCTCTTCGGGCATCTCGTCGCCAGGCAGGACCCAGCTACCGGCGAAGGGCGGCCGTCCGGCCTTGCGCAGGCCGAGGAGGGCCGCGCCGTCCTGCTCCAGCAGCAGCCAGACGAGGACGTGATCACTCATGAGGCGGCTCCGGCAAGAGACTTCGACATGGAGTGCGCCCGGATGGTGAAGCCGGCCTGGCGCCAGAAATCGACGGCGTGGTCGTTGCTGGCGAAGACATCGAGCCGGATCTCTTCGACGCCGCGCTCTCTGGCCCAGGATTCGAAGCAAGAGAGGAGGGCGCTGCCGATACCCCGACCTCGCGCCTCGGCGAGGACGTAGACATTGTCGACGTAGATAAAGCGCGGCGGGGGTGAGCCCGGCGTTGTCCGCAGATAGGCGTTGGCGAAGGCCACGGCGCGGCCTTCCGATCGCGCCAGCAGGAGCATGGAGTCCGGACCCGGACGGAAGCGACTCTGCACCTCGGAAATCCAGTCTACCGGCGGGCCGTAGCCTACGATCGGCATATAGAACTCATGCGAATCGCGGAGCAGAGCTTCCAGCTCGGGCCAGGCAGCGTCCAGGTCACGTACCTCTTCGATGACGAAGTCCTGGCTCATCGCTTTGCCCGGTCTGCAGGACGAATCCCACAGCTTCTTGAAGATGCGCGCTTCGTGGCAAGAAGGAGCATCGCCCCTCCCCACCCTGGCGACCTAAAGGTCGCCGCTACAGGTGGAATGGTTGCGGGTGAGTGGATGTGGCGCACCTTAGTAACCCAGACTGCCGGCGGGGCGAGTAGATGCTTGAGCTTCGGCCTGGTCGATGGCGCGCATCATGGCCATGGCTTTGTTTTCGGTCTCGGCGTATTCGGCGGCCGGGTCGGAGTCGTAGACAATGCCGCCACCCGACTGGACGTGGGCGACGCCGTCCTTCATGAGGATGGTGCGGATGCAGATTGCCGTATCGAGGGTGCCCGAGAGGTCGAAGTAGCCGACGGCGCCGGCGTAGGGGCCGCGCCGGTCCTTCTCAAGTTGGGCGATGATCTCCATGGCGCGGATTTTGGGGGCGCCGGAGACGGTGCCGGCCGGGAAGCAGGCGCGCAGGGCGTCGTAAGAGCTGAGGCCGTGACGCAGGCGGCCGGTGACGTGCGAGACGAGGTGCATGACGTGGGAGTAGCGCTCGATGTCCATGATCTGGGGCACGTTGACGGAGCCGGGCTCGCTGACGCGGCCCACGTCGTTGCGGCCGAGGTCGAGGAGCATGACGTGCTCGGCGCGCTCCTTCTCATCGTTGCGTAGCTCTTCTTCGAGGGCGTTGTCCTCGGCGGCATCGCGGCCACGGCGGCGGGTGCCGGCGATAGGGTGGTAGTCGATTTTGCCTTCATCGACGCGGACGAGCATCTCCGGCGATGTGCCTACGACCTGCACTTCGCCCAGGTCGAGGTAGTACATGTAGGGCGAGGGGTTGATGGTGCGCAGGGCGCGGTAGACATCGAAGGGGTGGGCAGCGGTCGGGCGCTGGAAGCGCTGCGACAGCACGGCCTGGATGATGTCACCGGCGACGATGTATTCCTTGGCCTTGAGCACGGCGGCGGCGTGCTGCTCACGCGTCAGGTTGGAGGTGACAGGCTGGGAGGCTGATGGGCCCTCGGCGGGGCGATAAGGTAGCTTGTCGAGCGGCTTTTCGAGACGGCCGACCAGCTCCTCGATGCGCCAGGCAGCCTGGCGGTAAGAGGCTTCGATATCGCCATCGAGCCGGAAGTGGCTGACCACCTTGATCTTGTGCTGCAGGTGGTCGAAGACCAGCAGGGTGTCCGTGAAGAGGAAGATCGACTCCGGCAGGCCGAGGGGGTCTTCGATCGCGGAAGGGACGCGCGGCTCGAAATAGCGCATCGTCTCGTAGGCCAGATAGCCGACGGCGCCGCCGGTGAAGCGCGGCAGACCGGCGACGGGCACCGCCTTGAAGCGCGCCAGCTCCTGCTCGACGGCGAGAAGGGGGTCGGACGCGGAGCCGTCGCCGCTGACGCCGGGGCCGCTGCGCAGGGTGCGGTACGGCTCCGTGCCGATGAAGCTGTAGCGGGCCAGCCGCTCGCCACCCTCTACGCTCTCGAGCAGGAAGGAATAGCGGCTGCGGGCGACCTTGAGGTAAGCCGAGACGGGAGTCTCCAAGTCAGCAGGGACCTCGCAGTAGAGGGGGCAGAAGTTGCCCTGAGAGGCGAGGAGGAGGGCGGCTTCGAGGGAGGGGGAGAGGATCATGGCAGTGGCTCGTGATCTCGCTGGCAATCGGGCAAGCTGGGAATCGGGCAGATTAGGCTAGGCGTCATAGTCAGCCGCCTTTCTTCAGGTAGTTAACGCCGAGCGCGTCATGGACCATCTCCATGGTCTCCCGCGCGATGGCGCGGCCTTCGCTGCAACCCTTTTCGAGGGCGGCGCGGACGTGCTCGCTGTGGGATTCGTAGTAGGCGCGTCGCTCGCGGATCGGCTCGAGGAGGTTGTTGATCGCCTTCGCGAGCTTGGTCTTGACCTCGACATCGCCGACGGCGCCGCGTATGTAGCGCTCCTTGAGGTCGTCGACCTCGGCTTTGTCGGGGTTGAAGGCATCGTGGTACATGAAGACGGGGTTGCCTTCGACGTGACCGGGGTCGATGGCGCGAAGGCGGGTGGGGTCCGTGTACATGCGGCGGACCTTCTCGTTGACGACGGCCTTGGAGTCCTTGAGGTCGATGGTGTTGCCGACGGACTTGCTCATCTTGGCCTGGCCATCGGTGCCGACGAGACGCGGGACGCGGCCGACGAGGCCTTCGGGCTCCGGGAAGACCTCTTTGAACTGGCGATTGAATCGCCGCGCCAGCTCGCGCGTCATCTCGATATGGGGTAGCTGGTCTTCACCGACGGGCACAAGATGGGCGCGGGGCAGGAGGATGTTGGCCGCCTGCATCACCGGATAGGTGAAGAAAGCGACGGGCACACTCTTGTTGCCGGCCTCGATGTCAGCCATCTCCGCCTTGAGGGTTGGGTTGCGCTGGAGCATGCCGAGGGGCAGGAACCAGCTCAGCCAGGTGGTGAGCTCGGCGTTTTCCGGCACCTGGCTCTCGATCATGAAGTGGCTGATGTCCGGGCTGAGGCCGACGGCGAGCCAATCGAGGGCCACCTCCCAGACGCTGTTGTGGACACGGTCCCAGTCGTCGGCGTAGTCGGAGACCTGGTAGTCGGCGATGAGGAAGTAGCAGTCGTACTCGCGCTGGAGGCGCAGCCAGTTCTCGAGGGCGCCGGCATAGTGGCCGAGGTGGAGGGAGCCGGTCGGCCGCATGCCGGTGAGGATGCGTTTCCCCTCAGCCACGACCCACCCCCAAGGCAAACGGGCAAACGGGCAAACGGGCAAACGGGCATGCGGGCATGCGGGCATAAGAGCATGCGGGCATGCGGGCATAATCGAACGAGCTATTCGACTTCATAGAGCCCACTTTCCTCGCGAGCGTAGGATTGCCGTGCTTCGCCAAGAGACTTCATCCGAAGAGTGAGCAACTTGCCGACTTCATGACAAGAATTGAGGAGAGCGGTCTTGTCGGCCTCTTGGATGAACTCTGCTTGTGCGAGGAGGTCTATCCATGACTCGGTTTCGAAGAGCGAGCCACGGGCAATCGACAAGTGGCTTCGATAAGCAGCCTGCGAATATCTCCCGTAGCCCTCAGCGATGTTGGCGGGTACTGATCCCGCCGACCGCAAGAGCTGATTGCCGATCGTCTCGGCGGTGCGGACGCGAGGCAAAGCTGACACGAGCCGCACGACGGCCAGCGCTAGAGCCTGGCTCTTTTGCCATAAGGCCATCCTGGTGAAATCCTCGTTCGTCATCGACACATATGCTCGAATGCCCGCATGCCCGTATGCTCCGCCCAATAAAAAACGCCGTTTCGCCACAATTAGGGGCGAAAGGCGTTCGCGGTGCCACCCTACTTGACCACGACGAGTCGGGGTCATCTCTATGGGCACGGTCTTGGGGACGATGCCCAGGGCTTGCTAACGGTGCCCTTCCGGCGCTGCCTACCGGCCTTGAGGCTTTCGGGGCGCGGCTCCCAGGTCCATTCGTCCGCTGCGTTGGCGCCGGGCTTTCACCTATCCCCGGCTCTCTAAGGCCTTGCTGCGCGACTACTAGTCCTGATCTCAGCCTTTATGTTCGGTTGTCCTGGGAGTCTAGCCGAGGCGGTTTTGTGGTGTCAAGGATGCAGCCGGGGGCAGGTCAGTGACGCCCGGATGATTACTGACAGCGGTGGTGGTTCAAGGCCGGGTGGCGAAGGAGGTGTGATCCTGGTGGGCAAATTCCTCGTGGCCTCGGAATGGCAAGACGTCCGCCCAAGCGTGAGTGAGATGGGTATGCCGCAGTTATGTAATGAGTCTGGCATCCCACTGACGGAAGGCAAGGGCCGGCTTGAAGGGACGGGGCGGGACGATGGAGCCACCAAATCGAGAGAGGTGGTCCCATGTTTAGCAGGATATTGATCTACACCGGCTGCCTTGCCGTCTTGCCGGTTGCGGCGTTGGCCGTCGGCTGTGGTGATGATGACGAAGATCTGGGCGATCCGGGAGCGTCGGACGCAGGGTCCGCGGATGAGATGCTGGTCGAGCAGACGATCAGCGAAGCAATAGCCGCGTACGACCGTCAAGACCTGACAGCCTTCCTGGCGTTCTTCACCGACGATGGCATCGAGGACCAGTTCGACGCCACGCGACAGCAGATCCAAGCCGCGGCCGACGAGTTCTTCAGCGGTCCGCCGCAGCTGCTCCGTGGCTTCGCCGACACGGAAGTCGATGGCGACGAGGCGACGACCGAGGTCGAGTGGGCCATCGCCCAGTCGATCCAGAAGGAAGAGTACGAGCTGGTGCGCGAGGATAGCGGTCCCTGGAAGATCAACGGCAGCGAGAGCATCACGGTCGCCATCCCCAGCGGCACCAACGCCGTTGACGTTGACCTGGACGAATTCTCGTTCGAGTTCGATATGGAAGACATCGAGGATGGCAACCTAGCCTTCCGGGCCGACAACGTCGGCGAGCAGCCGCACGAGCTGGTGGTTCTGAAAGTGCCGGCCGGCTTCACGGCGACCCAACTCATAGATTCGCTGGACGCCGACCTACCGGCGGACATCGAGATCATCGGCTTTACGCAAGCGGACCCCGCGGACGACATGAACCTGGTGTTCACGCAGCCGTTGGCGCCCGGCCGCTACATGATGGCGTGCTTCCTGCCGGACCAGGACGACCCCCAGGAGGCGCCGCACGCTGCCAAGGGCATGATCTCCGAGTTCACGATCTCGTCGCAGGGCGGCAATTAGCGGCGCCATTCGGCGGAGAAGGAAGAGGGACTGCCGTCTTTTGGCCGTCCCTCTTCCTTTTGAGGACGGTGGGGATAGCCACAGATTGGTCCAGATGAGCGCAGGCGTGCAGACCGCTTTGGTGAGCGGGCCGGGAGCTGGAATGGAGCCGCGGACGTGGTCCTTCGACCCTTCGGCGCGGCTCATGGGGGCAGGAGCCTTCGAGGGGTGTTGGCGAAGCTGGTTTGGGGTTGCGCTCGCCGGGGGCCAAAGATCGTTGGTCTTGGGTGGACAAGATTCCTCGTGCCTCGGAATGACGGGCTGGTGGTGAGGAAGAGAGTGGATGGGAGGACGAGAGGGCGCTCGTCCTTCAACAGGCTCAGGATGCCTTCGAGGGGTGATTGGCGAAGCTGGTGGGGGTTACGCTCGCGGGGGCCAAAGATCGTTGGTCTTGGGTGACAAGATTCCTCGTGCCTCGGAATGACAACGCGGCGCCAGGGGGGCGTCCGGGTGAGGCGGCAGCCTATACTCTTTGATGTTGCGTTCCCTGTTTGCCGTGCTATTTATCGTCGCGGGTGCGGCGCTGAGCTTCCCGGCCAGTGTGGCCGTGTGGGAGCAGCGCGTGCTGATGGACGAGGACGAGTTCGTGAGCGTGGGGCAGGACGTGCTGCGCGGGCAGGCCGTGCAGTCGCGGTTGACGGACCGGGTGGCGCAAGAGGCGCTGGCCATCGAGCCGGGGCTGTCGCCGGAGGCGGGGCGGCTGCTGGCCGGGGGCATCGTGCAGCAGCTACCGGAATCGGCGATCGGCGAGGAGTCGTTGCGGCGGGCGCAGGCGCTGCTGGTGCGGCTGGTGCGCGACGAAGCGCTCTCGGCCGAAGATGACAGCATCGTCCTCGATCTTGGGCCGGTGCTGGAGCGGATCGTTACGAGCCTGAACCTGGAACTGCCGGCTTCGGAGCGGATTCAGTTGCCACCGGCGGCGGGGCAGATAGTGCTGGTGCAGGAGACAGACCTGACGCTGGCATTCCGGCTGGCGCGGCTGTTCGACGCAACGGCGATCTACATCGCGGCCCTGCCGCTGCTGGCCTTTGCGCTGGCGATACTGACGGCGCCGAGCCGGCTGCTGGCATTCGGCGCCTGCGGAGCGGTAGTGGCGGCGACGTCCGGATTGAAGATCGTGCTGATCGAAGGGGCGCTGGCGACGCGGTTGGTCGATGCGGCGCTGATCGAGGCGTCGGCGCGGGCAGCGGCGATTGAGACCTACGACGCGGTGGCGGCGACATTCGTGCAGCAGGAGTTCGTGTTTCTGGTGGGCGGGCTGACGGTAGCGATTGCGTCGCTGTTTCTGGCGGCGGCGCGGACGGTGGTGCGCTAGGTCAGCAGGCTAATCGGACTCGTATATACTCAAACGAGACACTTTATCGGCGGAGGACGGTGTGGCCGTAGACATCGAAGCGATAAACGCGCGAGTCAAGCAGGAGTCGCGCCTTGTCGACGCGGTCAGGGAAGAGGTCGGGCGAGTCATTGTCGGCCAGCAGTACCTCATCGACCGGCTGCTGATTGCGCTGCTCTGTGACGGCCACATCCTGATCGAAGGCGTTCCGGGGTTGGCGAAGACGCTATCCGTGCACACGCTGGCCCAGACGATCGGCGCCAGCTTCGTGCGCATCCAGTTCACGCCGGACCTGCTACCGGCGGACGTGACCGGCACCCAGATCTATAACCCACAGGCGGGCGAGTTTCACACCCGCAAGGGCCCCCTGTTCGCGAACATCATCCTGGCCGACGAGGTTAACCGGGCGCCGGCAAAAGTGCAGTCGGCGCTGCTGGAGGCGATGCAGGAGCGCCAGGTGAGCATTGGCGGGACGACGTACCCGCTACCGGCGCCGTTCATGGTGCTGGCGACGCAGAACCCAATCGAGTCCGAGGGGACTTATCCGCTACCGGAAGCGCAACTGGACCGTTTCATGCTGAAGGCAGTGGTGCACTACCCGACGCTGCAAGAGGAGCGGGTGATCCTGGAACGCTATGAGAATTCGACGAAGTTCGAGGTAAGCCAGGTCGTTAGCCTGGATGAGCTGATGGCGGCGCGGTCGGCGGTGCAGGAAGTGCACCTTAACGACCAGCTACGCGGCTACATCGTCCATCTGATCCAGGCAACGCGCGACCCCAGGGCCTACCGCATGGAGTCTCTGGCGCCGCTGATCGCCTTCGGGGCCTCGCCGCGGGCGACGATCTACCTGGCGCAGGCGGCCAAGGCGCACGCGTTCATCGACGGCCGCGGCTACGTGATGCCGGACGACGTGAAGGGTGTGGCCAAGGACGTGATGCGCCACCGGGTGATCATCACGTACGAGGCGGAGGCGGAGAACCTGACGCCGGACGAGATCATCGACCGGGTGCTGCAGGGAGTCGCCGTACCCTAGTCGCTCATCTCTACCAATACTTCTGGAGCGCTGACATGCTGCTCTTTCCGCCTTTGACCTCCAGCTCGCAATGCTCCCGTTCGCCTTCGACGCCTGCTACTGGTGAGACCGTCCGTCGATGACCACGGACAACACTGCTACCGAGCTCCACGCGGAGCTGTCGCAGGAGGAGATGCTGGCGCGGATCCGGCGGCTGCAGATCAAGGCGCGGCGTCTGGTGCGGCTGCTGTTCCTGGGCGAGTACCACAGCGTCTTTCGCGGTCGCGGTATTGAGTTCAACGAGGTGCGCGAGTACGTCCCGGGCGATGAGGTGCGCTTCATCGACTGGAACGTGACGGCGCGGATGGGCGAGCCGTATATCAAGAAGTACGTCGAGGAGCGGGAGCTGGTGCTTTACCTGCTCGTGGACGTGAGCGCGTCATCCGGCTTCAGCTCTACTGCCTCGACGAAGCGCGATCTGGCGGCGGAATTGGCTACCTTGCTGGCGTTCGCGGCAGCGCTGAACAACGACAAAGTAGGGCTGATCGCCTTCTCGGACAGGGTGGAGTTGTACCTGCCGCCGAAGAAGGGCGTGCAGCACGTGCTGCGGATGGCGCGCGAGATGCTCTACCTGGAGCCGCGGGGCCACGGCACCAACATTGCCATGGCAACGGACTTCCTGATGCGGATCACGAAGCGCAGCGGCGTGGCGTTCTTGATCTCGGACTTTCACGCGCGGGGCTTCGAGGCGTCGCTGCGGCTGACGGCACAAAAGCACGACCTGACGGCGATCAGCCTGACGGACCCGCGGGAACTGGAGCTGCCGCGGTCGGGGCTGGTCAATCTGCGCGACCCGGAGACGGGCCGTGAGGCGCTGATCGATACAGAGGATGGCCGGGAGCGGTTGCGGTTCGCGACGGTAGCGGCGGAGATGGTGACGGGACGGCGGAGACTGCTGTCCGGGTTGGGGATCGAGGAGATCGCGCTGCGGACGGACCAGTCCTACATCCAGCCGCTGATGGCCTATTTCCGGGCACGGGCGGGCCGGCGGCGGGCGACCGCATGATGGAGGGGAAGCCGCTGCTGAAGTTCGGTGTCGCCCTGCTGCTGGCGTTGGCCGCGTTCGCGATCATCCGCGGAGTTGCATCGGCGGCGGAGCCCGTGCTGACCGACCAGCGGATCGAGGGGGCGGATGGGCTGACCGTGGGCGATCGCTTTCGCTATGTGATAAAGGTGGAAGCAGACAGCGGCACGACCGTGACGCTGGCGCCGGGTGGTCTACCACCGGAGCTCTCGCTGTCGGAAGCGCCGGCGGCTCGGACGCTGGCTAAGGGCCAGGGACGCATCGAGGTTACCCTGACGCTGGAGGTAGCGGCGTTCTTCCCCGGGCCGATAAACCTGGAGCCGCTGCGGCTGAGCTATCGTGGCTCGGATGGGGCGACCGGCGTGATCGAGACGCGGCCGGGCGTAATCGTGGTCGAGAGTGTGCTGCCGTCATCGGGGGAGCTGACGCCACGAGACTTGAAGCCGCAGGCCGAGATCGGCGCGCCGCCGCCGATGGCCCTATACGCCGCCGCCGCGGTGCTCGTCGTGGTGCTGATCCTGGTGTTGGGACTGCTGGTCTGGCGGCAGCGGGCGCTGCGGCGGAGGCTGGTCGCCGTGCCAGAGCCGGTGGTCGAGGCTCTGGGACCGGAAGACAGGGCGCGGGCAATTCTGGATAAAGCCGGAGACGCATTCGAGGCGACCGGCGATTACGTGGCCTACTACTCCGATATTGCCGTGACGGTGCGTAACTACCTGACGGAGCGCTTTGGCTTCCCGGCATTCGCGCTGACGACTCGGGAACTGCAGGAAGAGATGGTACGGCGCGGCGTCGACCGGTGGCAGGCGCGGCTGGCAAGCGGGCTGCTGAGCCAGTGCGATGCGGTGGTCTACGCGCACTACCGGCCGGCGCACGAGCGGGCAGACGCTGACCTGACGGCGGCATACGAGATCGTCGAGATGAGCCGGCCGGAGGAGACACACGTCGAGGGACTGAGGCAGGAGGCGGGCGTCTCGTGAGGTTTGCGGACCCATACTTGCTGGCCTTGCTGGCGCTGATCCCTCTGCTGCTGTTTTTGAAGGGCCGTCTCGTCCGGGAGTCCGGCACGGGAGGCTACTCCAACCTGGCGCTGCTGGCGGGGTCCCGTCCGACCTGGAGACTGCGCTATCGCTGGCTGCCGACGATGGTGCGGGTTGGGGCGCTGGCGTTGCTGATACTGGCGCTGGCGCGGCCGCAGACGGGGCAGGCGGAAAGCGAGCTACCAGGCCAGGGCATTGATATCGCGCTGGTGTTCGATACATCGAGCAGCATGAGCTCGTTCAGCCTGGGAGACGACACGCGGCTGGCGGTGGCGCAACGGGTTCTGGACGATTTTATCGCCGGGCGGCAGGAGGACCGGCTGGGACTGGTGATCTTCCGGTCGGACGGGCTGGTGTTGAGTCCGCTGACGCTGGACTACGACGCGCTGCGGGCGCTGGTGGCGGACGTGGAGCAGGTCAACCTATCGGACGGGACGGCGATCGGGACGGGGCTGGCGGAGGGCCTGAACCTGCTGCGCGAATCGCGGGCGAGGAGCCGGGTGGCGATCCTGGCGACGGACGGCGAGAACAACTCGGGTGAGATTGAGCCGCTGGAGGCGGCTCGCATAGCCGAGACGCTGGGCATCCGTGTCTACACGATCGGTATTCTGGAGACGGGCGGGCGGGCAAACGTCGATGAGCGGGCGCTGCAGGAGATGGCGCAGCTGACCGGCGGGCGCTACTTCCCGGCCGAGAGCGAGGCGGCGCTGGCGGCGATTTACGAGAACATCGATGAGCTGGAGACGTCGCGGGTGGGCCGGGTGCAGTTCGGCGCCTATAACGAGGTCGCGATCTACTTCCTGGCCGGGGCGCTGCTGCTCCTGGCGATGGAGCTGGGACTGCGCAGCACGGTTTGGCGGCAGGCGACGTGATGCAGCTTGGCGAGCCCGGCTACCTGGCGCTGAGTCTGATCGTCGTCGCGATGGGGGCGGCGGCGATATGGCTGGGGCGCTGGCGACAGATGGCGCAGCGGCGCTTCGCGGGTCCACAGGCGAGCCGCTGGCAGGCCTCCGCGTTCTGGCCGCGGATGGGGCTCCTTTTGCTGGCGGCGGCGCTGATCGTGCTGGCGGCGGCGCGGCCTCAGTGGGGCAGCAGCGAGGTCACGCGCGAGCGCGAGGCGGTCGACCTCGTAATCTTGCTGGACATTTCGCAGAGCATGCAGGCTACGGATGCCGAGCCGACACGGCTCGGCCAGGCGCAAACGGAGCTGAGGCGGCTGATCGAAGCGCTGAGAAACAACCGGATCGGGCTGGTGTTATTCGCCGGGTCGTCGATCCTGAGGTCACCGCTGACCACGGACTCGCAGGCGATGATCCAGCTGATCGAGCGGGCGGATGCGGAGACGGGCCTGACGCGCGTTGGCTCCGACATTGGCGGGGCGTTGGACCAGGCCGGGCGCATCCTGGATGCAAGCGAGAGCGCCGGCAAGGCCGTGCTGGTTGTCAGCGACGGCGAAGACCACGTCGGGGGGTTCAGGGCGAAAGCGGCAGAGCTGCGTGAGAAGGGCATCCTGATCTACGCGGCAGGAGCCGGTACACCGGCGGGATCGACGCTGAACGAAGTCGATCCACGGACTCGACAGCCCCGGCTGAAGGTCGATGCGCAGGGCAACCCCGTGATCACGCGGCTTATGGAGACAACGCTGCAGTCGGTAGCCGATGCCGGCGGCGGACGCTACGTACGTCTGGGGGACGATGGACTGTTCGGCCTGCGTGACGATATCGCTCAGCTGCAGCAGACGCCGATCGGGGCCGAGACGCAGTCGGTGCCGATCGAGCGGTTCCAGGGCTTTGTTGGGGTGGCGTTGGCCCTGCTGGTCGCGAGCTGGCTGCTACCAGGGCGACTGTCGCTGCGGCTACCCTCGCTGGCGCAGCGGCCGAAGCCCGGCCTGGCGATGCTCTTGCTCGCTGTAGTGGCAGGGGCTTGCGGCGGCGACACGCTGCGCAGCCAAAACGGCGATGCGAACCGGCTCTTCGAGACAGGGGACTTCGAGGGGGCGCTAAGCGCTTACCAGGCGCTGGTGTCGCAGAGGCCAGACGTCCCGGAGCTGAGCTATAACGCCGGCAACACGCTGCACCGGCTAGAGAGCTATGAGCGGGCTATCGAAGAGACCCAGCGGGCGCTGCCATCGGACTCGACGAAGCTGGGGGCGGCGACCTATTTTGCGCTGGGTAACCACCTGCTGGCGCTGGACCAGCTGGAGCAGGCTTTCGACGCTTATCGCAGCGCGCTGCTCCTGGACCCGGACGACGGGGACGCCAAACACAACCTGGAGATAACGCTGGCACGGCTCCTGGCCCAGCAACAGCAACAAGAGCAAGAGCAGGAGCAGCAGCCGGGCGAGGGCGCGCCGGGCGAAGGCGAAGAGGGCGAGGAGCCGGAGCCGAGCGAGGGGACGGAAGGCGCGCCACAGCAGCCATCAGGCGAGCCGGCGCAGCCGGGGGCGCCGGGCACGCAGCCGCCGGCCGACCCGGTACGGTCGCTGCAGGAGGCTCTGGAGGGGATCGACGAAGATCTGACCTTCGAAGAGGCGATCCAGATACTGGACGCGTTGCGGGAGCAACAGCAGCGGCAACGGCAGGACCAGGCGCCGGGCGGGACGTCGGGGCCGGACTACTAACGCATAGGATAGGCACAGCACACAGGCATCGGCGCGGGGCGTGGATGGTGGAGGGGATTGAGATCATGAAGTGGGCACATCTAGCCGTGGCGCCGGACCAGATGACGGCGGAGCTGTGGGTCTCGATTTTGAGGGATCAGGGTATCGCGGCGATGATCCGGCCTTCGGACGTGGTGTCTTATCTTGGCATATCGGCGTTCGGCTGCAGGGTACAAGTGGACGAAGACGAGCTCGAGCGGGCTCGGGAGATTATCGGGGTGGAGGACGAGGAAGACGGGGCGGCGGCGCGCTGAGGGGCTCTACCAGGAGAAGAGTGCGGCGCGCTAAGGTGTTCACCTCCTTCCGATGATCTCGGAGGCTAAGAGGATCAAGGATTGCTTCGCCTCGCTGCGGCATTGGGCGCAATGCCACGGCTGGGCGCAGGCACCGAGAACTAAGCGCCGGAGCCGGCTACTTCCAGCGGAGAAGGCGTCCGAAGAGGGTGTTACGCACCTGGCTCCAGACCTGATTGAGGCGCTGTCGCTCCTCGGCGCCAAGCTCCTTCTGACCGTAACGGGCGCGGATGAAGCTCTCGCCCAGGTAGTCCAGGTCTGGGACGTCGGGGAGCTCACGCTTGAGCCGGGCCATGACCTCTCGGGGCGTCTCCTGAGGGATCGGCCGGATCTTGGTCCAGCGGCCGAGACGCAGGGTTTTTTCCCAGATCTGCACGGGATAGGCGACGCCGCCGAGGCCGCGGTTGAGACCGTAGTGGACAATGCCGCTGCCGACAGCCGTGATGCCGACGAAGAGCAGGACGATGGTGAGGATAATGCGGCTGATCAGGCTGGAACCCTCTTCGAGCTGAAGCTCGTCGATGGCGGCGGGCGTCTCTTCGGTGGGTATGAGGCCGTCGGTGGGGAAAAGCTCTTCTTCCTCCTCCTCTTCCTCAGGGTCGCTGAAGAAGCCCTGGTCGTCCTGGCCGGAGCGAAGGATGCGCGGCTCACTGGGAGTCGGGTTGAACTCGACCCAGCCGAGGCCGGGGAAGTAGACCTCCGGCCAGGCAAAAGAGTTGGCGTCGCTAACTATGTAGGTGTTGGTATCGGGCTCGCGGTCTTGAGGGCGGGTGACGTAGCCAACGGTCATGCGCGCGGGGACGCCGAGGCTGCGCAACATGACAACCATGGCCGAGGCGTGATAATCGAAGTAGCCGCGGCCGGCGTCGAAGAGGAAGTAAGCCACGGAGTCGCGCTTGGAGGGCGCGGGCTTGATCTTGGTATCGACCGGGAAGGTACGAAGGTAGGCCTCAAGGAGGTTAGCTTTGTCATAGGCCGTGGAAGCGCCGGCCGTGACCTCGCGCGCCTTGCTGGCGACGCTGGCGGGCAGGTCGGAGGGGAGCTGCAAGTAGGGGTCGATCCAGGCAGGGTAAGCGCTGCCTGAGGCCTGGAGACGGCCTACCGACGCGTTGCTGACGGTGCCATCAACACGGTACTGGCTATCGGCGTTGAGACGGCGGCTGGGCCGGATGGAGGTTACATCGCTCTGGTCAGGCCCGAAGACAATGCGGGAATCGATGTTCACGGCGACGGGCTGGCCGGGGCTAACGATGACGTTGCTGCGCTTCGAGGTGGTGACCTGGACGGAGAGGGGGCGTCGCAGCTGGCGGCGGGCGTCGTCCGGGGTCTGGAGGGCGCGGAGGGCGGGCCAGGCATCGGAGGTGATCTGGGCGTTGGAGCCGATCTTCCAGCCAGCGGCAGTGTAGAAATCGTAGCTCTGGCCGCGGAGGAAGCCGGGCTCGGTCGCGGTCACGAGCATCACCTGGCCACCACCGAGCGAGATCTCGCCCTGGAGCGGCAGCGTAGAGCCGAATTGGTGGACCGTGCCGCCCCTCTTGCTATCGATGGAGGCGAAGAGACGGCCAAAATCACCGAAGGGCTCTACGAGGGGCGTTGTCATTTTCTCCCAGAGTGAGAGCAGGGCGCCGCTACCGGAGCCGATGGGGGTGATCCAGGCGAGAGCGAGCAGTAGCAGAGACACCCACACGGTCACGTTGAGGACGTGAAGGCTGATGAAATCCGGATAGGCCGTGTGCTGACGGCGCCAGTCCCGGGCGAGCCGCAGGAGGTTGACGCGGGAAACGAGGAGGATAGCGCAGAAGAGGTAGATGACAAGGGGAAAGCTGTTCTGGCCGGGCAGGTAGCTGATGTTGGTCAGGAGAGCGAGACCGCCCGGGACCAGGCCGAGCCAGGGGTTGTACCAGCGGAAGATGCTCCAGGAGGCGAGATAAGCGGTCAGATAGGTAAGGGCCACGACGAGGACGACGAAGGGCAGGTTGTCGTTGGAGATGCCGCCGGAGATGAGGGCGTTGATCCACACGCTGGTGCGGTCGCTGAGCTCCGAAATTCGTTCGGACAGCGAGCCCTCAAGCTTGCCGGCCGAGCTGTAGGTAACACCGGCGAAGCCGATGGCGAGGGCGGTGATGTGGGCAAAGACCTCGTGAATATGGAGGCGGGACAAGAAGAGGCCGACGAAGAGGCCGAGGAAGGCGACGAGATAGAAGGAAGGCATCTCCGGTACCCAGTCGGCACTCGAGATCGAAGCCACAACGGTGAGGAAGGCGATGAGGACGATGAGGAGGGTGACAAGGTCCTCCCAGGTCACGAAGGAGCCGAGGCGCGACCAGAAGGACGGCGGCTCCTCTTCGACATCTCCCTTGCGGAATAGCTCTTCCCAGGATGCTTGTCTCATGTGCCGGGCCTCTTGGGCAGCGCCTCGGTCGATTCCATGCCGAACGCGAGGGCTGAAATCAGGTCATCGGAACGCTTAACGAGGTAGGTATAGACATCGCCGGCGGCGAGAGCGCCGAAGACGAGCAGGGAGTTCTCGGCGCTGCCGAAGGTGCTGGGCTCTATGAGGACGGCGGCGACTTTGACACCACGCTCGGCGACAAACTGCAAGGGGCCGACCCACTCCTCGGAGGTCGAGGGTGTGACGACGACGACCGTGGTGTGGCGCCCGAAGCGCTTCGCCTCCTCGCTGATCAGGGTGCCGATCGGCACGTCGCCCCCGGCATGCGACAGGGCCAGGGCCTCGAGAATGCGAGTGTAGTGCTGGGCGCCACGCTCGGCCTCTTCGATGAAGAGCTTGTTGCCGTAGCTAATGAAGCCAACCGATCGGTTGGCGACGAGGAAGAAGCGGGCGATGGATGCGGCAATTTTGACCGCGTACTCTTCAGTGCCATCATCGCCCTGACCGACGTGCACCTGCTTTTCGAGGTCCAGGATGATCCAGATGTCGCTGGCCGGGTCGAGCTCGAAGAGCTTGACCATGAGCTGATTAGTGCGGGCGGTGGTAGGCCAGTGGATGCGGTTAAAGCTATCACCGGATTCATAGTTGCGGACGCCGGAGGCGTTGGGAGTGACGTAGTGGGTGCGCTTGCGGAAGCGGCCCTCGCCGGGGAGGTTGGCCGGCGGTACGTAGAAGTTGGGCAGCTCGGTCGCGCGGGGATAGACCAGGATGTTCTGGGGGCGGCCGAAGGTGTTCGTGTAGCGGAAAAAGCCGAAGGGGTCGCCGGTGGCTATCTGGAGGGGGCCGATGCTGTAGAGGCCTCGACGCTGACAGACGGTCGTGGCGCGCCAGCTCTGCGACTGGCGGGGGCCGAGCGTGATGATGCGCTTGGAAATGTGGCCCGGAAGGTCCGACGGGTCATTTACCTCTAGCCAGAGCTTGGTGAACCAACTGAGGTTCTTGACGGTGATGCGCTCCTGGAACTCCTGACCTTCCTGGAGGCGGTCGACCAGACGCTCCGTGGTTACTTCCAGCTTGTTGGGGTTGGCGTTGGCTTTGCCCCAGAAGTAGGCGATAGCGACGCCAAAGAAGGCAACGTAGGCGAGCCGGGCGGGCAACCAGAAGCCGGTAGAGAGGGCCGACAGCAGGCAGATCGCGAAGATGATGCCGATGACGGTCAGGGAGAGATGGCGCCGGAAGAAGTGGTCCCAGCCCTCGCGTATGAGCTCGAGCACGAGTCCTGCCTTTCGGAAGCGAACGCCTTGGTAGCGCCCGCGCCCTGGGTTTACTCTAGCGCGGTTGTCCGCCGCGGGCGCGCATGCCGGGGACCGGGACGCGCTCGACGCAGCCGAGGATGATGTCTGAGGCCGAGATGCTCTTAACGCGCGCCGAGGGGCTGACGATGACGCGGTGGCCGAGCGTCGTGTAAGCCAGCTCCTTAACGTCGTCCGGGATGACGAAGTCGCGGCCATCGAGGAGAGCGCGGGCCTGAGCGGTGCGGTAGAGGGCCAGCGATCCGCGCGGCGAAGCGCCGAGGTAGACGGCCTCATGCTGACGGGTCATATCGACCAGGGCGACGATGTATTGCTTGATCAGGGGATCGACGTAGATCTCCTTGACGGCGCGCTGGATGCCGACGATCTCGTCCGCGTTCGTAACCTGTTCGAGGGAATCGATGGGATGGACGGTCTGCTGGCTGTCCATCATCAGGACTTCGTCGGTGTTGGTGGGATAGCCGAGGTGGACGCGCATGAGAAAGCGGTCGAGCTGCGCCTCGGGGAGGGGGAAGGTGCCCTCGTACTCGATCGGGTTCTGAGTCGCCATGACCATGAAGGGCTGAGGCAGCTTGTAGGTGGTGCCATCGACGGTGGTCTGGCGCTCTTCCATGGCCTCGAGCAGGGCCGACTGGGTCTTCGGTGTGGCGCGGTTGATCTCGTCAGCGAGGACGATCTGGGCCATGATCGGGCCGGGGCGGAACTCGAAGTCGCTGCTGCGCTGGTTGTAGACCGAGACGCCGGTAACATCGCTGGGGAGGATGTCCGGCGTGAACTGGATGCGCTTGAAGTTGCAGCCGGTGGACTTGGCGAGACTGCGGGCGAGGGTGGTCTTGCCGACACCGGGGACGTCCTCGATCAGGAGATGGCCCTGGCAGAGGAGACAGATAACGGCAAGCCGTACTTCTGAAGCCTTACCGACGATGACCTTTTCGACGTTCTCCAGTATGCGTTCAGCGATGATCTTGGGGTCTTCCACGTGTCGCTCCGAACCTCACTGCTCCCCCGGAAGGCGCTTACGGCACCTTCACTATACAGAAATGCCGGGTGGCTATTGAAAGAGCAACCGGCATAAGTGACGCGAATTATAACAAAGACATTCAAGCAAAGTATCAAGTGGAGGTTAAGGGCCAATTGTTGGCCGCCTCAGACGCATTTGAGGGGTAAGATGGGTGTAGATGGCCCGCATCCCACCAGGTGCGCTTATCGCGCTCCTATTTGCCCTGCTTATCGCTTGCTCCGGTGACGAGACGCCACCTCAGACGCTGATCCCGACGGTCCAGATTGAGGCGGCGGCGACAGCAGTCGCGACTCAGGCTCTACCGGCGCAGCCATTGCCATCACCAACAATCGCGGCGACGAGCCCGCCCGCGACGGCAACGGCTACCCCCGCCGGGTCACTGCAGTTCCGGCCGGGCCAGCTGGCGCAGGGCGGGATGGCGGTCGTGTACCTGAATGAGGCGGCTTCCTCGGCGACGGTGCGGTTTCAGGAGCGACAGTACCCGATGCTGCATGACGGCGCGCGCTGGTGGGCAATCATCGGCGTGGGGGCGCTGGTGCAGCCCGGCTTGCATCCGATATCAGTGATCTACACGCCATCCGGCCGCGACACATCGACTTCGATCGTGCAGAGCATCGCGGTTACGGACCGCGACTTCCCGGTGGAACAGATCACGCTGGACCCGCAGACCGCGGCGCTGCTGGCGCCGGACATCGTCCAGGCAGAGCTGGCGCAGCGGGCGGCGATCTACTCCGGCTTCACGGCGCAGCGGCTATGGTCGGGCGCGTTTGTGGCGCCGGGCCGGGGCGTGCTGAGCGGTCACTTTGGTGAAGGCCGCAGCTACAACGGCGGGCCGGTGACGGACTATCACCGCGGCACCGACTTTATCGGCGATATCGGGGCGCCGGTAGTGGCGGCGGCTCGTGGGCGGGTCGTGTTCACGGGCGAGCTGCGGGTGCGAGGCAACGCGATCATGCTCGACCACGGGGCGGGCGTGTTCAGCGCCTACCATCACTTGTCGTCGATCGACGTGACGGAGGGCCAGCTGGTGAACGCCGGGGACAGGATCGGCGCGGTGGGGAGCACGGGGCTGGTGACGGGCCCGCACCTGCACTGGGAGGTCATCGTCCGCGGCATCGAGGTCGACGGGGAGCTGTGGCTCGCGGGCCAGGAGATCGGGCCTTAAGCAGAAGGCAAACGGTTACTTGCGGCAGACGAGGGTGCGCCAGTCGCCCTCTTCAAGCTTGCGCTCGACCTGCAGGCCGGCGAGGCCGAGGTCGGCGGTGACGCCCAGGCGGCGTTCTTCGATTATGCCGCCGGCGATGAGATGGCCGCCGGGCTTGAGGACGCCGGCGATCTTCGGCGCCAGGGATGAGAGGGTGGCGGCGTTAATGTTGGCAAGGATGATATCGAAGGCGCCAAAGATGGTGGCGGACTCGATGGAGCCGTGGGCGATGGCGATCTGGCCGAGGAGGTTATTGCCGGCAGCGTTGAAGCGGGCGGCGGCCACGGCCTGCTCCTCGGTATCGACGGCGAGGACGTTGCCGGCCCCCATGGACGCGGCGGTCAGGGCGAGGATGCCGGAACCGGTCCCGAGGTCGAGGACGAAATCGCCGGGCTTGATCAGCTCTTGCAGGGCCTGCAGGCACATGCGGGTGGTGGCGTGCTGGCCGGTGCCGAAAGCCATACCGGGATCAATGCTGATGACAACGTCATCGGGCTGACGGTCCTTGTACTCGAGCCAGGCGGGGCGGATGACCACCCGGCCGATGTGCTCGATCTCGTAGTGCTCTTTCCAGGCTTCGGCCCAGTCTTCTTCCTGCATCGTGCGCCATGCTACGCGCCCGACCACGGCCTCGACAAGCCCCGCGGCGCGCAAAGCACGACGAAGTGCGGCGCGACGGGCGGGAGGGACCGTGCCGTAGAAGTAGGAGCGCAGGGTCGAAGGCGCGTTGGTGTCGAGGAGATAGCCCTCGTCGGGACCGAAGGCATCGATCTGGGGCTCGATGGTGACGCCAACGCGGGTGATCTCCTGGAGCAGCTCGGCGACAGCCTCGACGGCTGAGGGCCGGACCCGGATTGAGGCTTCGGTCCAGAGCGAGAGCGGCTTGGCGGTCATCGGGCGAGCGCGTGGCCGGGGGCTGGGGCGATCTTAGAGCGCTCTTGCATGCTCAGTCCCTTCGAGGCCTGGCGACGATAAGGATGAGGAATCGGCGTCGGGGCGTTAGATTCTTCGTCGCTATCGCTCCTCAGAATGACACGGCCTGCCTCCCTCTGCCCTGTACTCTACCCCTGGCTGAGCAAACAAGAATGACACACAAGGATACGAAACAGGACGCCGAGGCTGGAAAGCCTCGGCTACGTTTGGATTGGTTGGTCTCAAGGGATGGGGGCTAGGAGAGGGCGTCTTTGACCTTCTCGAAGAGGTTCTTGGGCTCCTGCTCTTCAAGCTCGGCAAGGCGCTTGAGGAGCTTCTTCTGCTCGGCGTTGAGCTTCTTGGGCGTGGTGACCTGGACGTGGACGTGGAAGTCGCCGCGACCGCCGCCGCGCAGGTGGGCGACGCCCTTGCCGCGCAGAGTGATGACCTCGCCGCTCTCGACACCCGCGTTGAGCTTGAGCTTTTGATCGCCGTCCAGGGTGGGCACTTCCACTTCGTCGCCTAGGGCCGCCTGCGCGAAGCTGATGTTGAGGCCGATGTGAAGGTCGTCATCTCGGCGCTCGAAGAAGGCGTGCTCGGCGACCTGGAGCACGACGTAGAGATTACCGCGCGGCCCACCGAAGGAGCCGAGCTCGCCTTCGCCGGAGATGCGGATCTGGGAGCCGTTATCGACGCCGGCGGGTACGTTGACTTCCTTATTGAGGACGACGCGCTCGCGGCCGGTGCCGCGGCAGTGCTTGCAGGGCGTGGGGATGACCCAACCCTCGCCGCGACAGCGGTCGCAGGTAGTGACGTTGATGAACTGGCCGAAGACGCTGCGCTGGACGCGGCGGACTTCGCCCACGCCCTCACAGGTGGGGCAGCGTTCCGGCTCGGTGCCGGGCTCGGCGCGAAGGCCGTTGCACTTGGAGCAGAGGTCGGTGCGGTTGATGTGGACGGTCTTCACGGCGCCAAATGCGGCTTCTTCGAAGGTCAGCTCGATGGCGACCTGAATATCGGCGCCGCGAGTGGGGCTGCGGCGCCGCGTCTGGGTAGAGGCGCCGAAGAAGGCATCGAAGATATCGCCGAAGCCGCCGAAGGGGCCGAAGCCCTCGAAGCCCCGGCTGCCGAAGGCGCCATCGAGGCCAGCGTGGCCGTAGCGGTCGTAGGTAGAGCGGCGCTCGGGGTCGGAGAGGATCTCGTAGGCCTCATTGATCTCCTTGAACCGCGCCTCAGCGCCGTCTTCCGAGTTACGGTCCGGGTGGTACTGCATGGCGAGGCGGCGAAAGGCGCGCTTGATGTCATCGGCGGTGGCGTTGCGGGCAACGTCGAGGAGCTCATAGTAGTCAGCTTTTTGGGTAGCCATATCTAAGGGTCAATTCTACCTGCTCAGGCCTTGCTATCGCGAGGCCTGAGGGCACTCGGACTGTTAGGCTGCAAACCGCTACAATCAGTTGTGGCCGTCAGCGACCCGTCCTCTGATTTCCTTCTCGTCTTTCCGAGCCAGTAGCTTGAGGAGCCTTGTACGAACTGCGCTGAGGACCCATGTTCCATTCTGACCTGATCCTCACGCTGGTGGCAGCCTTCGTGGCCGCGACGGCCGGTGGGTTCGTGGCGGTGCGGCTGGGGCTGCCGCCGATTGTCGGTTATCTGCTGGCGGGCATCGTCATCGGCCCGTACACACCGGGTGGTAGCGCCGACTCGTCAATCGCGGCAGAGCTGGCCGAGGTCGGAGTGATCCTGCTGATGTTCGGCGTTGGGCTGCATTTCTCGATGCGGGATATCCTGGCCGTGGGCCCCATTGCGGTGCCGGGAGCGCTGGGGCAGAGCTTCGTAGCAACGATCCTCGGCGTGGGCATTAGCCAGCTGTGGGGCTGGTCGCTCACGGAAGGGTTGATCCTGGGGCTGTGCCTCTCGGTGGCGAGCACGGTAGTGCTGTTGAAGGCGCTGGAAGAGCGCAACTTGATCGATACCTATCACGGGCATGTCGCGATTGGGTGGTTGATCGTAGAGGACTTATTCACGGTCGTGATCCTGGTGCTGTTGCCTGCGCTTGCCGACCCGGGAGGCGGCGGTAACGGCCTGGCATCGAAGATTGCCGGCGATAGCCCGGTGCTGGAGGTGGCACTTTCGCTGGGGCAGGCGGCGCTGTTCATCGCGCTCATGCTGGTAATCGGCATACGCGTGATACCACGGCTGCTGGCGGAGGTTGTGAGGGCCGGCTCACGAGAGCTATTCACGCTCTGCATCCTGGCGATCGCACTGGGGGTGGCCTTCGGTTCGGCGGAGCTCTTCGGCGCGTCGCTGGCGCTGGGGGCCTTCCTGGCGGGCATTGTCCTGAACGAATCGGAGCTGAGCCACCGGGCCGGATTGGAGGCGTTGCCACTCAGGGATGCCTTTGCGGTGCTGTTCTTCGTGTCCGTGGGCATGCTGTTCGACCCGGCGGTGCTGACCGAGCAGCCATTGCACGTCCTGGGCGTGGTCGCGATCATCATCATCGGCAAGGCGACGGCGGCCTACCTGATCGTCACGGGGATCGGCTACGGGCTGCGGACGGGGGTAGTGGTCGCGGCGGCATTGGCGCAGGTGGGCGAGTTCTCGTTCATCCTGGCGGCCATGAGCATCAGCCTGGGCGTATTGCCGGCGGAAGCAAACAGCCTGATCCTGGCGGGCGCCATCATCTCAATCACGCTGAACCCGTTCATCTTCCGCAATGTGGACGTGGCGGAGAGGCTTCTTTCGCGCTGGACGTGGTTCGCGCGGTTCGCGGAGAGACGCCACCCGGAGACGGAGGTGGAGCTGGAGCTGCGACGCCACGTGGTGATCTGCGGCTATGGCGATGCCGGCCAGAACCTGGTGCGGAGCCTTAGCGGCCGCAACCTGCCCTTCGTGATCATCGAATACGATCCCTTCGTCTTCCAGCGAGCGCAGGACGCGGGGCTGCCCTGCGTCTTTGGTGATGCGACAAATGCGGAGGTACTGGAGCAGGCCGACATCAAGGATGCGCGGGTCCTGGCCGTGACGTTCTCTAACCCAAGCGATGCGCTGATCGCGGTTAACGCGGCGCGGGGCTCGAACCCTGGGATCGACATTGTGGCGAGGAGCGGGGGTGGCAGCAGCCACGCGCTGCTGCGGCGCGCGGGAGTATCCGAGGTTGTCGACCCGGACTTCGAGTCTGGGTTGGAGTTCGTGCGGCACGTGCTGCACCGCTACGGTATCGACTCGCGCGAGATCGGGGCGCTACAGGCGCGCTGGCGGGCTGAGTACTACCAGGTAGTCGAATGACGACACGACGCGATGATCCGGACGACGAATATGAGATCATCGAGCGCGATACGGAAGCCGAGAGCGATGACGACGACGACGACGACGATCTGAGTGACCCCGAGCACCCCGATCACGACCTCTCGGAGTGGTCGGCTTACAGTCCGGGCGTGCGGGATACGAAGCCGTGGTTCACCAGGCGTTGGCTGTTGATCCTGATCAGCGTCCTGGTGATCCTGGGCCTGGTGCTGCCGTTCCTGCAAAGGTTCTGAAGAAACTGCTTATTGACAGGTTACGCGGCGACTGTAATAACTGAGTCCTGATGACCGGACGACTGCAGGACTTCTTCGGCGACGACTGGGAGGAAGCGCTCGACTCGCTGAAGTCGGCGCCCGGGGCGTTCGGTAACATCCTGGTGGGTACGGCGCGCCAGGTGCGCCCCTTCGATGTCATTTGCTTCGGGCTGGTGGTCGCGGGATGGCTGTGGCTGATCGTTGGCTACGGCATTGCCGAAGACCGGCGTGCGGGGCTGCTGATCCTGGCGCTGCTACCCACGGCGCTATGGCTATTGGCGGGAATCATCAGCGGCTTGATCTTCGAGATCGGCGGCTTTGGCATCCGGGCACTGGGCTATTGGGAGGCGTATCTGCTGATCCTGCTCTGCGGCCTCTTTGGCGTCGTAACCCTGAGATTGGCGCTGAACCCGAAGGACCGCCGCGTTTACCACGGCAGCGCTCCCGCCGCCGACGCTTGACCTTCTCCTACCGATGAGCCTTACGACTGAAGGCCAGACTGCGACCGAAAGCCCGCCCGTGCCCGGACGGCGGATTGCCATCCGAGGCGCGACCGGCTCCGGCAAGACGACCCTCGGCCGCAGGCTGGGCGAGACGCTGGGCCTCCCGTTCATAGAGCTCGATGCCTTGTTCTGGAACCCGAACTGGGTCGAAACACCGCCGGACGAGTTCAAGGCGAAGGTGGCAGCAGCGATCGATGGGTGCCCGGACGGCTGGGTCTGCGATGGCAACTACCGCGGACGTCTGGGCAATCTCATTCTCGCCCGCGCCGACACGCTGATCTGGCTGCATCTGCCGTGGCGGGTCAGCTTCTGGCGGCTCCTGAAGCGAACAGCGAGCCGCGCCTGGACACGGGAACCGATGTGGGCAGGTAATACGGAGTCCTGGCGAAAGGCGTTCCTGAGCAAGGACTCGATCCTGTGGTGGTCGATCACGCACCGGTCCGGCAGCAACTACGCCCTGCCACCGGGCGAGACGCCCGTGAGCATCCGGGTCTACGAGCTGCGGTCAGCGCGTGAGGTCCAGTCGTTCATAGACGACTCAACGCAAGGAGTACGTCCTTCGACAGGATGATCCAAGGAGGCGCACCAACGGCATGCTGAGCCTGTCGAAGCACGCCGCTGAGCGGGCTAGCGCACGTTTCGTAAGACTAACGCCAAATTCTCGCCACTCTCTGGATGACAGTAAGAGGCGCCTCCCGACGAGCGGTAGCCCTACGCCGTGACGCTAGTCACCCGCCGGCGACGGCCGGGACGATGGAGATCTCTTCGCCGCCGCTGAGCTGGGTTTCGAGACCTTGAAGGAAGCGCACGTCCTCGCCGTTGATGTAGATGTTGACGAAGCGGCGGATCTCGCCGGTCTCGTCGCAGATGCGGTCCTTCATGCCAGGGTAAGCGGCCTCGAGGCCATCGATGCAGGCGGCGAGGGTGCCGCCCTCACCGGCGACGACGTCGACATCGTTGGTGAGGCCCCGCAGGGGGGTGGGGATACGTACCTTAACAGCCATTTAGTTAGTTACCTCATCCACGGTAGTTGCGGTAGTTCGCCTGGTCGGCGGCCGCCTGATAGGGATCAGCGGAACCCTGGCGCTCGCGGAGGCCGGCGGGGCCTTCGAAGCGCGCGAGGTCGTCCGTTTCGTCCTCGCCGTTGAGCCTGGTACCCATGCGGCGATAGGCAATGTAGAGCAGAAGGCCTGCAATGACGACGACCGCGAGTATGTTCTCGAGTCCCATCTAGCCCTCGACGATGTCGCCTTCGACGGGATCAACGCGGACGCCCTTATCGGCGATCCAGGTGAGGCCGCGCTCGATCTCGGGCATGTCGCCTTCGAGCTCGAGGATGACCCAGCCGCGATCGGCGGTGACGTCGGCGCGGCGGATGTTGGTAACGAGCTGAAACTGCTTGCTGAGCTCGTAGATCAGCGGCTCCGTTACCAGGGTCTCCGGGAAGGTGAATTTGACTCGCTGCTTGGCCATCGTCTTACCTCTGAGGGCTGGCCGTGCGGGCGTCTCAATCGACCCACCGGCGGCTTTCTTAAGATACACGAGGCCAAGGCCAACGGCGATGGCTTCTCTCACGAGACGGCCCCGCTGGTGGCGGCTACGGCCTGCCGCCGGGACAGCGCCTCTTCAAAGGCGGCGATGTTGGGCTGGATGTGCAGCGGCTCCGGCAGCGCATCGGCGACGGCTTCCTGAGTCTTGAGGCCGGCGCCCGTGATGAAGGCCACGACGAGCTCGTCCTTGTCTACCTTGCCGGCGGCGATCAGGCGCTTGAGGCCGGCGATGGTGACGCCACCGGCGGTCTCGGCGAAGATACCCTCGCTCTCGGCAAGAAGGCGGATGCCTTCGACGACCTCAGGGTCGGAGACGGCGGCGCCGGAGCCCCCGGATTCGGCCATGATCTTCAGGGTGTAGTAGCCATCGGCCGGGTTGCCGATGGCGAGCGACTTGGCGATGGTGTTCGGCCGGACCGGCTTGACGTTGAAGGTGCCGGCCTCGTAGGCGGTGATGATGGGCGAGCAGCCCTGCGCCTGGCAGCCGGACATCTTGGTGTGGACGGAATCGATGAGCCAGAGCTTGGCCAGCTCGTTGAGGCCCTTCCAGATCTTGCCGTAGAGGGAGCCAGAGGCCAGGGGGACGATGCAGTGGTCGGGGGCGCGCCAGCCCAGCTGCTCCGCGACCTCATAGGCGAGGGTCTTGGAGCCTTCGGAGTAGTAAGGGCGGACGTTGATGTTGACGAAGGCCCACTTGTACTTATCGCCGAGCTCGGCGCAGAGGCGGTTGACGTCGTCGTAGGAGCCATCGACGGCGACGAGGTTGGCGCCGTAGATGTTGGAGCCGAGGAGCTTGGCGGCTTCGAGGTCGCTGGGGACGAAGACGTAGGCTTCGAGGCCGGCGCGGGCGGCGTGGGCGGAGACGGCGTTGGCGAGGTTGCCGGTCGAGGCGCAGGCGAGGGTCTTGAAGCCGAACTCGCGGGCCTTGGTGGCGGCGACGGTGACGACGCGGTCCTTGAAGGACCAGGTGGGGTTGGCGCAGTCGTTCTTGATGTAGAGGCGCTTGAGGCCGAGGGCTTCGCCGAGGTTCTGGGCGCGGATCAGGGGCGTGAAGCCGGCCTGGAGGTCGACGGGCTCGCCGTCGCAGGGGAGGAGGTCGCGGTAGCGCCAGACGGATTCGGGGCCTTTGGAGATGCTTTCGCGGGAGATGGCTTTCTGGATGGCCTCGTAGTCGTAGGTGACTTCCAGGGGGCCGAAGCAGTATTCGCAGACGTGTTTGGGGGCTATGGGGTACTCGCGGCCGCACTCACGGCAGCGGAGGGCTGTTGCGTAAGACATGGGTGCACCTCGGATGGCAATAAAACGGCCCGCCGAGGCGGGCCTGGGTCCTCGTCGGGAGGACGGCGTGTCTCGGTTGGATCAGGTATGTCCGCCCGAAGCGGACAGGGGCATCGCCATGATGTCGAGGGCACGCGAGGGGTGGTTATGCCGGTTCATTGGCTCGAATCCTAGCAGGGGATGCGGGGAGGGGTCAAGGTTGGAGGTTGGGAGCTGGCGGTTTGATTGTCTGATTGTGGGGAATTTTTGCCGGTTGCGGTGGCGGGTAATCGAATCTGGAGAAGGGCATCGTAAGGCGGAGCGGGTGTGCACCGGGGCTTGATTGTGCTGACCACCTGGGGCGGCCCGGCGGGCGCGGTGCTGGGGTGAGACGGGCGGTCATGGGGATAGGGTATCGGGTTGCGGGCGGAGGTGGGAGGGGGAGGTGGCGCTGTGGGGAGGAGAAGCTAAACGGGAAACGAGAGTGTACCTTGATGACCTAATTCGGGAAGAAGAGGAATTTCTGCTGCCCGTCGTGTCTGGCCTGCCGGACTCAACATATAGGCGAATGGTCGCCGTTCCGTTGCAGCCAATCGCTCAAGCCAGGTGAGCTTCCTGAGTATCAGAGCTAAGAGGTTAACGCTTCTGATGCGACCTGTGGTCAGGAATACGCCGCCCACATTATTCGCGATCCACAAGTCTCGCTGTACATCGTTCTGAAGGATGGCCTTGTTAGCAGAAATTACCAACCACCCTTCCTCCCCAACTATCGGTAGCCAGTCGTGATCGAGCGTACCCTTCTTGATACGGCGTGACGGGCCGACGTAGTCAGCATCTACGCCAACCGCGTAGAGAGCGACGGCAACGCCTTTGCCTAAGTCCTCGTCAAAGAAGAGCTTCAAGCAGCATGACGCAAGACTTCTTCCACGACGGAGGACTGGAGTCCATAGTCTGTCGCGAGGTGACGGATGCTGTCTCCTGCCGCGAAACGCTCTCGTATTACCTGGACAGGTACGCGCGTTCCCTCAACCACAGGACGCCCCGCAGCGTAGTGAGGATCCACGACAATGCGGGCCGCCTTCCCAAATGGGTACCAGCGTGCCGCCAGATTGTCATCGCTTTCGAATTCAAGGCTGGACAGGGCGTCCTGCACGATTTCGGGAAGGACCCACTGACCCTGGAGGTCAAATGCCATGCGTCCGCTTCCGGGCTCCGCCGTTTCGAAGTCATGGATGAGATGACCGCCGAACTCCGCGAACTTCATGCTCGCAAATGGAAACGGCGTTAACCAGACTTTTCGAGCGTACTCATGCGCACGGCGGATTCTCTCAAGTTTGATTTTTTTGTCGCGACGGAAGCCTACGGCCACGATTATTTCGACGAGCTCCAAAAAGGACACCTTCTGAGTTGGCCTATCCTTTTCGCCGAACACGGGCTCCATGTGGTGACCGATAGCATCGTATCCAGCAATCCAGCGGCGGACGGTGGCTGAGGTAGTACCGGCGAGGCGCGCTGCCTCCGAAATCGAATAGGCTTTGCCGGTTCGAAACGGATCAGATACTGGTGGTTGTGGGCTGCTCAAACCTGCTCCTGCCTCATCCATTATAGCACACTCGTTCTGTTAGGTGTCTGCCTGACCAAATCATATCGCAAGCGTAAGAGCGCCGTACGTCGTACGTGACGCTTCCTCACAGCGCCCAGACCGTTCAGCGTAACGTGATGCCGCGAGGAGGATGGTGCCGGGTGAGGCGCTGAATCCGGCTTCGTTAGTGACGGGAGGGCCGGGATCGCCGCGCCTTGCCTGCGGGCATGGTCGCAATGACAGTTGGGCGGGAGGATCGGCTGGACTCAGCGTTCAGTCGTGCTACGGAGATCACCCTCACCCTAGCCCTCTCCCTCCGAGGGAGAGGGGACTTTTGGCTTGCGGCTGGCTACAGGACGCCGAGGCCGTTGAGGGCGGAGGTGATGCCGGCGAGGAGGACGATGCCGAGCGTGAGGCGCCGGGTGGAGGCGGACGCGGGCGTCATCGCGGCTAGGGTATCGGATTGCGGGCGGAGGTGGGAGGGGGAGGTGGCGCTGGGTAAGCCGAGGGTACGAAGTTGTTAGCGGATTGGCAAGGGTTGAAGGAGAGTATCCTCCTTTAGCGTTGTACCAGACCAGCTGACAACTCCTCTCGTTCTAAGTTGATTACAAGCACTCCTGTAGTGCTTCTCGACCATCCGCCCAACCCACTTGTCAGCCAGGTAGTCTTGCAATTCCCCGAAATGCATGGGGCCTCGCTCAAGCAGTGCACCGAGCACATCTTGAACTAATAGTTTGAGGTCTTCTTCCTCCATTTGCTCGATAGAGAGCTTCGGCACGGCGATGCCATCTAGCCCTAATTGGACGCCTCCCTGTTGTAGGAGGATAGCCCGGGCGCGTAAATATTGCTGATGCACGCCATAGAAGATATGCCCGATGATACGGCGACCAAGAGGGTGCCTCGCGGCATGAATCAAATAGTATTTAAGGCTACCGTCCTCCACGGTACGGATTGGGAAAATGCTAGCGATAAAGCCGAATTCGTTCTCCAACCCAGACTTATAAGGTGTCGCAATCTCCCTGTAGCGCTCTTCGCGTGACGAATCCTTATCGAAGATTCCACGCCAATTGCTTGACGGCCCCATAACTTTATCTAGACGTCGAAGAAAAGAATCACGCTTTCTCTCGTATCTTGAATCCAACCAACCGGCATCGCGATCAAATTTCGGGGCATTGAAGTTAATAAGGAGCTCTGTTTTGAAACCCTTATAGCGGTTACCTACCTTCGACATCGTCTCCCACTCCAGACCCTTAAGACCGAACGGATCTAGGAAGAAGAACGTGGGGGACTGTCCTATGTCACGAAGAATGGATTCAACATTCCTGTCGAAGGAACCAAATCGGTTGTCTATGTGACTGAGATATGGAGCAGTCGCAATTTGTAGGTTCTCGAACTCCTTCCGAACCACCTCTACGTTGATGCATCTCAGTTGGTAATTCTCTAGCTTCGCCGCAATCTCGGCGAACAGAAGTGGCGATCCACTCTCGCGCTCTTCGTCCTCACCGTAATATCCACGGCCAGCAAAGCCATCAACTGCATAAATCCGACCATGATACTGGCCGAGGATGCGCGTAAACTGCGGTAGATAACCTGACAGAACGTCATGCTTCCTTCGAGACCACTCTCGTTTCCGTTCAAAAAATGAATTGCTTGGGATACTCATTCAAACTGACGCCAGAATCTTCGGATACTCGTCCCACGTACGCTTATCCAGAACGCGGCCGGAGGCGGCTTTGCCGCGGCGGATGCCGGCCTCGTCGTAGGCGCCCCACTGCTTGAAGAAGAAGGCGATGTGGGCGGCCTGGCATTGGTCGCGGATGTCGCGGGCCCAGTCGGGGTTCATGGGGCGGGCGCGGTGACCGCTTTCGCCACCGACGATGACCCAGTGGATGCCATCGAGGTCCAGGTCGCCCAGGGAGCCGAGAAGTGGCTCGCAGGAGAGGAAGCGGACTGCCGCGGGGATGCCGCGTAGCTCATCGATGCGGGTGGTCCAGCGTTTGTTCTCCACGGAGACGCCGATCCAGACGTTGGGAGGAAAGTTAAGGCGCGGGACAAGCTGTCGCAACCGTTCGGGGCGCTTGGTGAGGACCTGGAAGGTGTGCCAGTGCGCTGCCTGCATGACCTCGAAGACTTTGATGATGTATTCGTCCGGCACGTCCTCGTGGAAGAGGTCGCTCATGCTGTTGACGAAGACGACCTTCGGCTTCTTCCATTCGAGAGGCTGACGGAGGCGATCGGGGCGCAGCGTGAGGTCGAAGCCCATCTCGTAAGGATGACCGGGGACGCCGCGGAAGCGTTCGGCGAAGGTCTTGGCGTAGCAGTGGGCGCAGCCGGGGGATATCTGGGTACAGCCCGTGACGGGGTTCCAGGTGGCTTCGGTCCATTCGATGTGGCTGTTAAGACTCATTACCAGTCTCTCTTGGCTAGTCCGAACATTTGTACTATAGCATCGCAGGGCAAATCCCTCCAGTAGAACGCTGGTGAGCGTTTTCTGGGTAATCGGGGGTGGAGTTTGGTTGAGCAAAAATGAGGCCCTTGACGGGAGATCAAAGGTTGCCACGCCTCGGCTTTCGCCGATGGCTCGCAATGACGGGTTGGGGAGCGTCAGCGGGCTCAGCGTTGCGTGATGCTTCGGAGATCACCCTCACCCTCCAGGGAGAGGGGATTTGAGTTGTGTTTCGCTTACAGGGCGCCGAGGCCGGTGAGGGTGGAGGTGATGCCGGCGAGGAGGACGATGGCGAGGGTGAGGCGGCGGACGAGGGTGTCGTCGACGCTGGGGACGAGGCGGTTGCCGATGAGGCCGCCGGCGACGAGGGCGGGGGAGACGATGGCGGCGGTGAGCAGGGCATCGCGCGTTAGGAGGCCGCCGAGGGCGAGCCAGGGGATGGCGAAGACGCCGAGGATGAGGAAGTAGGCGACGATGGTGGCGCGGAAGATGTGGCGGGCGACTCTCTGGTTGGTGAGGAAGAGGATGACGGGCGGGCCGGCCATGTTGATGCTGCCGGACATGAGGCCGCTGAGGAGGCCGATGGGCAGGAAGGCGAGCTTTTCGCGCTGGACTTCGCGGCTGAAGCCGGCGAGGAAGAAGAGGGCGATGAGGGTGGTGGCGACGCCGATGTAGATGCGGAGGGTATCGACATCGGCGTGGACGAGGATCCAGGTGCCGATGGGGACGCCGGTGAGGCCGGCGAGGATGAGGGGCCAGATGCGCTTGAGATCGATGTCCGTGTGGGTGCGCTGGACGATGAGGGTGTTGAGGAGGATGGAGTTGAGGAGGGTGACGGGGGCGGCGAGCTTGGGGGAGATGAAGAGGGTGAGGATGGGGACGGCGACGATGCCGAAGCCGAAGCCGGTGAGGCCCTGGACGCTGCCGGCGATGAAGACGGCGATGAGGGCGAGGAGGAGGATTTCGAGTGCGGGCATCTTGCGAAACGTAGCACATGGGGTGGTTGGGGGAAGCTGGCGTTGGGTTCTCGATGATGGGGGCGCGCTGCGCGTCCTGCGCCCCGACTGCATCGGGGCTTGTGCGCTCCGCTTTCGTAGTTAAGAGATAGATCCGAGGGGACACCCCTCGGGCTCCCCGCGCATGGCTGCGCCCTACGAACCCGCTTGGATGGGAGGGCTAGACCGCGTGGGTGTAGCAGATTTGGGGCGTCAGGTTGCCACGCCTCGGCTGTCTCCGATGGCTCGCAATGGCAGAAGGTGGGGTCGGTGGCGATGGCCGGGTGGGGAGCGAGGTTGGGTGGGTTTGATCCTTCGCTTCTGAGGTCGCTCAGGATGGCAACGGTGAGAGGGTCTCGTCTTGCTGGACGGGCGTGATAAAGAGGCTCGCAGGTGCGTCGGGGAGGGTGGTGGCGAGGCGGGAGGGGATGTGACGTTTGGGAGATTAAGGGTTGCCACGCCTCTGCTGTCGCCGATGGCTCGCAATGGCAGAAGGGGGTTGGTGGCGAGCGCGGGCGGGGAGGTGACGTTGGGTGATGGCTACGGGAGCGATGCGATGGTTGGGAGATTAAGGGTTGCCACGCCTCGGCTATCGCCGATGGCTCGCAATGACAGAAGACGGGGTTGGTGGCGAGGGCCGGGTGGGGAGCGAGGTTGGGTGGTGGCTACGGGAGGGGCGCCGCGCGTCCCTTCGACAGTGCTCAGGACAAGCCTGCGGGCTATCGCCCTTGTGCGCTCCGCTTTCAATAGGGGTTAGTTTCTGAGGGATACCCCTCAGGCTCCCCGCGCATGGGCTGCGCCCCTACGAACCCTGCTCTGGTTCGTGTGTCGATAGGGTTGAGGTGGACGGTCGCGCGGCACCCTCACCCTACCCTCTCCCTTCCGAGGGAGAGGGACTCATTTGGGGCGCAGATCACAATGCTGCTGAAGGATCGCAATGCGCGTGAAATAGAGGAGGCCCCGTCTGGTGACGGGGCCTCCTCTATTTCCGGCCGTGACGTGGGTTAGTCGATGGCGGAGGCGGGGGTGGTGCGGGAGCGGGCTCGCAGGATGGCGTAGGTTGGGATGGCGAGGAGGGGGACCCACCAGGCGAAGACGACGACGCGGATGACGCCGGCTGCGATGTCGCCGAGGAAGTTGAGGCTGGCTTCCCAGGCCTCGGAGACTTCGGCGCCGAGGTTGGGGGCGCCGGACGGGGCCGTGGCGATGGCGGCGACGGGGCGGAGGTGGACGGTGACGGTGGCGAGGTCGCCGAGCTTATCGAGGAGGGCCATGCGGCCTTTGACCTGCTCGATCTGGCCGCGGACGCTGTTGAGGCGGTCCTGGACCTGAAGGATCTCGTTGATGTTGCGGGCCTGGCCGAGGAGGGTGAGGAGCTGGGCCTCGGTGGCCTCCAGGGTGCGGAGGCGGGCTGAGAGGTCGGTGTACTCCTGGGTGACGTCGCTGGCGTTGGAGGCTTCGACGTCGACTTTTTCGCCGAGGCGGCGGAGGTCAGCGAGGACGTCCTGGTAGCGGTCTGCCGGGACGCGGATGGTGACGGAGGCGATCTGGTTTTCGCCCTGGAGGGAGAAGTTGGAGCTGGCGACGAAGCCGCCGGCGGAGGAGGCGATGCGGCCTACCTCTTCGAAGCTGCCGCCGACTTCCTTGACCTGGAGCCGGAGGGAGGCGGTCTGGACGATCTTACGGTCGTCAAAGGTGGATGAGGTGTCTTCGCCGGGGGCGGTCTGGGCGGGGGCAACGGGGGAGGCGCCGGCGGAGCCGGAGGAGGCGCCGGCGGCGCCGGAGGAGGCGTCGTTGGCGGTAGATTCGCGCTGGGCGGGCTTGGCGTCGAGGTCCGGGGGCATGGGGGCGACGCTGTTGGCGGAGGCTCCGGCGGCGGAGCCGTCGATGTCAGCGCCGGTGGGGCGGCCGAGGGCCTTGTCGATGGAGGCCATGACGTCGTCGGTGGCGTCGACGGGCTCATCGAGGGTGGTACCGGCGATGGGGGCGGCGCTGTCGGAGCGGCCGAGGGTTGGTC
>WHTK01000017.1:44369-66091 GCA_009377745.1 Dehalococcoidia bacterium
GAGCTTCTGGTCTTCATTTCTCTTTCCTCCGATGTGTGTCTGGAGGGAAGACGCCGGTGCGATGGATTTTGTTCCGTGGGAGTGAGGTGTGTAGTTGAAGGCGAGCAGTGCCCCGGCCTGAAGGCCAGGGCACTAGTGTGGTGGCGTTGCCAGAGGACATACACGCTAGACAAGCATCAAGGTTGCCACGCCTCGGCTATCGCCGATGGCTCGCAATGGCAAGCGCGTTGGGAAGGCGGATGAGAGTGTTGGGGAGGATGGAGCCTTTAATCACCCTCACCCTACCCCTCTCCCTCGGAGGGAGAGGGGTTTAGTTAAGTTGGCGATATGAAGACTGGACTGGGGTGAGGGCAGATCAAAGGTTGCTTCGCCTTGCTTGCGGGCAATGGCTCGCAATGGGTGATTGGTGTGTTGGGAGGGCGGATGAGGGTGAGGAGGAAGCAACCTTTGATCACCCTAACCCTACCCTCTCCCTCCCGAGGGAGAGGGATTGGTTAAAAGCTAAGTTGGCGATACGAAGACTGGACTGGGTGCGGGAAGATCAAAGGTTGCTTCGCCTTGCCTGCGGGCAATGGCTCGCAATGGGTGATTGGTGTGAGCGCTCGGGATGGCAGGGGGAGCAGGCGGGAGTGCTGGAACGAGAAGGATGGTCAACGCCTAGCCCGTGGGGTGTGTAACGCCTATTCTCAGCGAGAAAACGTTGCAGCCGAAGAGGCGGAGCGCTATCGGAGGAGCCCATGTCTACGTTCAACATCGCGGTGCTGCCGGGGGACTACATCGGGCCGGAGATCATCGCCGAGGCGGTGAGGGTGCTGGAGGCGGTGGGGCGGCGCTTTGGGCATACGTTTAACTTCAATGAGGCGCTGGCGGGGGGCGCGGCCTACGACGTGCATGGTGAGCACCTGCCGCAATCGACGTTGGCCGTTTGCGAGGCGGCGGATGCGATCTTGAAGGGGCCGTTTGGCGGGCCGCGCAACGAGATCAATCATCCGAAGTGGCAGGGCGTGGAGCAGAACGCGATCCTGCCGCTGCGCAAGCACTTCGACCTGTACCTGAACCTGCGGCCGGTGGCGGTGCCGGACGCCTTGCTGGGGTTATCGCCGGTGAAGGAGGAGCACGTCCGGGGCACGGACATGCTGATCTGCCGCGAGCTCTCTTCCGGGATCTACTTTGGGCCGAGGGGCGACAGGCAGGTCGAGGGGCCGAAGGAGCGCATGGAGCGCGAGGTGTTCGACACGGAGGTCTACCGGGAGCACGAGATCGAGCGGCTGGCGCGGGACGGCTTCCGGCTGGCGGAGGCGCGTCGCAAGAAGCTGACGCTGATCGCCAAGTCCAACGTTATGTCATCTGGCTTGTTCTGGCGCGAGGTGGTGGACAAGATCAAGCCGGACTTTCCGGACGTGGCCTTGGATTACATGCATGTCGATGCCGCGTCAATGGAGATGATCCTGAACCCACGCCAGTTCGACGTGATCATCACGTCCAACATGTTCGGCGACATTCTATCGGATGAGGCGGCGGCGCTGCTGCGGTCGCTGGGTATGGGGCCGTCGGCGTCGCTGAACGAGAGCGGGTTCGGGCTGTACGAGCCGATCCACGGTTCGGCGCCGGACATTGCGGGGCAAGGAAAGGCGAACCCGATCGCGACGATCCTGAGCGCGGCGATGATGCTGCGGCTGTCGTTCGAGCTGCCGGAAGCGGCGCTGGCGGTGGAGCAGGCGGTCGACAAGGTGCTGGCGGAGGGGCTGCGGACGGCGGACCTGGCGTCGGCGGGGGAGGCGGTCGCGACGACGGAGGAGGTTGGGAGGCGGGTGGCGGAGCTGGTGGGGCAGGGGTAGAGCGCGTCCTTCGACAAGCTCAGGATGCTGCTTGAGGCTTTCTCCCTGGAGAGGTGGAGGGAGGCGATTCGCAGCGAGCGGGTTGCCAGTGCTTAGGACGATCAAAAGGTTGCCATGCCTCGTCTATCACCGATGGCTCGCAATGACGGGTTAGCGGCCAGAACTAGCGCCGGGAGAGCGCTCGTCCCTCGGCCTCGACGGGCTCAGAGTCCAAGAGCTGATCTCGCGGGGCGAGATTCCTCGTGCCTCGGAATGGCAACGTCGGGCGTCCTTGGTGTGCGCCGAGGACTCGACCATCGCAAGAGCCAGGACAGAGTCGTAAGTGAGAAACGGACGGTACGAGGGTCTTGAGGAGAATGGCTCCCCGGGCAGGACTCCGAGCAACAGCACTACACACCCGTATTTAACCCAGCCGGCCGCCCATTCGATGTGCCGTCACTAAACCTGCTGACTCTTGTCGGCGGGTGACTTTTGATCATCCAGATTTGGAATCTGAACAAGGAAAGGAAATCCGCCGCCCATGAATGTTAACGCCGGGACCATCGGAATTAGAACGATGCCACCGATTCCAGAGGGATGGGCGGTGGTTCACGAGGCCGTCAAGGAATGGCGCCGTCTGCACGGAATTGAGCAAAGACTCGGGGCTGAGGCGCGCAACCTAGCCGGGCAAAAAGACGACTACGAATACATCGACGATGTAGGTCAAGCTCTGTCTGCTGGGCGCACCATGCCCACACAGGCTCAGACCTTGGCCCAGCGCAAGCAAATTGCTCGAGCTCAATGGTTGGGAGCTCAGAGCGCTGCCGACCAGGCTATCGATAGCCTGGTCGGCATTCTTCAGGATTCGAAGTCAGAGCTTCGCGCCGAAGTGGTCGCCGACTTCGAGGCCGCGCGTAGCCGCCTCGAAGGCCTTTTTGAAGAGCTCGAGGCCGCTTATGCCGAGTGGGTCCGCATCGAATCATTGCGAGACTGGCTCGACTTCTTCCCTCTGATCCAGTACAACCCCGGCCACAAGAGGACGGTTCTGGAGGGGAAGTCGGATCGGCCTTATACGTCTGCCGATCTGCTGGCGGCACTGCGAAAGACGCTCATGCCGCCAGCTGAATCCAAGCCTCTTTTCGCCATTGGCGCAGGAGTCTGACATGACCCTCAGAGACCTCCTTAGAGCAGGACGGGCTGGGACAGTTGTTGCGAAGCAGACAAGCGCAGGAAGCGACTGGTTACATAAAGTAACGGGCCGTACTCCCGCTGAGGAAAAGGCCCCCGGAGAAGCGGCTCCAAGATCTGGTCCCGCTGATGCAGCCGCCGGTAAAGGCAGCGAGCGCATGAGGGAGCCCGCGTCTATGAACGACATCATCCGCGACGCATCGGGCCACGGCTATGGAAAGAATGCATGGCGAAGCGACTGATGACCCTTCGTGAGGATCAGGCGGCCGCACTTGCTGAAGTAGAGCGCCTCACCGAGGGCTACACGATCAGCATCGATGATGTGATCTACCGTTTCCACGGAAACGCCCTGGAGCCGAACGATCTGCAGCAGATCGACGTCTTTACAGTTGGTATGCGGGCCTACCTGGAGAATCCAACTTGGCAGGCCCTGAGAAGCGTTGAAGAGGGACAGCGCTCCCTTGTCCGAGCCATCCTGCCTACAGTTCCCGGCGATGTCCTCGCGCGGCTTCGTTTGGATCAACTCACCGAAATCGTCAATGCCTATTTAGGCACCCGGGGTCGGCGCTCCCCGGGTACTGCTGCGGCCTAGGGGTTTGTGAGAAAGCGAGCCTCCAAGCCCCTGGGCGCGGCAGGAACCGTACAGGAGTAGGTCATGGCCAAGAACATCCTCAACCTCGAAACCCTTAACCCCGAACGCCTGCAAATCACGATCGACGGCAAGGCTTACGAGATAAACGCCGTCGAAGACCTTGGCATTGAACCGATGCTGCAGGTGCAGGACCTCCATCGGCGTTACATCGATTTGGTCACCATCGGTGCCACGCCAGGCCATGAATACACGGTCGAGGAAGGCGCTGCTATCTCTCTGGCGATGGATCAGATGTGCCGCATCCTCATCCGCGACTGTTCTGAGGAAGTTCACGCGCGGCTGCAGGACAATCACCGGATCGCGATTCTGTCGGCTTTCAAAGAAGCGACTGGGCAGAGTCTGCCGCCCGTCCAGCCGCCGGCGCCAAACAGGGCGGCGCGCCGATCGATTGGGGTGAAGCCATCCCCGCGCTCCAGCGCTTCTACGGCGGCGAGCCCAACGGCTGGCTCCGAATGAGACCCCCGTTGCTCAGGGCTTTCCTGAGCATGCTCCCCGTCCTTCAGGCGAGAGAAACCCTCACGCAGGCGAATGCCACGGCTTTGGGCTCCGGGTCATTGAAGCGGGCCGACGCTCAACGGCTTCGCGGCCGGCTGGAGCGCCAGGCAGAGCCCGGCACGCGTAGCCTCACGGACGCCCCGGCGGCGATGAAGCAGGCCGTCCTCCAGGGCCTCGGGATCAAGTTCCGAGCCGTCAAGCGCGAGGAGGCCGCCAAGCCGTGACCAACCTCGGCACCGCCACCCTCCACATCAAGACCGACGAGAGCGGCGTCGATAAGGGTTTCGCGTCCGTCAAGCAAAAGGCAAAGGGCCTCGGAGGTGTGATGAACATCGCCCTGGGCACCGCTACAGGCTTTGTAGCTGCTCAGGCTGGGATGCAGGCCATGAGCCATGGCTTTGACTTCCTGATCGGCAACGCCGCCAACTTCGAGGCCAGCCTCGGCGCAGTCCAGGCCGCGACCGGCGCTACCGAAGAGCAGATAGCCGCGATGCGCAAAGAGGCCCTCGCGATAGGCAAGGACACCAGCAAGAGCGCGTCGGATGCCGTCCTGGCGATGGGCGAGCTCGCGAAGGCCGGCATGAGCGTCGAGACGATCCTCGGCGGCGCAGGCCGCTCCGCGGTGCAACTGGCGGAGGCCACCGGCATTGAAGTCCCGCAGGCCGCAGTGCTCATGAGCAACGCGCTCAACACGTTCTCAGAAGACGGCCTGAAGGCAGATGAAGTAGCTAACATCTTCGCCCGTACAGCGGTGGCGTCCGCGATCGACGTGAATGACCTCGGCATGTCTATGGCGGCCGTTGGCCCCATTGCGGCGGCAATGGGGCTGAGCCTGAGCGACACAGCCACATTCATAGGGATCATGGGCAACGCCGGCATCAAAGGCTCGGATGCCGGGACCTCCCTGAAAGCGATGCTGAACGGCCTCACGCCGGTCACGGATAAGGCCAAGAACTCGATGGAGGAGCTGGGTTTCTCCGCCGTAGATACCGAGGGCAACTTCAAATCAATGCCCGATATCATCGCCAATCTCGACAAGAGCATGGAGGGGCTGACCGAAGCACAGAAGATGGCCACGCTCGAAATGTGGTTTGGGACTGACGGCCAGAGGGCCGCGCTGGTAGCCCTTAAAGCGAATACCGCGGGCTGGGATGACTTCAACAAGGCCGTCGAGAAGGCGCCGTCAGTGGCAGAACAGAGCGAGAAACGGCTCCAGGGCCTAAACGGCGCGATCGAGATACTGAACGGGACGATCGAGACACTGAGCATCATCATCGGGACCATCTTTCTGGTCACCCTAGCGGACCTGGTTACAGTTCTGAGTGAGGTCATCGAAGCGGTGATGGGCTTCAAGCCGCTTTCTGATGCCTTTAACACTCTCGGCGAGGCAATAGAATTCGTCACCAGCAACAACGACCTTATGCTCGCTCTGGCCATCGGGACCATCCCAGCGCTGGCCGTGGCTGTCGGCATCCTCGCGGCTGTCGTCTGGGGCCTGGCTGCGGCCGTCATCGCTGCCACCTGGCCCTTCGTCGCCATCGGCCTGGCTATTGCCGCCGTGGCCTATGCCGTCATCTACGTCATCAAGCACTTCGACGAAATCAAAGCCAAGGTCGGAGAGGTGGTCGATTGGATTCTCGATCATTGGCTCCTGGTGGGCATCGCCCTGATCGCCATCACCGGGCCTATCGGCCTCCTGGTCCTTTTCGTCATCACTCACTTCAACCAGATCAAGGACGCGATCGTCTCCACCGTAAACGCCGTGGTAGACGCGGTGATGTCCGCCTTCAATGCAGTAAAGGACACAGTGACGACTGTCGTCAGCGCGATCCTCCAATGGGTAAAGGACCACTGGAAGACGATCCTGGTGATCGTGTTGGGACCCCTGGGGCTACTCATCATTGCCATCGTCCACAACTTCGATCTGATCAAAGCGGCCATCAAATCTGCCATGGAGTTCATCGGGCAGCAAATTGAGACCGCCTTCAACTTCGTGAAGAGCCAGGTCGAGACGGCGCTGACGTTCGTCGTCGCGCAGTTCAACACGGCCAAGGACTTCATCTTCGGCATCGTCATCGAGATCTACAACTTCCTGGCGTCGCAGTTTCAGGCGATGGTGGCGGCTGTCTCGGGGCCGGCAAACGAGGCCAAGGATGCCCTGGTGAACGCCTGGAATGAGGCGAAGGATTGGGTCTCGAATGTGGCCCGGGAAATCGTCTCGACCGTGGAGGACATTCTGCGTGAGCTGGTGAGCAAGGCTGGCGATATTGGCCGAGACGCAGGCAAGGCGCTGGTCGACGGCCTATCGAGCATCCCAGGCGTCAAGCAAGCGCTCGATGTTGGCGGCGCGGTTACTGGAGTAGCCAAGTCCATTTTCGGCAGCGAAGGCTGGGCCAGCGGCGGCCGGCCGCCTGTCGGTCAACTGGGCATCTTCGGCGAGGAAGGGCCAGAGCTCTGGGTACCGGACGAGCCCGGGACGGTCCTTAGCCATGAGGATTCGATGGCGGCGCTGGGCCAGCAGCTCGCGGTCAACTACTACGGCCCGGTGAAGATCATGGCGCGCGACGAGCTGGACGCGGAGCGCGGCGCCGGCGACTCCATTTACGGCTTAAGGGCCGCTGCAAGGTCGGTGGGGTTGATGGTCTGATGGCAATCGACCAGGCACGGCGACCGCCAGGCTTTCACAGTTCTCGTTCGCGTTTTCACAGTTTGGCGACTTTTGCGCGCCAGCTTCGCGTTTTCACAGTTTGGCGACTTTAGGGAGCTTCGGAGGCGGCATCGGACAAAGGGGAACGTGGTTCCGTTCATGCCACTTGCGATGACCATTGCTGGCGCTTGCGCGGGCCGGTTCAGTGACCTTGCTCACGTCGCCGTCGTTGTTTAGCCAGGCAACACACTGAGACCAGATCCCGAATGGGTACGGATGTCTGCGCCACCAGCCGCAGACCCCAGGGTGATCAGTCGTCGGAGCAACCCCGCGAACGCCGATGGCGATGCCGCGGCGCTTGAGCTCCGGTTTCCATAGCGCTTTAATCGCCTCGACGCTGCCGATCTCCGGCAATCGCGCGGCCGCCTCCAGGGCCCAGGCGTGCTGAACAGCTGCGTCAGGCTGGGGGATTCCCCTAAGCCGCCCGCGCAGCATCGCCTGGGCCCGATTGCGCGACAGCTTATTCACCTCGGTCAGACGCGCGGCTGACGCAGCCGCGCGTTTTCGAGCGCGTCGATATTGGGCAAGGCTGATCGCCAGTTGTGGGCCCCGCGGGCCAAGCGTCGGGTGCGGGCTGAGATTAGTGACGGCTGCTCGCAGGGCTCGCCTGCGATGCTCGTTTGGAGCCAACCGTTGGAGGAGTTTTAGGCCGAGGGCTACGACATCCCCGGCGTCCAAGTCCGCACGTTCCCTCAGACCCGCGACTACATCTAGCAGGCGCTTGCTGTCGCCGGCCTCCCGCTCGAACTCAGCCGCCAGGACCTGGCGGCTGAGTGTCTGGCCAAGGGCTCGCCCGATGCTTTCCAGCGTCTTATTCCACGCACGACCATTTTCCATGGCGTTCTTAGCTCGGAGATCACTCATTGTCAGGTCGTGATCCTGAAGGGCTACCCCTGCGAGCCGTCGCAGAGATCTCCCGAGCGGCGTGTCGGCTGCTGAGCCGCAGTCTGGGGGGTTATATAGGCTGCTGGGCTGCCGCTTCGCCCTGGTAAGCGCACCCGCGCGACCGGCCGCCGATGACTTCTGGCTGTCTCCCAGCGGCCCGTTTCGCCGCTGAAGCGCGCTGGCCGGCCGCTAGCCTTTCCTCGATCTCTCGCTCCCAACCCTCTACCTCAGCTGCAGAAGCGCCGCCCAGGGCGGCCACGAGAGCACGAAGATGCTTCGAGGGAGGGAGAGCTCTTTCTCCCCGCCAGAGCTTACCTACGAGCCCTAGCGGGCAGGATACGGCCCGTGAGATGGCAGCTTTGTTCCGGCCTTCGACGCGCCGCATAAACCAGGTGTGGAATAGCATCCGGCGTCGACGCGATTCGCTCATTCACTCATCGCTCGCCTTCTTCTGCCGCGCCTTTCTCTGGGCAAACCGGACCAGGACAGCCGCCATCGCCTTGACGACTTCATCCCGTGTCGGCCGTGGCTCTTCCGACTCGTTCTGCTCAGCCATCGCCCCTCGTCAGCTCTTCTGGCTCAACACCGAGCGCCTCGGCGAGCTTCCTGATCGTGCGGAATTGCGCATCGACCGTCTGTGCTTCGAGCCGTGCGATCGTCGTCGGACTGGTCTTGGCTTTTTCGGCGAGCTCACGCTGAGTGAGCATCTTTCGCTCGCGTATCTCTCTGAGACGGGGCAGTCTCGGCACGCACTTACTGTAACAGAATGGGGTTGAGAAGCAAACAGGACTGTTGACAGACTGTAGGCGTTTTGCTACCATTCTGCTACCAGATATGGAGGTTAGCAACCATGATAGTTGGACAGAGAGTTAGCCACAGCCGAGGGCAAGGGGAGTACCGACGGACGTCGGCCGGCTTCGTTGTCGCCTACATGCTCTCGACGTGCGTCGGCGACGGCACCGTCGAGAGCCAGGAGCGAATCGTGATCCAGACGGATGATGGTCGATTCATCTTCGCTCTGCCGATAGAGGTGCGCGCTGGCGGGTCAGGGGATCTGCCGGCCGCGCCGGCAGTGCTCAACAGCTCGCGGAAATGCCCAACGCACGGCCTGGCTACGCCGAGCAAGAAGGGACCGGCCGGCAGTCTTTACTGCCCCGCGTCGACCGACGGTGAGTATTGCAGCTGGAGCTACAGCCCCGAATCGGCGGCGGCGAGGAACGGTCGATGACGGCGACGATGTACGAAATCACGACAGGGAAGGCATGCAGCGCTCAAGGAGGAGCAGAGATGGCGGACGAAGAGATCGCAGCAGAGGAGATCGAGCGCCGGGCACGCGAGTACGTCTTCCGGCGGCGACGGCCCATCGGACACACGACGAGAGGAACCAGCCTGTACGCGGGCGATTTCTACGACACGCTGAGAGAGTTCCTCCAGGAACCACTGCTGCAGGACCTCGCCGAGCTGTTGCAAACGGGGGTTACGGATCGAACCGTTCGCCGGCGGCGAGTGCGTCTGCTCCGCTTCGTCATCCAGGTGTCAGACCTCCTTTTTGCCTCAGCGCAGCACGGTTACAAAGGCGAGTGGAAGGCTCTGGACTTCGAGCTCGCCGGCATCGTTGCCGGCGCCCTGAATCCGGACGAACAGGGGCACGCCGCGGCGATGCTGCTCTTTGAGGACTGGGAGCAGCGAAAGCAGGCTCAGGCTCTCGAGGAGGCGCGGCAGTATGCGCCGGCCTGGATCCGGCAACGACGCCGGCGGTCGTCATGACCGCAAACGAATTCAGCTCTCAGATTCAAGGTGACCACAAACGAAATCAAATGTTTGTGGTCACCGCGTTTGCTCAGATTCGTCGCGCGATTTCGTTTGCATTCTCAAGCGTCGAAGTCGTGGGCATTCTGTACCCATGAGCATCGACCTGGTCGCGGCCGCTCTGTGGCTGCCCCTGCAGCCGGCACGTAAGCTGGTCCTAATCGCCCTGTGTGAGCGCGCTAACCTCCAGACTGGCAAGTGTTGGCCAGGGCGATTCGAAATCGCCGCCCGAGCATCCCTGTCAGAGCGCCGCGTCTCGCCTCACCTCGCCGCGCTCGAGCGCGCGGGTTACCTGGAGAAGCCCAAGCCTGGAATTCGGCGCCTTGGCGAGACGACCGTCCGGACGGTCGTCGTAAAAAGAATCCTCACCGAGGGTGAGGCGGCGCGCCAAGCGTTCCTCAGCAGGCGCCAGGGATTAAAGGACGAATCGTCACATGAGGCCGATCTTCAAGGGACGTTCGCGGCAACTTTAGGGGACGAAAACGACGGATTAGGGGACGTTGGCGGTCAACAATTGACACGCCGTGACGCTGATAACCGTCACAACCGATTAGAACCGTCAGAAGAACCGTCACACGCGCGCGCGTCGCGCTCCTCCGCCTCTTCTGATGACGTCTTGTCTCTTAGAAAGCACGGTTCGCCAGCATGAACCGCCAGCGCACCGAAGAGCTTGCCGAGCTGGTGGCTCTCTCTCCAACCGATGAGCTACGCCGCCGATGCGAGGAGGATCGCCCGGCCAACATCTCACCCGTAATCCAGGAGTGGCACCTCAAGAACATGGAGCGCTTCCTGAGGCAAGCCGCCGAGCGCGACGAGCTGCAGGCCTCCAGGCCCTCGGGCTGCTGGTGTCTCGGCATCGGTGGCCGTAACATTTCGTGGTTCGAAGAGGAACCGGATTCCCCCGCGCTTTATGAGTGCAAGGTCTACTGCGATTGCGACGACGGCCGCCGGGTCCAGGTGACCGCCACAGAAGAGAGAGCTCGCCGGCGGGCTGCGCAGCGCTCCCGCCAGGTGGGCCGGCTCTTAGCAGAGGCGAACATTCCGTGGCGCCTACGGTCCTGCACGTTCGACACTTACCCAGCTTCAGCAGCCAGCCGCGACGCGTTCGAGCTGGTCCGGCGTTGGGCCACTATCCTCGAGTCCGACGACGGCCGGGTGCTAAAGAACTCGCTGCTACTAACGGGCCGGACGGGCGTTGGCAAGTCCGGGCTGGCCGCCGCCGCACTCCGTCAGTTGATCGAAGCAGAGCTGATGCATGGCGCCTTCTGGGCCGTGCCCCAACTGTTGGCAGCGCTTCGGCCTGGCGGCGACTCAGACGACGACCTGGTGAGCAGCCTGCAGGAGGTCGACGTCCTCGTCCTGGACGACCTTGGCGCTGAGAAGCCGTCAGCCTGGACGCTGGACACCTTGTTCACCATCATCGACCACCGCCACGGTGAGGACGCCACGACGATCATCACCAGCAACCTAAGCCTCGAGCAATTGGCCAAGCGATACTCGGCCGTTGATGGGGAGCTCGACACCGGCGCCCGCCTCGGCTGGCGGATCTTCGAAATGGCCGAAGCCGTACACGTCCAGGGTCCCAACCTGCGAGACAGGGCAGATCCGGCCATCCGAAAGGTGCTTGCTGAGGCGGATGCTGTGCTAAGGCGTGGCAGGGCCTAAGATGGCGCAGAAAACGCCGCCGCCAGTTGACCCTGTGCTCGTGCGCATTCTCGCTCACATGGTCAAGGCAGCGCTGGAGAGGGAGCGGGCCGGGCAATGAGAGCTGCGGGCTATATCAGGGTTTCGACCGAGGAGCAGGCGCGTGAGGGCTATAGCCTGGCGGCTCAGGAGAACGCCATCCGCTCCTACTGCGCCGCGATGGGCTGGGGCCTGGTGGAAGTCTATTCCGATGCTGGCCGCTCCGGTGGCAGCACCAAGGGCCGTGAAGGCTTGGCGCAGCTGCTCGCCGCGAGCACCGCGGGCCTAATCGATCGCGTCATCTTTTCCAAGCTGGACCGCCTGGCGCGCCGGCTTCGCGATCTCCTCGAGATCTCTGACCGCCTCGAAACGCTGGGTGTCGGCATCGTTTCCATCCAGGAGGCAATCGATACCGGCTCTGCGACGGGCCGCATGCTCCGCAACATGATCGGAACCGTGGCCGAGTTTGAGCGCGAGCTGATACGCGAGCGCATCGTTATCGGAATGGGCCAAAAGGCGCGCCAAGGTGAAGTGGTGGGGCCCGTCTCGCTAGGATATCGACGCGAGGACGGCAAGCTCCTGCCGGACGCCAGTGCGCCGCGGGTGCTTCGGCTCTTCGAGCTCTATGGCGGCGGCGAGTACTCCTTGCGGCGCCTTGCGGATTGGGCTGCTGGCGCTGGGCTCACCAGCACAGAAGGCAACCACCTTGACCGTCTAAGCGTCAGGAAGATACTGCTGAACCCCGTCTACGTGGGCGACGTCATCTATCATCCCCGCGGTGCCGATCGCGCCGTGTTTCCTGGCAGCCATCCGCCTATCGTTACTCGCCAGCTCTTCGAGCTGGTCCAGGAGCAGCTCTCGCGCCGGCGCTATGCGAAGCCGGCAGCCACTTGGGGCCGGGAGGCCTACCCGCTCACCGGCGTCGCCATCTGCGGCCATTGTGGGAATGCTCTAACGGGCTCTCGCGCCGGCCGACGACTGCGATATCTGCGTTGCTCTTCGACCGCGCGGCGCGGCCGTAGCGCCTGCCGGCAACCGATGGTGGCTGCCGAGCTGGTAGAGGAACAGATCGGCGCCTACGTTGAAGGCATGCGATTGCCGCTGGAGTATGTCCAGGCCATCATCGCCGAGCTGCGCGAGCTCGAGGACCTGGCTGACCATCGTGAAGAGCGCGCCAGGCTGCAGACACGCCTCGACCGCTGGCGCCGTCTTTACGTCGCCGGAGACGTGGACGAGCAGCAGTACAAAGCTGAGACGGCGCCTCTGCGGCAGCGCGTCCAAGCCATGGCTGCCTCAGAGCAGCCCTTAGACGTCGAGCGCGCAATGTACTATATCCGCAACACCGGCCGACTGTGGCGCGAGAGTGACCGGGCGACGCAGAGGGATTTTGTAATGCGAGTATTCGAGCGGATTGTGGTGGACGGAGCCCAGGTCACTGAGCTCACGCCCAAGCCTGATTACGCGCCGCTCTTTGCGATTGATCGAAAAGAACGCTTCGCCGGCCAGATGTGTGTAGTTTGGCTCCCCGAGCCGGGGGAAAATCCGAACTTCCTTGGAGCTAAGCATTGTCGCCACGCTTCGCTCATTCTACAAGCGCTCCAAGGTTCAGGGCGTGTTCGAGTTCCGCGACCTCGCCGCGTCCTCAGCACCACAACTGGTCCTGGCCAAATCAGCCAAACCAAGGCGTGAGCAACGTAACCCCATAAGCCTGGCAGAGGAATGGCAGCAGCGGATGGTCGACGGTGGGTTGAGATCGAGAGCCGACCTGGCACGAGCGCTTGGCGTTTCGCGCGCGAGGGTCACACAGGTCCTGAGCCTCCTGGATCTAAGCGCCAAAGCCATCGACGTCGTAAGGTCTCTGGGTGACCCACTCGTCTCGCGGGTCTTGGGAGAACGTTATCTCAGGTCACTCATCTCCCTGTCCGAGTCAGAACAGTGCCAGGTTCTCCACGATCTGCTATGCAGCTCCCACCGCAGGAGAAGGCGTTTGGTACGGGTCACGGGATAAGGTGCAGACTGAAACGATCACCAGCAAGCTAAGGTTCAAGGAATGATGGCGATGAACGTGTGCCTCTCGCCACAGCGTCATCGCGCTCCCGACTAAGAGATGACCTCGGCCTCCACTCCCAGCGCGTCGTAGACGGGCCGCGCGCGTGCGTCGCGGGAAGCGAGCGACCGTCGGTGCTGCCTCGCTGCGGCGCCAACCAGCGCGTCATAGACTGCACCACCGGAGATCCCCAGTCGCGCAAGCTCTCTGACAAGATCGGCCGCCTCCGCCTCACCGAGAAATTCCGACGCAGGAAAGTTGCGAGCCAGGATACGGAGGGCATCGGCTGATGAACGACGTAGTCCAGCCGGCAGGCGCGTCAGGACCGAGTACGTCTCGAACCAGGCATGCCCGGCCAGACCCCAACCGGCGGCCTCGGACAGCGTCGAGCGTTGAGTCGTGAGCCTCGTGACCTTCGAGGATCAGCGCTACGGCGGTGCTAGTGTCGAGCAGGACAACTTGACGCCCGTCAGCGTCCGTGTCGGTCGACATCTATTAGCTCGCGCACTAGGGTGTCGTCGATGGACATTCCGGTCGTCGGAATAAGCAGCAGGCCGCTATCCTCTCGGAGCTCGCCGCCAACGACCGGCTCGATGCGGATTGCAGCGCCGTCAACCTCGATCTCGACCTCTCCACCTCCAGCCAGACCGATGCGATTGCGCAGGGCGCGGGGAATCACCAAGCGTCCGGCTTTATCTATGGTAGTCCTCATGGCACATATCATACCACGACACTGGATCACCATGAGGTCGACTGACTCGACAGCTTTCTAATGGGACGCCGGTATGTCTTAGCGAATACGGACGGTGGGCTGCACACATAAGCGTATGGCTGGCTAGGTCTCCGCCCTGAAGGGCTGGCTATCGTATTTGACTTTCAACGAACTGGCCAAATAGGCAGCTACGGCTATTTCATCCCTTGAGCCTCATCTGCCTCCAGCACATTGGCGCCACCTCGATCGCCACCGGTATGCAGATGATGCTTACGATGAACCCGATGATCGATAGAAACGTTAGTTCTAAGATGATGCTGGCCGCTAAAGGCACATATAGATTCCTTTGAGTGACCTCTGCGTCACTCTGATAGACGGCCGATGTTAATAGCATTTCCCTGCTGAAGCGGGCGATTCGCCTGGTGCTGGAGCACGCCGGCGAGTACCCGTCGCAATGGGCGGCACTGACGTCGATCACGACGAAGTGCGGCATGACGCCGGAGACGCTGCGCAAGTGGGTGAGACGGGCTGAGGTAGACGCCGGCGCCCGGCCGGGCCTGACGATGGACGAGCATCAGCGGCTCAAGGAGCTTGAGCGCGAGAATCGCGAGCTACTCAAGTCGGCCGCCAGTTTTTTCGCGCGGGAACTCGACCCACGACCGCCGAGATGACCACTTCATCGACGCGAGCCGCGCCCGTTTCGGGGTCGAGCCGATCTGCGAGGTCCTGCAGGTCGCCCCCTTCCACCTACTACGCCTCTCGCAGCCGGCCGCCTCGGCGCGCTGTATGCGTGACGAGACCCTGAAGCTGAAGCTCAAGCAGGTCCGCACGGCCCGCTTCGGTGTCTACGGCGCCCGCAAGCTCTGGCACCAGCTGCGGCGCGAAGGCACCCAGGTGCCCGTTGCACCGTCGAGCGCCTGATGCGCGAGCTGGGCCTGAGAGGCGTGCGGCGCGGCCGCCAAGTGCGCACGACCATCGCTGATGCGACGGCACCGCGGCCGCTCGACCTGGTGCAGCGAGACTTCCGCGCCACCGCCCCCAACCGGCTCTGGGTTGCCGACATCACCTACGTCCGCACCTGGTCCGGCTTCGCCTACACCGCCTTCATCATCGACGTCTTCTCGCGCTACATCGTCGGCTGGCACGTCTCCCGCTCCCTGCACGCCGACCTCGTGCTCACCGCTCTGGTAGGCGCTGTGGGCGCGCGAAGGACCCTTCGACGGGCTGGTCCATCACTCCGACCCAGGCGTGCAGTACCTCTCGATCCGCTACAGCGAGCGGCTGGCGGAGGCCGGTATCGCCACTTCAGCCGGCAGCCGTGGCGAACTCTTACGACAATGCCCTGGCCGAGACGGTGAACGGGCTCTACAAGGTGGAGCTGGTTATCGGCGTGGCCCCTGGCGCGGGCGTGAAGCCATCGAGCTGGCGACGCTCGAGTGGGTGGACTGGTTCAGCAACCGCAGGCTGTACGGAACCTTGGACTACGTCCCACCTGCGGAGTACGAAGCGTCCTGGTACGCTGAACCCCTCCCGGCCGCTGCCAGGACTCAACGATAAGAGTTTCCATCAAACCGGGGCGATTTCAGGTTGTTGACAGGAGGAGAGCAGAGTTTGCTGGCTGGTAGGTGTCAGCCAGACCAACAGCAAGCGAAGGCTCTCCCGTGTCGCATCGTAACGCGAAGCTCACCGTTTACGGCAGGCATCTCATCGTTCAGCGCTAGAGCAGGGCTATAGCCAAGCCATGGTGGCAGAAGCCGCCAGCGACTCGCGCAGTACTGTGGCCAAGTGGGCCAAGCGCTACCGGCAAGTGGGCATTGGTGGCCTGAAGGACCGCCGAGCCGGGCGAGACATGCCGTGACGCGCTGCCGGAGCAGGTCATCGCGGCGATTGTCCGTCTCCGACACGAGCTGGGCTGCGGCCCTCACCGCATCGCCTGGGCGCTCGGGCTCGCCGCCTCCACGGTCTACGGCGTCCTGGGGCGGGCCGGCCTCAGCGTGCTGGCGCGTCTGGACCGAACCAACGCTTCGTCCTGCGCTACGAGCGCGAGCGACCGGGCGAGCTAGTCGACTTCGATGTCAAGAAGCTGGGCAAGATACCTGCCGGCGGCTGCCAGCGCTTCTTCGACTCCGGTTGGGGCACGGACCGGCGCCGGTCTAAACGCTGTCGGCCGCAGCCGCGTGGGCTACGCTACCTGCACGTCGCCGTGGACGATCACTCGCGCTACGCCTACGTTGAGGCGCTGCCGGACGACGAGAAAGAACCGACCGGCGCCGCCTACCTCACGCTCAGCGCTCGCCTTCGCTGCCGTAGGTGTCAATATCGAACGTGTAGTTTCCGATAACCAAGGCGACAGCCGTGAACCTCAGCGTCGGGCTTCGCAACACCCGCCCTAGACGCCTTCAGACTAACGGCAAGGCGGAACGCTTCATCAAGACGCTTGCAAGCCGAGTGGGCTTATCTCCGGCCTTATACGACCGATCAGCAACGCCGCGATGCTCTGCCTTCCTTCCTCGCTTACAATCACGCTCGTCCGCACACCGCGATCGGCAACCAGCCAGCCCACCGTTGACTGGGCAGCGTCCGCAGCAAGTCACTTCTTCGATAACATTTGTCAAATACAGTGCTCAGGCCAGTTGGACACAATTTGCCGAAGGCGACCTTGACTCCGGGTCGTTTCTCGGGTTAACTGAACAGGCGCATCGTAAGGAAGCGAATTCGGCGCTAGATAATAAGATTGCCTCCATACGTCCTGCGACTTATCTGTTCGTTCTGTCATAGGTTGCCGCGCTTGGCTTTTCACCTCCGAGTAGGGCAGGGCTCCTCGATGGCCCGGGGCTTGCTGTCGGCCGATACGTTTGAAGGGTTGAATCAGCATTCGCTTTTTGGTCGTCTGAGGTGGACGGACAAGGCGCATGGACGTAGACGCGCGCTACGCTACCCTCCCAATGTATGGTGGGTGCTGCCACTAACACGGTGCACTACACAATGACTTCCAGGCGTCGGATCTTATTGATCGACCCTAACGATGTTGCTCGCGCTGGCTGCAGGGCGATACTGGAATCCGATAATCGTTTTGAGATCGTTGCTGTAGAGGCTAACGTCGATGCCGGCTTAGAGAAGGTCGGCAACGACGTGGATGTGGTGGTTCTTGACCCACTCCTGAACGGCAAGGTCGAGGAGGATGAATACCTTCTCCAAAGAATCTTGGCTGCCTTCCCCAGTGCAGCTATCATCCTGCACACTGACTCCATCGACCTTCTATCCTACATTAAGGCGTTAACTGTTGGCGTACGTGGCCTCCTCCTGAAGGCTCAAACTCCAGGCTGGTTACTAATTGAGGCCGTTCGCATGGTCACCGATTCGAACGCGGTAATTATCGACAGGAGCGTACTGTTGCGTATGCGACTAGCTGGAGCAAGCTGGGAAGTCAGGCATAGTGCGATTACGTTGAGCCGTCGCGAACTTGAGGTGGCACAGGCCCTCAGTGAGGGCATGTCAGATGACGAGGTTTCTCACGCTCTTGGCGTTGCGAGGGCTACGGTACACACGCATGTAGCCTCGATAATGCGCAAGGTGCCAGCCTCGAACCGAGTCCAGTTAGGAATCTACCTGTTGAAAGCAGGGCTTGTTGATGGACTGCCTCGTGGCGCGGATGAACAAAGACTCAGAGTCGCTTCTTAGGAATTCCACAACATGAACTGGCTCTTATTTTTTTGGTGCCTCGTACTTACATAAGTACGAGGCGTGGCGGCAACCTATACACATGAGACCGACCTAAAGATTACGAACATTATCAGGCTGCTTTTCGACCGTTGTGTGAGATTGAGCGTAAAGTGCCTCAACACGAGCTCTGAGCAGCCCTTCTGTCTGGCGGCCCGCGGCCGATAGCTACCATTCGCGACTTCACCCGGCAATGCTCTTATAATGCCCAAGCGGAATGATGGTGGGGTCCGGTCTTGGACTTGTCTCATTCTTGTACCAGACGGCAGACTTGAGCCGTGCGGCTGTACTCATTCGGCGTCACGTTTATCAGGCGTTGTCGATAGTGAATCGCCCCAGGAAAAGTGGAGGCTCCAAGCTGTGAAAGGATTGGAGCATGACACGAAGAACGAGGTATCCCGAGGAGGTCAGGGAGCGGTCAGTCCGCCTGGTGCTGGAGCACGTGGGCGAGTATTCGTCGCAGTGGGCGGCGATCGAGTCGATCGCCGCGAAGTGCCGCATGACGCCGGAGACGCTGCGCAAGTGGGTTCGAAGGGCTGAGGTCGACGCCGGCCAGCGGCCGGGCCTGACGACAGACGAGCGCAAGCGCCTCTTGGAGCTGGAACGCGAGAACCGCGAGCTGCGCCGGGCGAACGAGATTCTCAAGTCGGCAGCGGCTTTTTTCGCGCGGGAGCTCGACCCGCGACCGCCACGATGACCCGCTACATCGAGGCGCAGCGCGCCCGCTTCGGGGTCGAGCCGATCTGCAGGACCCTGCAGGTCGCCCCTTCCTCCTACTACGCCGGCCGCCAGAGACCGCCCTCAGCGCGCCGCCTGCGCGACGAGGCGCTGAGCCTTTGCTCAAGCAGATCCACGCCCAGCACTTCGGCGTCTACGGCGTGCGCAAGCTCTGGCGCCAGCTCCGGCGCGAGAGCACCCAGGTCGCCCGCTGCACCGTCGAGCGCCTGATGCGCGACCTGGGCCTGAAAGGCGTCAGGCGTGGCCGGCACACCCGCACGACGATCCCTGACGAAACAGCGCCGCGGCCGGCGGACCTGGTGCAACGCGACTTTCATCCGCCGGCACCGAACCGGCTCTGGGTCGCCGACCTCACTTACGTCCGTACCTGGTCCGGCTTCGCCTACGCCGCCTTCATCATCGACGCCTTCTCGCGCTACATCGTCGGCTGGCAGGTCTCGCGCTTCCTGCGTGCCGACCTCGTGCTCACCGCGCTCGAGCAGGCGCTCTGGGCGCGCGAAGGGCCCTTCGATAGCCTCGTGCACCACTCGGACCGCGGCGTGCAATACCTCTCGGTCCGGTATACAGAGCGGCTGGCGGAGGCCGGCATCGCGACCTCGGTCGGCAGTCGCGGCGACTCCTACGACAACGCTCTGGCCGAGACGGTGAACGGGCTCTTCAAGACGGAGCTTGTCTACCGCCGTGGCCCCTGGAAGGGCTGTGCGGACCTAGAGTTGGCGACGCTGGAATGGGTGGACTGTTTAACAACCGCAGGCTGTACGGCGCGCTGGGGTACGTCCCGCCGGCAGAGTACGAGGCGTCTTGGTACCCCGCACCCCTCCCGGTCGCTGCCGGGACTCAACGATGAGAGTCTCCATCAAACCCGGGGCGATTCATAGTTTCTCGTTGCACTCACTTCTTTAGCCTCCATCAGGCCCTGACGCCTACACTTTCCGCCACTGCCTCAAATCGAGCGTCATCTTGCCCATGCCCAGTGAGCCCTTATCAGAGATTCTGCGCTACCGAAACGCAGACCTCTTGATACACTTCAAGAAGGCTGGAGGCGCATCCTGAATGAGCGGTTGCCTAAATCACATATCCAAAGGCTCTTCCGTCACCTCTGGAGCCTGCGAGCAAGAGGCTGGGATCATGTCAATCCCAAGCGTCGGTGTTACTGTGCCCGGATCGCGTTGAATGCCTGCCCTCGACATACCCGATGTTCAGGTGTTCTATGTACCCGTCCACGACAGACGTTCTCTAACCCCTCCTTGCCATTGCCTTGCGTCAACAAGGCCGGATTGGTGAGAAGACTCTGTGCGGGGCGCTTGCTATTGGCCTCTCATAATTGTTCGGTGTCTGCGGTGTATTAGCCACAGCGTTGCCTGGCAGGCCACGGCGCCCTTGTAGTTCTTGCAGGACGTGTTGGGCAGAATCCAACAACGCGAGTTCCGGCTGCGTCAGTCTTTAGCTAGCAAAGCGACAGCTCTTCTAAATCTACTCTGCGAGCAGTGCGTCGGCGACTGCCGCAGGCTGGGTCGCCTTTAGTAAAGAGCCACGGCGGGCCGGAATCGGAAGCGCTTCTCCATACCTGCATTGTCGATTCAGACGTGTTGCCCAGAGCTTGGCGTCCTCGCTTTGCTAGCAGCGGCACAGATGATGTGCAGGCCAGACAGTGTGGGTAACCACTTCGTCCCTCTCATAGCGAGTAGCCAGTTCGACGCGGTCGCTGGGCGCTCGAGAGGCGGCTTCTTCTCCTACCTATATATTCACACGCGTGCCGACTAACCGGCACCGTCGGGTCTCCGAATGCCTTGATGCCCCGCCACACAATATCGGACCACTTATCTCTATAGGAGATTCTGCGCCACTAAAATGCAGACCTCTTGATATACAACCCGTCCCCCTAAGCCCAGATTGCTTTTGGCGGCTGAGCGTCTACATGGGTCGTTGTGACGATTCGCAATAGTGCGGATTAGGTTTGTCGCTCATGTAGACGTCCACTGCCCCGGAAGTGGTCCCCGCCACGAGGCTTAGGTTTTGCCAGCAACACGGTCTTTGTTTCGGAGTTCGCGGATTGCTTCTGCTCTGGCAGTTGTAATGGCTCTCCATATCCTTCTGACTCCAAATGTTCTTGCGGACGGCCCCGACGCAAATGAACCGGCTGCGGCCAAGCCAGCTTCCGGTGGATTGCTCGTTGGTTTAGGGAAGGTCGTCAGTGGAACCGTAAACGGCCTTGTAGAGACCTTCGACGCTGTCGCCCAGCCCGTGACGCAGACGGCCGACAAGCTTTTAAGCCCAGATGTCGACCAGGCTTCTCCGGCAACAGTTGAGGCTGCTCAGGCGCCCTCAACTCAGGCAGCGGCGCCTGTTTCTTCAGGTAAGCCAACCAGTGCAACTAACCCGACTAACACACTCGCGGCTACTTCAAGTGCCAGTAATTACGACTCTGATGAAATCCTCCAGGGTTCAGGTGCGGCTGCTAGCGAGGCCGTAGAAGGTCTGACAAATACCGCAGACACGACCATCCAGCCGGTCGGGCAGACGGAGAGACCGTTAGTCAACCCGGACACAAGTCCGGCGTCTATTGCAGCAGCACAAGCACCAGAGCCAACTAAGGCAATCTCAGTTGTCAATACGGGCGATACAGATGACTTGGGTAGCGCGTCGCAGACCCAGGCTGAGGCCGTTTCCAGCAATTCCACGAGCGACGCCGACATCACAAAAGCAGACGCTAACGCCGATGAAACCGCTTCTAATGGATTGCTTAACGGCCTTGGTGGCGTGGTAATCGATACCGTCGGCGGGCTCACCAGTACCGTCGACGGAGTCCTTCAGGGTGGTGCTCCCACTACCGAAAAGCAGCTTACTCCGGAGACTCAAACGCTTAATATCAATGGTAATAGCAGCGAGCATGGCGCGCTGGCTCTCGTCACCCAGGCGGTCCCGGCCCTTGCGCCCGCGGTGCAGGCTCTTGCGCCTGTGACGGAAAGCCTGGCTCCTGTCCTGGGGCCCGTCACGGAAAGCCTGCAGACGGACCTTGATCCGATAACTGAAGACACGCTGCTGCCAAATATCGGCCCTGGCAACGACAGCAGCAGCAGCAGCAGCGGAGCTGGCGAGGGCAGCAGCTCTGGCGGGTTGGAAGACGGTTCGATCTCTCCGATTCTTGATGGCTTAGTCGAGCTCGTGCCGGTCCTGGAGCCGGTGGTCGAGTTGACGACGCCCCTCCTGGAGCCGGTGGTCGAGTTGACGACGCCCCTCCTGGAGCCGGTGGTCGAGTTGACGACGCC
>WHTK01000018.1 GCA_009377745.1 Dehalococcoidia bacterium
CACGGGTCCCTGGCTTTAGGTGGCATGGCGCTGCTCGCCGGGACTGCAACCGCGATTCTGGCCCAACAGCCGTCTAGCCCAACCCCCACGCCTCCGACGCAAACGCCGGCAGTTCAGGCTCAATATCCGAGAATCGCCGAGCTCTTCCCTCGTGGCGGCACTGATAAGCCTGCGATCAGTCTCAGCCCACCGGCCGGCACGCCGCTGATCAGCCAGGCCGCTGCCGAGGCGGACGCTCTGAAGCACTTCGGCGGCTCTCCATCGGTTCGGGAATCTGGACTCTACCTCGTAAGGTTCGCCAACCCGGTACCGCCCGAAAGTCCCAGAGAGAGGCTCGCCTGGGTCGTCTCGCTCGAGCCAAGGCCTGGATTCGTTTATGGGTCTGGTGGTCCCCCGCCTCATGATGGGACAACGCCGCTCCCTCGCCGCCCAACACGCTACCTAGTCGTCATCATCGACGCGATCACCCGCGAGTTCATCCAGGGCATAGCGGGTTCATAGAAGCTCGCAGGGGGCACGGCCGTGCGCCCACCCTACGGCGACTATTGACGAACCACCCTCTCCCTCGTTTCAGCGCCATGAAATCAGATACCTGTCAGACTGGAGCCTCGTGGAGAATCCGACATCGTGCGACCCGTCCGGATTCTGCGTTCAGAGCGTTGAGCTCCGGCATCGAGAGCAAGGCGAGGTTTATGTCTTCGTCAACTTCCAGGGCGGCTGGTGCGAGGGGTCAGGTGTGGCCCTCGCAGCCCTGCCTGGCAACGAGTCGGACTTCCTTGTTCGGCAGATCCGAGGGTGATCCGTCCGACGTGACAGAAGAACGATGAGGTTAGCTTCCGTTGCTGTGGTCGTGACCGGCATGATCATGCTCGCGCTCGTGCAACTCCACCGTGCAGTTCCGGGAGTCTCAGCCTGCTCGATTGGAGGAATCACTATCGATCAGGCCGCGAAAGAAGCAGACGTCGCTGCGATAGTCTATGTCGAATCGGTGCGTGGGCCTGATAACAGCGCTCCCCGTTTAGCACCCGTTGCATCGCCACCGGCGCTGTCCTCTCGGACGCGCCCAATAGACCTGAGAGGCTATGGCGCGACGATGCGAGTGTACCAGCCAGTTTTCGGCGAACTGCCTGCTCAATTCGACGTCGACATCGAAGCGCGTCAGCAAATGGAGCGCGGGCTGCGTGCGGTCGAGGCAGGCACGGTCCCTCCGTGTCCGGTTGGCATCGCAGTCGCTCACTATATCGCCGGCCAGTACTACATCGTACTTTTCAAGAAGACCGAATCGGGTTGGCAGTCGTACCTCACGTTCAATTACAGGATCGAAGGGCCCGAATTGCTGACCACGAAGGTCTACGAACAAGAACAGCGCGAGTGGGCAGGACCCTGGGAGGTCGACTTGCCGCAACCGCTTTACGAGCGATTTTTCGCCGGGACTGGCCGGCGAGTTTATCCAGGGACCGATGCTGCCCCGTTGGACTCAGCGGTCGCGCGCGAGAATGAGGTATGGCGCCTCGACGGACCGCGTGTCTCCCTCGGTACCTTTGTAGCGTTGCTCAAATTTGCGCACGCGCAGGTGTCGATCCGTCCGCCTGACACCGGCGATGGCGGCCTGGCCAGATAGATTCTCGCCCGCCAGTCAGACGACCGCAACGCGCCTCCAGGCCGATCTCTACAATGGATGTCTAGGCGGGTACTTGTCCTGTGCCGTTTATCAATTCACTCCGATTCCCCGCAGCGCTTCTTCTCCTGGTCTGGCTCGCGAACATCAGCTGCAGCGGCGACAAAGATAAGGAGGAGAATCCCACTGCAACGCCGGGACCGTCCGCCACCCGGGAGCCCGGCTCCACACCAGCTTCTGTCGCGATAACCTGGGAGCCCGCGCAGCCTCCGCTCTTCACGGGCCAGGAGCTGGACAACCCTTACGCGGCGCAATGGCCGCAAGTACCGCCCGACAACATGAGATGGCGGCTCTATGCGGGCGTGATCGGCGGATCGCGTCAGCTTATCTATGACTCGAGGCGCTGGCTCGCTCGGCCAAGCTGGGCGGCAGACGGCAGTCGCGTTTCAGTCATGTACAGCTCCTCGGCAACGGTCCCGCCCAACGGCCCCAACATTGTTAACGGACTTCTGAGCTTCGATGCGCGCGACCTGTCGAAGGCTCCGTCTGAGATCGCGGTCCAGATACCCACCTCCTTCGATCCCCAGGCTGGCGGAGCAAGAGCGCTGTTCGTGCCCTCTACGGCGCCCATCATCTCCACTCCGGCCGGACCACCCACGTTTCCCAACCCTATCCTGCTGCTCGTCGACCTCGGGAAGAAGATAGCTCAGACGCTGGCCGGCCTGCCTGGCCGTCTCTCACCGGCCCCACAGGCTACATGGTCGCCTGACGGCGAACACGTCATCGTCGCCTCGATCACGAACGAAGGGACCGGCGGGCCAAATCCGGTGCCCCTCTACGTCGTACCGACCCGCAACGGCCAGGCGCGCTTCCTGAGCAAAACCGCGATGCTGTACGCTGCCTGGTCGCCCGTGGATCCTCGCCTGCTGGCCTACATCGATGACACCCGGGCGCTGTGGCTCTTCGATACACGCACGGGATGAAGCCGGAGGCTAACGCCGGACGGCAGCTTCGATAGGGGACGGACACCGGCCTGGCGGCTGGACGGGCGAAAGGTGCAGGTCGCCAACCAGCTCGTGGACATCTCGTCAGGTAGCGTGACCACCTACCCTCTCACCGCCATGGGTTCCTTCGTGTTCGCCATCTCGCCGGACGAACGTCACATGATCACGATGGAGACATGCGATGGCCCCCAGCCGGACAGCAGGGTCTATATATACGACCGGTCCGTGGATGAAACTCGGCTGCTCAAGGACTGCGACGGCCGCTACGCCTACTCCTTCGACTGGCTGGCCGATAGCAGGCACGTCTTGATGGCAATCACCGACAACGCTTCGGAGAGCCCGAATCGGGCCATCGTCCTCAAGGACGTCGAGACCGGCGACGAGACGCCGCTGACGGACGGGATCGAGTTCAGCGCCGGGGCGATTCCCTCACCAGACAGACAGCTCGTTCTGGTGACCGGCGACAGCCTCCACCTCTATGACAGCAGCGGCCTCCTCCTGCAGCAAGTCGAGCCGCCTACGGGGTTCAGCGTGATAGCAGCGGCCTGGTCGCCGGACGGCCAGCGCTTCGCTTACCTCATCGGGCCAACGGGCGTATGGGGAATCTGAGGTCCTGCTGGCCGACGCGACTACACTGGATAGCGTGACGACTCATAGACAGCGTTCCTTGTTTCTCGCCGCCGGCCTGTTGTCAGCCGCAGGCCTGATGCTTTTGGTCGTACTGGGTAGTGACGGCTCCGGCGCCTCCCTGCGAACCCTCGATTCGTTTCATTTCGTCGCGAGTGTCGAGGTCAAGCAGGAGGAGGACTCAGGCCATCCTGCCGCCGATCGGATCGAAGGCTGGTACAAGGCCGATGACCGCTCGCGCTGGGAGTTCTCTGACACCGACCCGCGGCTGCGCGACCAGGGGACCATCATCATCTCCGATGGCGGCTCGAGGTGGACCTATGATGGCAGGACGAACACGTACTCCCGGACACCGCTTTCGGCCGACCCCCAGCGAAACGCGGCTTCCCTGCCCACCATTAGCATCATCCTCGGCCCCTTACCCGCCACGGACCTGGCTTCCTTCTTCGATCAGTGGCAAAACGCGAGCTGGGAGGTCATCGGCGAGGAAAGCCTACTCGGCCAGGACGTGCAGGTCATCGAGGTTACGTCCAGTGAGGGTGGCCGGTCCACGTTCTGGGTCGATCCCGAATTCGCCTTTGTCCTGCGGCACGTGAGTGAAGCAGAGATGTACTCCCTGCGCGCTGAAGTGACCGAACTCGAGTACAACAACGAACCCTCCGATGACCTGTTCCGATTCGAGCCGCCCCCTGGCTCCCAGGAAACCGACTCAACTTCGGGCCCTTCCGCCGGTTCTCTCGGTCCGATTGGTGGACCTGAGGTAAGGCCGCCGCCGGGCTTCCTGGCGCCGTCCTACCTGCCGGATGCCTTCCTGAATTCCGGCGAAGTCAGTACCCACGCCGCGGACGGCCGGGTCACGGCTCACGAGGTGCGCCTCTCACGCACTCGAGGAGGTTCGCCCGAACTGGTCATAGAGCAGCAGTTCCGCGCTGGTGGCTTGCCCGCATCCCTCACAGGCGGCCTACCCGTCAGCGTCGACGGCAATCCGGGCTTTCGGTCGACTGTCGGAGGCGAGGAGATCTTGGTCTGGGCCTCCGGCGACATTGTCGTCACGGTGCGAAGTGCCGCACTGCCCTTCGAGGAGCTACTGAGGATCGCAGAAGGGATGCGCTGACGTTGAGCGTTGTGCTGGTCGGCACAGTGCTGGTGGCATTCGTGGCGAGGAAACCGTGAGGCCAACCGCCGGCAGGAGAAGTAGGTTATGAACTGCCATATCTGCAGTGCACCCGCCATCGGCCAGTGCCAGAGCTGCTGGAAGTTTTACTGCGCCACGCACGGAGACGTCTTCTGCGAGAGATGTCAGGAGTCGCGCAGCCGTTCGCCGTCGAGCTCCGGGCTGCCGAGCGCGGGCCTCCACGTTCTCGGCCGCGGTGGAGGTCCTCCTACGCCACGCCCTCCAGGCTTCATGGAAGCGAAGGTGCTGCAGGGCGTGGTGGCCATCGGCGAAACAAGGCAAGCCGACGGAGCAGAGGTATCCATGCTTTCGCTCGAAAGATACGACGACGGCTTCATCCTGCACTACCGCCTCTTGACCGATGAACCCGCGCCTAGACCTCCCGTGGGCCCGCCGCACATGCCTCTTGTGCCTACTCTGCTCCTGAATGTGAAGGACGACCTGGGCAACGAATATCGTGGTGGCCCGGGTGGTTGGGGTGGCAGCGACCGGCAATGGCGCGGCGAAGCAAGGCTTACGCCGCCCCTTGCAGAGGAAGCCAGCCGGCTCGAGGTCCGAGTCGAAGAGATCCAGTGGCTGTCTCACAGCCCGAGCCAGCGGTCGAGGGTGCAGCCCGGACCCTGGGTCTTCGATGTAAGGCTGCGGTAGCCCGGCACCGAGAGCATCATCAATGGGCAGCCAAAACCCCTCTCCGGTGTCAGGTGGCGTTATCGTCGGCCGGGACTGGGAGGATGACGCTCCGCTTGACCCACCACCCGGCGGCGCCGGAGCCAGGTTGCTTAAGCGCTGCTGTGTGCCCTCGGTAAAGCGTCATGCGGGCATTCAACTCGATGCCGCATCCCTCAACGAAGTACCCGAACATGCCTTCACCGGCGCAGTTCTCGCGGGTCGTCGCGCGGACTCGATGGCCAAAGACAGGAGTTCAGCGAGGTGGCCTGTATTCTTCCGGGTCCAAGCCCAGGGACCGGACAGACTCCTCAAACGTCTCATAACAGACAGCCATGGGAGGCCTGCTTGTCTCGACTGTTGGCAAAGGCTCGCCCGGCCGAACCATCACGGCCTGAGCGACGCAATGACTAGCTCCCGCATCGCTGCTCGCAAAGGGCACGCGGGCCAGCGTACCGGTGAGGACTCCAATAATGGTGACCGCCATCAGCGCCGCGACACTCAAGCCTGCCCAAATCGCTGTCATGCTGTTCCTCCCTGTGACGTTGCTTCGAGGGGAGGTTAGCGTCGCTTCGCTGCTGGAGGCATCTTGGACTGCCCTAGAAACTCGCGATTCCAGGTAGGATTCAGCGCTTGCGAAGAGGTCCAGCCGCGAGGCGGCAAGCGCAGCCTGGGTGCGGTTTCGTACACCCAGCTTTGAATAGATACGCGTGGCGTAGTACTCGATCGTGTGTACGGTCAGGAAGAGTTCACTTGCGATCTCCGGGTTGCTCTTGCCAGCCGTCATCTGCCCGAGAATCTCGACCTCGCGAGCGGTGAGCGAGGAACGTTGCTGAGCAGTACGGACCCGTCCCGTTGTCTAGCTACCACTCGCAGGTGTTCCGCGCCAGTTTCGTCTGACTTGTCGCTCATCGCATTCCTCGGGACAATCCTAGTCCAGCCCGCGCCTTGCAGGGCCAGGGTTAAATCAGGTGTGACGGCTGTAGCAGAGCGATCTACGGCGCCGCCAGGCCGGCGTTTCCCGTGTCCGGTGGCGTGATTGTTGGCCCTGTCTGAGAAGAAGTACCGGCGCTCGGGCCGCTGCTTGGCGGCACCGGCGCCAAGTTACTTAACCGCTGCTGGGTGCCCTTGGTAAGCGTCATACGGGCATTCAGTTGTATTCCTCGGCCATCAACGAAGGTGATCATTGCGCCTTCCGTGGCGCAGTCTGGCGGCGGTCCAGCCCGTCCGAGCTCAACGACGACATCGCGCTGTCTGGCGGCCACGTCTACTTGCACACAAGACGTGCCATTAGCGAGCACGGTGAGCGTACCCAGGGCCTGACCGAGCGTGTCGAAGCCGGTGGCTGAACGACTCAGGGGACTATTGAGGGAATGGGCTGAGATCACAATCCTGAAGACGCCGGCTGGGACCTCGGCATTTGAGAGCGTCAGCGTCCGTGTCTGGAGCCCCGGCTGCCAAGGCACCTGCTCCGGCGCCGGCGCGCCATCCACCACGAAACGAACCGTCACGCCCTCGCGTCCGCAGCCGGGCTTGAGCTGCTCCGACGGGACGACCACATACCCTCCGAGTCCGTAGCCGGGAACGGAGCCGCAAAGCGTGTCGCCTATGTACGCGTCAACGCCAGGAAAGCGCGGAGGTGATGCGGTGTCCAGGCGCTCTCCCGTCGATGCGTCAATGACGCTACCGGAATAGGCGGCGAAAGGCGGGCCAATGGTCAGGATTATGCGCTGAATGTTTTCGCGCGGCGGACCAATGGCTCCCGGTGGGGGAACGCTCGGAACTGTGCCGGGGGGAAGTTGCTCAATCGGCGCTCGCCGCCATGCGACCGTCTCATTGGTCGTGGTTCCGTTGATAGTGAAACTTATGGAAGCGCCATCCTTGCCGCAACCCGGTATCAGCTCGTTCGAAGCAACCTTCAGGCCGAAGCTGTTGACGGGCTGGTCAGTAGGAATGAGGGTCGGTAAGGTGCAATCCGTCCCTTCGACCAGGGCGCGCACCGTAGGCTCCGTTGCCGGCTCGGCGTTCCTCCAGGCGGTGCCCGTGAACTTCGGTAGACCGGCAGACGGGTACAGGCCAAAGTTTAGAGTCTGCCCACCGCTGGCGAGACTGACGTCTATGGTCGTTGGACCAACCAGGCTCCGTGATGGATAGGTCTGAATCCACATTCCGCTGATTGTGGGGCTTAATCTGAGCTGGTGCTGGCCTTGCTCTAAGCCTGAGAAGGCGTAGCGCCCATCGGTATCAGTCTTGGCCGTCTGCTGCGAGCCGCCTGTGGCTGCCACGGCCAGTCGCACTTCGGCGTCGGCGATGCCGGGCTCACCTTGATCCTTCTGGCCATTAGCGTTGTCGTCTCGCCAGATAACGCCTGAGATGCTCAAGGCTCCTACCTGAGCAGAGCTCCGACCAGATGTCGAGGTGAAGATCGCGGTGACCAAGGCCGCGAGTGACAGCAGGTAGAGGAACGGCGACGGTCGAAATGACTTCCAAGTAAGGGATTCGTTCATGAGTGCGGGACCTCACGGGGCATGGTTGCCAACAGGCTTCTGGCTGGCCCCCACGATACTAAGGGACAAGCTCGGCTAGAGCTACCGAGATCCTGACGGTGCGGGCAGCCGAGGTCGTCCGCGGCGGCGGCAGGCAGCGAGGTTCGGACGAGGGCATACCGTTCCCATTGACGCAGCCAGCTGGAGGCATGAAGATCTCGGGCTCCTGCTTCTGTGGCAACAGCGCACCGAGAACGACATTCCCGGAAGCATCGGGGTTGCAGTAGACGATCATCACTTCCGAAACCTCGGCGTCCGGGTGCGCCGCTGCTAATTCGCGCTTCGCGACCGCGGCCGTCTTCTCTTCATTGTGGGTGCAACCCATCCCCTTGTTCACGGAGATTCTCTCTTCCGGAAGGTCAGCGATCTTGAAGAACGTGGGTGGTGCATCCAGGTAGGAGCCACGGTCGAGGCTTCCAACGTCCCCTTCGAAGAGGCCCTCAAAGAAGTATCTCTGGTTGCCGCCAATGAGAGCGGTGTCCCTGAACAGGAAGACGCTGTAGAAGCCCTCGCCGCGCACAGTTGGCTCCCTGATTTCGGGGAGGGCAGGGCCGTCCGGGTCGGTACGTCTCTCATTCACGAGTCGGACATAGTTTGTGGCCTCGCGCAGGTCGCTGTTCGAGACATTCAGGCCCATGATGGAGTTCCCGGCCTTCAAATGGCGATAGAGAATGTCGGAACCGCCGATATCGTCGAGTGAGCTTCGGTCAACCACGATCAAATTGATGCCCGGATGAAGAGCCGCCTCCAGTTCAGCTACGGTGCGCACACGACGAAGTGCGTTGATGGTTGCGGCTTCAGTGCCGACGTTCGTGGGAGTGGACTTCGCCAAAAGAAGTGTTGCCTCGTACGTCGACGCTCCAGGCGATTGATTGGACAGTGCCTGCCCTTCCTGGCTGATGTCCGTCCCAGCCTCGGATGCTGGCAAGCCAGCCGACCGCTCCAATCTCGACCCTGAGGCGAAGGCGCCAAAGATGGACATCGTGACGAAGCCGATCAGCGCCAGCAAGGCAACAGCGAGCGCCCCAACGGCTGCTAAGCCGGCCACAGAGGGCGATGACTTTGGGAATAGCCACACGATTAGCGGAAGGGTGCGTTGCTGTCCGCGGTAGCCCTCAACGAACTGCACAGCCTCTGCGCGGCTGCCTACACCGAGCTTGGAAAGGATCTCGGAAACGTGATACTTGACACCGCTCAACGAGATGCGGAGGCGTTCGCCAATCTGTTCGTTGGTCAGGCCCTCTTGAATGAAATCCAGGACCTGCCACTCTCGGCTTGTAAGGATGTCGTCGTGTTTTGGACGGCCTCGTCTCACAAGGAAGACTCTAGCGGAATCTTCGATGAATTACCCTGGCCGAACATTCCTTCGATAGTAGCCAGCCTTCGACAGGGCAGATCCTCTTTAGGGGAGAGCCAGGTCATCGCGGGTCAGGATCAAGAAGCGATGAGTCTGGCCGGGAGCTTCGAACCGCAGCCGATAGGTGCCTGACAGGAGATCGAGCGAGGCAAGTGGCTGCCAGAGTTCGGTCTGCGGCGCCCAGGACACCTTGGTGACTTCTGCCCCCTGCTCATCGAGGACTGTTACAGTGCCAGCTAGAGTCAGTCCGCCAGATTGACCCCCGAAGAGCTTCAACAGCCTCGCGCCGGGCTTAATCGTTATCTCGGTCGAGCGGACCGGTGGCGAACCACCAACGACCAGGAACTCGAGCTGGCCCGAGCCGTCGTACTGGGCCTGCTCGTACCAGGCGCCGGCGTTCCCTCGTTCTTCGTAGAGCTTCACGCCGTGCGTGTCCACGACCTGGACCGATTGCACGGGAGCGTCGAAGAAACCCGAGGATGGCGGGTAAGGGAACACAACGTTCCTATATACATCGGGCTGCGTGCCGCTGCCGACCAGAACGGCTAGGTAGTCCTCGAGGCGACGAATGGCCAGGACGTCGCGCCCGATCACGTCGAGCGACTGAAATGCGCGCGCGTCGCCGACCGCACCCTGCGAGAGTGCTTGGTAGTCGCAACGCTGCTCTGTCGTGGCCGCGTCGCCGCGGCTCCAGAAGCCGCTGAAAGCATTGAGCTCGGCATTGGCGCTGTTGGCGGTCGGGAAGCGCCTGTAGGAGAAGTCCGACAAGTAGTAAGCGTAGTTCCGGGGCCAGGGCTTTGAACCGTCGCCGAATCGAGGGTTCGTGAAGACGGGTTGCATCTCGTCCAGGTCAGGCCGCTCCCAGCCCGCTGTCAGGCTGCAGATCTGGAACGGAACGGCCTGACCGGCGCGCAGAATCTCTTCCGCTGGAATGGTGGCTATCGGTGCCTGAGCAGGAAATAGAGGAGCGGACACCTCAGTCGGCGACGCGGCAGGTGCGGATGGCTGAGCCTCCGGCGTCTCCGCATCACCCCTGCAGCCGAACAAGAGGGCAGCGGCGACAAGCAAGGAGGCGCCAACCGCAGAAGGGTATATCGAGGATGGGCAGACCATGTGTATGCCAGGCGATCCTAACCCACCGGGTGAATGCCCTACCCGCTTCGTGGTTTGCCGCTTAGCATCGACCGAGGAGCTTCTGACGAACCTCGCGTCAGTCGCAGTGCTCGGGGACGACGTCCATGTACGTGCCCTCGTCCAGGCGCGAGAGCAACTCCCTCACGAAACAACTCGCTTCTGCGGGAAGGTCTAGCCTGCCAGTACCTCCACCGCTGAAGCGGTTCTCACCACGATCTTGCAGTATCTGCATCTCCTGGAGGTTCGGCCGTCGAGGCAAGTAACTGAGGTAGGGATGGCCGGCTTGTGCTACCGCGTCCGCCCAAGAGCATCTGGATGGTGGTTGTGGAAGATTGGTGGTGTCGTAGTAACGCGTCTCTCCCGTCGGCGATATCTCCCAAACAAGACCACCGTCCGGGTTTGTACTGCGCTGCGGATCGGGCAGGTCGGCGAAACAGAGGTTGAGGCCCATGATGGCCCGTCCAGCTTGCCACTGCTCGAAGAGAAAGTTTGTTCCGGCAATCTCACTGGCGGCGCTCTGATCGATAACGATGAGATTGATGTCGTAGCTGAGCGCTGCCTGAAGCTCTGCGATCGTCTCAACCTTGGGCAATGAGGCTAATAAGGTGTGCTCGGTGCCGAGATTGGAGAGTTCGCCTTTTGCTAAGAGAATTGTGTGCCTGTATGGCGTGTTCAGGCGCGCTTGTTCGAGAGCTCGGAGGCTCTCTGGCGCGATATCCATGCCCACGGCCAAGCTGAGGTTTCTTCTGGCTTCATCGCCTGCCGATTCGCCACCGAGCCAGCCGAGCGCAAGGAACAGGAGGAGCGCGCTGCCAGCCGCCGCTGCAGCTCCCAAACCGATTGTGATTCGCCAGGCGGTTCGCCCCTTCGCGATTGAGCCAAGGCCGGGAAGAGAGAGCCACGGATGAGCCGCCCAAACGGGCTTCTGCTCTTCTATGAGGCGCACCGCCTCCTGGCGGCTGCTGACGCCGAGCTTCGAGAGGACCTCGGCTACGTGATACTTTGCCGTGCCGAACGAAATCCCGAGCCGGTCGGCGATTTCCTCATTCGTGAGACCTTCGCGGACGAGTTCGAGGACCTCCCATTCGCGCGGCGTAAGGATGTCATCGTACTTGCGGCGCCGTCTCATTCAGACAAGCCTCCTGTATAGCGTCGAGACGACTCTACAGGCTTTGCTGCGGCTTCGCCCTATCCGAAGAGATGTTCTATACGTTGCCGGTACAGTGTAATTCGCGGCTCGTCTGGGCTAGCATGACGGCGCAATGACACGACGTGGCCGCCCGGCCTCCCCCGACGTCCTCACGCCTCGAGAATTCGAGGTCTTAGATCTCATCAGGCAAGGGCTGTCCAACCGCGAGATATCAGAACGGCTTGGTATCTCCTTGCGCGGCACAAAGTACCACGTCACCGAGATCCTCTCGAAGCTCGGCGTGGACAACCGCGAGGAAGCGGCTGCTTGCACAGCGGAGCCGCGCCGGAGGTGGGTGATGCTTCCAGCAATTTCTGCGCTAGTCCAGGGTCGGGATACGTTCAGCTCGTTGGTGGCGCAAAAGGTCATCGGTAGCGCTCTACTCCTCTCCGTCGCTGTCGCAGGCCTCGGCGCTGCCGGCTTGGCGTTGGACAGCGGAGACAGCGGGCGTGGAGAGATGCCATCTGCTTTGGTTGAGCCTCCGCCGACACCGGAGCTGCCCCCCATTTGCCAGCAGGTGGCGTGCATGACCATCCGGCAAGTGCGCACTCCCCTGGCTTCACTGGAAGAGGCTGCATCTCTAGAGACTTTCAAGCCTCGCTTGCCGCTCTACATCCCAGCAGGATTCGATCAACGCACGCTCATGCATTCGCGGCCGGACTTCTCGTTCCAGACCAACGATCCGTACTACGACCATGTCTGGGCCACCTACCGGGCTGAGGACGGACGCATACTCACAATCAAGCAAGGTTACTATGATGTCGCGCCCTCCGGCTGGTACGACATGGCGCCGGAGGGTATGAAAGGCACTGTCAACATCGAGGCGATCGAGTTGCGCTGGGTCCGGGGCGGCCCGAAGCCGACAACCCAATGGGAGCTGACCAAAGACGGTGGCGCGCGGCCTGTCCAAGAAGGATGGGACGACGACGGCGGCCTGATGCTGTTCTGGACGGTAAGCACCAGAGACGTCGACGCTTGGGAAATCACGCCAAACGGCGAATACCGCACGGCGAGCCGCCCGCTGGAATACGCCATCATGACCGACTCCCTGTCGTTGGAGGAGCTCATTAAGATCGCGGACTCAGTCCTGCGGTAGCTTCGCCACCTGGGGAACGTCTGTTCCGCTAGTGTAATTCGAGCCCTTGCTTCCTATGCTGTATGCGTGAGACGTGGCCGCCCTAAGCATCCAGACGTTCTGACTCCCAGGGAATGGGAGGTTCTTGCTTTCATCCGCGAGGGCCTGACCAATGAGCAGATCGCAACTCGGCTCGGGATCAGCGAGAGCGGCGCCAGATTCCACGTCTCGGAGATCTTCTCGAAGCTCGGAGTGGAGAGTCGTGAAGAAGCCGCGGCATGGACGCCGGCGCCGGACCGAAGGTGGAGTTTGCTCTCACCGCTGTCCATGTTCGGCGGGCTCCCGGAACGCACGTTTTCGTTCCTAACTCCTAAAGTCGTCGCGGCGGTTGTGGGAAGCATTGCGCTTACGGGTTTCGCCCTGGCGACCCTCTCGGACGGTGGAAACTTGAGCCCGGCCAACTTGCTGTCCTCTTCCACACAGCCCAGCCCAACTCCAGATCCTCTCGAAGGGTGCCGGCCTCAGTGCTTTACGATCGTGCCCCAAAGATTCACGACAATAGAGGAAGCGGTGGCAGTAGGCTCTTTCGAGCCCAGATTTCCTGAGTCTATCCCACGTGGATTTGAACCTTACCTCGTTGAACATGCGCGACCGTCCTTCGACCCGCCGACTCAGAAGGAAGTACATAACGACTGGATCACCGTCTATTACCGCAACTCCACGGGCGGCGTGCTGATCATCTCTCAGGGTTTCCCAGCAATGCCGGCCATGGTCGCATTTCCGTGCACCGGTGGCTGCCTCAACCAGAAAGCTCCCCAGCAATCGAAGGGCACCATACAGCTCGGCGACACGGAGGCGTACTGGCTACGAGGCGACGCCTGGTCGCGCGGAGATTCTGACCTGAAGAGTAAGGTCGACGCAGGAAGAGTACCTATTCCTGATCTACAGACTGGAGGCTTCCTAGTGGCCTGGGAAGTGGGGCGCTTTGGATCAGGATGGGCGATTTCGCCCGATCGCAGCGGAGTGGAGTTCGGCAGCCCGATGTCGTACGGGATCATGAGCGACGTCCTCTCGCTCGATGAGCTTGTCAAAATCGCCGACTCTGTGCGATTCGACTGAGCCGACCATGTAGCTATCGGGCGACTTGCTAATGTCGAGTTGCGTCCTGATGCTGCCCCCCGTAACGACCTATCTAGCCTTAACGTTCGTCTCGGGGGTCGCGACACCCAGCTCCCTGGCGAATGCTATCGTCCGGGCATCGAGTTCGCGCAGTATCTCATCGCTGACCTCGTACATAGATACGTCGGCGGACTGAATGCTCAGGGTCACGAGCATCCCGGCGCGCACGAAAGTGTAGTTATGCACTAAAGCGCCGGACCGTGAACCCCGCATTGAGGCGACGGCTTTTTCTCCCACGAGCGCTGCTGGTTCGGCTTCAGAATAGCGGAAGCTGTTGTATTGGGGATCGCAGTCGGTGTCCGGCCAGATTTTGGAACACAGTGCGTCTCGCGCATACCTCAGTCCCGCCCGCGTCTCACCCTTTCCGGTCGCAATTATTTGGACGGCGATGCGATTGCTTTGCGCGTCTTCAAAGAGCGTGGCGGCGTAAGCGACCTCGTCAGCGCTGCCGGGGCTCCAAAGATGGCGCTGAGCGTCCTCGCCTACAAGTTCGAAGCCGAGAGGTAGAGCTTCGAGGGAGATGATGGCCTGTAACTCTGCTGGCTCCAGAGCATCTGGATTGACGTATTCAGGCGGCGTCGAAGACCTGACCACGAAGATGTAGGCGGCTAACGCCATGACAGCGAGGATGCCGAAGATGGGAACTCGCACGCGCTCATCTTAAACGCGGCAGTCAAGCATGCCGGTCGATTACGTTTGAAGTGGTTTCAATTGCCTGACCCGGCCAAAGGGAACCAAATACTTGGCTGAGGTGTATGAAGGACGGGTGGATACACATCTTGCCGATGCCGAGGCGGTCGTGCTGGCTCGCCGGGGCGACGCCGCGGCGTTTGCTGTGCTGGTGCGTGCCTATCAGGATGCGGCCTTCAGGACCGCCTTCCTGATACTGCGTGACGCTGCATCGGCGGAGGATGTCGCGCAGGAGGCCTTCGTCCGCGCTTACAGTCACCTCGCGCGATTTCGGGAGGAGGAGGCGTTCAAGCCCTGGCTGCTCCGCATCGTCACGAACCTTGCTTTGAACGAGCAACGGTCGCGGGCGCGGAGGATAGGGCTCCTGGAACGGGCCGGCCAGCTTCTATCGAGGGAGCCGGCGCCGGAACCGCAGGAGGCTATCGAGGCCGACGATGAAGCCGCCGAGGTCTTGCAAGCACTAAACCGGCTCAGGGGAGACGACCGCGTCATCCTCTACCTACGCTACTTCCTTGAACTCGACGAGAGGGAGATGGCCAAAGTCATAAACAGGCCACCTGGGACAGTGAAATCACGTTTACACCGGGCCAGCCAACGTTTGCGTCAGCTCATCGAAGCTGAATACCCGGAGCTAAGGGGCCAGAATGACTGACAGAGAACTGGAACGGCTGCTGCAGATTGCCGCTTCAGACGTACGTTACCCGTCGGCCGCCGATCTTACCGACGGTGTCCTTGCGCGCATCTCTGCGCCGGCCTCCCAACACGAAGTCCAACGCCGGGCGTTCCTGGCACCAGCCACGGCGATGCTGTTCGCGGCGCTTGTCCTGAGTGTGGTTCTTGTGATCACGGCTTCTCCGGCCGGGGACGCCATCGCCCGCTTCTTTGGCGTGGAGGGATCGAGGGTCGAAAGACTGCCACCGGCTCCGCCTGGAGCCACCGCCACTCCGTTTCCTAACTCCGAGGGCCTCGGCGCAAATGTCCAGCCCATGTCGCTCGCTGAAGCGGCGGCGGCAGCCGGCTTCGCGCCCGGACTGCCGTCAGGTCTCGGCGGTCCTCGAGAGGTTTACCTGGTCCAGTACGGCAGTCAGGCCGTCGTCGTCCTGCGTTACGACCGCTTCGACCTCTGGCAGGCTCAGCTGCAGCAAAACGCTTCGTTCGGCAAGCAGGTCCCGCCTGAGGGGGTTATTCAGGAAGTGAGCGTGCGTGGCGAACCGGCGACCTGGCTCACCGGCGCGCCTCACTTCGTCAGCTACATTCTGCCGAGCGGCCAAGAGCTGCGGGAGTCGGCCCGGACGGTGGACAAGAACACGCTGATCTGGCGCACGGCCAGAGCCTTCTATCGAATGGAAACCGATTTGTCCCTTGAAGAAGCTCTGCGCCTCGCAGCAAGCCTCCCCTGATAGACGGGGCTTTGCGCCGACCGACGAGGCCAACCGCCAGGACGATCCATCGGCTCGCCGGGAACCGTCCGCTCGCCAGCGGTGTATTAGCTGCGAAGGGAGTTCAATCCATGTTCAGGCTCTTCGCTGCTCTATCGCTCGCTGCCATAGTTGGCCTTCTTGGTGCGTCCATCCTGAACGCAAGTGGCGGTGGAGGCGGTTGCCATCAACCCCTGACCGACGAACTTGCCACCGAGGTCACGATCGAAACGTCCTGCTACTCTCCCACCGTGGTCCGCGTCCAACCGGGCGGCACAGTCACATGGACGAACGGGGACAGCGTTCCGCACAACATCCTAGGAGCCGGCGGTACCTGGGGCAGCTCACAGGAGAGCTCACCTTTCCTTCAAAGAGGCGACTACTTTAGTCAAGCCTTTGAGACGGCCGGGATCTTCCCCTACTACTGCTCCTATCATCCTGGGATGATCGGAGCAGTGGCCGTCGGCGAGTTCGAAGTCCGCGAGCCTACCGCAAACCAAGCGATTTCCGCCGCCTCCGATACCTCAGCCTCCGCGGATAGAGACAGCGACCCAGGCGGGCGAGTCCTGGCGCTCACAGGCGTTGGCATCGCCGTAGCGCTGGCGATGGTCAGCTTCGGCATCGCAAGAAGCCGGCGAGGGGAAAGTACCCCGTCGTGATTCGTGAGCTACGCCTGCTACTCCTCCCGGCGATAGCCGTCCTTTGCCTTTCATGCAACGGCGGCACCGAGGAGCCCGAGCCCATGGCTTTGGCCCAGAAAATGGCCTCATTGCTCGCCCCGCCGACGCAGCCTTCCAACGAGGAGATCTGGCAGGGCCTTGAGTCTAGGCCCTTGGAGCTGCCCGAGCTGACGGCGGACGGCTCCTGTCCTGTGTCGGAAGTCGAGCCGCTTGGGAACGGTCGCGTCCTGGGGCCTGGACCGGTCCACCCTGTGGCGGGCCAGGCGGTCTTGCTCGGACTCTTCTCGTCCGCTCGATCTGAGGAGGGCTGGTACAGGTTCAAGACGCTCTGGATCATCACCGCAGACTACGACGGCGCCGTTCTTATTCGCGGCGTCGCCGGTCGAGGGCCCGGCGAGCTCCGCTTCCAGCGCGGGACCGGTTCGACTTCTGAACCTTCCCTTCACCTGCCGGCAAACCAGAGCTGGGCTTACGGCGCAGGCTACGGGGACTCCCGTCAGTTCCCCTCCACAACGAACATCGACTCGCGCGGCTGTTATGCCTGGCAGGTGGATGGCGAAGGCTTCAGCCACCACGTCGTTTTCTCGGCCCAAGAGCCGTCCGTCACGGCGCCTGATTGGAGTCGCGCCCGTTACCTCAGCCGGAGCGGTGACGTACTCCTCATTGTGCTCGAGGGCAAACAGCAGTACATCACCATCGACCTTGGTCACGTCGCCGTCTTCGACTGCCGTAGCGACTGCTTCTCCGACATCGGCGCCGGCCTAGAAGCTTTGCGACCCGATGACGAGCTTTGCATAGGCTTTCTGTACCTGCAGGATGGCCGACAAGCCGGCAAGGTGTGGGTAAACCGCTACACCTGCGAAGCGGGCGGCCGCGTTATCCCGCCATGACTCCGGGCGCAGCTTCGAAATTCGCTATCTCTCTAGCCGCATTCCGTCCCTGTAGGTGGTGTTCCATGTTCAGACTGTTCGACAGACTTTGGACAATCGACGCGCTCACGCTTGCCTTGGCATCGGCTGCCATGGTTGGGCTCCTTTCCGCTTGTTCGGGCGGCGACTCAGCGCCTCTTGCTGTCGAGACTTCTGGCGGTGCTGTGGCGAGTGCCAGCCCGATCAGCTCAACGATGCCGGCGTACTCGGCCGCCGGCGGGGAGTTGCCGGGTGCCATGCTGGTTCATTGGCGTCCGACAAGCACGACGTTCGGCCCCGTCTCCTACTCCGATGCGCTGGCTTTGCCGCTCGATGCGGCGACCGGCATCGAGATGGACGGCCGTTCTCCCATCACACTCGGTAACGTACCGCAAACGAGCGTCTCGCCCGATGGTCGCTTCCTGGCTGTGACGTCCCGAGGCACCGACGAGGTCAAGCTCTACGACCTCCGCGCCTGGCAGCTCGTGGCAACAATGAAGGCGGTCCCGGGGCTCGTTGTAGAAAGCTGGAGCAGCGACGGGTCGCAGCTCTTCGCCTGGCGCGACTACTGTCCACAACCGGCAAGCGAGGGCCGTTGCCTGGCGGCATGGGAACGGGAGCTCCGGCAGATGGACGTTGTCCAGGCATCTGCCAGGCGAATCGCGGACTTCGACTTCTCGATCGTCAAGATTCACGTGGGACCCTCAAGCGAGGGCGTGTCCGAGCGAGCGTATGCTCTTGGCATCCGCACAAACATTTGCTGCGGCATCGATCCGCAGGGCGATCCCTTCGTGGCCGTTGTCGACTTGGCGAAAGGTGAGGTGATCAAGGAGATACAGCTTCGCGATATGCTCATCGGTCAGCCCCGCCATTGGCTCGGCGACACGAGTATGTACGCGTCCTACTGGCCAGCGACGGCTATGAGTCAGGACGGCTCGAAGCTCTATGTCGCGGACTCGGTCGACTTTCGCGTCACGGTTGTCGACCTCAACGAACTGCGGATCGAACGCACGGTCGACCTCAAAGAGCCCCGCTCACGACTGGCACGGATAGGCGGATGGCTGTGGTCGCAGTTCGTAAGCACTGCGGAGGCCAAGGGTGGCCCTTCCTACCGGCGGATCGCTGAGCTCACGCCTGACAGTCGCTATCTCCTGATCAGCGGCAGCGTCACCCTTGAAGAGATCAAAGACAACGAGCGCTCCTTAAAGGATCGCCCCGCCGGCCTCGTGGTGATTGACACGGAGAAGATGTCTGTGGTGTTCCGAGAGGGGACAACGTCCGTTTTCGACCTCAGCCCTGACGGCCGCTGGCTCCTCGCGTATGGCTCCTATTGGGATGAGAGTCGAGCCGACGACAAGGGATTCGGCGGCCTTGTTGCCTTCGGGCTCAAGCTAATCGATCTACAGTCCTTTGAGGTGGTTCGGCACTTCTGGCCCAACGAGGAGGCACGAGTCGCGGCGATCTCATCCGACAGCAAATACGCCTACATCACCACAGACGGGCCCGGTATGGCAGAGTGGCGCCGAGCCGGCATCAACTGCACTGCTGATTGCACGCTCTTGAATGTGCTTGAAATGAGCAGTGGCGAGTTAGTTTCGCAGCTTCCACTGGGTGAGATGGAGGGCATCATATCGCTAGCGCCTGACCAGTAGCCCGCGCTAAGGTTTGAAGCCGTACTTGTTAGATCAGAATCGGTAATTTGTCCACCCCGCGCAGGTGAATCCCTAGAACTCTAAGACACCTCAGTACTTCTCCCAGCCGCCCATGTGCCTCAGGATTTCGGGGCTTGGTTTCAAGAATGTCGGATAGGTGTCAGAGACGGCCGCTGATCCTGTAAACGAGACAAGGCGCCAGTCGTCGCCTTGCTGACGCCACTCCGTGAGAACCACCAAGCGAAAAGGACCTCCAGGTCCTTGTTCAGGCAGCAAGGGCACGATTGCCGTAAGCACGACCGACGTAGGGCCGAGGGCGTAAACCGTGGCAGCGCCATCATCATACGGGTCTGAGTCTTGAGGCCGATCCGTTTGCCAAAGGCGCTCCAGAAGTCTCATGGCCTGATCCACCGGCGTGAGATTGCCCGATCCCGGGTAATGATTGACTTGGAAACCGTCGAAGTTGTGGCCGACATTCTCGCAGAGCGGCGCGTCGACGAAGCGCGGCGGATAGTCGCTAGGTCCGCAATCCACCCGCTTGGTCACGGCGCGCGAGCGGAAGAAGGCGATATCGCCAGCGCTAAGAGCCCGTTCGACACGAGACGCAAGGTCGCGGAGTGAGGTCGGAATCGGAGCGGTCGGAGCGAACGTCGGCGATGGAGGAGCCAGGACTGCGGAAGGCGCCAACGGTGGGGTCGCAGTAGACGGCAAAGAGGATTCATCCTCGCCGCTACAGGCGATGACCAAACCGAGCAACAACGCAGGCCACAAACTCTTAATCGGAATCGGACTTGCCAACTTAAGGGACCGTGTAAGCGAAGCGGCTGCAGGAGTCCTGGAAACGGACGGAGTAGCAAATCTGGATGTCGAGCTTCTCTCCGGACGCCAGTGACTGGTCGACATACGAACATTCCAGCCCGGCGCCAATCCCGTCTTCGAGGTGGATCGCCGGCCGTCCGATTGCGCAGGAAGCCTGGTCGTTTACTAAGACATCGGCCTGTGTCCTGACCAATAGGCCGCCGGCGTCGCACACCTGCTCCACGCCCCTGATCGGATAGACAGAACTTGGGGAGCAGACGGTTGTCTCAAGAAACATCGGGCATTCCAGCAGCGCTACGATGTCGACCTTGGGCAGCCGTATATTGCGTGGCGGAATGGCCTGCCGAGACCGCGGAGGAGCGGTCTGCTCTCCGAGCATGAGGGCGGGGCGGCTGTACACCTCGACCCCCTTGGTGACGCTCGACGTCACTTTGCAGATACCGCTGGAGGTCACTTCGTCCGCGCGCGGCGCACGCTCCTCCTCCGGAGGCAGCGATGGAATGTAGGCGAACTGACGCTCGGTCGTGGGTCCGAGCCGGTCAGCAAGAATCAGAAATCCAAGTAGCAGAACGAAGACGCTGATCGTTGACGCGATGCCTGCCAGCCTCATGGCATCATGATTGTACGCGGCCCGTCTCGTCTGGGTTCGCAGGGAGGAAAATACTACCCGCCGCACGAACGATCGTCGATGAACCCATCATTCCAGCGACTCAGCGACCGCCCTCAACTGCTCCACGCTCAGAACATTGCTCGCGAGGCCCACGTAAGGACAAGTACGAGGCCGACAACGGCTGCCAAGGCCATCGCCGCCAGCGCTACAAGCTTCCTCACATCAGCCCTTATCGTCAGAGCAGCCGGTGGGCAGGATCGCGGTGGCCAGCAGAACGACCGTCAGTAGGTGCATGGACGGCTCTCTCTTCATGAGACCTCAGGGAGCTCGCCGCGGTACGGGCTCTGAGAAGATGATGACGGCGCCGGCGGTTATGCCGTCCTTCGAGAGCGCCTCGACGAGCTCACCCCGTCGTAGCTCTGTCGCAGGAAAGCTTTCACGGCCGCGGCTTGCTCTGGTCTTCGGGCCGATGCCGATTCCCCACTCGGCGCCGTCGGCGACTCTCTCAAGGCGCAGCTCCGTTTCGCTGACCGAGATGACCAAGCGCGTGCAACGCTTCTCAGAAATAGCGCGCCAGCTTTCCGTCGCCTCAATCAGGCGCTCCGGTGCAAGGCCGCCACCGACCATCGCCTCCAGATAGCACTGCTTCACGTCGTCTGGAAGGAACTCCGAGGCCAGGAACGAAGCCACATCCGCGTTGTCGCGCAGGCCGCTTGGAACCTCGACTCCGTGCGAGTCCTCAGTTCCGCGCAGGACTGCGCCGGCAGCGACAAGTAGCGCCGTCACTAGGACCGCGATTACCAAGGCAGCAGCCACCTAAAACCAAAGACCTCTCATCGCCTACAGTCTACGCAACCTGGCGGGACCGGTCTGAGGCGCCTGCTCGGAACCTGGTTTCTGGCGAAGACTCGCTCCGGCCATCAGCCGCCACGCCACCGGTCGAAGTACCTGTCCCCAGGCAGGGGCGGGCCTTGCAGGCCGCTCTGCGCCGGCCAGCGGCCAGCTAGACGATAGCGGTGTCGATTCCTCGAGAGGGGATAACCTGGTGGTATCAGTGCGCGACGAAGGACCGGGCATCCAGCCTTCTGCGGAGACAAAGGAATACGGCGAGCACAGCAAAGGCCACCGAAGATGTAGTGATCAGCAGCAAGATCCAGACGGGATCGTCAGGGTCGTCCATCGTGGATGTCAGCCAGACAGCGTGAGCGTAGAGAGCCACGCTGATGCCGATGGCAGTTGCGATACCAAGGACAGTCGGAATCGCCCGAGCAACAACCAGGATCAGCAGCGCGAAGGTCAAGCGTGACGCAACATTACCGACCGCTATCCAGGAGCCGTCGTGGGGGACACGGTCTGCGAGCCAGAGGGAGTGTACGACCACGCCAACGACCACCAGACCGGCCGTCGCCAGGGACCAAGACCGGATCCGAAGCAGGTCGAGCGGAAGCCGGTCCAGCGATGCGGTGACCAAGAGCAGGCCCATCACTCCCGGCGTAACGACCGAGCCGAGGAAGGTCCAGAACCTCCAAGTGGGCGCTTGCGAGGCGGTGTGCAGGCTGATGAGCACGGCCATGAGGATCGTGAGGGTGCCGGCGATGAGGCCGAAGACTGCTAGGGGCCGGCTCGGGAAGGCAAGACCGGGGTTCGAGAGGAGGAGGAGCATCGCCAAAGGCAGCCAGAGCGCCACAACGCGCAGAAAGCCCCATGCGCCGATCTCGCCGCCGGCTTGAATCATGCGCGAATCTGACGCCTTCAAGGCAAGTGCGAGGACCCCGATCAGTGCCAGAGCCCCGGCGACCTTCTGCCACCGGGGCGTGCCGGAAGCGCGTTCTGCCGTTGCGTCTCCCGCCAGGACCACCAGTCCGCCGACGATAGCCGGCCCCAGGAGGATGGCTAGGCCGTTCCAGTAGACGCCAGCATCTCCCAACGCGTCTCCGGCCAGCCGCAGTGCGAGTCCGAGCCCGCCTGCCGCTATCGCGATGCCCGATACACGAGCCGCAAGCGCGACAGTCCGATTGCTTTGGCCCGAGATGAAGGAAAGCGCCATTCTCCCCGTTTTCTCCATCCACGCTGATTAGTATACGTTTCGTATGCACTCATAGCGGCAGGAGAGGTCTTCGTCGACGGCTTCGTACTGACGGTTCGGCAGTCGTTGAGCGTCATGGGCCACTCCACCAATCGAAGTACCTATCCCACCCTATGTAGCCGTAGAAGCCAAACCAGAGCGGCGGGTCCTGCGCCGATGACCTCGGCCAGGACAGGTCCGCGACCTTCACGGGTGCGCCGCCGGCGACCGGGACCAGCCAAAGCGACGGCACGTCCTCCCCGTTGTCGAGCCGCGCGAACAACAGCTGCGAGTTGTCCGCCGACCAGAGAGGCCGCTCATCGCGGTACGCGTCGTCGTTAGTGAGCTGACGCTTACCTGATCCGTCCGCGTTCACGACCCATATGCGGCGCTGCGCCATGCCAGCCTTCGCTGGGTCGCCGCCGCCGACGCTGCCCAAATCTGGCGCCGAGACGTAGGCGATGCGCGAGCCGTCGGGCGACCAGACGGGGGAGAAAGCCGCGGACTCCGGACCGGTTAGAGGCACCGCGGTGCCGGTGTCGGCGTCAACGAGACTGATGCGCTTATGCGTCCAAGTCATGCGGTTTCCGCCATCTGTGACCAGCAGCTCTTGCGCCTTCGGTTCTCCCATGAAGTCCTCTGCCGTCAGCATCACCACGCCTAAGTCGACGGCCACGCCATCGGAAAGACTTATGCGGCGGAGCGACAGACCGTCGAGCGGCGCGGAGTTCGCGAACTGCGGGTTAAGGAGGAACAGGACGCTGCCACCGGACCAGCCCGTGACCAAGACCTGACCACCAGCTGAAGCATAGCCGTCGTTCTTGAACAGCTCACAGCGGTCGGTTCCGTCAGCATTGACGATCCAGAGCGCGGACGAGCGAGAGCCAGGGACATCCTTACCCGGTGGCGACGCGGCCTGAGTGGCGTTCGGTACCAGCGGACCATCGACCGCGTAAGCGATCCTTGTCCCGTCGAGACTCCAGCGCGGCCGGTTGGCGCTTGACGAATCAAGCACGTGGGTCGAGGAGCCGTCAGCGGTCTGGACCAGAAGTTCAGCGGCCGAGCTACAGACCAGTTCGTCCTTAACCGGCGACCAGCTCGTGCAGCCAGACGCATCGCGACGCCCTGTGCCGTCTGAGCGCATGACAGTTTGGCCGGCGGCTTGTGCATTAGGCAGCTCTACCAGCAACCATTCCCCGGATGGGGACCACTTCGGATTCGAGGCATTGTTCGTGCTCTTCAGCTGCCGCGGTGTGCCGCTGGGCAGGGACTTGACCCAGAGGTTGCCGTCCTGAATGTAGGCCAGCTTGCCGAGTGCTCCGGTTTCTGCCGGAATGGCCTCGCGCCTCTCCATGGAGAAGACACCGAGGGCAAGGAGTCCAAGGGCGGTGGCCGTGCCCGTGATCGCTACTCCGGCAGCTACCTTGGCGGCCGTACTCGAAGTCGCCGCCTTCAGCGGCGCGAAAAGGATAGCGAAGGCAGCTAACCTGCGGCGGGCCGGCTCGGGCTGCCACGCAGCCGCCTCATGCCGGCTGCTGACGCCGAGCTTCGAAAGGATCTCGGCCACGTGATACTTGACACCGTTCTCCGAAATGCCGAGGCGCGTGGCGATCTGTTCGTTGGTGAGGCCCTCTTGGAGCAAGCCGAGGACTTCCCACTCGCGGGGAGTGAGCACATCTGGGTGTGGGGGCCGTCCACGTCTCATCGCATGAACAATCTAACGAAGCTTCCGCCGAATTACCCTACTCGAACATTTCTTCGCCCCAGCGGTGCGAATTTGGCTCGCGGCGAGCACGCTCTGCGTCGGCGGAGGTCAGGCCTAGCTTGTCGAGGAACCTGCGGCGGTGCCAGCGGCCCGGTCTGGCACCACGGACAGAGATGGCGCGGGAACCCGGAAGGCCGCCTCTGACTGACTTACCTCGTCGTGAGGAGGCAGGCCTTCGAGGCCACGCAGGTGCGAGACAAGATTGAGCATCACGCCGACGCTCTCGTCGCTTAGCTGCAGCGCCGCAACAGCCAGGTGACGAACCGAGTCTCTGCTGGTCGCGGCGAGCAGGCGTGCCTCGTCCGGCAGGTCCGTCAGTTCCTCGTCGAAGAAGTAGGTGGGCGAGACCTGAAAGAAGCGCGCCAGGCCCTGCAGGTGTTTCATCGTGGGGTTGTCTTTGACACCGGCCCTGAGCCCCCAGACATACGTTGCGGAGATGGCTTCGCCGCGACCGCGGCCATCGCCGCTCCAGATCGCCTTCGCCACCTCTCGGTAACTGTACTCGCGGCCTTTCGGGTTCAGGTGCGTCCGGAACAGACGCTCGATCCGGGCAGCCAGGCTGGCGCTCAAGTCTCAATTCCCTTTCCTGCGCCCGGCGTCTCAGGTGGGCGCGCCTGATTCTCCTCTCACGGGGAGGCGCCTGACGTGATGTTTACGTCGCCGAAAGTGTACACGGCGTCGCAAGTTTATGAAAACGATATCCAGCGATGCGTGCATAGACATTGACAGGCAACCTGGCCGGCCCTGTCAATAGGGGCGCCTTTGCCCGACATGAAATCGATACGTTCAACCTTTCCCGAGGCCTGACCATGGCCACCACCGCCGCTCGGCGGCGCTCTGCCCGGCTCGCCGCACCCGCGTGGCTCGACGGCCGCATGCTCCTCGGAGCCGCCCTGGTGGCGATTTCCGTGGCCGGCGGCGTCATCTTTTGGGGCGCTGCTCGCGAGACCGCGCCCGTCCTCGTAGCGTCGGCTGACCTGCCAGCCGGGCACGTCGTGACCACCTCTGATCTGACGGTTGCGGAAGTCAAGCTCGACGCCCGCCTCTCATCCCTCGCCGTACCTGAAGCTGACCTCAACACGGTGGTAGGCCGGACCCTTGCCGGCCGCGTCCACGCCGGCGAAATGCTGGTCCGGCCGGACCTGGCGTCCGGCCCGACGATCGGCGCCACCGAGGTAGGCATGACCGTGCCGGTGAACGCCGACGCCGTCTACTCAGGGCTGCGCCCGGGTGACGCCGTTGCTGTGCTGGCGACCCGCGACAAGGACAAGCCGACGAGCCAGACCGTGACCCTTCTCGAACGGGCTGTCGTCTACGAGCTGGCGCGCGAGCCGGGGCGCCTCGCCGTAAGCGGCGGCAGCGACGGCGAACCGGAGGACCGCGCCCTGACCAACGTGACTCTGATCGTCCCCCGAGCCGAGGCGGAGCGCCTGGCCCACGCCGTGGTCAACTGGCAGTTGACCCTAGCCCTGCTGCCGCCGGGCACAGCTAGCGGGGGATCGGGTCCCTAGCGCGGCGAGAGGATCACATGACGAACTCCGGCGCCGCGCGACCTGCCATCCGCGCCATCCTGGCTGTCGGCAACCCGGCGCGCGAGCGCGAGCTGCGTGAGGCTCTCATCGCCGGCGGAATCGCGATCAGCGAACGCTGCCTCGATGGCGCTTCGCTCGTGGAGCGGGCGCAGAGCTTGGACGCGGACGTTGCCCTCGTCTCAAGCGACCTGCACCGGCTGTCGCCGGCGACCCTGCTCAGCCTGCGCGAAGCGCGTCTGCCGCTCGTGCTTCTGGCGGAGCCGGCCGATTTCGGTAAGTACGCCGGCCTCGCCCACCTCCTGTCCAGCCGCAGCTCGGCGGGTGAGGCGGCCAAGACGATGCGGCAGGCCGCCGCGCGCGGCGCCGTATATGCCGCTAGTCCCGGCGCCGACGGCGGGCGTCCGGGCGGGGAGTCCTATGCTCGCGGCCCCGATGTCGAGGGACGGGTGCTGGTCCTGCTGGCAGGTAAGGGTGCGCCCGGAGTGACCACGCTGGCCATCGGCCTGGCGGAGGCCCTTTCCGAGAGGCGGCGCCGCGTCGTCCTGGTGGACGCAGATCTGCGCGGCGGCAATGTGGTGCCGTACCTCTACCTGGACCCCTCGCGGGGCCTTCTCGGCCTCGGCGTTGACCGCTACGGCGATTCAGGTTCGCTGCCGGTCGAGGAAGAGCTGCAGGATGGGCCGGGATTCATGGTACTGGCCGGCATCGAGAAGCCAGAGGCGCAGCGAAGCGTGACGGCCGAGCTGGCGACCGCTGCCGTAAGGAGGTTACGCGAGCTGTACGACGAGGTGGTGGTCGACGCGGGCGAGATCGTCGGAGGCAACTCCTCGGCCGCAGCCGAGTCCCTGATCAGGGCAGCCGACAGGGTCCTGGTGGTGGCGGGCGCCGGCCTCGTAGCGGCCTGGAACGCCCAGTGCTGTGTGCGTTATCTGCGGGAAGAGCTGGGACTGCCCCCGGAGCTGCTTGGCGTGTTGCTGAACCGGCGCGAAGGGCGCGCGGGTTACGGCCCTCGAGAGGTCGAACAAGCCCTGGGCCTGCCGGTGCTGGCGGTCATTCCCGAGGACCGGCGCGCCGCGCGGCGGGCCATCGTCGAGCAGCTGCCGCTAACCGTCATCGGTGGCAAGGCGGCGCGGGGGCTGCGCGCCCTCGCCGCGCAACTGACGGAGCAAGCGACGGCGCCGGCCCGTGCGGGCAAGCAGCGCCGCTGGCCGCTGCGCCTGCGTCCGACGGCAATCGGGAGAAAATGATGCCGCCAACCGCAGGGGCTCAAGAGCGGGAACGCGCCCTCCGCGAAGAGGTCCGCGAGGAGTTGCGCCACGTCCTGGACGTGGATGCTCTCAGCGAGCCCGGCCCGGCGGAGGTCGAGCGAGTGCGTGCCGTGATCGCCGCCCGCCTCGATGCTTTCAACCGGCGGGCGGCGTCCTTGGGGGAGCCGCCGTTGCCCGACCCGGACGGCGTCGTGCGGCGCATCGTCGACGACATTCTCGGCCTCGGTCCCCTCCAGCCGTTGCTCGACGACCCTACCGTGGAGGAGATCATCGTCAACGGCCCCCACCGCGTCTTCGCCATCGCGGGCGGCAAGAAGCGCTTGACGGACGTTTTGTTCGAGGACGACGAGGAGCTCCTGCGCCTGGTGCGGCGCGCCATCGGACCCCTGGGCCGGCGCCTGGACGAGACGAGCCCGATGGTCGACGCGCGCTTGCCGGACGGCTCGCGCCTCAACGCGGTCATCCCGCCGCTCACCGCCCGCTGGACGTTCGTGACGATCCGCAAGTTCCTGCTGCGCGCCCACACGCTCGGCGACCTAGTCGCCCTCAACACCCTGACGGACGAGGCGGCCACCTTTTTGGAGGCTGGTGTGCAGGCCGGCCTCAACGTTCTGATCTCCGGCGGCACGGGCAGCGGCAAGACCACCTGCCTGAACGCCTTGGGAACAGCGATCGCCGGCGCCGACGAGCGGGTCGTAACGATCGAGGAAACGCAGGAGCTGCAGCTGGAGTCGATGCTGCCGGACTGCGTCGCCCTGCAGGCCCGCTTGCCCAACGTCGAGGGGGCTGGCGGCATCGCCATCCGCAGCCTGGTCAAGAACGCGCTGCGCATGCGGCCGACGCGGATCATCGTCGGCGAGGTGCGCGGCGCCGAGGCGCTGGACATGCTCTCGGCGATGAACAGCGGCCATGACGGCTCGATGTGCACTATCCACGCCAACGGGCCGCGCCAGGCCCTATCGAAGCTCGGCCTCTACGCAATGATGGCCGAGGAGGCGCTGCCCCAGAAGGCGGTGACGGAGATGATCGCCGAGGCGATCAATCTGGTCGTCCACCTCAGGCTCGAAGCGGGAAGCGGCCGGCGCCTGGTCGCCAGCATTTACGAGGTGACCGGCCTGGAGGAAGACGCCATCGCCGGCAGCGAGCTTTACGCCCTCACAGACGGCAGCCTGCGCTGGAGCGGCATCCGGCCGCGCTCTGCGGAGCGACTGACCGCTGGAAGGTTTGGCTGGGAGCGCCTCAACGGCGACCGGCCGGCGCTGCGCCAGAAGTTGGACTAGAGCGCCAGCCGTGCCTGGAAAGCACTACTTGGACTGAAATTGGACTGACGCAAGGCGGAGTTGGATTGAAAAGGCGCATTTCTTGGACTGAAATTGGACTCGTCAGAGCGAGCATAAGGGGCTGAGGAGGACTCCCGTGCCGCTCGTTCTTTCTCTGACCCTGGGCCTCGGCGTGTTGCTGGTGTATCTGTCTGCCACGTCCGAGTAGGCGGTTGAGAAGGAAGGCCGGCCCTCGGCCGCGGCCCGGCTCGAGGAGTTCCTCCTCCAAGCCGGTGTAGAGGGCGTCACCGCGCGAGACTTCTTCCTCCTGAGCGGCGCCGCCGGGCTCGTTACGGCGGTGGTCTCGCAGCTGGCGCTCGGCTGGCCCGTCGTGAGCCTGGCGATGTTCGCCGTCGGTCTGGCGTTGCCGGCCTGGTACTTCCGCGGGCGCGCCGACAAGCGCAAGGCATCCCTCCAGGCTGCGCTGGCGGACGCCGTGGACGCGCTGCGCGCCGGCGTGCGAACCGGCATGAGCGTCGAGGAGGGGTTGGCGGGCCTGGCCCACAACGGCCCCGAGGTCTTGCGGCCGGTGCTGACCGAGCTGGTACGGGACATGCGCCTGGGCGGCTTTGAGGAAGCGGTGCGGCGGGCTCAGGACCGCCTCGCCGACCCTGTCTTCGACACGGTCGCGGCGGCGCTGACGATGTCCCACCGCGTCGGCGGTCGCAACTTGAGCGGCGTCCTCGACGGCCTCAGCCGCGCCGTGCGCCAGTCCGTGCAGGTGCAGGGCGAGGTGCGGGCGCAGCAGGCGAAGAACGTGCTCTCGGCGCGGATCATCGCGGCCCTGCCGCTCGTGCTCGTCTTCTTCGTGCGCGGCGTAAACCCCGCCTACCTGGAGGCCTTCTCCTCGCCAGGGGGCCAGGTCGTCATGGCGCTCTGCCTGGTCAGCGTCGCCGTCGGTTACGCGGCCATGCTCTGGGCCACGCGCCTGCCGGAAGAGGAGCGGGTGCTGCGGTGGCAGTAGGACTGGCGCTCGGCGGCATGCTCGGCTTCGGCCTGTGGCTGGCGATCACGTCCCTGCCCTGGACGCGCCCGCGCCCCGACCTGGCGACGCGGCTGCGACTGATGACGGCGCGCGGCCGGCTGGAGTTCGAGGCGGCGCAGGGCCGCGCCGGTGCGCCCCTTTTCAAGTCAACCGCGCTTGAGAACCTACTGCGGCCGCTGATCGAGGACGCGGGCGGTTTCCTGGCGAAAGTTATGACCCGCGCCGGCATCGGCGCCGCGGACCTCGACCGCCGCCTCGCCCTGGGCTGGCCGGGCATGACGCCGGCCCACTTCTACGGCCAGAAGCTGGCGAGCGGGCTCGTCCTGTTGGTGCTCTTTCCTTCTATGAACGTCATGGGAGTGAACCCATTTGGCGCTTGGCAGATCTGGATGTGGCTGGCCGGCTTCGGCATCGGCTTCGCCCTGCCCGACTGGATGCTGGAGTCGCGCCTCGAGCGGCGGCGGACGGCGGTGCTGATGGAGCTGCCGACGATGCTGGATGTACTTGCGATCGCCGCCAGCGCCGGCATGTCGCCCGAGCAGGCGTTGCTCGAGACGAGCCGCCAGATGCGCGGCGTGCTCGGCGACGGGCTGCGGGAAGTGGCGCGCGAGGCAGGCCTGGGCGCCGCAACGCACGCCGAAGGATTGCGCGCCTTGGCGGAGCGCGAGCAGGTGCCGGAGCTCCTGTCGCTGGCCGACGCCTGGCAGTCGGCGCTGGAGCAAGGCCTGCCCCTGGGCCAGGCGATGCTGACGCTGGCCGAGACCGTGCGCGAGCGCAAGCGGGCACGCCTCTTGGAGGAGGGCGGGAAGAGCACGGTGCGCATGCTCTTCCCGGTGGCGCTGTTGATCTTCCCGGTTTTCCTGGTCGTCCTCCTTTACCCGGCCGGCGTCGAGCTATTGGGGTTGGGCGGCTAGGAGACGTTTCGAATCAGAAACCCGACAGGGAGGCGAACGAATGAAGGCAAGGAGACTCCTGGGTTGGTTAGGGCGGGGCGCTGGAGAAGCGGGCCAGACCATGGTCGAGTACGCGATTGTCGCGGCCCTTATCGCCGTCGTGGCCATGGTGGCGGTCGAGGCTCTCGGCACCGGCATCACGGACGTGTTCAACAAGATCGCGGATGAGATCACCTCGATCTAAGCGCTGGCCGCTCCGAGTCCTCGCCGGCGGTGAGCAGGCCCAGACGATGGTGGAGCTCGCCATCGTCATGCCGGTCCTGCTCATCGTGCTGATCGGCGTGGTGCAGTTCGCGCTCGTCTATCACGCCAAGAACGTGGCAGCGACGGCGGCCCAGGAAGGCGCGCGGTTCGCCGCGGCCGACGGCAGGACGGTTTCGGAAGGGGCCGATCGCGCCCGCGACGTACTGGAATCCGGCCTCGGCAAGAAGGGCGCCGATTTTAGCGTCACTGCGCAGGGCGAGGGCGAGACGGTGGTGGTGCGGGCCGAAGGCGACTACTCCCTGATCATCCCTTGGGTGACCGGCAGCAGCATACCGATCGCGGCGACATCCGAGGTCCGCAAGGAGGCGTTCCGCAGTGGACCTTGAGGCGACCATCATGAGCATGAAGAGCCGCGTCAAAGATGAGTCTGGCCAGGCCCTGGTCGAAGCGGCATTGGTCCTGCCGGTGATCCTGCTCGTCGTTTTCGGGGTGGTCATGGCCGGCCGGCTCAGCCACACGAAGGTCGCGGTGCAGGCGGCGGCGCGCGAGGCGAGCCGGGCGCTGGCGACGGCGCCTTCGGAGCAGCAGGGCCTGACCGAGGCACGCGACAGGGGTCAGGCAGTGGCCGAGGGCTATGGTCTGTCTGGCGAGCGCCTGACCTTAGAGGTGCGCTCGAACGGCTTCGAGCGGGGCGGCGCCGCGACCGCCGAGGTCACATACCGCGTGCCGCTCGGCGACCTGCCGCTGCTCAAGATGGTGGACATCTCGGTCTCCAGCAAGCATTCGGAGCGGATCGACCTCTACCGCAGCCGGGAGGTGGTCGCGCGGTGAGGCGATTGCTGAGGCGTCTCGATGGAGGCGAACGCGGCCAGGTGATGGTCTTTGTCGCCATCCTGATGACCGGCCTGGTTTCGGTTGTCGGGCTCGTTACGGACGGCGGCATCGTCTTCAGCCAGCGCCGCGACCTCCAGAACGCGGCGGACGCTGCCGCCCTGGCCGGCGCCATGCAGGTCGATGAGCAGGCCTATCGCGCCTCGGGAAAAGTGGTCCTCGACGAGCGCGCCGCCCGTGAGGCTGCCGCGCAGTACCTCCAAGACGAGGGCGACCTGGACTACTCGGTGCAGGTCAGCCCGGCGGGAGTCGAGGTGTCGGTCTCGCGCCAAGCATCAACGAGCTTCCTGCGGCTCATCGGGATAAACGGCGTCGACATCAGCGCCGAGGCGTCCGCGGCGCCGCGCCACGGTGTGGCAGCGGCGGAGTAGGCAACGTTATGAGATTCCGGTTGGTGGCTCTGCTCCTTCGGCTGTTCGGAGTATCTTTCGTGCTCGTCATGGCACTTGGCTGCGGCGGTGGAAGCAAGGATCGCCCAGCAGACATGGGTGGCAACAATACAGAAGGCTCCGCACCGAGCTCGGCGCCGACGCCCACTCCAACTGCCACCATCGAGGATGAAGTCCTCGCCGCATATGCGCGGTACTGGGAGGCGTACAGCCAGGGCCTTCTCAACCTTGATGCGAGCGTGGTGGAGGGCGTTGCAACGGGCGACGAGCTTCAGCGAATACGGCAAGAGATAGCAAACCTGAGGTCTCAAGGTAGGGCTGCGAGGATTGTTGTCACCCACAAGCCTGTTGTGATTGAAGCATCGAACACGGCCGCGCGACTCTTGGACGAGATGGTGAACAACAGCTTCTTCGTGGACCCTGTCACCAAAGATCCACCAGCAGCTTCTGGAAGCGGCGATGTTCTGCGGGACACGTTTTACCTGGAACGGATCGATGGACGCTGGATGGTCGTCCGGAGCACGCGCGTCCGCTAGGAGGAGTAGGAATGCGTCGCTTGAGTTTGGCCCTGATCTTGGTGACTGTGTTCACGGTAGGTTCATTTCTCATTGCCTTCGCCGATCCGCCTCCAACTGGCGACCCTTTCATACCTGGGGGAAACAAAGTTGACGCTTCAACCAGCGTGCAATCAGGACCCAATGGCGTAACGATCCGTATAGCCGTTAAACAGTCGTCGCCTGGCGGACCGACCACCGGATCACCGGTAAGCACGGGCGGAGGCTCGACATCAGGCGGCTGGTCTTGCCGCGCCGACATCATGAACATAGGCAACGCGACGAGGCCTTGGTTCGAAGGCGAGGCTCCTCAGCACCCTGGACAGTCCCCATGGGTGGTCAACTGCACCAACGGCTTCACGAACATCGTCTGGCTTCCAAACACCGCGTCGTCGTCAAACGTCAGCATCGTGGTGGATACGAGCGGGTCAGTCGATCCCGTCGCCCTCGCTGCCGACCTCCTCGACCATGTGCCCGTGCCGCAGATCAAGATCGGCACGAATCCGGCGCCCGGCCTGGTGGCTCTCCCTTCCTGGTTCTGGGTCGAGGGCTATGACGGCGCGCCGATCACAGCCTCGGAGTCTCTGGGGGGCGTGACAGTCGAGGTGCAAATAACGCCGGCGGGCTACCGCTGGGCCTTTGGAGACGGGGCGAAGCTTCAAACGACGTCACTGGGACGGGCCTACCCGGCGGTAAGCGACATCCGCCACACCTACGAGCAGTCGTCTTTCAGCGCCGGCGGCTCCTTCACCGTAACTGTCGAGCTCACCTTCTCCGCTCGCTATCGGGTTAGTGGGGGCGCTTGGCAGACGCTGGACCCGATATCGCGCTCCTTTACCGCGCCATACCCGGTCCAGCAGCTGCAGTCGATCCTCACCGGCCAATAGGAGGATACAACCCCTGAAATGACGGCTTCAGCTCTGCATCGACGGGCGGAGGACCCGGCGGACGGGGGCACCCGGAGCTCCCTTGTCCAGCTCAGCCTGCTTCTGGGCGGCGGCGCCCTGCTCGGCCTGGCTCTGTGGTGGCTTGCCGGTCCGCCTCAGATTCCTTCGGAGGCCCCTGACCTAAGCCGCCTGCGCCGTATCCTTACCAGCTCCGAGGTCGCCAATGACGACGTCATATACGTCGCGACCGGTCTAGGCTGGCTTGCCCTGGCCCACCTGGCCTTCAGCGTTGGCCTTCGGGTGATGATCGGCGTCGCCGCGCGAGTCGCGGACGGCTCGGCCTGGATGTCTGCCGTCCTGCGCCTGAGCGACCTCGTAACCCTTCCCGCCGTCAGGCGCATCGTAGACGGCGCTCTCATCGCGGTGATCCTTCTTGCGCTCTGGACACGTCAGCGCTCTGTGCTGGAGGTAAGCGCAGCGCCCGCTGGACCTATCGCCGCACTCAGCCGGGAGGCACTTCTTGCTGACACCACCTCAGCGCTCTCGGCCGGGCCCAGCACGGTCGCCTCGGCGAACGGCGACCATGCCTCATACTCCGTTGCTCAGGGAGAGAGCCTGTGGGGCATAGCCCACCGGCTCTACGGCGATGGCACGCAGTATGTCGTCATCTTCCGCACCAACGAGGGACGGGTTATGAGCACGGGTGAAGCCTTGACCGACCCGCGTCTCATCCGGGTCGGCTGGTCTCTGGACGTGCCGCTTCCCGCCCCTAATCTGTGGGCCTCGGAAGAGCATCTGATGTACCGCGTCCAACCGGGCGACTCCCTGTGGCGCATCTCGGAGAGCTTCCTCGGCGACGGCTTTCGCTGGTTGGAGGTATGGCAGCTAAACCAGGGGCGGGTGATGACGGACGGACGTCCCTTCACCGATCCAGACTTGATCTTCCCTGGCTGGATTCTCGAGCTTCCCGTCGAGCCGCAAGCCGACGTGTCAAGTTCGGGGCCGATCGAGCCGACTCCCACACCGGCGCCATCCCCGCAGCCGGTGCCTGCGACGGATCCTGGAGCGGAAACCGAGCCATTGGACGAAGCGACGACGGTTGTCACCGACCAGCCGACAGGTCGCGGGGGCGAGTTTACCGTGCCCTGGCCCGGCGAGAAGGCGGTAATCGTTTCTGCTGCCGGACTTCTCACGGGAGGTGCTGTCATGCTCACTGTGCGGGCGCTGGCGCGGCGACGGGCCGACAGTCTGGCGACCGAGGTCGGTCGCTCCCCCGGCCGGACGAAGCGACCCAGCGGTGATGCGGGCAAAGTAGTGCTCGCGGCGAGGGCATTGATGTCAGGACTGGCGGACCTCGGATTCGACGACGCCAGACTCGTCCTGGTGCGGGAGGCGCCACGTTACCAGGAGTTTCTCCTCGACTGTATGCCTGGGGATGCTGAAGCCCTGGTTCGTGCTCGCTACGACCTGGGGCGCCGCCTCGCCTGCGGCGTGGACGGGGAAGTGGAAAGCCCGACGCGAGTGCGGCTGAAGCTGTCGAGGTTTCAGCGGCTAGCGGGCCTACTGGTCGTCGGCGCCTCGTTCGAGAACCCCCTTCTGCTGGTCCCGGTCGGGGCGACAGAGGGTGGCGTTCACTATTTGAACTTGGCTGCCGCCGGGACCGTCCTCGTCGCCGGCAGTCCCCGCCAGACCAGCCAGCTGGCCTCCGTCTGGGTCTCGACGCTCGCCGCCACCTGCCGGCCTGATGAGCTGGCTGTCATCAGTACGGACGGCCTCAGCGGCGAGGCGAAGGACCTCGGCGCCCTCCGAGACGAGGGGCCACCGACGGCGTCGCCGGAGGCCGTCGTCGAGGAACTCAGGGAGATGATCGTCGTGCGCGAGTCCGGGGGAGGATCAGGCTCGAGCGTCGCCGTTCTCGCAATCCTGACGTTGGCAAACGCCACGAGGAGTGCGAAGGATAGCGCAGAGACGGTGCTGCGCCACGGGCCGGAGCTTCGTATCTACGCCGTTGTCCTGACGGAGGAAGAGTCGGAGACAGTAGCGGCCGGCGCCGCCGGCGCGAAGGTAGTCTTCGGCGGAGCGGTGGACTCCACTGAGGCCGGTGACGACAGTGGCCTCGATGACCGCGGCCAACACGAGCTTGTCTTGTCGGTCGGCCGTCATCCTCCGATTGGCCTCCAGGCCGTCGCAGTTCGCGCTGATGTGATGTCACCGCTAAATCGACCGGCGGAAGGGCTGACATACGCCGGCCAACGCCCGGCGGAGGACTGGCAACCACCCGAAAGCGAGGAGCCGGACGAGCCGCTGACGGAGAGTGTGGGCTACGAAGAAGACCTCGAGGACGCGGCGGACGGAGAATTAGCCTTCGGCGAGGACGCCACCGCTGACGCCAACGAGACAGATGATCCTGAGGCTACTGCGAGCGAGGAGATCATCCGGGAGGAAGAGCCACCGGCTGCCGCGGCGCCCAGATTCTCGGTGCGGTGCTTCAGCAGTTTCGAGGTGACGACTAATTCGGGAGGGGCTGTCGCCTGGGAGATCAACAAGGCCCGCGAGGTACTGGCGTACGTAATCGCGCGCAGAGGGGCAGGCGCGTCGCGCGAGGAACTCGCCGAGGCCCTCTGGCCGGATGCGCTCCCGAGCCAGGCGGAACACATGCTATCGAACGCGGTCTACTACCTTCGGCGCGCGCTCAGGGCAGCGGGAGGCGATTCCAGCCTCCAGGTCCTTCTTCTGATTGGTCGCCAGCGCTACCGCCTGCAGCCGCATCTGTTCAGGCTTGATGTTGATGCATTCGACGCCCACTTGCGCAGGGCGGCAGAGCTCGATGGTCCGGCGGCTCTGGAAGAGTTTGAGCGAGCCCTGGACCTGTACAGCGGTGGTTTCTTAGCGAGCGAGCAGTTTGATTGGGCCGCATCCCACCGCCAGGATTATCAGCGACGCTACGCCGCAGCAGCGAACAGGGCGGCGAAGCTGGCGTTCGACTGCCGCGAGATCAGCAAAGCCGTAATGATCTACAAGACGCTGCTCGAACGTGATCCGATTGACGAAGAGGCAGCCCGCGGCTTGATGCGCTGCTACGACAGGCTCGAGGACGTGAACGGAGTGCGCAAAGTGTACAAGGTCCTCCGTGAGTCGTTACGTCGCGAGCTGGACGACGACAAGGCTGAGCCCCTGGCTGAGACGAGGGCCCTCTTCGAGGAACTCGGGCGCCGATCGGCGAGCGATTAGTCGCGATGACGATGGCTGTGCCCGCGCCTCTGGCCCTCTTTCTTCTAGGAATCCCGACCGCCTTCGCGGTTGAACGACTCATCCAGGGATTGACATCCACCGAGGACCGGCCCATCGAGGAGATTGGCAGGGAACGGCTGCCCTGGCAGAGAGAGCCGTGGGAGTCGAGACTCAGGTTCGGCCTAGCACTACCGCTGCCGTTTCTGCTGGCGGTTGCTGCCCTGCGATTCGAGCTCGGCGAGGCGCTCGCCGTGGCTCTTCTCATCGCTGCGCTTCTTGTCTGCACCGCGACGGATCTTCTCCGCTATCGCGTGCCGAACGCCGTCACCTACCCGGGTGTCGGCTTGGCACTGTTCGCGGCGGTGCTCTTGCCGGAGGGGCGCGTCGAGGACGCGTCGCTCGGCGCGCTTTTCAGCGGAGGCACATTCCTGACGATCTGGGCTTTGACCCGAGGCGGCTTCGGCCTGGCTGACGTGAAGGTGGCGGTGCTCATCGGCGCTGCCCTTGGCTTATCCGCAGCCTCCACTGCACTCGCCCTCGGCGTCATTGTTGGCGGTATAGCGATGTTGATCTTGTTGTTGGCCGGAAGGGTCAGCCGGCGACAAGTGACACCCTACGCGCCATTCCTCGCTCTGAGCGCGATGGTGGTCGTCTTCGTCGACGGCACCGCGTTCGCTCCGCACTGAGAAGACACCGAAATCCGGAGAGCACGCTTGCCGGCCCCGGCCTCTTGAGACCACAGAAGTGACAGTTAGTCGGCCTTGATCCGCGTGACCATGTTTGGAAGCAAGGTTATCGGGGGTAGTCTCAAACCGCGAAGCCGCCCTTTCGAATTTCCGGCAGGTCGCCGGGGGTTTTTTTGTTCCCGGGACCAAACGAATCCTAGCATTCTTGGGCCTGATCCGAATTCGCACCTGACAGCAAATTCCTGCCTTGTCCGCCGGACAAACCCGGCATAGTTGCAGGAATTCGAGCCGGGCGAGAACACCGCATGGTCTGATGTAACGATTTGTGAGTTTAAGAGTCGGGCACCGGGGCAGCGTCCACCACGCCAGCCCGGACTGGCTGGCCGAGACGATCGTCAACTGGCTCAAACCTTGGCGCGTCGAAGCGCCCCACCGTCGTATAGGCATCGCGCTGCCCGATGGCTCATCTGGCGCAGGCGGCGTCGCATCAACGCTCACGGGAGCATCCTCTCAACTCTGGGCGTACTCACTGGACGCTCTTGCCTTGGTCATTAGCGTGAGTAGTCCGAGTTTACTCCTCGTGCCCAGCCATATAGAACCTCGTACGCTCACGGCTTTGGCCATAAAGCACGATGCCGGTAGCAGATGCGCGTTTACGGCCATTCGCGCGGCGCCGATGAGCACCGCCACCTTCACGTCAGCTAGGCCGAAGGTCCACTACGACAGCTCGTCGTAGTAGACCTTCGTCTCCTATTCGTCGCTGGGAATGCGAAGCGCATTGCGAATGTCCTGGAAGCCGAGCTAGTGAGACAGTTCGGGGCGAGGTGCTGGCTTCAAAGAATCGGGCATCCCTACACCAGCTCGGCCAGTGTTAAGGATGCCCATCTTCTCTAACCGGCCTGGATGAACACCGGGTTGGAGTAGAACCAGAGGTCTGTCCAGGGATTCTCGGAGCCGTCCAACTGAGGTTCCATCTCGCTTGTGTTGGTACCCCTTACGCGGGCGTAGAACTTGCCCTCGACGTTGGGCAGGGTATGGCGCATGACCAACTCGTCCCCCTGCCGCCGCCAGTCCCCCGAATCGAAGCGCGCGACAACCTGCGTGGTCGGGTTGATATCAGCGTTGGGGTCGGCGTTAGGCCCGGTAATTTGACCGACGATCAAGTCCACTCGCTGCACCTGCGGAGTCTCGCCGTTACCATTCTTGCCGGAAAGCGGCTTGAAGCGGATCTCGATGTCGACGTCACGGCCGCCAGGGCCGCGCAGCATCAGTGTCTCGCTGATGCCGGCCCTGCCGCCTCGACCCTGGGCGCTAACGTCAAGACCGGTGATCAGATCGCCGGTCGTCACCCAGATCCGGCCATTACGAAGGGCGTCGAGTATGTCATCGTAGTCGTTGCGTGTGAGGATGTAGGTTTTGGAGTACTCGCCCGGCCAGAAGTCGCTGCCGCCTCTAGTCCAGTGGACGTGTGAGTCGGAGGTAGCCGTGATCCACCAGCGGCGGCCTTCGCCGAGCAGCGAGTCCCAGAGTCCACCAACGCGCGCCGTCATCTGGTCGTAGCCACCATATGTGTGGTGATTGCCGAATGCTCCACGAGCCCCGCCGACGAGGGGACCAGCCTGATGGCCGGGCGCGCCTTCAAAGCCATGGTAAATGTCGGGTGCCGTGTTGTTGTTGGCGCGGAATTCCCGCGGTGTGTCCTGACCGTAAACACCCAGGCCTGTCGCCGAACGTGCCGCATGGTTCGCAAACATCAGGGGGCTTGGCCGCATGTCCTTCATGAACTGGAGCGCCTCGAGCATCTTCGGCTCCGTATCCCGGCTTGGATCGGCAGGAAAGGGATCCCGCTTCGAATAGCCGTTCTCGATGTCGAAGAGCTGCTGCGACTCGCCAGCGTGGCGGGGGATGATCAAAGTGTGGTGGTCCATGGCAGGGGCATCGAACTCCATGCTGACAAACTGCAGGACGTCTGGAACGAGTCGGCGTGAGCGCACTATGTCTGGATAAGCTCGCTCCATATTGAGCTTCGAGTGAAGGGGCCCGCCATGGTCCGTGCAGACCATCCACTGCAGGCCGAAGTTCTTCGCCATGATCGCATTGGTGACAATCGGGTAGACGGCGTCGCCACCGATGACCTGCGTATCGGGCGGGATAAAGTCGACGCTGTACTCGGAGTGGATGTGGTGGTCGCCGGCGCGCCAGGCACGATTGCGCGGGTCTCCGCGCCTTCTTTGCTCTTCGCGCTCGTCGTCATCGGGGCCTTGCGCTGATACGTCGCTGCCAAGCAGGGGGCCGGCGGCCAAAAGAGCCGCACCGGCACCCGCGTAAGTCAGCAGTCGGCGCCGTGAAATACGCGGGTTGGCGGGAACCTCGGGAACATCTTGCATCATCTGAATCTCCCTTCATTGCATAACAAAGTCGTGGCCAGGGTTCGGTCACACAAGTATGGAGCGGCTCGTTTAACACTTGGCTAACGGCGGTTAAGCGCGTGTCAAAGTTGGGTTAATGTAAGGAGACAAAGCGCGTCTTCTCGAACCCGAATCTGGGTCAAGAAGTTTCACTCGCTAGAGCGCGACTCGTGGCATTCGTAGTGCCGGACTAAATCGTAGACTTCGTACATGCAATAGAGATTTAACAGAACGTCCTTGTTTGAGCCCTCATTCACGAAGACACTGTAAGCCCGCAGTCCCGATCTTGTCCTCAGCCTTACTTTTAGTTGCTTTCGTAAGGAGGAAGCTCATGGAAGAGATCATCGATGCCGCGACGGAAGGCGCCGTCTGGGGCCTTGGCCTTTAGCGTGGCGATGGCCGTAGTGAAGCCGCTGCGCCGCGGTGTTCGGCCGACTGTTCGGACCATCGTCGCCGGCGGAACGACGGCCGGTCACGTGCTGGCCGATGCAACTCGCAAAGGCCGAGACGCCCTGAGCGAGCTCTATACCGAGGCCGCGAGCGAACGCGCTCGCGAGAAGAGCGCCAAGGCCGGGGAGCAGAACCAGGTTGCATGATGGTGGGCTCCTTACGTTGGCTGCCCCCGATCCCTTCTCTGACCATATAAGCGTCGTCCCATCAGCAGAAGAGCCCCACCTCGTTCATGAGGTGAAGGGGCGTCTTCGCGCCCGGATACGACGAGTAAAGGGCGACCCGGCCCTGGCGCTCCGGCTGGAAAGCTATTTGCGGCGGCAGGACGGCGTCATCGAAGTGCGCGTCGGAGCCGCAACCGGATCGGTTGTCGTTCTCTTCGACGCGTCTGTCCTTTCGACGGCCGACGTCATGGCGGCTGTGCGTCAGGGCCAGGCGGCAGACAGCGAGAGCTCCGGCGAGGACCCAAGGCCCTCGGTGAGGCCGCTGCTTGCCGGCCTCTTATCGGCCGCGGCCGTCCTCCTTGAGGCGCCTGCCGCCGTCAGCTTCGGGCTGCTTGCTTGCGCCGCAGGGCCCCTCGTGAAGCGCGCGACAGAGGCCCTGACGAGGGAGCGCAAAGTCACGGTGGACGTGCTGGACCTCAGCGCGGTTGGCCTCCTCGCTCTCCGAGGCAATGCGCTCGCGGCCGGGCTATCGGTGGCGCTGATTGAGGCCGGTGAATACGTCCGCTCGCTCACCTCACGCCGCTCGCGCCGCGCCGTCGCCGACCTGCTCGCGGGCGCTGATCCTTATGCCTGGGTCCTGCGTGGCCATCGCAAGCTACGGCTGGCGGTTTCCGATGTCCAGCCGGGCGATACGGTCGTCGTCTACTCGGGGCAGCTGATCGTGGTCGACGGCGTCGTCGTCGCTGGGCGAGGCCAGGTCGACCAGAAGAGCCTCACAGGCGAATCACGCCAGGTTGAGAAGCAGGTTGGTGGCCAGGTCTTCGCCTCCACGGTTCTTTCCGATGGCAAGCTCTACATTCGCGCGGAGCACGTGGGTGCTTCTACACGCGCTCATCGCGTCGCCCAGTTGCTGCAGGCTGCTCCCTCGTACGACACGCGCGCGACCAACTATGCGCGCCGCTTCGCCGATCGGCTTGTGTTGCCAACCTTCGCTCTGAGTGCGTGTGTGTACGCCTTGACCGGTGACGCCGGACGCTCCGTCTCCATCCTTCTCTTCGACTTCGCCACGGGTATCCGCGTGTCCGCGCCGACGACGATCCTCGCGACAATGGCAGCCGCCGCGCGGCGCGGCGTCATCATCAAGGGCGGCAGGGCGATCGAGCAGCTCGCCCGCGCCGACTCCATCATCTTCGACAAGACGGGAACGCTGACCTTCGGCCGGCCGGTGGTGACGCGCGTGGTCCCCCTGGCGGCGGCAACTCTGGAGGAAGAGGTGCTGGCGCTGGCCGCCGCAGCGGAAAAACGCCTTACGCACCCCGTGGCCAGCGCCATCGTCCGCGCCGCAGAGGAGCGCAACCTCGCCGTGCCGGAGCGAGATGATTCTCACTTCACGATCGGCCTCGGCGTGGAAGCGCTGGTCAACGGCAGCGTGGTGCACGTTGGCGACGGGCGCTTCATGCAGCAAAACGGCGTCTCCGCGCTTCCCCATCTCAACGGCCAGGGAGCGGCATCATCCGACTCCCTGGTCCTGGTCGCGCGCGACGGCGAGCTACTAGGCGCTATCTACTACGCGGACATCCCGCGGCGGGAGGCACGGGATGTGATCGCCAGGCTGCGCCAGATGGGCTTCCGGAACTTGGTGATGGTAACGGGAGACGATGAAGACGCCGCTCGTCCCGTCGCGGCCGCTCTCGGGCTGGACGAGGTGAGAGCGAACGTCTTTCCGGAGGACAAGGCGGAGATCGTGCGCGCCCTGCAGGCAAAAGGACACGTGGTGGCGGTCATCGGCGACGGCATCAACGATTCGCCCGCGCTGGCCTTTGCCGACGTTTCGGTCTCCTTCCGCGGCGGCTCGGACATCGCGCGGGAGACGGCGGACATCGTCCTGGAAGACAGCCTCGCCGGCCTGCCGCTCGCCGTCGAGCTTTCACGCCGCGCGATGGGGCTCATTCAACAGAACCTGGCGATCGTTGCTTTGCCCAACGTCGCCGGGATGGCGATGGCCGCGAGCGGCGCGGCTGGCCCGCTGCTCTCCACGGCGCTCAACAACGGGTCGTCGGTCGCAGCCGCGCTGAACGGCCTCCGGCCCCTGCTCGGCTCAAGCGGCCCACCTGTTGTGATGAGTTCTGACCGACAGCCTGAAGGAGGATGAGGAATGCTCGAGGAGTTGCCCCGTCGAGCCATGAGCGGCATCGTTTGGGGACTTGCGGTGACGGTGGTCCTGCGCATGACCCAGAGCAAGGACGGCGTTTCCACCCTGCGCCCCCTGGCCAAGACTGCGATGAAGGGCGTCGTGATCGTGTCAGAGAAGATACGTGAGCTGGCCGAGGAGGCGCGAGAGACGGTTGAAGACATCTACGCGGAAACCCGCGCCGAACAACAAGCGCAGGAGGAAGAGGAGGTCAACCCCAGCGTGACCCCCGATGAGGAGGCGATCCAGATCGATGCTGGCTACGCCGGGCAGGGCGAAGAGCCGAGGTAAGAAATGGCGCGGCTGATTAGCGATATACCGGGCCGGATGCGCCTCAAGCTAGAACGCGGCGAAAGGCCGGCAGCCTCGCAGGTACAGCCGCGGTTGCTTTCACTGCCCGGTGTTGAGGATGCTCGCTTCACCGCCCGCGCAAGCAGTCTCACAATCTCCTACAACCCGGCGATGATATCGCACGATGCTGTTCTTGGAATTCTGGCCTCCGCCGGCCTGACCGCGGTTACCGAGCAACAGGCACACTTGCCCTACGCGGGCATTAGCCCGACGGCGCAGGTCGTGATGGCCAACCTAGCCGCGGGTAACACGGCGGTAGTCCGGTTCAGCAAAGGGACGGCAGACCTGAAGCTCCTGGCGCCGCTGCTCCTCGCGCTCTTGGGAGCGACACAAGGGCTGCTGCGCGGCTTCCAATTCAGCCGAATTCCCGGCTATCTCTTCCTCTGGTATGCCTTCGACCTGTTCTACAAGCTGCACGTGACCCTGTCGCGTCCTGCCATCGAGCCGCGCAGGCCAAACCCTGGAAGCCGTCCGTTTCAGGCCCCGTGACGGGTTCGCAGGCCGGCGGCGCGCGGCTCATCCTCTACGTTGGCAAAGGCGGCGTCGGCAAAACAACGATGGCGGCGATCACCGCCGTGCGGGCCGCTGAGCTCGGCTGGCGGACCCTCGTCGTCAGCACCGACATCGCCCATAGCCTTGGCGACGTGCTGGGTTGCGAGCTGAGCGACGAGCCCCGCGGGGTAGCGCCGGACCTGGACGCGCAGGAGATCAACGTCCTGGAGGAGGCGCGGCGCCACTGGGGCAAGATCCAGTCGCAGATGGCCGAAGTCTTGAGGAAGGAGGGCCTGCCCGCGGTCCAGGCGGAGGAGCTGGCGGTGATCCCCGGTATGCAGGAGATCGCGGCGCTTGTGCGCATCTACCAGCAAGCGCGGACCTCCAGCTACGACGTCGTTATTGTAGACGCAGCCCCGACCGGCGAGACCTTGCGCTTGCTTACGATGCCAGACTCGCTCGAGTGGTACGCGTCTCGCCTGAGCAGCCTGAAGGCGCGGCTCAATCGCTTTGCGGGGCCTTTACTGCGCAACCTGCTGCCGAACATGGATCTCGTGGACGTCGTCAGCGAGCTGTCCGACCGTGTGCGCGGGCTGCGTAAGCTCCTCAGCGACGCCGACACCAGCAGCTATCGCATTGTGCTCACGGCCGACGGAACAGTGCTCAAGGAGGCGCAGCGGGCAGAGACTTACCTAAACCTCTTCGGCTACCCAATCGACGCCGTCTTCGTGAACAGCCTCCTGCCTGAAATCGAGCCGGCGCCTGAGTACTTTCAGCAACTGCAGAAACGGCAGCAGAGCCTCCTGAGTGACATCGAGGTGGCGTTCGCCGGCCTGCCTCTCTTCCGGGCGCCCCTATCGGCGGCCGAGCCGGTTGGCCTGGCGGCGCTCTCCTCCCTGGCTGCTCGGTGTTTGGAGAACAGGACCCGTGTGCGGTGCTGCACCGTGGTGCCACGCTCACGATCGTTTCCGACCAAGAAGGCTACTTGGTGCGGATACCGATGCCCAACGTGGAGGTCACGCGGCTCTCTCTAACGAAGCGGGGTGATGAGCTGTACGTGGACGTCGGCAATTTCCGGCGGCTGATTCCGCTGCCCGTCGCGCTGGCAGCGATGCGCCCTGGGGCTGCGCGCTTTCACGAGGGCCAGGTCGAGATCCCCTTCCGTCCAGAATCCCCGTAGAGAAAGCGTCGCCCGATCGGCACTAGGCTTGTGCGCTTCCAGACTCCCTAGCTAGAAACAGCCAACGAACCGTCTGATTGGCCAAGAAGCCCGAGCAGGAGACGCGCCAGAAACGAGCCAGCGTACTCGAACGCCATGTCAACCAACTGCAAGCAAATAACTTCGACCACGAGTGCCTCCAACAGCCCCGCCGCTGACATAACGGTACTGAAGAATAATGGCGCAGGTGTTAACGCTCTTTAACGCGACCTTAATATGTTGTGAAATCTGCTCATTAAGTGCTACGCGGCTCATTCTTCCAGAACGCCTTGAGGGCCCGTTTGTAGGACGCCAGACTCAAAGGTACGGAGGCGATCGCGAAGTCCCGGAGCCGCTCGAGCGGGGATTCGCATCCGCTGAGCGTCTCGAGCCCGGGAGGGAGCTCGAGCGTCGCTGCACGGAATACGCCGAGGCTCTCTTGAGCGAGCACCTGCCCCTCTTGAGTTAACGTCAGGATGGAGCTCCTTCGATCAAGCGGGTGCGCTTCCTTCTTGATCAGGCCCCGGCTCTGCAAGCGATCGGTTAGACCGCTGACGCTCTGTACCTCCTGGAGGATCAAGGTGGCCAGGACCGACGGCGTGAGGGGTTCATCCGCGACCAGCATCAAGACGAGGCTCCTGGCCTGAGCGAAGCTCAAGTCGAGCAGGGCAAGACGGTCGTCCAGCAAGTTTTCGAGTATGCGCGCGGCGTCGAAGAGGAGAAAGAGCGGAGCGTCAGGCCCAACCTCTGAGAGGGCGCCTTCAGGAGTTGTGTCGCGGGTCACAGGCGCTCAGGGTCTTCTCGGCCATCGCAGATCGCGCTATTTCTTCGATCCCAGACCCGGTGTGGCGGCAATGATGCCTGCGCATCGCTCAAGGATTTCCTCTCGTCGCTCCCTCAGCAGGAAGGCGCATCGAAACCGTCCGCACTCGTTCGCTGACTTGAATCTAACTCTCTCGATTTAAGGCGCAGTTAAGGGCGGTTAAGGGATGGTAAAAGATGAAGCTGGCCTGTCCAGCAGCTAAACCTCGGCGGAGCGCGGGTTAGTACTTGGAGACGTTCAGTTCTTCGATCTTGCCTTCAACCAGATAGACCACACGCTCGCAGATGTTGGTGACGCGGTCGGCTATGCGCTCCAGGTTATGCGCCACCCAGGTGAGGTGGGTCGCGCGCTCGATGGTTTTCGGGTCGTTTAGCATGATGATCAGCAGCTCGCGATAGATCTGGTCGTAAAGGGCGTCAACGTAGTCGTCGCGGTCGCAGACAGCTCGGGCCAGGGCGACGTCTCTATCCCTGAACGCCTGCAGGCTGTCGCGGAGCATCTCGGCACCGGCTTCCGCCATGCGCGGGATGTCGATGTAGGGCTTGAGAGGCGGGTCATCGGCGAGGATTATGGCGATCTTCGCTATGCCTTCCGCGTGGTCCCCCATCCGCTCGAGGTCGACGATGATGTGCAGCACTGCGACAATCACGCGCAGGTCGCCGGCGAGGGGCTGCTGCGTCGCGATCAGCTCGATACACTTCTCCTCCGTGTCATAACGCCGGCGATTGATCTTCATGTCATCGGCGATTACGCTGCGGGCCAAGGGCAGGTCTCTGTCCCGTAGGGCCTCGATTGCCCGGCTGATAGCGGTCTCAACCATGCCCGCGAGCACGAGCATATCTCCTTGAATTTCGTCTAGCTGCTGCTCCATGTGGGTCCGCGTCATGCTGTCCTCACCTGCGTCTCACTCATTCGACTTTTACCCTCGACACATCCCAGAGCCCCTGGAGGGACCATTTGCGATTCAGCTGGAAGCCTTCTGAGCCGCCCGTTCAGCGACGGTAATGAAGGCAAGAAGCCGCTGCCTCATCCCCTGCACGGTCTCCTGGAAGGCGGAAAGCTTCTCCTCGTCGCTGCCCTCGACGGCGGCGGGGTCAGGGAAGCCCCAGTGGATGCGCTCCGGCTGGCCGGGAAAGGTTGGGCAGCGCTCGGCCGCGGCATCGCAGACCGTGATCACGTAGTCGAATCGCTGGCCCTCGTACTCGGAGACGTGCTTGGAGCGTTCACCCGAGATATCGACTCCGGCCGATGCCAGGACACGCACGGTGAGCGGGTTGATGCCGCGCGGTTCGACGCCGGCGCTATGGACCTCGAAGGCGTCGCCGGCCATATGGCTGAGCAGAGCGGCGCCGATGATGCTACGGGCCGAGTTACCGGTACAAAGGAAGAGAACGCGTATCTTGTTCATCACTTGTTTCCTCGTTGCTGTTTGCGTCGACCGCTCCTGTTTGGAGGGCGGTGTGGACGGCGGCGCCGAGGACGGCTCCGGCAGTCGGGCCGAGCCAGTAGACCCAGTGATCGTCCCAAACGCCGCTGATGGCGGCAGGCCCGAACGATCGAGCCGGGTTCATCGAGGCACCGGTGATTGGACCGGCGAAGGTCGCGGCGAGGCCGACATAGCCACCGACTGCGAGGGCCACGCTCCCCAAACTAGCGCCAGCGTTGCTTGTCGCCGCGAGGACGACGCTCACGAGGAAGAAGGTGATTGTCACCTCGATCGCGAGCGCCTGCGCGGCTCTGCCGGACGGAACCGTCGATCCGAGGTCCGCGACGTGCCCGAAGAGCGCCAGGAGCAGGGCCGCCGCTGCGAGGGCACCAACGATCTGGCCTGCGAGATAAACGGGCAGCTGCGACCAAGCGAGCCGCCGGCTGAGCGCGAAGGCGAGGCTGACGGCTGGATTGATGTGGGCGCCGGAGATGGGGCCGAAGGCAACAATCGCAGTCATGACGGCCAGCCCGAAACTGAGCCCGACGCCGAGGTGCATGATTTGGCCGCCGGAGGCCTCGTTAATGACGATCGCTCCCGGTCCGGCGAAGACCAAGAGGAACGTCCCGAGAAGCTCGGCAGCGAATCGTCGCGGGGCGTCGTGGGCGATCATCCGAAGCGGCCGGTGATGTAGTCCTCGGTGCGCTTATCCTCAGGGTTAGTGAAGATGCGCTGCGTCGGCCCGTACTCAATCAGACGCCCGGCGCGGTCCTCGTCTGTAAGCAAGAAGGCCGTGTAATCCGAGACGCGAGCCGCCTGCTGCATGTTGTGGGTGACAATGACAATCGTGTAGTGGCGTACGAGCTCTCGCATCAGCTCCTCGATCTTCAGGGTGGCGAAGGGATCGAGGGCACTGCACGGCTCATCCATGAGCAGGATTTCGGGCTCCACAGCAAGCGCCCGCGCTATACAGAGGCGCTGCTGCTGTCCGCCGGAGAGGTTCGTCGCGGGCTCATTGAGCTTGTCCTTCACCTCGTCCCAGAGGGCCGCTTGGCGCAGGCTCTTCTCGACCTGCTCGGCGAACTCCTTCTTGCCGGCGAACATCCGGTTGAGGCGCAGTCCTGCCGTCACATTGTCGGCGATCGACATGGTCGGGAACGGATTGGGCTTCTGGAAGACCATGCCGACGCGCCGCCGCAGGCGCACGGGGTCGGCGTTGTCACCGAGGATGTCCTCTCCGTCCAACAGGATGCGCCCCTCCATCCGGGTACCCGGCGTCACTTCGTGCATGCGATTCAGGCAGCGGATAAAAGTCGACTTGCCGCAGCCTGAAGGACCAATGACGGCCGTTACACGGTTTGCCTGCATATTGATGGAGATGTCGCGAATCGCCCGCGTGCTGCTGTACCAGGCGGTGAGGTCGTAAACCTCGAGTGGTGACGTTCCCCTGATAATATCGGTCGGTGCCTTTTGCCACTCAGCTGTCATCTTACTCACGTCTTGCGGTGTCTTAGTCTTCTCGATCTCTATCACCCCATGCCTCCTCGCAGGCGAGTTGCTAGTAAACGGGCACACACGTTGACCACCAGGACGATCATGATGAGGAAGAAGGCTGACGCCCACGCCTCCTGGTGCCACTGGTCGTAGGGCCCGATGGCGTATCGATAGATGTGTAACGGCAGCGAATCCATGGGCTGGTTGATGTCCGTGGTCATAAAGCGGTTGCCGAGCGCCGTGAAAAGAAGTGGCGCCGTTTCGCCCGACGCCCGGGCGATGGCGAGCAGCGCGCCTGTGACCAGGCCGCTCATCGCCGCGGGGAGGACGACGCTCGCGACGGTCCGCCACCGCGGGATACCCAGGGCAAGCGCTGCCTCCCTCTGGCTGACCGGCACCAGCTTGAGCATCTCTTCGCTTGCCCTGGCGACGATCGGCAACATGATGACAGCGAGGGCGACGGCGCCGGCCAAGGCCGAGAAGTGGCCCTGGCGCACGACGATCAGCTCGAAGACGAAAATGCCGACGACGATCGACGGCACGCCACTGAGCACATCTGCCAGGAAGCGCACGGCGCCGCCAAGACGTGGGCCGGCGTACTCGGACACCAGGATGCCGCACCCGAGTCCGACCGGTATGCCGATCAGGCTCGCGATGCCTACCATGACCAGAGTGCCGACCAGGGAGTTCGCGGCGCCACCACCGGACTCGCCGAGAGGACGCGGTGTCTGGACAAAGAAGTCGAAGTTTATGTAGCTGGCCCCCTGAACGAATACGTAGCCAACCATGTATAAGAGGACCGCGATGCAAAGCGCGGCACACAGGGCGCATAGCACCAGGAACAAGCTGCTCTGTCCGCGCCGGAACTCGTAAGACTTGATCATTCCCGCACCGTCGCTGGCACCCGCACGAGCGTGCCGACGAGGACCCGCGCCAGGATGTTGATGATCAGGGAGATGGCCATCAGTACTAGCCCCGCCTCGACCAGAGCAGCTATGTAGAGATCATAGGTGGCTTCGCTGAACTCGCTCGCGATGGCGCTTGCGATCGTATGCGAGGGCTCAAACAGGGATGGCGATATCTTGAAGCCGTTGCCGATGACCATGGTCACAGCCATGGTCTCGCCGATGGCCCTGCCGAACCCCAGGATCCCGGCGCCGATCAAACCAGAGCGCGCGTAAGGAATGACGGCCTGGGAGATCACTTCCCAGCGCGTAGCTCCCAGCGCAATCATCGCCTCGCGCTGGCTGTTGGGCACGGCCAGAAAGATGTCCCTGCTTACGGCGGTGATGATTGGCACGACCATGATGGCGAGGATGATGCCGGCGCTAAGGACGCCGAGGCCGAACCGGGGTCCTTCGAAGAGGGGAATGAAGCCCAGATTGTCTCCAAGTAGCTTCTGGATAGGATCCCGCACTATCGGCACGAGGACGAAGAGACCCCACAGACCGAGGATGACGCTCGGTATGGCGGCGATGATCTCGATCAGGTAAGAGGCCGGACGGCGCAGCCAGGCAGGCGCGAGATCCGACAGGAAGATCGCTGTTCCGATGCTGATCGGTACCGCGATGACGAGGCCAACGATTGACGAAACGATCGTGCCATAGACCAGCGGCAGGGCGCCGAACACCTCTTTGACCGGATCCCACGTGGTGCCTGTGAGGAACCCGAAACCGAATTTCGCAAACGAGGGGCGCGCGCCGTCCGCGAGCTCGTACACCATTGCCACCATCACGGCCAGCAGGGCCAAACCCGAGCCGTAGACGACGCCACGGAAGAGCCAATCCCCTATCGGTAGGGAACCGGCTCTCCGGGCTACGGTGTCAGTCGCGACAAGCTTGAGGTTCATTCAGGCGCGTAACCCCCTACTACTTTGCGAGGCAGGGGGCGCTGCCGCACATCAGCTTCATTACTTGCGCCTCCGCCGCCTTCAGGGAGTCAGGCGAAAGGGGAGCGTAGTCGAGCGCAGTGGCGAACTTCTGACCATCGTGTATGGCCCACCAGAGGAAGTGTGCCAGCGCCTTGCCCTTCGCGGTGTCAGGCTGGTTCACGTACGCGAGCACCCAGGTGAAGCCGGCGATCGGGTAGGCCTTCGCGTTGGCTGAATCAGTGATGAGGATCTTCATGTCGGCCGGGATGGTAACGCCGGAGGCCGATTCGGTCGTCGCTTCCAGCGTCGGATCCAGGTAAGTGCCGGCCTTGTTCTTCATCTGTGCCCACGCCAGGTTGTTCTGCTTCGCGTAGGCCAGCTCCACGTAGCCGATGGCGCCGGGCAGCTGCCGTACCTGTCCTGCTACGCCCTCGTTGCCCTGGGCGCCAATACCGACCGGCCAGTTCACGGAGGTCGCGAAACCAGCCTTGCTCTCCCACTCGGTACTGACCTTCGAGAGGTAGTTCGTGAAGATGAAGGTCGTGCCAGATCCGTCCGAGCGGTGCACCACCGCGATGTCGGCGTTCGGGAGGTTCACGCCCTGGTTCAGGGCCGCGATCTTCGGGTCGTTCCATTTCGTGATCTTGCCGAGGTAGATGTCGGCGAGGGTCGGGCCGTCCAGCTTGAGCTGGCTGCGGTTGATGCCCGGCAGGTTGAAGACCACGGCTTCGGAGCCACTGGTCATGGCGATGTGCATGATTGATCCGCCGGCGGCGGTGGCCGCCTGCTCCTGGGCATCGGTCAGAATGCCGTCGGACCCTCCAAAGTCGACCGTCTTTTCAGTAATCTGGCGAATGCCGCCGCCAGAGCCGATCGACTGATAGTTGATCTGGACGCTGCACAGCTTTCCGTAATCATCGATGAATTTCGAGTACAACGGGAAGGGGAAAGTCGCGCCGGCGCCGGTCAGAGCGCTTGCTCCACCCGTCGCGCACGCCGGATAGCCGGCAAGGGTATTCGCGTCCACGCTGGATGGCGTCCCGTTTGCGCCGGCGCTGGACTTGTTGTCGTCATCGCTGCAGGCAGCGAGCAGCAGTGTAATCAGCGCTGCCGCGACCAGAGCAGCGCCGGGCAGGAAAGGTAGGTGCCACTTCCTGATGGCCGAGCGCTCAATTTGCTTCACGTAACTCCTCCTTGAATTGCTAACCCTAATCCTGGCCTTAGATTAGGCAAGCGTCTTTAACGCCTCGTTAAGGCGCGTAAACCCTCGGTAAATCTTTACGGGTCTCAGGGTCGACAGAGGTCACTTCGCAACGCCGCGTTCCGCCAAAGAGAGATGGGTGAAGTCGTTGACCGTGACCACCGCGGTCAGGTCGCGCAGGTTGCGCACTACTGTGACAGACGTGTATTCCGGCAAGAAGAACATGTCGCGCGGGATTTCCAGGAGGACGCTCAGGTAAGCGTTGATCACGGCCGCATGCGTCACGACGGCGACGCGGCGTGCCGGATGGCGGGCGATGATCGCGTCTACCGCCTGCAGCACCCTCTGGCGAAATTCGCGGCTCGACTCCAGGGCCGCGACCGAGTCCCAGCGCGGCATCGACATGAAGGCTGCCGCTAGCGAGACGGAGTCGAGGTATGGTTGGAGGAGGACCCGAATGTCTCCCAGTCCCGGCTCCGAGGTTGCCGGCCGATCCAGTGCGCTGCTTATTGTCTTCGCCGTTTCGACGGTGCGCAGCTCTGGTCCCGCGTAGATCGCCTCGATCCAGTACTGCTGAAGGCGCGAGGCTAACACCGAAGCCTGGCGGCGACCGCGGAGACTGAGCGGTGGGTCTGACGCCGTTGCCGAAACTGACGACTCTTCAGGCTCTCCGTGGCGGATGAGAAGCAGCTCAGAGGCCTCTTCGTCCTCGAGACAGAAAAGCTCAGACCACGCCCGTTCGAGTTCAGGAAGGTGCGCAGGGGCTGACTGATCCGTGGTCACGATCGCCAGCGTTCGCGGTCATCCGGCTCAAGCCGGGACGCGGGAAGGATGCCTTCGTCCCGCAGGTAACGGGCCAGGTCGGGGTCGGTAAGGGATGCACCCAGGAGCAGGTCAAGGCCGTAGTCCGAGTCGTCCGGCAGCCGCTGGGGGGTTAACAGGGCTTGCTTCAGGGCCGCGCCGAAATTGTTAAGCCATGTCGGCATGCGCTTGGGCACGGGGCTTGGTATGTGCATGGGAATCCTCATCAGTCGCAACTCCTCTATCTGTGCTGTTGAGAAAAGGATAGGAGCGCGGCTTTAAGTCGCAGTTAAGGCCGGTAAATGACCGGTAAATCTTGGGTCAACAAAAGCCTGGTTCAAGCGTTAACAAAGACAACGACGACCTTGGGGGCGGAGACACTGTGATCTTGCGGCCCGCGGTGTTTAGAAGGCTTTTTGTGAAAGGCCCGGCGCTCGGTCTCGCGCGGTCCATTAAAACTGGGGCCTGGCTTTCGCCGTCGCTTGTGCCGTGCCTGGCTCAGCCGTCGAACCGGTAGCCCATGCCTCGCAGGGTTATCAGGCGGGTTGGTTTGGCCGGCTCATCCTCGATCTTCTGACGCAGCCAGCTAACGTGGACATCCACCGTGCGCGAGTCGCCACCGAACTCGTACGACCAGACGCCGTTCATGAGATCTTCGCGGCTGAAGGCGCGGCCCCTGTGGCGCATGAAGTAGAGCAGCAGCTCGAATTCCTTCGGCTTCAGTGCGAGAGCTTCGCCCTTACGGTAGACTTGTCTTCGCTGCAAATCGATTCGGAGATCACCTGAGATGAGGACGTCTTCCTGCGGCGCGGGAAGCTCGGCCCGGCGAAGGAGAGCCTGGACTCGGGCCAGAAGCTCTCGCATGCTAAAAGGCTTCGTCATATAGTCGTCAGCGCCGAGCGCTAGCCCCGTGACCTTGTCGATCTCGTCCGCCTTGGCGGTGAGCATCAATATGGGCATCCTCATCTCCTGGCGTATAAGGCGGCAGACTTCTAAGCCGGGCAAGCCCGGCAAGATCAAGTCGAGGATAATGAGGGCCGGCCGCTCCGCTCGTGCTATTTCCAGCGCCTCGGCACCATCTGCCGCGCTCATTACTCGATAGCCCTCGCGTTCCAGGTTGTATTTGATGGTTGCAACGAGGGTAGGTTCGTCGTCAACGACGAGAATATGGCTGGTCATCGAGTGAGGCGACACAATCTACGCTGCCTCGATCTCTTCTATGAAAGGGGCATCGATGGCAAGGAAGCGGCCCGCAGAACGATTGGAACCGAAGCTCCTAGCGCTCTGCCGCATTCGTCCAGACGTCGAAGCCCCTAGACGCGAAGGGGATCATTACCCCTCTCCATCCGCTCTTGCTTCTTGAGACTAGGGCGCCAGGTTTAAGACGCGGTTAAGGGCGGTTAAGGGATCGTAAAAGGTGTGGGCATCCTGGCCTCTCTCACAGCACACGGCCGACCGCGCCTAGAAGCACGGCCGCCAGGGGCGATAACGCCCGCCAGACAGCCGTCCGCGTAGCGACGACCTAGCCCTTCCCAGATCGCGGTGTAGTGGTCGACGTTGGCGGAGGCAATGGCACCCTCCTTGCGACCATCCTGAGCAGCCATCCAGAATTGCACGGGGTGCTCCTGGATCAGCCACACGTGGTCGAACAGGCGTCGGCCGTGTTCGAAGTGGCCGGCGTCGCCGATCGCTGCCGAGCTGAGGGTGGTGACTTCTTCAAGGCGGTGCCGGGGGCGGTGACTTCTATCTCATGTCCTGGGTGAAGCATGACTGGGAGGACGCGCGCGCCAGGGATATCCTCCTGCAGTGCAGGCGTGCGATGCCGGGCACGGCCAAGCTTCTCGTGATCGAGCGGATAATGCCCGAGGGTAACTACTTCTTCCATGACGTGGCCGGCAAAGCCTGTATCGACCCATCTGTCCTGGCGAGACGCACGGACTACTACAAGAATTGGGTGCGCCAGTACACGTCTGAACGAGACATCCCTGCCCTCCGCGCCTCTGAAGGCGCCCGGAAAGAGGATGTGGTACTGCCCTATTACCGGCGTCTCGAGGGCGAATCCGGAGTGGCCTGTATCCTGACGAGCATGGAGCGGGGACGGACCTTCGTCTCTTATACACCACGCGTCCTGCCCAAGAGCGGCGACGCTAACTACCGGATGATCAGCCCCTGTTTCAAGCAGTTCCTCCACTATTACTTCTACGTGTTCGACCGGGTCATGGGGCCAATGAGCCTGTGTTTCAACCTACCTCCCCTTCAACGTGACCTGCTTTCTCAACGGTCACTCCTTCATTGCCCAGGAACTCACTCGCCTGGGTATCGGCTTCCGCAAAGAGGACAACACCTTTCTGGCGGCTGCCGACATCGAGGCGCTGCAAGCCGCGGCTGACCGGCTCAGTCCGGCCCTCCTTCGAGCGCGTTGTGACTACTGGATTAGGCAACTGGCTTCGTCTCAGACTGGACCAGCCGTGACGCCCATGAACGCCTCCTCCGGCGGCACCGTCTCACTGAATCCGATTACCGATTGACCCAACTGCGTTATGACCTCAACAAGCTCCGCGCCAAAGGTCTGGTAGAGCGTATTGGCAAGACGCGCCGCTATCGGGTCACACCTCTCGGAGTCAAACTGGGCATCCTGCTGATCAAAGCGCGCACGCTCCTGCTCGGACCACTCTCCACGCTGGCCACCGAGCCCCATCGCCGACTCCCGACTCGAAATCCGAGCCGCGTCGAAGCCGCCATGCGTAAACTCGACGCCGATCTGAACGAGATCTGCCAAACTCTCGGCCTCACGGCAGCGTGAACAAAATTTGCGTTAGGCGAGGCGTAGGAATCCAATGCGTTGGCCCGCTTCGCGAGACAGTCGCCTACTAAATAGCCAGACAAGCGCCCCATGACGATGACCACATTTGCTGTCGCCCTAGTATTGGCGTGAGCAGTTACGTCCAGGAGGCCGGTTGGACTGAATTTGGACTGAACAGGGGCGTGATGGACTACTTGGACTGAATTCTTGGACTGAAATTGGACTGGAGGGCCTCAAGCTGGTTCCCAAAAACCGCCCGATGGCGGAAGGGAGTCGACATGCGAGGCCTACTGTTCGGAACACTAGCCGTCTTTTGCCTGATTTTGCTTATCCTAGCGGCCTCTACGGCACACGCCGAGGGGCCGGAGCCGACCGCCAATGAGGCGTTTGCTGAGCTAGTTTTCGCCGGCGCGCCGCTCGCATCCCCAGGCGCCGCCCTCGCACCCGCTGATGCCCAACCACCACCCGCGTCGCTTTCGCTGTCCCTCGTAAGCACGAGCTCGTCACCAGCAGGTTCTCCACCCGTCGACGCCCTGGCAGTGCCGGCTGTGGGGCCTGCTCCCCAAATTGGCCCAGAAGTCGCGCCCCTCGTCGGGCCTGACATCGACATTCCGAACCCGCTCGACCTCCTGAGCGGCCTCGACCCTCGCAAGTGGGCGGGAGACATCCTCAACGCCGTGCTGAACGAGATCGGTAAAGCGCTGCTCGAGGCGATGCGCGGGTTCGTGGACTGGGCGATGGGCCTCGGCGACTCATCCCTGAACTTCGTCACTCAGACGCCGGCGGAGGGTACCTACGAGAGCACGACCGTCCGTACCTTGTGGGATTTCTCGCGCGCCCTGGTGAACGTGGGCCTCGCCGTCATCCTCATGTGGGGCGGCTTCAACGTCATGATGAAGGAGCAGACGCGCAGCCCCTATCACGAGGTGATGGAGCTCCTGCCACGCGTGATCCTCGCCGCTCTAGCCGCGAACCTCACGCTCGAGTTCGTCCGCTTCCTTATCGACGCCAACAACGCCTTCTCGGCCGCCGTCGGTCAGGTGAGCCTGCCCGGCTACGACGCCGCAACGCCGACCCAGGAGGGTATCGCCCTGATCTTCACGGCGCTGGCCTACGGCATCGTCGCCATCCTCCTCGTCTTCCAGATGCTCATGCGGCTGGCGCTGATCGACATGCTCATTGTCCTGGCGCCGATCGCCACGCTCCTGTGGGTGCTGCCCCAGACTCAGGGCTTCGCGCGCTGGTGGGCCGACCTCCTCCCGATAACCGTCTTCCAGCAAGCGATTCAGATGATGGTTCTGCGCCTCGGCACGGCGCTGATGGTCGAGCTGACGCCGGGCAGCCTCTCGAACGCGCTACTCACGCTTCTGCTCGGCATTGCGGTGTGTTGGCTGACCCTGAAGGTCCCGTCGCTCCTACGCAGCCGCAACAGTCAGGCCAGCTTCTGGAACGTCGCAACGCTCGTCGTCGCCACTCGCGTCATGGGCGCCGTGGCTGCCAGTCGCGGTGGCGGCGCTGGAGCGGCGGGCGGCGCCGGACGCACGGCCTCGGCCGCTGGAAGGGCCTAAGAAGCCATGTGGGACGCCGCCGAGCTGGAGACGCCCGATGTCCTGGGCAGCTTGACCCGGGACGCGATGAAGGTGGTCATCCCGCTGGCCCTGCTTGTCTTCGTACCGTTTCTCCTCCTCCTGGCTGCCTTCGGCGGTCTGCCGGAAGCCACCCGTACGGCCGGCGTCCCCGCAGCGCTCGGCCCGATTCCGGCAGACCAGCTGGAGGTCATGCAGCAGACGAGCCTGCGGACCGGCATTCCCTGGCAGGTCTTCGCGGCTCTCGCCAAGGTCGAGAGCGACTTCGGCCAGAACACGGCGACGAGCTCGGCGGGCGCCGTGGGCTACTGCCAGTTCTTGCCCAGCACCTGGGCCGCCTACGGCACCGATGGCAACGGCGATGGCATCGCTGACCCTTACGACTTCCGCGACTGCATCCCGGCGGCGGCGCGTTACCTACAGGCTAACGGCGCGTCCGCCGACCTGCGCGCCGCGCTCTACGCCTATAACCACTCCTGGCCCTACGTCGACAAAGTCCTCGCCTACGCCTCCGGGTACGGCTACTCCCATCCGTCGAGCATGCCGGCCCAGGCAGTCTCGCTTGCCCGCTCGAAGGTCGGTTCGCCCTACGTTTGGGGGGCGAGCGGTCCCGATGCCTTCGACTGCAGCGGGCTCGTTGTCTGGGTCTACTCGCAGTTTGGCCTGGTGGTGCCCCGGACGGCCCAACAGCAGTTCGAGTGGGCTGCGCCGATAGAGACGGCGCAGCTTCAGCCCGGCGACCTCGTGTTTTACGAGGGCACCTCCGCCTCCTCCGACCGCATTTCTCACGTGGGAATCTTCCAGGGAGGCAGCTCGGTGGTCATGGCGACCAACAGCGGCGACTTCGTGCGAGAGGTGTCGCTCACTGACCACTACTGGAAGGAGCACTTCGTGAGCGCCGGCCGGCCGCCCTATTGGGACGTGGCGGTATGAGTGGCCAGCGCGGCGCCATGTTCGTTATCGCCGGTTTCGCAGGCCTGCTGCTGATCATGGCGGTGTTCAGCGGCTGGCAGGGCGCGAGCAGGCTGACTAACAGGGGCGACGAGACGAAGGCGGTCGAAGAGGCCGCCCGCGCCTTCGTTCAGGCCTACGGCACCTTCGACTTCCGCGAGCCAGAGCCCTACCGTCAGCGACTTCTAAGCCTGTCGACCGGCGCCGTCCGTGATGCAGCCGCTGCCTCGCAAGTGGACCCGGTCGCCGTCGGACAGAAGCGCACCATCGCCACTCGCGTCGTGACGGTCTCCGTCAGCGCCATGTCGGAAGACGAGGCCACCGTGTCGGTATCAGCCGAGCAGCTGCGCAAGAGCATCGACCTCGAGTCAGGCCGCCTGGTCGAAGACCGGGTGCTGCAGCGCGTCGCCTGCCGCCTCGCCCGCGAGGGCGACCGCTGGCTCGTCTCCGAGTTCCGGTTGCTCGCGGAAGAGCCGGTCAATCCAACCCCTCAGAGGTAGGAAGGAGGAAGCAAGTTGGACCAGATCAACACGCTGTTCGATAACCTTCTAAACATTGGCACTGGAGTAGGCGTCGCAATATCCGCGTTCTTCGTGATGTGGGGGGCCTTCATGTACATGGCAGCCTCCGGTAGCCCGCGCCAGATGGAGCAGGGCAAGGCCGCCATCGTCAACGCCCTGGCCGGTCTAGCTATCGTGCTCATGGCCCGGATCATCGCCGGCATGATCCAGGACGCCATGGCGAGCTGAGTCAATACCGACGGAGCTGCTCCCAGTCGCGGCATTGCACATATCAGTGCCCGGTTATATAACCGCCCACCTATAGGAGGCGCACAGTCATGAGTCTTGATGTCAGAACGGTCGTAGCAACGAAGGCCAAGCTCTTTCGCGGCCTGGGCGACACATCCCGGCTCGCCGTCCTGGAAGAGCTTCGCAATGGTCCCAAGTCCGTTTCCGAGATCGTGGCCAAGACGGGGCTCTCGCAGCCTAACGTTTCCGGCCATCTTTCTTTCCTGCGAGACTGTGGCCTTGTCGAGCGCGAGCAACGTGGGCGCTTTGCCTATTACTCGGTTGGGCGCACCAACGTTGAAGCCATTCTTGGGGCAGCAGAGGCGCTCTTGAGCCAGGTGAGTACTCTGGGCGAAGTCTGCGGTGAGTCCGCCGACTCAACCAAGGCAAATCTCTAACCGCAGAAGCCGACCGCTTAAGTACAATCCCGCCGGCGGCGTGAGTTAGTTCGGTGGACGTTGTTGAAGTCGTCTTGCAGCGTCATCCGTGTCAGGGAGCTCACTCGTCAATTCGGATCGACCCGGTTGGGGCGAGATCCCGGATCGAGTATTCCCGAGGCCCTGACGAGCTCTTCTCTCGCCCGCACAGCCCTGGATAAATCGCCTCATTTCCCCGTCGCTCGGCAAGGCTCGCGGTCCCAGACCATGACCACCGCAAACTCTTCGCGATCCGCGATTGAGAACTGCCCTCACCAGTCACTTGGACTGAAATTGGAAAATTCGGCCTCGATTTGGATTGATTGGACTGGATTCCTGGACTGAAGTTGGACTGACAGGGTTCACAGTTCTTGTCACATCGCTCCTCAGGAGGTGACAGACGAGCTGTGAACCGACACGAGATTCCAACCCACCTGAACGTCGAGGACAAGGCCTTCGCCGGCCTGACGATGCGCCAGCTCATGACGGTCGCCGTCGGGCTCGGTCTGGCTTACGGCGCCGCCAGTGAGCTGCCATTGCCTATGCCCGTGCAAGCGGCAGTGGCGGTTAGCGTGCTCGTCGCGGTAGCGGTGGCCGCCCTCTGGCGGCCTGCCGGGCGTCCCATGGAGGACTGGGCCTTCGTCCTCCTCCGCTACTGGGCAATCCCGCGCGTCGCTGTCTGGCGAACGAGACAGCGGCCTGAAGAACGGGAGGATGAGGCATTCACCTATGAGGTAGTGCTGCCGGAGCCGGCGAGGAACAGCGCGCGGTCAACGACGAGCGATGAAGGAGACTTCCGTGCCACGCGTTAAGCGACTCGCCGGCGTTCAAGACTTGCTACCCGTGGAGGACATCGTCGAGGGCGTCCTCTGTCTGCGCGGCGGCGATTACCGGGCGGTCCTCGACGCCCAGAGCATCAACTTCGCCCTCAAGTCCGAGTCCGAGCAGGAAGGGATCATCGCCGGCTACAAGGCGTTCCTGAACTCCCTGACCTACCCCCTCCAGGTCGTTGTGCGCATCTTGCCCACAGACGTAGAGGCTTACCTGGACGGCCTGCGTGAACGTCCGCGTCGCGGCGGCGACGAGATGCTGCGCCGGCTTGCCCTCGATCACGAGGCCTTCGTGCGCCGTCTCGCCCGCGAGCGGACGCTGCTCGAGCGCCGCTTCTACGTCGTCATCCCCGCCGGCCTGGAGGGGGCCTTCGAGCGTCGCGGGATGCACTGGCCCTGGCAGACGACGCCAAAAGACTTTCGCCAGAACCTTGAGGCCGCGGCGGGCCAGCTCGACTTCCGGGCGCAGGAGATCGTCCAGGCGCTGGCATCCTTCGGCGTCACCGCGCGGAGGCTGGGCAGCGACGAACTAACAGCCCTGTGGAGCGGCTTTCTGCGCTCGGAGGCCGCGCTCTCACCCGCCATCCCCGCCAACCTCAGACCCGTGGTCATGACGACCAACGGAAAGGAGTCTCTCAGCCAATGATCAATCCACTCTCCCGACTCAAGGGGCACAGGCAGAGGCAAGCCGTGTCAGCCTCCGAGGAACGGTTCCAGCGGGGCACGCGCTCGCTGGCTGACGCCGTTGCGCCCGCCGCTGTCGAGGCTAGCCGGTCACATCTCGTGGTCGAGGGCTGCTGGGTCCGCGTGCTCGGCCTGGTCGAGTACCCGCGCTACGTCTACGCCAACTGGCTGGGACGGCTGGTCGACTTCGACGCGCCGCTCGACATCAGCCTCCACCTCGAACCCCTGGACTCGGGCGCGACGATCCGCCAGCTCACCCACAAGCTGGTCGAGTTCCAGTCATCCCGCCTGCTAGACGCCCGCAGCGGCAAGATCGCCAGCGCCGAGCGGGAGGTGGCCTACGAGGACGTGGAGCGCCTGCGGGACGCCTTGCAGCGCGGCGAGGAGCGCGTCTTCTCGGCGAGCCTGTACTTGTGCCTCCGCGGGGCCAACCTGCGCGCGCTGGACGACCTGACGCGGCGGGTGGAGGCGGCGCTCGGCGGCATGCTGGCGTCCTCGCGACCGGCCCTCTACGAGATGCTGCCGGGCCTCCTCTCTTGCCTGCCCGCCGGCCAGGACCATCTGGGACGTTGCCGCAACCTCGAGACGACCAGCGTCGCCACGATGATCCCCTTCACTTCGAGCCACCTCTCCATGGAGCGCGGCATCCTCTACGGCGTCAGCGTCCACAACAACTCACTCGTAATCTTTGACCCCTCCAACCGTGAGCTCGAAAACGCCAACAAGGTCGTGTTCGCGAAGAGCGGCGCCGGCAAGTCCTACGCCTGCAAGGTCGAGGCGTTGCGGGCGCTGATGCTGGGCGTTGACTACTACGTCATCGACCCCGAGGACGAGTATCGCCGTGTCTGCGAGGCGGTCGGCGGCCAATACATCCGTCTTTCCAGCAGCTCACCCCACCACATCAACCCCTTCGACCTGCCAGCGGCGGGCGCTGGCAATGACAGCGAGGTCACTGACCCTCTGACCGAGCGGCTGCAGAGCCTGCAGGGCCTCCTCGGCCTCATGCTCGCCGACCGCGGCTCGACGCTGAGCCAGCGCGAACGGGGTGCGCTCGACGCCGCCCTCCTGGAGACCTACCGCCGCGCCCGCATAAGCCGCGAGCCGCGGACCCACGCCCGGCCGGCGCCGGTGCTGCGCGACCTCTATGCGGTTCTGCGCGAGCAGGGCGACGCGCTGGGGCTCGCCGACCGCCTGGAACGCTACGTCGATGGCAGCCTGGGGCAGGTCTTCTCCTCCCCGACCAGCGTCGACCTGGACCGGCCCTTCGTCGTTTTCAACGTGCGCGACCTCGAGCCCGACCTGCGACCGCTCGGGGTCTACCTGATCGCCGACTACATCTGGCGCCAGGTGCGCCGGACGCGCCGGCCGCGGATGCTGCTGATCGACGAGGCCTGGTCGCTGATGCAGCACGAGGAAGGCGCCCGCTTCCTCTCCTCGATGTCCAGGCAGGCGCGCAAGTACTACCTGGGACTGACCACGGTCACCCAGGACGTGGAGGACTTTCTCGCCACGCCCGAGGGCCACACCGTGCTCGCCAACAGCTCCGTGCAGCTGCTGATGCGCCAGGACAGCTCCACGATCGACGCCGTTTCCCAGACCTTCCGCCTCAGCGCTGGCGAGCGGGAGTTTCTCCTCTCCTGCCACAAGGGCGAGGGCCTGTTCTTCGCCCGCGGCAACCACATCGCCCTGCGCGTCGACGCCAGCCCGCTGGAGCACTCGCTGGTCACGACCGACCCGGCCGAGCTGGCGGAGAGGGAGGAGGCGGCGGACCGGTGACCTTCTACGACATCGAGTTAATCAAGCGGAACAACCCGATCCAAGACGTCGTCGCCGCGCACGGTGTCGTCCTTCAGCGCAGCGGCTCGCACCTCAGCGGCCGGTGCCCTTTCCACGGCGACGAGCATCCGAGCCTGGTCGTCTACCCCGAGACGCGCAGCTTCTACTGCTTTGGCTGCGGCGCCTCGGGCGACGTCATCGACTTCGTGCGCCGCGCCGAAGGCCTCGGCTTTCGCGAGGCGCTGGAGCGTCTTGGCAACGGCCGTGCGCCAGAAGGGCCGAGCCCGCAGAGTAGGGACGGACTGTCCCTGGACGACCGCATGATCCTGACGGCGGCAAGCGCCGTATATCACGAGGTCCTCCTACACACGCCCGCGGCCCTCAAGTATCTCGATGACCGCGGCATCAGTATGTCGGTGGTGAATCGCTGCCGGCTGGGCTACAGCGATGGCCGCTCGCTGCGCCAGTACCTGCAGCGGCGCCGCCTGAGCCTGCGTCGCGCTGCCCAGATGGGCCTCCTCTGGCGCGACGGCGGCGAGACGATGGCGGGACGAGTTGTCGTGCCCGAGCTACGCGGCGATCAATGCATCTGGCTTATCGGCCGCGCTCTCGACGACGGCCACCAGCCGGTTTACCGCGGCCTGTCCCTGCCGAAACCGGTGCTCGGTTATGAAAGGGTGCGCGGCCGGCCGCGCGTCTTCGTCACCGAAGGCACCTTCGACTATCTGACCGGCGCCGGCTGGTCGCTGCCGATCTGCGCCCTGCTCGGCACGCACGTAAAGGCCGAACGTCTGGCGTTTCTGCAGCGGGCGCGACGCGTGCTGATCGTGTTTGACGCGGACGAGCCCGGCCGGAAGGCGGCGGGCGAGCTGGCAGAGCGTCTCGGTCCGCGCGCTCGACTTGTCGAGCTACCCGAGGGTGTCAAGGATCTCAACGACCTGGGAAGGCTGCCCGAGGGACGCGCCACCTTCTTCAAGCTCGTGAAGAGGGCGGAATCCGATGCGCTGGAAACCGAGGAGGAGCGAGATGCGACCGGGACGCGCTGAGCAACGCCCGGTGCTCGTCGAGGCCATGCCCTCGCGCTGGGACGACGAGCCTGTGGCACAGTCGCGCGCCCTGCTCGCCGGGCTGGCCGGCAGCGGCGGCGTCGCACTCGAGTTCGTCGCCAGGCCGGGGCAGATCAGCTTTTACGTCCGCGCCGCTTCTGACCTTGCAATGGACGCGGCCCTCGACCAGCTGCGGGCCGCCTATCCTCAGGCGGGCATCCGGCGGGTTGGCCTCGAGGAGCGGCCTTACCTCGACCCCGCCCGGGCGGCGCCGGGCGAGATCTGCAGCGGCCTCGCACTGCGTTTGACGCGAGAGCCGTCGTTGCCGCTCGCGACCGACACGCGGCGTGGCGATCCCTTCAAGGGTGTGCTGGCGGCAGCCGCCGGCGTGCGTGGCGGCGAGCGCCTGGTGGCCCAGCTGGTCTTGTGCCCAGCTGACCCCGGATGGCCCGACCGCGTCCGCCGTCACGCCGAATCGCCAGCCTCTCGGCGGCGTGAGGAGTCCAGCTCGAGCCAGGCCGGCGACATGCTGCCGCTGATCGGACTTCTCGGCCTGTCTGGCATCGGCCTGCAGAGCTACGAGTGGTACCAGCAGGGGCAGGCCCTGCTCCTGGCGGGAACAGCCGCGGGCACCCTCGTCGGTCTTCCCCTCGTCATGGCCGTCGGAGCGCACTTGCTCCGGGGCCGCGAGGACATAGCCGCCGAGTTGGTGAAGGAGAAACTCGCCTACCCGGCATTCAGGGTGCAGCTCCGTGTCTTGGCCTTTGGCCCAGATGAGACAACCAGGAAGAGGTTGCGGGCCCTGGTCAGCAGGGTCGCCGACGCGTACGAGGCTTTTGGCCATCCTATCGGCAACTCTCTGCGGCCACAGGCGTGGCGGGCCGGCTCACGGGCGCTGGACGCAGGCAGAGGCGTCCCTCGCTCGGCCGACATCCTCAACGCGGCGGAGATCGCCGCCCTCTGGCACCTGCCCGAGACCTTGGGCGGCCTAACCACCACAGTCGAGACCGGGGCTCACCGCGTCCTGCCGCCGGAAGAGCGGGTCGCGCGCGGCTGCCGGGTCGGCGCCTCCCTCCACCAGGGCCAGCAGGTGCCGGCCTACATGCCAGCCGGGCTCCTCTTCCGTAACCAGCTGGTGGTCGCCAAGACGCGGCGCGGCAAGTCGACGCTGCTCGTGCACATGGCCTCCCACCTGATGCAGCGGATGGCGGAGGGGCGCGAGCGGCTGCTGCTGGTCGTGGTCGACCCGCATCAGGACCTGGCCGAGGCGGTGCTCGGCATGGTCCCCGCCGGCCTCGAGCAACGGGTCGCCTACCTCAATCTCGCCGACCGGCAGCGGCCCATCGGCCTGAATCTCCTCACGTTGCCCTCTTTCCCGACCGCGACCGCACGGCGGAGAACGTGGTCGTAATGCTGCACCGTCTCTGGCCGGATAACTGGGGGCCGCGCATGGAGGGAGCGCTGCGCGCGTCCCTTCTGTGCCTGCACGAGGCCAACCAGGCACGGCGCCGCGAGGAGCAGTACACGCTCTTGGACGTCGTCCCCATGCTCAGCAGCGCCGACTTTCGCGCCGACGTGTTGAAGCAAGCGCCGGACCTGGCTCTCTGGGCCTGGTGGCGCGACAACTACGACAACATGGGCCGCGCCTTGCAGCAGCAGACGGCGAATCCGGTGACGACCAAAGTCGGCCGCTTTCTCGTCACCCAGGCGTCGCGGGTTGTCGTCGGCCAGGCGAGGTCGACCTTCGACCCGCGGCCCCTGCTCAAAGAGGGCGGCGTCCTGGTCGTTAACTCGGCGGTCGGCCTTCTCGGCGAAGGCGCGGCGTCGCTGGTCGGCGCGACCGTGCTCAACCTTTTGGGCCTCATCGTCGAGGAGCAGGTCGCCCTGCCGCCGGGCCAGCGGAGCCGCCTTGTCGCTTTGGTGGACGAGTCAAGCACGCTCGGCGCCGCCGACTACCCACGCATGCTCAGCGAGCTCGGCAAGTACGGCGCCAGCTTCGTCCTCGTTACCCAGTCCCTTGCGAAGCTGGACGCCATCGATGAGGCCCTGCGTCCGACG
>WHTK01000019.1 GCA_009377745.1 Dehalococcoidia bacterium
GGAAGTAGTTCTTGCCCTTCTCGCGCTCCGCCTTGAAGTAGTAGACGATCGTTGTCCCTTCGGCGACGGCCGCAGCGATAGTGAACAGCGGGATTTCGTCCACCATGCGCAGGGCGATGCTCTCCTCGATCTGGGCGCCGCGCAGCCAGCTGGCGCGGACCCAGACGTCGGCGACCGGCTTGCCATCGACCTCGCGCTTTTTCTGCACCTCGATGCGGCCGCCCATGCGCTGAAGCGCGTCGATGATGCCGTTACGGGCCGGGTCCATGCTCACGCCCTTGATCATCAGGTTCGCGTCGTGGTGGGCGGTGGCCGCGGCGATCATCCAGCAGGCTGCCGCGGTAATGCTTCCGTCCGGCACCTCCACATCGCCATGCAGGTCTTCCGCCTCGCCGATCAACGCCTTCATACTGTCGTGTCCTCTCCTTGTTGGTGGCCTAATCGCGGCGGCGCAGACGCTCTTCGCGCGAACGGGCCTTGGCTCTTTCTTCCAGGGCTGAGGTCATCTCGGTAGCGCGATTGCGCCAGTAGCCGCCGATCATCGAGTCCATGAACGCCTCGCCGGCGTTCGGCAAGTCTACGTCCTTCCCCTCCGGCTCACGCTTGGGCGGGCTGACGAGGAAGTTATCGCGCTCCATCTGCGTCTCTGCCAGGATGCGATAGAGCGCCTGGGGCTCTCCCTGCTCCACCTGATCCGCCAGCCGCTGCAGCTCGCCGATGTAGCGGTTGATCCAGTGGAGGATGTTCTCGCGGTTGGTCAGGCAGATATCGTGGGCCATACCCGGCTCACCGGAAGCGAGACGGGTCAGGTCCCGGAAGCCGGGACCGGCCATGTTGGCCAGCTCCCGCCAGGCGATGCTGCTCCGCGCCAGGTTGAACAAGCCGATGGACGCGATCAGCGGTACGTGGCTGATCGCCGCCGCGTAGGAATCGTGTTCCTCGGCGTCGAGGAAGAAAGGCTCCGCTTCGACCGCTTTGGCCAGGTTTTCGACGGCGCTGACCGCGCCCGGCATGACGTCGCCCGATGAGACGATGCAGTAAGGCCGTCCATCGAACAGCGATGGTTCGGCGGCGCCGGGGCCGGCCTGCTCCTTGCCCGCCATCGGATGACCACCGACGAAGTGGACGCCCGGCGGCAGCGTGTCGCGCGCCCAGCGCATGACGTCCGCCTTGGTGCTGGCCGTGTCGGTGACCACGGCGCCCTTCTGCAGGTGGGGCGCAATCTTCTCGAAGACGCCGCGGATCGAGATGATCGGCGTCGCGACGATGATCATCGTGGCATCCGCGACGGCGTCCCGCAGGGTGGGGGCGAGGCGCTGGACTGCGCCCATCTGGAACGCCACCGCGCCGATATCGGCGTCCTTATCGAAGCCAACGATCTCAGTGTTGACCGGCTCGGCCCGCCTCAGCGCCAGCCCCATCGAGCTGCCGATCAGTCCCAGGCCAATGATTGCGAGCTTCCCCATCTTCTCGTCCTCCGGAGGCGTTGCTGCGTTAGCATAACAGCCGCCCGCGCCTGCCTCTACGCCACCATCTTAGCAAGCGCCGTCGCGCGATAGCGGGCGTCCGTGAGGGAGGGATCTCCCTGGCCTGTCATTCGGACCGATCAGCGAAGAATCTAAACCCGCGCAGCCACATCAGCCCTGTGGTGGCGTTACACCCGCGCAGGGAAGTCATCGTGAACAGAACAGTCCGAGGGTTGCTCTATATATGTCGTATTTAGCTCGCATCATCTGCCGAGAGTAACAACGCTTGCAGTGGCTCTTCCCCCGGTTCGACACGCCCCTCGATCAGTCGCACCGTCAGCGCGCCCGCCCCTGCCGCCGTCGCCAGCCGCGCGCCAATCGATGCGTGCTCCTGCAGACGGAAGGCCGCCCCGCGCCAGCCACCGCCCTCGCGCGCCAGACGGCGCAGTGTCCCCGGCGATGCCACCTTGAGGACTCGCAGCCAGACCGGTACCGGCCCCTTGCCACAGTCGTGCAGCAGCGCCGCCGCCAGCAACTCCTGCCCGGTAGCGCCGCTCTCTCGCAGCCGCCGCGTTACTTCGAGCCCATGACGCTGATCCCGCTTCTCCATGGCGTAGAACAGCGCCGCCGTCCCATCCGACAGCACCTCGCACACCGAGGCCAGCTCTGCGGCGTTGATGCGAGGCCAGAGGGCGTGGCGTACCTGCCCCGTCCGGTAGATCGCCCGGGCGAAGGGATTCATCGTTAGGAGTCGAAGGACTGAGAATTCAGCCGAGCCATCGTGAGGAGAGCGAAGCCAGATGCCGCCATGCTAATGGCTTATCTCAGGGCGCGACCGCCGCCAGCGATCAGGTCGGTAAGGCCGTTGATCAGGGGCGACATGAACTCGTGCAGCAGGCTGACCTGGCCCGGCGCCACAAACGGCATGACGATCAGCAGCATGAGGATGCCCGGCCCGTAAGGCTCGAGTCGCGCCACCGTCGTCGAGAGCTCGCTCGGCAGCAGACCAACCGCCACCGCGAAGCCATCCAGCGGCGCGATCGGCAGCAGGTTGAAGACGGCAAGCACCACGTTGAAGATGATCAGCGAGCCGAGAAAGAGGCCTGCGTAATCCCCCGCGCTCCAACCGCTGACGCTGCTCGGCACCAGGAAAGGGCTGCGCCAATCGACCAGGCCGAGATGCATCGGCAGCGAGGCCAGGGCGGCGAGCAGGATATTCGAGAGCGGCCCGGCGGCGGCTACCATTGCCCGGCCGTTCTTGGGGCCATTGCGCAGCCGCCAGGGATTGACCGGCACCGGCTTGCCCCAGCCGAAGCCACCGATCATCAGGAACACGGTCCCGGCCGGGTCGAGGTGTCTTACGGGATTGAGGCTGACCCGGCCGGCGGCGCGCGCAGTGCCATCACCGAGCCGGTCGGCGGTGAATGCGTGGCTGAATTCGTGGAAAGCAATGCCGCAGATCAGCGCCACGACGACGGCGCCGAAGAAGGTTAAAAATAGGAGAATACTTTCCTGGAGAAGCTCGGAATAGGTTAAGAGCAAGCAGACCCTCGCGACTGATAGATTCTAGCACGCCCCTTGCGCCAGCCTTTTTTAAGATGCGCCCGCGCAATATGCCTATCCGACACGTTGACCCTAAAGTAAGCCACATCTAAAGTTTCAGCTAATAGGCTTTGGTGCGAGTGATAAGTTGCCCATCGAAATCCCTGCCGTCGTAATCGACCGCCTGCCCACGTACGCGCGCGCCCTCACCTTCCTGGAGGATCAGGGCCGCGACGTGGTCAGCTCCCAGGAGCTTGGCACGATCCTGGGCGTTACGCCGGCCCAGATCCGCAAGGATCTCAGTTACTTCGGCCGCTTCGGTAAGCAGGGCCGCGGCTACAACGTGCGCCGTCTGGCGCTGGAGCTGCGCCAAATCCTCGGTCTCGACCGGCAATGGTCGATGATCCTCATCGGCGTCGGCCATCTCGGCCAGGCCATCCTCACCTACGATGGCTTCCAGCCCCAGGGCTTCATCATCGTCGATGCTTTCGACGTGAACGAGGGAGTCGTCGGCAGCAAGGTGGGTGGCGTCAACGTCCACGCCGTCAGCGAGCTGCGCGAGTACCTGCAAAAGCGCCAGGTCGATATCGGCATCGTCGCCGTCCCGGCCGATGAAGCAGCGCCGATCATCGCCGACCTGATCGCGGGCGGCGTGCGCAGCATCCTCAACTACGCGCCGACATCCGTCCCCGTCCCGGAGCGCGTCCAGATCAAGAACATCGACCCTGTCCTCGCCCTCCAGTCGATGACCTTTTACCTCAAAAACGGCGGCGTGGAGTAGGCGCGAAACCGCTCTGTCTTCTGGCCTAGCTAACCTTCTCCAGTTCGCGCTTTGTCTCGGCCAGGGAGTCGCTCAGACTCTGGATCTTGGTCTCGGTTTCGCGTAACAGCTTCCGCAGCTGCGCGGAGTCGACACCTTCCGGCTCCCTGCATGCAGATTTCAATGCCGCCGACCGAATCAGCTCAGACACCGTGACGGCATTGAGGTCAGCGGCATCCTGTAGCTCCTCGAGCTCCTCCGCTGTGAACCGTACGGAGAAGGTGTGCGATGGTCCGCCGCGCCGGACGCGAATCTGGTGCGGCTTCTTCGCCCACAGATCGACCTCACCGGCGTGCTGCTCGAAGTACTCTGCCAGCGCTTCCTCGTTGTTCTCATCAAGTTGCCGAGTCATTAGGTCTCCTTATAGAGGGCAATCTCCTTGGCCTTGCTCGGCCAGCCCGTTATCGGCCGCCAGCGTCCGTTGCGGGCCTGAAGCAAAATGATCGTCCAGAAGCGGCTTCGCCGGTCTGGCCCAATTACCATGTGAGTGCCTCGGCCGCTCTCCTTGTTGGGAAATGCCTTCGGACTCCCTGTAACGACGGCATGAAGCACGGTAGGCGTCAGGCCACGACCTCGGACGTGGGATTCAACCCGCGCGTCCCACTGGAAATCCTCGAAGTCGAGTGACTCCTCATTCGTCATAAGTGTACTGCATTTTGATGGCAAGTGTAGTGCAGACGAAGCCTGTTACTTTATTCTTGGCCACTTCCAGACTGCTTCTTGTAGCCTATGGCTGGCTGGAGATCAGCAGCTCCTCCTCGGTAGGCAGGGAGCGCTTGATCACGTCGAGGTACTCCAGCGCCGCGCCGGCGCCGATGGCGACGCAATCGAGAGGATTGTCGGCTACCTGACAGGGCACGTTGGTCTGCTCCGAGATCAGCTCGTCCAGGCCGCGCAGCATGGCGCCGCCGCCCGTCAGGATGATGCCGCGGTCGACAACGTCCGAGGCCATCTCCGGCGGCGTCTTTTCCAGCACAGATTTCGCTGCCTGGACAATGGCCGTCAGAGAGTCCTGCAGCGCCATCGTTACTTCGTTGGTGGTCATGATGATCGTCTTGGGCAGGCCGCTGATCTGGTCTCGGCCACGCACCTCCATCGCCAGCTCATCCGCCACGGGGATGGCGCTGCCGATGCCGATCTTGATCTCCTCCGCCGTGCGCTCGCCAATCGACAGGTTGTGACGGCGCTTAACATAGGTAGCGATTGCCTCGTCCATCGCGTCGCCGGCCACGCGGACGGACTCCTTGACCACAATGCCGTACATCGAGATCACGGCGGCCTCGGAGCGTCCGCCGCCGATATCGATGATCATGTTGCCGCTGGCCGTCCCGACCGGGATGTGAGCGCCGATCGCCGCCGCTAGGGGCTCCGGGATCAGATGCGCCGGACGGCGCGCCCCCGCCTGCTCTGCCGCATCCCGCACCGCCCGCTGTTCCACGCTCGTGACGCCGGCCGGGATGCAGATCATCACCTCCGGGCGGATCAGATTCAGCCGTCCGACCACCTTGCCGATGAAGTGGCGCAGCATCGCCTCCGTGATCAGGTAGTCGGCGATGACGCCGTGCTTCATCGGCCGGATGACGCTGATGCTACCCGGCGTGCGGCCGATCATGTCGCGCGCCGCCGCACCGACAGCGACGACGGTGTTATCTCGCGTGGCCAGCGCCACGACGGACGGTTCATTGATGACGATGCCTTCGCCCTTCACATAGACGAGGACGTTGGCAGTGCCCAGATCGATCCCGATGCGCTTTGCTAGCATTCCCTACCCTATATCTGGCCCAACTGAGCCGTTAGCGCTCGACCTTTGCGCCTATACCCCGCAGCTTACCCACGAGGTCTTCATGCGCCCGGTCAAGGTGATGTGTATCGGTGATTTCGGTGCGGCCCTCCGCCGCGAGCGCGGCCAGGACCAGCGCACCGCCTGCCCGCACGTCCAGGGCCTTGACCAGAGTACCGTAGAGCCGCGTCGGCCCCACGATAATCGCCGTCTGCCCCGCCGCGATGACGTCGGCGCCCATCTTGCGTAGCTCGCCCACGTAAAGTAGGCGGTTATCGTAGACCCTCTCGTACATGACGCTTACGCCGTTAGCCTGGGTCAGGAAGGCAGCCAGGTAAGGCTGATGGTCGGTGGCCAGGCCGGGGTAGGGCAGCGCCTGCGCCTGGACGTTACGGAATTCGCGGCCCTCGGCGTGGACGCGAATCGACCCTTCATCGACATCGACGCTGGCCCCCGCCTCACGCAGCTTGACGATCAGAGCGTCGAGCTGGTCCGGCGCCGCGCCATCGATGCGCACATCGCCACGTGATATTGCCGCCGCCATCGCGAAGATGCCGGTCTCGATGCGGTCCGCCGGGATCCGATAGCGCACGCCGTGCAGCTCGTTGACGCCTTCGATGCGGAGGACGCTGCCGCCGGCGCCGCTGATCTTCGCGCCCATGGCGTTGAGCATCTCGATCACGGCGACGATCTCCGGCTCTCCCGCGGTGTTGATCAGGGTGGTCTCGCCCTCTGCCAGGACGGCGGCGAAGAGCAGGTTCACGGTGCCGGTGACGCTAGGATAATCGAGAAAAACGCGCGCTCCGCTCAGCCGCCGTTCGCTGCCCGCGGCCTGCGCCAGGTATTGCTCGCCCAGGCGGGAGACGCTGGCGCCCAGCGCCGTAAAGCCTTCGAGGTGGACGTCCAGGGGGCGGCTGCCGAGCACGTCGCCGCCGGGCGAGCAGCAGGACGCCTCGCCGAAGCGCGAGAGCAGCGGCCCCATGACCAGGAAGCTGCCGCGCAGGTTAACGACCAACTCATTGGGCGCGTCGAAGCGGGTGATCTTATCGGCCTGAATGCGCCAGACGCCGCTGCCTTCGTTCTGGATACGCGCCCCGAGGCTGGCGAGGATCGCCCCCATGACGCGAGAGTCTTCGATCTCGGGGACGTTCTCCAGCACGCACTCTTCGCCGGTCAGGAGGCAGGCCGGCAGGGCGTAGAGCATGGCGTTCTTGGAGCCACCGACGTGCACGGTCCCGCGCAGTGGATGGCCGCCCTCGATTGTCAGCTGGGGACTGGTCAAAATCGGCTCGCTCTGGTGAGGATTTGCTGGGCCAGACCCAGGCTTTTGAGCCACCGCGGCAGCGTTGCCGGTGCGTCAAGTGACTGATCGCAGAATACGGTAGGCTCTCAGGCCCCGCAACCGGAACTACCCTCATCCGCCTGGGCCGGAGGCTCACCGTGTCTCTTCGCGTTCCGCCCACGGCGGGCATGGCTCTGGCCTCGAAAGGCCGGAAAATAGTGCTGATCGTTGGCTTGTGTCGCTTATGTAATGTACAATGACAGAAGTAAAGCGCGACTGGGATCAGCCTTTGATAATTGACGTTTGCGTTAGTGATAGCTATATTGCCCTCGATGGCTGAAAAGGAAACTCGAGCCCGCGACTTGCCGTGCCTACAGATCGGTGAGGTTGCCGACCGCACCGGCGTGACCCAGCGCACTCTCCGTTTCTACGAGGAACGCGGCCTGCTGCGGCCACCCAGCCGCATGGATGGCGGCTTCCGTCTCTACTCCGAGGACGATGTCGCGCGAGTGGAGCAGATCAAGCGCCTGCAGAACCTCCTGGGCCTCACCCTGGCCGAGATCAAGGAAATGGTCGAGGCGGAGGAGATCAAGGAAGAGCTACGCGCCACTTATCGTCCCGACCTTGAGGTCGATGAACGCCTGTCCCGGGTCCAGAAGCGCATCGAGGTAACGGAGCGACAGGACAACATCATCAGCGCCAAACTCGAAGCCATGGCCGTGATGAAGAAAGAACTGGGAGAGAAGCTGGCTCACTATCAAGAGGTCAAGGCCGACCTTCACAAGCAACGTTCGGAGTCCGCCGCGAGCGCCACCTAGACACGGGGCCTCTACACGAAGAAGTCAGGCGTCCGGGCCTGGCTTCTTTACGTTTCGACGAATTCAGGGACGCTCACTCAGGCCATAGATGAAGTAAGTCGGCGTCTCTTTCACGCCGACTTTGAGGCCCACGGCTCGAAACCGCTGCTCCAGGTCTGCCGGCGGATAGAAGTTCTTCACCACCTCGAAGGTGCGGCCGTCGTTCAGCTTGCGCGTCATGATCTGCGAGCCACCATCCGGATGCCGCTGGTCGATGGCGGTGACCGTCGATTCCGGCCGCCCATCCACGAAGAAGAGCTTGCCTCCCGGACGCAGCGCCGACGCCACCATAGTCAAGAACTGACCCAGACGCTCTCGCGGCACGTGCGAAAGCCAGAAGCCGAAGAAGACCGCATCGTACTGCCGCCGCGGCTGCCAGCCAAAGAGGTCGCCTTGCAGGTAGGTCACGCGCTCAGCCAGCGGGCCGAGCCGGGCGCGATTAATCGCCATCATCTCCAGCGATGAATCGATAGCCGTGACGCGCTCGGCGACCGTCGCCAGACGCTCCGTCCAGATGCCGGTGCCGGGGGCCAGCTCCAGCACCTCGCCCTGCAGCTCCAGTGCCGAGAGGGACTCAACGATTTCGTCCGCCTCGTCAAACCAGCGCTGATTGGCCTCCGCGCCGTAGTCGTAGCGCCCGCGACGGTAGAACCACTCGTCGTACTCCGCGGCGCGCTCCCGGTAGTAGGTGATCATGTCTTCGAGGACCTGGTCCGGGACCTCAGCTTCCGTCATGGGACTGAGCCTAGCACGAGGCGTACAGCAAGCAACAGCGAGCCGAGTAGCCGAGGCGCAGGCTAGCCGATTGCGGCCCGGCGGACGCCGGAGCTACAGGGATAGCCGCCTAAGAGTGCGTGCGTTCCTTCTCCGCCGCCTCGATCACTTTCTTGGCGACGTGCTCCGGCACCTCCGCGTAGTGGTCGAACTCCATCTCGAAGGTGGCGCGGCCTTGAGTCAGCGAGCGCAGGTCGGTGGCATAGCGCTGCATCTCAGCCAGGGGCGCCTGGGCGTCGATGACGGTGCCTCGCTCCTCCGGCGTGATACCCAACACGTGAGCGCGCTTGCCATTCAGGTCGCTGACGAGGTCGCCGGTGTAGGTCTCCGGCGTGCGCACCCGCACGTTGACGATCGGCTCCAGCAGCACCGGCCGGGCTTTTTGCGCCCCTGCCTTGAAGGCCTGCGATCCGGCCAGCTTGAACGACATTTCCGAGGAGTCCACCGGGTGCTCTTTGCCATCGATGAGGCTGACGCGGATATCGACGACCGGGTTGTGGGAGACGATGCCTTCCAGCAGCGACTCGTGCACGCCGTTCTCCACCGCCGGGACGTAATGCCGCGGCACCACGCCGCCCACGGTCTTGTTGACGAACTCGAAGCCGGAGCCACGCGGCAGCGGCTCAATATTCAGCGTCACCTTGGCGTACTGGCCGTGGCCGCCGGTCTGCTTCTTATGCGTGTACTCCGCCGAAGACGCGGAGGTTATGGTCTCCTTGTAGGGGACACGCGGCGTCTGGTAGGCGATCTCAGCCGCGAACTTGCGCTTCATCTTTTCGCAGGCGATCTCGACGTGGGACTCTCCCAGTCCGGAGAGCAGTGTTTCGCCCGTGTCCGGGTCGCGGTGCACCCGCAGGATCGGGTCCTCCTCGGCGATGCGGGAGAGCGCCATGCTCATCTTGTCGGTGTCGGCCTTCGACTTGGGGAAGACCGCCACGCTGAAGATCGGCTGTGGGAACTCCAGCGGCGGCATCTTGATCGGCTTCTCTTTGCTGGTCAGCGTGTCGCCGGTCACCGTCTCGCCCAGCTTGGCCACGGCGCCGATATCGCCCGCGACCAGATGCTGGATCGGCTCCTGGGTCTTGCCGCGGACGACGAAGAGGGTGCCAACCCGCTCATCGGCGCCCTTGTTGGCGTTCCAGACGTGCGAGTCCGCCTTCAGAGTGCCGGAGAAGACCCTCAGGTAGGTCAGCTTGCCGACATAGGGATCGGCGGTGGTCTTGAAGATCTGCGCCGCCAGCGGGCCGTCCGCGTCCGCGGTCAGCTCAGCGCCCTCGGCTTTGACCTTCACATCGACGGGCGAAGGGATGAACTCGATCAGCGAGTCTAGCCAGTGGGCGATGCCGATCATTTTGGCCGCGGAGGTAGCAAACACCGGCACCAGGTCACCGGCGGCGATGCCCAGCAGCAGCCCCTTACGGATCTCCTCACCGCTGAACTCCTCGCCTTCGAGGAACTTGTTCAGCAGGTCCTCGTCGTTCTCCGCCACCACCTCGATAAGCTGACCGCGCGCCGCCTCAATGGCGTCCGCCATTTCCGGCGGTGGGTCGGCCTCCGTCGCCTTGTCGCCCATGTAGGCGCGCCGGTCGATCAAGTCGATAACACCGGCAAAAGCCTCTTCGGAGCCAATCGGCAGGTGCACCGGCACGCAGCGCTTGCTCAGCACCTCCTGGGCCTGGCGCAGGGTCTCATCGAAGCTGGCGTTTTCACGGTCCAGACGGTTGATCAGGATCGCGCGCGGCATCTTGCGGTCCGCCGCCATATCCCAGGCCAGCTCCGTGCCGACCTGCACACCCGACGCGGCGCAGACCACGATGACGGCTGCATCGGCGGCGGCCAGGCCGCTGTAGGCGTCGCCGAGGAAGTCAGCGTAACCGGGCGCGTCGATCAGGTTGATCTTGTGGTCTTTCCACTCCACCGGGATCAAAGAGGCGTTGATGCTGACTTTGCGTTTGACCTCATCCGGGTCAAAGTCAGAGGTGGTGGTGCCGTCATCCACGCGGCCGAGGCGGTTAATACCGCCGCTGACGAAGAGGGCAGCCTCGGCGACTGAGGTCTTGCCGGTCCCGCCGTGGCCCAAAAGCACCAGGTTGCGAAGCTTCGATGTAGCGTATTCCTTCATTCGAAACCCTTCTCAGCATGGTTCTGCGGAGCGTAAGCGATTTTACCAGCTTTCTCCATGCCTGACGCCTACCCTCTTAGGACGATTTCATCCGAAATCCGAGCGCTTTGCCTTGCCCTCGTGCGTGCCACATTGCCGCTCACGCTACAATCCCGCCCATGGACGCTCCCTCGCCTGACCTTCAGCGCCGCGCCGAGGCGATGCTCAGGAAGCCACCGGTCTCCTGGAAGCGCATTGAGCGCGGCTACACGCCCGCCCAGCGCTGGGTCGTCACGCTTGATGGCGGCTCCAGCGCCTTCCTTAAGATGGGTGACGATATTCTGCGTCCCGGCGCGGCTCACACCACGGCTGACGGTCTGCGCAAGGAGTACCGCGTCTACTCGCAGCTCGGCGCTTCTTTCCTGCCCGACATGCTGGGCTGGATGGATGAGCCCGCCGCCACGATCCTGGCCCTCGAAGACTTGAGCGGAGCCTTCTGGCCGCCGCCGTGGAGTCAACCGCACGTCGATACTGTCCTCGAAGCCCTCACGGCCCTTCACGCCACACGGCTTCCCGGCGCCGCCTCCGTTTACGAGAACATCGACGCCGATCCGACTTCTGGAGGTTGGAACGAGGTCGCGCGAGACCCATCGTCTTTCTTGACGCTGGGAATCACCTCGATGGACTGGCTGGAAAGAGCGCTGCCGGAACTACTGTTGGCATGCGGCAAGGCCAGGATCAACGGCGACGATCTCTGTCACTTCGACGTGCGCAGCGACAACATCTGCATCCGCGGCGAACAGGCAATCCTCATCGACTGGAATTGGATGGCGATAGGCAACGGCCAGCTCGATACGGCCTTCTGGCTACCGAGTCTAGCAATTGAAGGCGGCCCGCCGCCTGAGCGGACAATGCCAACCGCCCCTGACCTTGCGGCCGTAGTCAGCGGCTTCTTCGCGGCGCGGGCGGGCCTTCCGGTGATTCCGGCGCTGCCTCTCGTCCGAGACATACAACTCGCTCAGCTACGCACCGCCCTACCTTGGGCGGTCCGGGCCCTGGGCCTGCCGCCCCTTGATGGCCCCAACGCCCCGGCCTAGCCTCGCAAGGTCTCCGAAACCCCCAGCCTTCGTCATTGACGTGCTCACCGGCCAGGCGCGAATACTGAATCACGATGCATGACCCCACCACCGGCAAAGTCGATTCCGGGATCTGGACCTTCGCGGGCTTGATCTTCGCTGCTTCTTTGATCGGCTTCTCCGGTATGTTCCATATCCTCATCGGCGTCAGCGCCCTGCTCAGCTCCGGCTACTTTGATGTCAACAACGACTACGCTTACCGCATCAGCACCACGCTCTGGGGCGCGTTACAAATCGGTCTCGGCTGCGTCTGTATCGCGGCGGCCATCTCGATCCTCAGCGGCAAGACATGGGCTATCGTTTTCGGCATCGCCATGGCGGCGATCAGCGCCGTCGGCAGCTTCCTCTCCATCCCCTACCACCCCATCTGGTCGACCTTGATCATCGCCCTCGATGTCCTGATCATCTGGACACTCGCCGTCCACGGCCCCAAAGCCGCTGCCTGATGACCTAAGTCAGGTAACCGCGGCCGGAGTTGAACCATGTCCCTCGGGCTGCGTCTGCGCCCAGCAGCAGCTCGTTGCGCGCCTCCAGCATGCGCTGGTGGATCGGCAGCCGCTCCGCAACCGCCTCATCGATGCGCAGGTCGAGGAAGCGCAGCAGCGCCACATCGATGTCTGAAGTCGCGGCCAGGTCGGCGACCTCCCGCCAGGCAGGTGACCGGTCGAGCTTCCCCGGCTCGATTTTGTCGGCGATGAACAGGACCTTCTCGAGCATGGTCATACCGGCGCGCCCTGTTGTGTGGCAATCAATCCCGATCAGCGCTTCGGCGTCCGCGTAACCGTAGTCGCGGGCGAGCATCTTCGCGGCCACCGGGCCGTGCATCAGGACGGGCGCAGCCGTCTCAACCGGGTCGGGACGGAGGTCATAAGCCCGCGCCAGCTCCAGCAGCTCCGGCTCCGGCTTGTGGCGGACGAGGTCATGGCCCAGCGCCGCCAGCCGCGCCCGCTCCGGTTCGATGTCATAACGACGCGCCAGCTTCTGGGCCTCTACCTCCACGCGCAGGACGTGCTCGCGCAAACTCTGCGGCAGGGCGTCCACAGCCGCCCTGAGGCGCAGCTCCAGCTCAGTCGCAGCCGTGGTGTTATCCCTCAGCGCCCAGGCGATGGCCGCCCAGGACGTGCATGTGTAAGTGATAGACGCTCTGACCGCCGTCCGCGCCGACGTTGATCGCCAGGCGGTAGCCGTTATCAGCGATGTCCAGGTCCCGCATCAGATTGGCCGCGGTGAGGAACATGTGCGCCAGGAGCGGCCCGTGGTCGTTGGTCAGGTGGCCGGCCGTCGGGATGTGCTGCTTCGGTATGACCAGGACGTGGATAGGCGCGCGCGGGTTGATATCGCGGATGGCGAAGACAAGGCCGTCCTCGTGCAGCTTATCGACCGGGAAAGCGCCGCGGGCCATCTGGCAGAAGAGGCAATCGGCGTCGCTCATACGCCCATCTTAGCGAGTCGCGCCCCGCCTTACATCCGGCGTCAACCAACCTCAAGCCTCGCTAGCCATTGCTCAGGGCTAAGGAGCATTGTCACGCGTGGCAGATTGCTCGTGCCTGGAATGACAAGGGATGTCAGCAGGCGTAGCCGTCCTGCCCGGTTTCATGCCCCAGGGTTTAGTTGGGTGGACTCTCCACGAAGACAGGTTCGTCTCTCGCCAGCGCAGATTCTTCAACGACGCCGGCCCTACTGCTTCCGCAGCGTGATCCCCTCGCTGCCGAACTGGTCAGACGATCCCACCGTACGGATCGTGTCGCCGTCGCGCTCGAAGCTGACGCGGATGGGACGGAAGAGCGGGTTGCCGTCCGTCGTCGATAGAGTCACGACCAGCGCGCCGGCGTCCGTGACCCACTGACCTTCCTCGGAGACGGGCGGCTCGTTGTTCTGGAAGTCGCTGATCATTGCCACGGAGCCGTCCGCGTCCACGATGAGGCTGACGATCCGCCCCGGCGATGACGCCGCCGGTAGCAGGGCGCTGCGCCAGGTACCGGCGTAGGACTCTTCGGGAGCGTTATCGTCATTGGCGCCGGAGAGGGCGAATACTACCACTGCGATGACGACGGCTGCGATCAACACCAGGCCGAGGCGAGTCAGCATGATAGCTTAAGGAGCCGTCTAGAGACGGCCCCTGTCAGTCTCCTTACTGAATGTCCACGTAACCGGCCATCCGCCGGAGCCGCTTGATGCGCTCCTCCACCGGCGGGTGGGTGGAGAACAGGTTGGAAAGCCCGGCGCCCGCCCGGAACGGATGGACGATGTAGAGCGATGACGTGGCTTCGGAGCCGGCGTTCTGCTGCATTGGCCGCGTCTGGACGCCGTTGTGCAGCTTGCCGAGAGCGCTGGCTAGCGCCTCCGGGTCGTGCGTGTACTCGGCGCCGCTCTTATCGGCCGCGAACTCGCGCGTGCGGGAGAGCGCCATCTGGAGCATTACCGCCGCGAACGCCGCCACAATCGAGGCCACAAAGGCAATCATCAGGTTGCCGCCGCCATCACGGCGGCCGCCGCCCAGCAGCGAGCCCCACATCAGCATCGTCTGCAAGTAGCTGATCGCGCCGGCTATCGTGGCAGCGATCGAGCTGGTCAGAATGTCGCGGTTCTTGACGTGGCCGATCTCGTGGCCGATGACGGCGCGTAGCTCACGCCGGTCGAGGATACGCATGATGCCGGTCGTCGCCGCCACCGCCGCGTGCTCCGGGTTGCGGCCCGTCGCGAAGGCATTTGGCGACTCGTTTTCGACGATGTAGACGCGCGGCTTCGGCACACCGGCCAGCGTCGCGATTTCATCGACCACCGAGTGCAGCTCCGGCGCTTCCTCGCGGGTCACTTCGCGCGCGCCGGACATCTTTAGAGCCAGCTTGTCCGAGAACCAGTAGGCGGCGAAGTTCAGCACGCCGGCGAACACGAGCGCGATCAGCGCCATGCCCGATCCTCCGATGACGTAGCCCAGACCCACCAGCAAACCCGTCAGGGCTCCCAGCAATAAGGCCGTCTTCAGAGCGTTACCCATTTAACTCCCTCTTCCTCCCGAGACCAAAATCGGTGGTCTCACTTCCGTCATCAAGTATATCGGAACCGCGGCCCTGATGATGGCGAGGGAATGTGCCTCATACCGCCACAGACTATTCGGAATCGATTAGAAGCAGATTGGAGCATCAGCTGGCGGCAGCTTCTAGCTAGCCATTCTGAGTGACGCCGAGTCGTCGCCCGTTGCCAGATGGGCCTGTAGCTCCTAACCTCGATGCGTAACCCGGAGCACCGGCCAGGAGGCGCGACATGGCAGCAACCATCGGCAAAGTAGGCATCATGAGCCCCGGTGATATGGGCAGCGGCATGGGCAACGTCCTGCATGCCAAGGGCCTGGAGGTATACACCTGCCTCGCCGGCCGCAGCGATCTCACCCGCCTGCGCGCCCGGGAGTCCGGCTTCATCGACACCCCGGACCTCGACACCCTGGTTTCTAGCGTCGATATCTTCCTCTCCGTCCTCGTCCCGTCTGAGGCGCTGCCCCTGGCCGAGGCCGTCGCGGCCAGCATGAAGCGCACCGGCGCCCGGCCAGCCTACGCCGACTGCAACGCCATCGCCCCGCGGACCGTCCAGACGATCGACACTTTGATCACGGGCGCGGGCGCCATGTTCATCGACGCCGGCATCATCGGCTCGCCGCCCCGCCTCGATGGCGGCGGCCGCTTCCACTGCTCCGGCCCCGACATCAGCGCCTTCGAGGCCCTGGGCCAGCACGGCCTCGACGTCCGCGTGGTCGGGCCCGATATCGGCCAGGCTTCCGGGCTCAAGATGGTCTACGCCGCCACCACCAAGGGCACGACCGCCCTCTGGACGGAGCTGATGACCGCCGCCGAGGCGATGGGCCTGCGCGAGGCTCTGATCGCCGAAATGGGTGGCAACTTCCGCCAGGCGAACAGCATCACCGGCATGCCGCGACGCGCCCGCCGCTGGGTGCCGGAGATGGAGGAGATCGCTGCTACCTTCGCCGGCCTCGGCCTGACACCGCGCATCTTCGAAGGCGCCGCCGACATCTACCGCCTGGTCGGCGAGACAGCGCTGGCCGACCAGACCTCGCGTGAGCCCGACCCGAGCCTCGATCAGGTCCTCGAAGCCCTCACGGCGCGCCTCGGCCACGAGTAGGCCCACCCCGCTGCCATTCCGAGGAGAATCTCGTTCTCGGCGGCAATCCTCATTTGCACATGTAGCGGCGGCGACCTTCATGGTCGCCAGGGGCGGGGTGGGGAGGAAACGTCCTCAGCCCGGCACCAACGCTCCGCTCACTGGCGAAGCGCGTTCGGGTCATGAAGTTGCGCCAGGCGTCATGTCCTATGCGCTTCATTACCCGGTGGTCCAGATCGCACCGGGCGCGTTGCTAATCTCTGGCGAATGGCGGCCCAATCGGGCGTTTCCCCTAAACCTCGGGCCATCCGCTGCCGATATATACCACGTAGAAGACCGCGCCCGGCGGAGGTGCAACGATTGCCCGGCCGGCCATCGAAGGGTTTGGGGAATGCTAATACTGACTCGGAAGATTGACCAGTCGATTATCATCCAGGGCAACATCACGATTATGGTGCTGGGCGTCGAACGAGATCGCGTCAAGCTCGGCATCGCAGCGCCCGCCGACGTGAGCGTCCTGCGCGAGGAGCTCACGGCCGATTACGCCCAAAATGCCCCGAGCCCGATGCGGCGGCGCGTGGCCAAACCATCGCTTACGCCGACCCATGGCGCCCTGGCACTCAAGCCGGAAGAGAAAGAATAACCGCCGCAACCGGATATCCATCATTGCCGCGGCCCGCTGGCTGCGTTAACTCAAGCTAGCTCTGGCTTCCGCCCTACATCGTCTGTCTCAGGGAAACCCGCCATGCCTTTCTCCCTCCGCTCAATCTTCGGCGCCAACCCGGACGATGAGGATCAGGAGACCGACCCCCAGGTCCTGAGCCAGTTCCGCCGCCAGGTGGAGGGCGTGCGCCGTACCGTCCTTTACGACGGCGACGTCGGCCTTTACCAGGGCTGGTACTTTGAACTGCGTCTCAAGGAGGAGATGCTGCGCTGCGACCGCTACGGCTTCTCCTTCGCCGTGATCACCGTAAAGCTACTCGATCTTCAGAGCTTTGACCTCAAAGAGGAAGCCTGGCATCGCAAAGCCGCCACCGCCGCTTACGTCACTGCCCGGGCCGTGCGCACCGTCGACCTCACAGCCTCTCTCGGTACCGGTGAGTTCGCGGTCTGCCTTGTCCACTGCACCCACGCCGGGGCAGAGCGGGCGGTCAAACGTCTAGCGCGTACCCTCGGCTCCTATTCGTGCGAGATCGGTATGGCCGTCTATCCGGAGGACAACCTCGAAGGCCGCATGCTGGTCGAGTTGGCGCGCGGCGCGGCCAGACCTATAACAATGAGCAGCAGGCGCTTACCTGCTCCGTCCCGGCGAAGAGTCCGCCTCGGACACTCCGCCACGGACCTAGTAACGCCCCACTAGCGTCTAGCCTAGCTTCAGGGAACGATTTCGGGCGCACGGCCGTGCGCCCTCCCGCGGGTAAGCGAAAGCTGGCTGGCTAGGCGACCGAATGAGGTGATGCCGCGAAAGAGCGGCCGAGGATGACCCGGAAGCGGGGCTGCTCCTCGCCAACCTCGACGGGGGCGGGGGCGCCATCGGCCTGAAGCGAGCGGTCCGTGGCCTGCAGCACGGCGATCGAGCGCAGCCAGAGGGAGGCCTCGGCCTGGGCCAGGTTGGTCTTGAGGGTCGCGTCCAGGAAGGCAAGGCATTGCTGGCGCGCCATCTCTTCCGGCCCGGGCGGCGGACAGGAGAGCCAACGCGCCTGAGGGCCGGCTGCCGGGCGTGAATCGTCCTCGACCAGGCGCAGCGGCATGCTCTGATTCAGCTCATCGACGTAGGCTTTGCGGTTGGCGGCGGCGAGCAGCGTCTCGCGGCGTTCGATCGCCTCACCCATGCCGACCTGAATGAAGGCTTCGAGGCCGGCGAAGACCAGTCGCAGCGCGATCAGGTCGGGGGCGTTGCGCATCGGGTTGGCCTCGGCCAGGCCGGAGACCTCCACCGGGGACTCGGACGTGATGCTCAGCAGAAGGGCAATGGCCTCAAGGGTGCGCAGACGCACCAGGGCGCTGTTGGTCGGCTCTGTGCAGAGGGTCTCAAGGCGGAGATAGCGAGGACGCCAGGTAGCGTCCGTCTCCGTCAGGCTGTTAACGAAGCGATAGCCGGGGTGGTAGCGACGCTCGTTCCAGATGAAGATCGATTGGGCGCGCTTGCGATCAGCGAAGAGCAACGCCAGCCGCTCGGCGGAGATAGCGCCCGGCGCGGCGATCATCAGGTGCCGCCCGGACTCGATAGCCTGGCGGGCGATGGCGAAGGCGCCGTTGCACTCGCCGAGGATGACCGGCGTATGGTCGCCTGCCTCCAGGTCCAGAGCGCGGTTAACCTTGAAGCCGGCCCGGTAGAGGACCTCACCGCAGGTTTGCGCCGCGGCGCCGCTGCCGAGGATTGTGACGTCTACCAACCTATGCAGCCTCAGCAAGCTCCACGGAGAGCGCGGTGCGCAGGCGGCGGATGGCGCGGTGCCTCAGCTGGGAGGCGCGCGATTCCGAGATCGCCATGGCGTTACCGATGCTCTTCAAGGATCGGGATTCGATGTAGTAGAGGCGGATGATATCGCGCTCGCGGTCCGGCAGGTCTTCGATGGCCTCCAAAAGCTCGCGGCGGAGAATCTCGCGCTGAGTGACGCTGTGCGGGTCGATGCCGGGGTCTTCGTCCGCCATCTCGTTGAGCTTCTCGGTGGCGCCGTTGACCGTCATGTCCGCCAGGCTCTCCAGGGAGAGGACGCGGATGCTGCTGGCCTGCGAGGCTGAAAGCAGCTCGTCCAGGGGAAGGTGCAGGCGCTCGGCTACTTCAGCCTTGGTCGGCGTACGGCCGAGGTCCGTGTAGAGCGAAGCCACGGCCTTCTCGATGTCGGACGACATCTTCTGCAACGAGCGCGGCAGCGGGTGGGCGGCGCGCAGAGCGTCCAGGATTGAGCCACGGATTCGCGGCAGAGCGTAGGTCGAGAACTTAGCGCCGCGGTTGGGGTCATAAGAGCGGTGGGCTTCGAGGAGGCCCTGGACGCCACAGCTGACCATGTCTTCGTACTGAAGGATGCTGGACTGGCTGGAGCCGGATACCACGCGGTTGACGGCGTGGCGCACCAGCGGCATGTACTCCTTGACGACCCTAGTCAGCTCATCATCGAGGCTTTCGGCGTCCCGCGGGGGCAGCTCATCCAGCTCTATCTCTTCGAGTTCGGCGTCATCAACGTCTTGCTCAGGCACGATTATCAAGAGATGCATCCTCCGTCAGCGCATAAGAATCGCCGCCTCTAGGACGGCTGCGCCAGTATCTCGTTTGTGGCTGAGCGCTCCTATGAGGGATACCTCTAGCGCCATGCCATCCTTGGCCCTAAAGAAAAGGGGTCATTACCTAATCTCGACTGGTTATGTCCCTGTCTGTTGCGTTTCTTCTTGACGTAAACGTGAAGGCATGTGAGCATTAGATTGCAGATGACCCTGGTTGAGACCCATATCTGCCAGCTGAAGCGGCGCTTCCGTACCTGTGGCGCAGGCGCTGCGGGCCTGTGTCAGTACTGCAACCGGCTCTTCTGCGACGATCACGGCGTGGTCCAGGACGACCGCCAGGAGATCTGTACCCGCCGCTTCTGCCAGGACAAGCGCAGAGACCTGATCCGCCATCTCGAATACAAGGAAGCCGTCGAGAGCCGCAATGAGAGGCGTCTCTGCGGCATCGAAAGCTGTAGCCGGATCCTAGGTGGCCGCTGTGCCCGCTGCGATGGCTACTTCTGCGGCCGGCACGTGGAGCCGCGCGAGGAGATGTACCTGCAGAACCGGGTGCGAATGCGCCGCATGGCCTCGCTCTGCCATCACTGCTGGGCGCGCCGCCCCATCTGGGTGAGGACGTAGTAACAAGTAACAGGTAACAAGAAGCCCGGACGCAAATATCTCGGGTTCAGCCCAATGTATGGAAGCAGCCTCTGTTGCTCCCCACGGTCAACCCAATCCTAAGGGCAACTGGACTAAGCCCTTCGCCAGTCACGACAGTGTCTTTTGCGAAGGCTTTGCCCGAAGCAATCTCGGGCTAGGCGTCCATCTGTCATCCAAGATTGCTTCCAAGACCAGATCGCCGTTGCTGTTAACAGAGGGCACGGCCGTGCACCCCTACAGGGCTACCCATTTGCTGAATTACGGCCGTGTTAGTGGACCACGCGCGCGTTGGCCACGACCTGTTACTTGTTATCCGTCCTTGTTACTATTGAGGCGCGCAGGGCGGGTGCGCGATGACTGACTCCCTCATCGGGAGCAGGAGGCGCTCCATGACGCTCGCACCCCAAACCTCAGGCTCGGCCAATTCCTCACCTGGGCAAGATGCTGCCCTCAACTTCGCGCTGCTGCGGCTCGCCAACCTCACGGGCGCCGGCCTGGTCCGTGTTGATGCCGAAGGGCACGCCTGGCCGCTGAACGAGACGGCTGCCAACCTGCTCGAAGCCCTCGGCGGCAGCTACGGCGCAACCGCGCCCGGCGCCCTCTCCTCTGCCCTCGCTACCGCCGCTGAGACCGGCACCCCCCAGCTCAACGAGGTCCTGACCTCGCCGCCCGTGTCGCGTCATATCACCGTGGCGGCGCTGCACTCGGACGGCATCGGCCTGGTAGCGCTGCGCGATCACACGGAAGAGCGTCTGCTCCAGGAGCGCCTGCTCCAGTCCGAGAAGATGGCCAGCGTCGGCCAGCTGGTCTCCGGCGTCGCCCACGAGCTCAACAATCCCCTGACCGGCGTCATGGGCTTCTCGCAGCTGCTGCTGGCGCGGGAGCTGGACGACACAGTGCGCATCCAGATCCAAACGATCTACGGCGAGGCCGAGCGCGCCGCCAAGATCGTCCAGAACCTGCTCTCATTCGCTCGCCGCCGCCGTCCGACCAAGGAGATGGCCGACGTCAACGCCCTGATGCAGCGCGTGCTGGAGCTACGCAGCTACGATTTCACGATCCGCAACATCGGCCTCGACATCACGCTCGACGCTCACATGGCCCGCGTCTGGGTGGATCCCGACCAGATCCAGCAGGTCTTCTTCAACGTGATCAAGAATGCGGAGCAGGCGATGATCGACGCGCACGGCAGCGGCAAGCTCACCGTGGTCACCGCCGGCGCTGAGGACAGCGTCCGTATCTCGATCTCCGACGACGGCCCCGGCATCCCGCCCGAGGTCGCTCGCCGCATCTTCGACCCGTTCTTCACCACCAAGGACGCCGGCGAGGGCACCGGCCTGGGGCTGACGATCTGCTACGGCATCATCGATGAGCACGGCGGGCGCATCTGGACCGAGAACCTGCCCGAGGCCGGCTCCGTCTTTCACATCGAACTGCCTATCGGCGCCGGCGAGGAGCGCGAGCCGGGGACGGCCCACGGTGGCGGCGCGGTTGGTGTAACGCCCTCAGCGGTCAGCGGCCGTCGCATCCTCGTCGTCGATGACGAGGTCAGCATCCGCCTCCTGCTGCACGATATCCTGCGTCTCGATCAGCACTCGGTCGCCCTGGCCAGCAGCGGCCTCGAAGCCGCCGACCTGGTCGAGCGGGAGCGCTTTGACATCATCATTACGGACATGAAGATGCCCGGCATGGATGGGGCCTCCTTCTTCCGCCAGGTGCAGGAGCGCGACCCGGCCCAGGCCGAGCGCATTATCTTCATAACCGGCGACACGGTCAGCCCGGATACTCGCGCCTTCCTACAGCGCGTGACCAATCCGGTGCTCGCGAAGCCGTTCAAGATCGGTCCTCTGCGTGACGCCATCGAGGCCGTCCTCGGTCGCGGCGCTATCAGTGCGGCGGCGCCCAGCCTCGTCGAGTCCGCGATCCACGCCTCCGAGCCTGATGCGCAGCCGGCTAAGACCACGCCTGACACGCATACGTCGTCCTGATCGCTGACTTCGCCGCTTGCCATTCCAGCTAGGGGGCATTCGTCTCACAGGTGAGTCTTAGATTCTTCGCCCTTACATCGCGCAGAATGACCCACTGAAATGTCATTCCGAGGCACGAGGAATCTTGCCCCGCGAAGCAAAACTCACGTCGCCTCCCGTCGTCAGACCCATCTACGTCTCGGCGGCAAAGCCTTAACCGTAGATCGCCTGGGGGCGCACGGCCGTGCGCCCCCAGGACGGCGCGGCCGCTATGCCCGCATCACCGTCTACGGCAACCCGATTGCGCCCGCTGCCGCCGATAGCGCCCCCGCGTCGGCTGAGACGAGCAGCGTGACGGCGTCGCCGCGCAGGCCGACTCGCCAGTCTTTGGCGCCAAGGCGAGCGCTAAAGCCGGCTTCCGAGGCCGGCTGGACGCCACCGCCACGAGCTTCCAGCGAGGCGCTGAGAGTCGTGAAGAACTGTTGCGCCTCCTCGGCGCTGTCCCAGACGATCGAGGCCTGGAAGAGACGCGCCTCGCCGTTGCCGTAGAGCGTCCAGGCGTCGCCGCCCCAGCCCGCGGCCCCGGCTTGCGCCCGGGGGCGGTCGCCGCGCAGGCGCAGGCCCAGGACCAGCACGTTCTGCAGGATGTACTCACCCAGCGTGCTGCTCTCGATCTCAGCCCAACCCGCCCCCAGCGCTGGCAACACGGGGCTCAGAGTCACCGGCTCGGGCTTTTCGCCGGCCGTGTATTTGTCGGGATGGAGGATCTGCTCCGTGCTGACGGGCGGGTTTTCGAAGAGCGGCGCTGTACTCATCGTGCCTCTCTCCGTAACCGTCTGGACGAAGCAGAAGCCATCGTCATACCAAGTGTTGATGTCCCGCTGGATGGCGAAGGGTATGCCGAGCAAGTCCTGCACCGGCGGGATCGCGAAGCACATTGGCCGCCGCAGCGCCACGAAGCCGAAGTAGGCGTTCTCAGTGCTCACCGCGTCGCCTTCTATCAGCGTCGTATAGGCACTCGATCTGTCCCAGTCGTCCTCGATCGCCTCGCGAGTTGGGTCGAGGTCGTGGTACTGATCTTGCAGCGCGTGCGCATACTCGTGGACCAGCGTCGTGTCCGTCAGGACGCCGCGGGATATCTGGTCCTCGATCAAATAGAACGTCTTATGTTCCGGGCTGTAGAAGGCGAGGATGCCCAGCTCCAGGAAGCGCAAGTACATTTTCATCAGGTCGAGATCGTCGGCGATCAAGCCCAGGTGCCGGTAAACGTCCTGCTGGACCGCGATCTGCTCCGCCTCCGCCTCGTATTGCAGCTTGTAGTTGTCGATGGCGTCCTGGCGGCCGACAAGCCGCATCTGCACCTCGCCCATCGGCGGCGTGCCACGCACCTGAGCCGTCTTGTCGAGGATGGGCTGAACGCGCTCGAGGAGATCGGGCGGGAAGGGGCGGGTGTTGTTGGGCTCAGGGATCGGCGTCGGCGTTGACGGGACGGCGCTCGCCGTGGGCCCCACGGCCTCGGTCGAAGACGGCGGCGGTGAGGGATCGGCGTTGGACGGGGAGTCGCCGTCGCAGGCGAGCAGCATCGCACCCAGGAGGATGGCGACGAGGATCAGGCTAAGTCGGCGAGGAAATGCGGGGTCAATTGGCAAATATCAGCTCGTCTGGGCTTCGTTCTCTTTATTATCGCGGGCGGCCCAGGCTTTCAGGATAGCAGCGTCGTGCGGGAAGGCGAGCGCAGGCAGGGCCTCCGGCGCGAACGCCCGGACCTCGAGGCACTCCTCGCCGGCGCAGAGCTCGCCGCCGATGACCGTCCCGGCGTAGGCGATGAAGACGGTGCGCTCGCCGGCGGTGGAGTAGGCGCCGATCAGGCCATCGATGCGCACCTCCAGGCCTGTCTCCTCCCGCACCTCACGCGCCGCGGCGTCTTCGAGCACCTCACCGGCGTCCACGAAGCCGGAGGGAAACGACCAGCCGCCGAGCTTGGGCTCGTGCGCCCGCTGGCCCAGGACGATTCGGCCCTCCAGCTCGACGACTACGCCGACGCCGACCTTGGGGTCCTCGAAATGCACGCGGCCGCAGCCAGGGCAGACGGGCCGCGGTTTGCCAAAGGCAATACGTTCTTCGAGCCGGGCGCCGCAGTCAGCGCAGAAAGTCGGCATGTGGTCAGAGTAACAAGTCCCAGTAGCAACAGATGACGGTAGGAGCGAAAATCGCATGCCCAGCCTTCCCGTCTGGGGTGCCTTCCTACGAATCTCCCGGCTTCCACCCCGTGGCTACCTACTCCGCGCGGAAGCGGCAACCCAACATGGCCGAGAGCATCATCGACCTTTCGAATGCGGCTGGAGGAGCCAGGCTAGCCAGCCGCGCCGTGCGGTGGATTGAGGGTTACTGAGGGAGGGAGAGTATGAGGCTAGAAGGCCATCTGGACGCGGCGGAAAGACTCCACATAGCGGCCTTCCGGCGATTTCCAGCGGTCGAGGATCATGCGGATGAAGTCCTCGCTGAACTGGCTGGAGTGCGCCCGCAGCGCCTCGATCTTCTTCTCGATGACGTCCGTGATATCGACCTCGAAGTTGTCCTTCTCGGAGCCCCAGATGTAAATCTCACCGACTTTGTGCGGTTGCAGGCCCTCGGCGATCTGCTCCGGGAAGTTGAGCCGGTCACGCGCCGCCGGATAGACGGCATCGACGGCGGTTAGGCCGGTCGCGCGATGGTCGGCGTGGTTGACGAAGGAATCGCGCACGATGACCGCTTCGGGATCGTGTGTGAACACCGCGTCCGGCCGAACGCTGCGGATATGACGGACGACATCGCCCAGGAACTCGCGACTGGCGGTCAGCTCCCCGTCCTCGTAGTCCAGAAAGGAGACTTGCTTGACGCCGAGCAGGACCGCGGCGGCCCGCTGCTCGTCGCGGCGCAGCTTGATCAAACGCTCCGGGGCCATGGATTCGTCGTCGCTGCCCTTGGCGCCGTTGGTGCAGACAAGGTAGCTGAACTCCCAGCCCTGCAGCGTCCAGAGGTGCGCCGTACCCGCGGCACCGAAATCGGCGTCATCCGGGTGGGCAGCGATTACCAGCGCCCGCTTCGGTCCGTCTGGATTGGAGGACTCCGGTGGCTGAGCCAGGCCTTCGAGGTTGGCAGTCACGCCTCAATGTTACGGCGAGGCGTAGAGGCGGACAAACTAAGAGCCCGCCAGCAGATACGTATCCATCCGGCATGGGGCTAATGGATCGCTATTTCCTTGCCGATGTTATTCATGTAGCGATGAGTCAGGACAACGACAACATCTTTTCGATCCTGCGCCGGGAGCCTGAACAGGCAGGCCTGATCATGAAGGCCGGCCTCGGTGGCCCTGTCGCGATTGTCCTCTGGGATTTCGCCGGCGGGTTGCTCCTGCCGGCCCTGCCCGTCGCCATCGTCACTCTGCTCTCGATCTTGATTTACGCCGGCGTCCTGATCTACCTGATCGCCCGCATTGTCCACTCCGCCGATAGATGGCAGGTCGAATCCGCCATGCAGGCACGACGCCTCCTCACCGGCGATAACCGCCGCCGCCACGACCCCACCGGCGAGACACCGGACGCCGCACCCCTGCCTCAGCCCCAGGCCAGCTTCCACCAGGTGTACTTTCTGATGCGGCTCACCGAAGAGGTCCAGCGCGCCCGTCGAGAAGGCTACGAGATGTGCGTCTTCTCTCTCGACCTCACCGTACCCGGCCAGGAGCTAAGCCCGGCCGTTATCGAGAAGGTCAGCTTCGAGCTCGCCAATCTCGCCTCCAGCCAGGCCAAGAACATCAGCAACTCGGTCAGTATCGGCGCCACGGAGGTCGTCTTCAGCCTGCCCCACTTCGACAAGGCGGCCGGCAAGGACTTCGTCAGCAAGATCGTGCAGGCGCTGGGCAACTATTGGTGCCACGCCGGCCTGGCCGTCTACCCCGAAAACGCCACCGGCGCCGAGGCGCTCTTCAACTACGCCCGCCAGCAGTGTGAAGACTCTCGTCAGGGCAGCAGCCGCCACTCTCGAACCGCCGCCATCGCCTGAAAGCGGCGCCCCTCCCTCATACACGACCGCGAAGCCAGCCTGACGCGCTACATCCATGCCACGATTCACTCCCGTGAGGGATGCGCCACGCCCTTTTCACGCGCTCGTAACGCCTCGCAGGCGCTATGTAGCCGCCGCGAACGGCGCGCGTACCACAATCAAGGCAAAGGAGGTTGAACATGAACGCATTCAACCGCGCCATCATGTCTCTGCTCGCCCTCGCCTGGATCGGTGTCCTCGCGGGTATCCTGGTACTCGTCTGGGATGAAGGACTGGTCGTCAATTTTGATCAGTCCTATGCGACGCTCGATTTTGATGTGTTTGCCAACACGCAAGCCGAGCAGATCCTCGCCAGCATCGTCCTCGGAGCGCTCATGCTTCCCGCCCTGATGCTGCTCCTCTTCGAGGTCAAGCCCAGCCCTAGCCGCCGTATGGATGAGGTTCGCTACCCGCGCGACGAGGTCCCGGCCCGCGCCGAGGCGTCACAGCACCGGATCGAGGGCGAACGCCGCCACACCGACGCCGCCCTGACCGACGAGGCAGTCAACTACCGTGACCGCGACGAGGCTGCGCCGCGGCACCGTCGCTGGCGCTTCCTGCCCGGCCGCGACTAGGCAGCGAGTCCGGTAATTAGAGAGCGGGACGGCTACACCGTCCCGCCCTCTCGTGCGATTTTCAGGTTGGTGCGGACACCCCATGGGGTTGCTATCAATCGGCTCGCCTATCAAAAAACGTAGCCGAGGCTTTCCAGCCTCGGCATCTTCATCTGCGACACTCAAGTTTACTATTAGCCAGCGACTAGTTGAGGAACTGCCGCACGGACTCTCTCAGCCCCAGCGGCGTGAACGGTTTCAGCAGCACGCCGTCCGGCTGAGCTCCTCCGGGCGGCTCCAACCCTGTCAGCATCACGACAGGAATTCCCGCCGTCCATTCATCAGCGCGCAGGCGGCTCAGGACCTCGCCGCCGCTCAGGCCCGGCAGACCCACGTCCAGCAGGATCAGGTCAGGCAGGCTATCCCGCATCGACTCCAGCGCGCCGGCGCCGTCCGCCACCGTCGCGACCTCGCAATCGTCCGCCAGGCTGGCGGCGACCAGGGCGCGGATCGCCGGCTCGTCATCGATGACCAGGACCCGTTTCACCTAGATGTTGCCTCGCTCACCCGCCGAATGGCGGCTCATGATCGCCCGCGCTTCGATGCCGGCGCCGAAGTCGACGCAGTCGCTATAGGTGGCGTCAATCGCCCGGTCCATGAGGCGCAGGCCCAGTGGGTTTAAGTCTTCCCGGTAGCCCTTGCGCATCCGCAAGAGCCGTTCCAGCCGGGCGATAAAGAGCGCTTTGGTCTGACCCTCCGTCCTTCCCTTGGACGGAGGTATCTCCGATGACTTCATCATGGGTCCTCCAGGTTTGTGCTAGGCTTCGTCGCTCTCCACGGGGACGGCGTCCAGACCCACCATGCCCTTACGCAGGGCGTATCGGATCAGGTCGGTGCGGTTCTTGGCGTGGAGCTTGGTCATGATGTGGGAGCGGTGCGCTTCCACCGTCTTGACACTGATGTACAGCTCCTGGGCGATCTTCTGGTTCGATGATCCCTCGGCAATGAGCTGCAGCACCTCGCGCTCCCGGCTGGTCAGCAGCTCGTAGCCGGTACGGCCGGCGTTGCTCTTGAGCTGCCAGAGGTAGTCTGTCAGGTCGCCATCGCCGATGCTGGAGCTGAAGTAAGGGTTGCCGCGATGCACAGCCTGGATGCCGACCAGCAGCTCGTCCAGCTCCGATGACTTCACGACATAGCCGGAGGCGCCGGCTTTCAGCGCCCCGGCGACGTGCTCGTCTTCCATGTAGCCCGTCAGCATCAGCACCCTTGTCTTAGGCAGGCGCTTGCGGATCTGGTAGGTCGCCTCGATGCCGTTCAGTCCGGGCATGATCGTATCCATGAGCACCACGTCCGGCTGCAGCTTCTCGGCCAGCTCCACCGCCTCGCGCCCATTGGACGCCTCACCGACGACCTCCAGGCCGCTCTGCGATGACAGCAGAAAGCGCAGGGACTGCCGCACCACGGCGTGGTCCTCGGCAATCAGCACGCGGATCGGCTGAAGCGCTGAGCTGCGTCCGGAATCATTAGCCGGGGTGCGGGAGATGTTGTTCGCGGCAGGGATGCGGTTCACGGGGTTGCTCCTTGATTCGGCTGGCTCGCTGCCGAAACGACTAAAGCGAGCGTCGCCTTATTATGACGACTACGGTTCGACCGGCAAGCCGGTGTCGTCGCCCGAAAAGGCGCCGGACGACGGCCGCGCCCCGCCGGCGGCCGTCGCCACGCCCATGGGGAATGTCGTGCTCTCAGCTTCGACCCCCGGGTCGAGGTTATCGAGGACTGCGGGGTACATGCGGCTCTGGCCACAGATCTTGCACTGAGCATCGATTCTGCCTGCCACGGGCTGACCCAGCACCCAGTGGTGCCGGCAGGCCGCCACCTCAGCCATCGCCGAGGCCTTGGCCCCGGCCCGGCGGAGGGTGGTTGTCGCTGCGTTCGTTGCTGTCTTCATGACTCCGGCAGCATATCGGCTTGACGAGAGGCCCCTCCATAGGGGAACACCCTACATCTCCGGCTCAAGATCCCGGAGTCGTGTATGTCTCTGCCGCTGCCGCGCCAGCCCACCACGGAGTCGTTGCGAGCCAACAGCGTTAGCGAGGCATGGCAACCTTGACGCTCCGTCCGGCGCACAAAGATCGAATCCGCGGACCAAACCCCATCCAGGGCTGTAGCAGCGACCTTCAGGTCGCCAGGGGTTGGGGCAACGCCCAGCGCAGCGCAGGTTCCCGTGGGGACGCGGCTTCAGCTCCGTCCGGCGTCTCGGCCGCCCGGGACTCCCTCATGCATCGAACTTCATACTTGCAGGTGAAACCCGCGGTACAACTTCCACGTACACAAAACACCCGGGGCGAGAGGAAACCCTCTCGCCCCGGGTGCATAGTCGGCCTTTAGGACCGTCTCAGCGCTTTGAATGCGCCACCAGGCCCGCCCCCGCGACCAGCAGCCCCGCCAGCGTCAGCCCAGCCATGGGAAGCAGGCTCATGGCGCCGTCAGAGTCAGCCAGCCCAGCGTCGCCCGTGCTTGGCGGCCGCACCGAAGTAGTAGCCGGGGCCGGCGCGGCCTGCGCAGCAGCAGCAGCGGCGCCCGCAGCATTTGCACGCGCCCGGTTTTCCCGCGCCTGGTCGCTCGCAGCCGCGAAGCCCGCTACGGCAGCGCCACCGACCACCTGTCGCGGGTCTTCGCCGCCACCGCCGCCTGCACTGTTGCTACAGGTGCTGCTCTCGCCGGCCGTTATCTCGTTCTCGATCAGCTCAAACGCCATCGGGCTATCGCCGTCCGACCCATGGAACTCCGGGTCCTGCCCGCTAACCACGATCGTGCCGTCACCATAGATGGCGCAGCCGCTGATACGGTTGCCGTTCGTGGTCCGCGTGGCGAATTGCCAAGCGCTGCCACCCGAGGCTATCGAAGCGTGGAAGGACTCGCCCCACTCGCTCAAGCCATCTTCCGTGAGCGTGTTGGGCGAGCTGACCAGCGGGTGCAACTTTGAGGTGATCTCGATCACTTCGTCGTTCTCACTGTCCCAGACGATCTCGTAAGATGACGCGAAGGTCGCCAGCAGTTCATCCTCGCCATCATCGACGGCGTTGTGGACGATCAGCGTACCGCCATCGCCGACGAACTCACGGATCATGTCAATCAGTTCGTCAGTCAGCCAATCATAGTCGTGATCCCAGGGCAGAATCAGGACGTCGGCGCTCAGTAGATCAGATCGGGAAAGGTCATCCGGATCGACAACCTCCCAGTCGTATCGCGACACCCCCGGTGATCGCTCTAGCTCCTGAAAGTCGCCCTCATCCCAGTCGTCCGAAATACCCACGTCCAGGATGATGATGTCGTAGCGGCCGTCCGAAGGCGCAGCGGCTAGCGCGGGGCGGTTGCCACCTGTCAGGCCCAGTGTCATGACGCCAAGAACGCCGAATGCCAGGAGACCGAGAGTCAGGATGCGTCGGAGCACGTTCGTGTCCTTTCAGCTGCGCGCGCCGGGCAAGAAAAGGCACGCGAACGGAGCAGATACACTCCGTCACCTCGAAGAACGTTCGTAGCCGCCGGAAAGTTAACCGGCGCACGGGCTTCTTTTTAGCTTCTATCTCCCACCGCTTGACGCGCCACTCAACAGCGCTATCATGCGGACACGAGCCGTATTCAAGGGAGGCAGCGAAATGTCCTCAGCGCCCTCGATTCAGAAGCTAGAGCACTGGACCCTCGTCACCAGCGATGTCGAGCGCACCAAGCGCTTCTACACCGACGTCCTTGGCGCCAAACTACCCGACCGGAGCGGCAATGGCCCCGTCTCCGTCGACCTCGCCGGCACCCTCATCGACTTCTTCCCAGCCGGCGATAGGCAGCAGCCCCAGCCAGGCAGCAACGGCCAGCACCACGCCTACATCATCAAGCTCGAAGATTACGACCCCTGGGTGGAGCACTTGCGTGGTCGCGATGTCCCCTTCCGCATGACCACTCACGGCCTGGGCCGCATGTCGATCTACGTGGACGACCCGGACGGCTACCACATCGAGCTCACCGTCCCCTTCGCCAACACCGATATCGGCCGCCACGAGATTGAGAAGCGCGGCCTCCTGGCCGAAGCCGAACGCCGCCGCGGCGCCTAACCCGATCTAGCCTGTCATTGCGAGCCATCGGCCTCAGCCGAGGCTTGGCAACTTTCGACGCTCCGTGTTGCGCATGAGGGATCGAGTCCGCGGATAACACCCATCCCGGGTTGTAGGGGCGACCTTTACGGTCGCCAGGGGGAGGGCGGGGGCAACGCCCAGCGGAGCGCAGGCCCCACGTAGGGACGTAGCTTCAGCTCCGTCTATGCCCGTATGCCTGTATGCCCTCACACCAGCGGCGTATCGTCTCGATTCGCCCAGTCCTGGAACGACCCGTCGTAGACGCGGACGTCCTCGTAGCCCAGCAGCCGCAGCGCCACCGCCGCCGATGCCGCCCTGATCCCGGCCTGACACACCGTGATGACCTCTTTGTCCGGCGTCACCCCCAGCGACTCCATGGCCGCGCGTAGCTCCGCCGCCGGCAGGTAATGCTGGTCCTCCGCCGTCAGGTTCTTCAGCCACTCGTGGTGCACCGCGCCCGGCATGCGTCCCGCTCGCTTATTACCGCGGGCCTCCTTGCCCTGCCATTCCGCGTCCGACCGTACGTCCAGGACGACAGCGTCGGGACGCTGTAGCGCCGCCATCACGTGCTCCGCGCCCACAAACGTCTCGTCCGCCGGCTTGGGCGTGAACTTGGCCGCTCCCGGCTTTACCGTCGCCATCGTGATCGGACGGCCCTGCTTGAGCCAGAGGTTCCAGCCGCCATCGAGGATGCGCACGTTGGCGTGACCGTAGTAGTTCAGGCTCCACATCAACCGCGCCGCCAGCCGCAGCCCGGAGGCGTCATAGCCCACGACCAGCGTCTCATCCCCGATGCCCAGGGTCTCCATCATCGCCGCGAACTGCTCCGGCGGCGCGATGAAGCGGCTGTCGCTCGGGTCCTTGTAGTAGTGGTCCTTGGGGTTCACCGCCCCCGGCAGGTGTGCCCGCCCGAAGGCGTCCGGCAGGTCGCAGTCCACCACCCTCAGGTTCGGCTCACCCAGCCGAGACTCCAGCCAGTCAGCATCGACCAGGATATCGTCGCGCGCGTACTCATTCATATTCAGTCTCCCGATTCCAGTCTCCCGATTGTCCTGAGTCCCGCTTTGCCATCCTGAGTCCCGTTTTTGTCGTCCTGAGTCCCGTCTTCTCCATCCTGAGCGATAGCGAAGGATCAAGCGCACCCGTTCGAGTTCCTACGGTCCTTATCGAAAAGTCAGGTCGCGCCAGATCCCAGCGGACCGCCCCATGCGCCGACAGCGCTACTAAGACCCTACAAGCTCCGGCCCGAAACGGCATCGCGGAACGACACTTTTGACAGCCCTTAAGAGTCGAACCCCAGCCAGCGCGTCTTGTCGTCGATGCTCTCGCGGTCGCGGCGCGGGCGCTGCTCTCCGTCCGCGTCCGGGTAGCCCAGGTAGACGAAGGAGATCAGCTCGTCCTCCGGCGCCAGGCCCAGCCACTCTTTCACTTTGGGGTCGAAAACGTTGTTGCCGGAGCGCCAGTAAGCGCCGAGTCCCAGGCCGTGGGCGGCCAGCAGCAGGTTCTGGGTCGCCGCCGCCGTCGCCGCCACGTTCTCGAAGGCCGGTATGCGCTTATCGTCCGGGTCCTGCTTCACGCCCACGGCGATAACGACCGGCGCGCGCAGCATCTTGGTGCGCTCGCCCATTGCCTGACCTTCGACCTTCTTCTCGTCCGGCTCATCCTTCATCTGCTCCCGCAGGGAAGCCTCGAAGATCGCGCCCAGCTCCTCGCGGGCTTTGCCGCTGATAACGATGAAGCGCCAGGGCTGGTTGAGATAGTGGTTCGGCGCCCGTACCGCCGCCTCCAGCAGCCTCTCGATCGTATCGCGTGGTATCGGGTCTTGCTTCACGCCCGGCACCATCTGCCGCGTCATAATCGCCTCAAGAACGTCCATCTGGCTCCTCCCGCCTGATTCCTGACCGATGTCGTGAGTGGATGCTAATCACGCCCCGCGCCGCCGTCAATTACCACCCATTCGTCCCCGCGCCCCAACGCGGGCAATCTGGCAATCGGGCAGACAAGATGCCCGCATAGCTCTGTCGTTGCGAGCCATCGCCGAAGGCGAGGCGTGGCAACCTTTGACGCGCCGCCTTAAACCAACCTCACGGACTCCAGAATTACGCCCCATCTCACCGCAGCAAGCGCAGCCGTCCTACCGGCCAACCATGCCCCTGGCTTCAGCCTGGGGGTCTCCCTCAACGCCAACCCTCTGCCCGTCCCGCCATGCCGCAGCCCACGCGTCCTGCCAGCGACTGTAGTACCGTTGCCCAATGCCGGACCCCCGCCTCGTCCCGAACTCTACTGCTCCGACATAGACCGCAGCCTGCGCTTCTACGCCGAAGTCCTCGGCTTCACCGTCCTTTATGCCCGGCCCGAAGACCGCTTCGCCTATCTCGACAAAGAGGGCGCTCATCTCATGATCGAGCAGCCCGTCGACCTGCAGCGCACCTTCCTCACCGGCAACCTCGACCCACCCTGTGGCCGTGGCGTCAGCTTCCAAATCGAAGTTGCGGATGTCGAATGCGCTCCACGCCAAAGTGTTCGCAGCCTGGCCCGTCTACGTAGCTCTCGAAGAACGCTGGTATCGTCGCGAAGACATCCTGCTCGGCAGCCGCCAGTTCTGGGTCCAAGACCCCGACGGCTACCTCCTCCGCTTCTTCACCGACCTAGGAACGCGACCTGTTGAGCCATAGCATTTCCGACGAATCCGCCCATCCCACCCTCCAGAAGGCGCAGCGACGCGTAGCCGTCCTGCCCGTCACCATGATGCCCCAGGGTTCAGCCTGGGGTATGGTCGTGTCACGGCAGCACCCTCAGCCCCTCTACCTCTTCCCCGGTCAGCCGCCGCACCGCCCCCTCCGGCAGCGACCCCAGATCCAGCGGCCCTTCCCGCATCCGGCGCAACGCCGTTACCCGCGCCCCGGCCGACTCGAATAGCCGCCGCACCTGACGGTTGCGCCCCTCCTGGATCGTTACAGAGACCTGGAAGCGAGGGTCCCGCAGCCTCCCGATGCGCAGCGGCCGCCGCACCTGACCATCGATCTCCACGCCTCGTCGCAGCGCCGCGAACACCGCCTCGTCCGCCGGGGCTGCCAGCCGAGCCCAGTACTCCTTCTCCACCTCATGCTTTGGGTGGGTGAGGGCGTAAGTGAAGTCGCCATCGTTGGTCAGCAGGAGCAGGCCCGAGGTATCGCGGTCGAGCCGGCCCACCGGGTGCAGACCCTGCGACCGCAGCTCCGGTGGCACCAGGTCCAGCACCGTCCGCCGCCCCATCTCGTCCGACATCGTCGTCATGAAGCCCGGCGGCTTGTTCAGTAAGAGGTAGGTCCTCGGCTCCGCCCCGGCTTCGATGACCCGGCCGTCGAGTCGCAGCACGCCGCCCTCGTATTCAGACGAGGGGTCCTGTGCAGTCACGCGATCGACCGTCACCAGACCATCGCGGATCGCCGCGAAAGCCTTACGGCGCGAAAGCCCGCTGGCATCGATGACCGCGTGCAGGAGTGTAGGCATCTTCCCTATCTGCACCCTAGGGCTCCCTAAGGGTGCCGTCAAATCGGCATAACGTCTGCTATAATCGCGGCCATTCCGCTGGTTCCGCTTGCCGGACTGCCGATAATCCCATACAGCCGCAACCAATCCCGCCTGAAGAGGTGCCCTTGACCCTACAACCCACCGGCCCGGACGACGAGGCAACCCGACGCGCCGCCGGCTACCTGGCGCAAGCCCTGAACGAGCTGCAGCAGGCCGCGGACACCCGCTCCGGCGAGATGGCCAGCCGGGCTGCCCTGCAGGAGCTGGCCCAGCGCATCGAGCGCCAGCTGGCCGAAGAGAAGGAGCAGCGCCTCCTCCTCGCCTCCCAGCTAACGGGCCTCGCCTCCTCGCTCGACCGGCTCGTCACTCACCTCCATGGCCTCTCCGATCTGATGGCCGACCTCCTCGAGCGCCTGGCAGAGCCCACTCCGATCAATACGCCTACACCGGCGCCGGCTGAGCCCACGGAGCCATCCTTCCTGCCCGGCGGCGAAGGCCTCTCGCTGCTTCTCTCCGCCGTCCCCGGCTTCCAGGCCCTCATGGACATCCAGAAGGCGCTCATGGCCATCGAGAAGGTCTCCGGCGTCTCCGTCGAGCGCTTTCAGGAAGGCGATTCCCGCCTCCTGCTCCATCTCAGTGCCCCGATCACCGCCGGTAAGCTGGCATCCGCCCTGCGGGACGCCACCGGCCTCGCCTTCGTCGTCGAAGAATCGCGACCGGAGCTATCTCGCCTCCGCCTCAAGATCGTCCCCGCGGCCTAGGGATCTGGCAGCCTACGGTCCGGCGTTGTCATGCTGAGCGAATAGCGAAGAATCTGGTGAAATAGCAACCACGATCCATTTGAGGTGCCGCGTGTTCGCCGGCGATCAGATTCTTCGTGCCTCTAAATGACAGGATGAGGGTCAGCCCTCTTCGCGGGGGTCCGGGTGGGCGAGGATGTTCTTTGTCTGCTGCGCCCGGAAGCGCTTGAGGGCGGCGTTGATCTCAGGGTACTTGAGGCCGAGGATGGCAGCGGCGAAGAGCGCGGCGTTGATGGCGCCGGCGCGGCCGATGGAGAAGGTCGCGACCGGGATGCCGCCGGGCATCTGGACCATCGAGAGCAGAGAATCGAGGCCGTTGAGGGCGGACGTGATCGGCACGCCGAGGACGGGCAGCGTGGTTTTGGCGGCGATGACGCCACCGAGGTGGGCGGCGCCGCCGGCGGCGGCGATGATCACCTCGATGCCGCGGGACTCGGCCTCGGAGGCGTACTCGATGACCTGATCGGGAGTGCGATGGGCGGACATGACCCGCGGCTCGTAGCTGATGCCGAGATCATCGAGCGTTTTGGCGGCGTGCGACATGACTTCCGGCCAGTCTGACCGGGAGCCCATGATGATGGCGACCAGGGGCTTAGACGCTTCGCTCATTCCTCACCAGGTTGGCGTTGGGACGCCGGAACTCGTCACGGGTAAGGCGCAGGGCCTTTTCGGCAATTTTGAGGGCGTCGCCTGAGCGATAGTTAAGCTCGCTGCCGATACGGTCGAGCGCTGAAGGGCTACTCGCCACGATCGCCTGCACCACGGTGCGCTTGGTGGTTGGGTCGAGGAACGTCCCCTCGATGAGGGCGGTCTCACGGCCGGCGCTACAGGCGCGGGAGAGAGCCACGGCCACCCCATCATCGTTGCCATCGGCGGGGTCCGCACCCGCGGCGGCGATGCCCCGGGCGGCGTCCTGGACGAAATCGCCGATTACGCTCTCGATATCGGGATCGATGGGGCCGGAGAAGACGCCGGTCTGCCAGCCGTCCTTGGCTGCTTTGACCACCAACTCGATGAAGCGGCCGCCATCGCGGTCGGGGTCGTGAGAAGCCTTGCCAAAGCGCAGCGAAGCCGTCTCGGTACGCTGCTCGACGCGGCCGAGAATGTAGCCATCGATGATCAGCCGCCGTATCTCCTCATCGACGCTGGCGGCATCTTCCGTGTTGGGCATGCGGACGCCGCGGGCGAAAAAGGACTCGGCTTCATCCATGACGGCGCGCAGGGCGCCCCAGGTCACGGGGTCCGGGTAAGACGGCGTGAACTTGCGCCCGACGGCGGCGTAGCGGCTGAGCACCGAGCCGGGCAGGGGACGCGGACGGGGCGGGAGGGCTGGGTCGGGCGAGGCAGACGGCAAAACGGGCCGGGCCGGTAACATCGCGGGATCGCCGGGAGCGACGGGGAGCGGCGGGGAGGCGCTGGGGCGGGCGGGCGAGTCCTCGGGGCGTGGTAGGGAGACGGAGGGCCGGGACGGCGTTTCGTCCGGGCGCGGCAGAGAGACGCCGGGACGCTCACCGGGAGTCTCCGGCCGGGCGAGCAGGTCGGGGCGAGCAGGACGCTCGGGACTCGCGGGCGGGCGAGCCGGGGTGACGGATGACGAGGGAGTCTCCTGCCTTTCGGCGCGAGTCGAGGGTGGGATGAGCGAAGCTGGGTCGAGCGACACCTTCGGCGACCTGGTAGGCGAGGCGCCGGAGGAGTAGCGGCGGTACATGATCAGAAAGCCGACGATGCCGGCCAGGATCAGTACGAGACCGATGATGCCGATAAGCTCCCGCCCGCCCATGAATGCGCCTTACTTTGCCGCGAGCTGGCGCAGCACGTAGGGCAGGATGCCATCGTGCTTGAAGTAGTCGACCTCGATCGGCGTGTCGATGCGGGTTATGACGTCGAAGGTCTTGACGGAGCCATCGTCTGCCGTGGCGGTGACCGTGAGGCGCTTGCGCGGCGCCAGGCCCTCGGCAATGCCGCCGATCTCGAAGACCTCCTCGCCGGTGAGTCCCAGGCTCTCAGCCGATTCGCCGGGGAGGAACTGCAGCGGCAGCACACCCATGCCGACGAGATTGCTACGGTGGATGCGCTCGAAGGTCTCGACGATGACGGCTTTGACGCCGAGGATGCGGGGACCCTTGGCAGCCCAGTCACGCGAGGAGCCGGTGCCGTACTCCTTGCCGCCCAGCACGACCAGCGGCACGCCGTCCTTCTGGTATTTCTGGGAGGCGTCCCAAATCGACATCTCTTCGCCGTCCGGCAGGTGGCGCGTGAACCAGCCCTCGATGCCGGGGACGAGGGCGTTCTTGAGGCGGATGTTGCCGAAGGTGCCACGGCCCATGACCTCGTGGTTGCCACGGCGGGCGCCGAAGGTGTTGTACTCCGTAACGGGGATGTCGTTCTCGGTCAGGTAGGAGCCGGCGGGACTATTGCGGACGATCTCGCCGGCGGGTGAGATGTGGTCCGTGGTCACGGAATCACCAAACAGGCCGAGGACGCGGGCGCCACGGATATCGCTGAGCGGCGGCGGCTCCATGGTCATGCCCTCGAAGTAGGGGGGCTTGCGGATGTAGGTGGAGAAGGGGTCCCAGGCGAAGAGCTCGCCGGTGGGGACATCGAGGTTCTGCCAGGTGGCATCGCCGGCGAAGACATCGGCGTACTTGCTGGTGAACATCTCCGAGTGCAGGCCCTTGCGGATCGCGGCTTCCACGTCCATGCGGCTGGGCCAGATGTCGCGCAGGAATACCGGCTGGCCGTCGCTGCCGGCGCCCATGGGCTCGTTGTCGAAGTCGATGTCCATGTGGCCGGCGAGAGCGTAGGCCACGACCAGGGGCGGCGACGCCAGGTAGTTGGCGCGGACCTGGGCGTGGATACGGCCCTCGAAGTTGCGGTTGCCGGAGAGGACGGAGGCGACGACGAGGTCGGCGTGGTCAACGGCGGCGGCGATCTCTTCGTCGAGGGGGCCGGAGTTGCCGATGCAGGTGGTGCAGCCGTAGCCGACGACGTAGAAACCAAGCTGCTCCAGAGGATCGAGAAGCTCCGCCTCGGTCAGGTACTCGGTGACGACCTGGGAGCCGGGCGCGAGGCTGGTCTTGACCCAGGGCTGGGTCTTCAGTCCCTTGTCGAGGGCGTTCTTGGCCAGGAGGCCGGCGGCCACCATGACGGCCGCGTTGGAGGTGTTGGTGCAGCTGGTGATGGCGGCAATGACGACGGCGCCGTGGCCCAGGGTGTAGTGGTCATCGACGACGACGGATTTGAAGGGGTCGAGCTCGGGGTCGCCCATCATGGTGTCTTTGTCCGGCGCCGTCGCCAGGCTCTCATTGACCCACTGGTCAAGCGTTCCGGGATCGACAGAGCCGGGGCTGAGGAGCGAGGGCAGGTTCATGTGCCAGGATTTCTTGGCGTCGGTGAGGGAGACGCGGTCCTGAGGGCGGCGCGGGCCGGCGATGCTGGGGACGACATCGCGCAGGTCGAGCTCGAGCACGTCAGAGTAGAAGGGCTCGGGTGTGGAATCAGTGCGGAAGAGGCCCTGCTCGCGGCAGTAGGCTTCCACAAGCTGGACCTGGGCCTCTTCGCGGCCGGTGAAGCGCAGGTAGTTCAGCGTTTCGGCATCGACCGGGAAGTAGCCGACGGTGGCGCCGTACTCCGGCGCCATGTTGGCGATGGTTGCGCGGTCCGGCAGCGGCAGGTTGGTGAGGCCGGGGCCGAAGAACTCGACGAACTTGCCAACGACGCCGCGGCGGCGCAGCATCTCGGTCACGGTCAGGACGAGGTCGGTAGCCGTGGACCCCTCGTGGAGCTGGCCGGTGAGGCGGAAGCCGACGACCTCCGGGATGAGCATGGGGCTGGGCTGGCCGAGCAGGGAAGCCTCGGCCTCAATGCCGCCGACGCCCCAGCCGAGGACGCCGAGGCCGTTGATCATCGTGGTATGGGAGTCGGTGCCGATGACGGTGTCGGGGTAGGCGACGAGGCCCTCTTCGGCGTCGGCCTGGAAGACGACGCGGGCTAGCTTCTCCAGGTTGACCTGGTGGACGATGCCGATGTCCGGCGGCACGACCTTGAAGTTGGCGAGGGCGGACTGGCCCCAGCGCAGCAGGGCGTAGCGCTCACGGTTGCGCTCCAGCTCGAGCTCGGCGTTGCGCATGAAGGCGCGTGAGGTGCCGTACTCATCGACCTGGACGGAGTGGTCGATGACCAGCTCCGCGGCCTGGAGGGGGTTGATCTTGCGGGGGTCGCCGCCGAGGGCGACCATCGCGTCGCGCATGGCGGCGAGGTCGACGATGGCGGGTACGCCGGTGAGGTCCTGCATGAGGACGCGGGCCGGGCGGAAGGCGATCTCTTTCTCGCCGACGTCGTTGGCTTTCCAGCCGGCAAGCGCCGCGATGTCGTCCTTCATGACGGTCAGGTCGTCCTCGAAGCGGACGAGGTTTTCGAGCAGGACGCGCAGGGAGAAGGGCAGGCGAGTGATGTTGCCGAGACCGGCGCGCTCCAGGGCATCGAGACGGTAGTAGGTGTAGGCGCGGCCACCTACGTTGAGGGTGGTGCGGGCGGCGAAGCTGTTGAGGGAAGGCGACATATCCATCTCCTTGGGTCGAGACGCGATGTCTCCGTCGTCCCGGCGGCTGGATGGGCCCTTTACTGTCGACCTGCGACTGCCGGCGCCGTCTCGCCCGCGACTCCCCGACACGCGTCGGGGCCGTTGGGCCCGGGCTGAGCACTTGATGCGCCTGGTGAGATGAATTATAGGCTAGATGCCGCTGCATGCTCTAGCCGATGAGAGAAAGGAAGGGCTCCCGCGCGGAGCCCTTCCTTTCAAAGCTGGCCGGATGTGCCGGCTAACTTCGCTCTTTGAACCGCAACGTCAGGGCAGCGAGCGAAACTGCGATCAGGACCAGTCCCGCTGGCATTCGCCAATCGGATGACTGGCCGGCGGGCAGGGAACCCTCACCCGCGGAGGGCAGACCCCTGACTTCTTCGATGCGAACGACTGGCGCCGGAGCGGGGGCTGTCGTTACACCTTGGACCTGGGCGACTGGAGGCGAGACGGGCGGCGCCTGTACGATCACAGTCGGTCCTTCGTCATCCTCATCTTGTTCATCCTCTTCGTCCTGCTCATCCTGCGGCGTGACCTCCTCTTCGTTGAAGAAGGTGCAGACGATGTTCTCGGCCGCGGCGAGCTGAATGAGCACGGTATCGTCGCCACCGTCGAAGTCGTCTGCGCCCTCGAAGGTCAAGTCGTCGTCGATGTCGATGACCGAGTCGTCATCACCCGTGCACTCGATATCGACGAGGTCCCAATCGGCGGGTACGTCCTCGCTGATGGCGTAGAGACCGGCAGGCAGGTCATCGCAGGTGAAGCCTTCACCATCCTCGAGGTCGGGGATATTGCAGCCGAAAGAGTCATCGAAGCTGAAGTCACCATCAGCGTCCGCGTCCTTCTCGATCCGGATGGATCCCGGGTCTTCTTCTTCCAGCGTGTTGGTGAAGGTGCAGACAATCACGTCATCAGCGTCCGGCGTGAAACTGCGGCCATTCGCCACCGCGGCATCGGTAACACCCGTGCAGCCGGCGCTGGTCAACGACCAATCAGCCGATTCGAGGCCATCTTCCACGACCGTATAGGGCGTAGCGGCCACGAGATTGATGATTGCCGAGGAGTCACCACAGTCCACATCCGGGTCAGCGACGCTACCGTTCGGCGTCACGTCAAAGCTGAAGGTCGCGTCAGCGTTGGCAACCTCCGGCGGGAGGCAGACCTTATCTATGCGGAGGGTAGGGTTCTGTGGCTGGACGAATACATTGGTGAACGTACAAACGACTTCATCACCAGATTCCGGCTCGAAGGTGACACCATTGGGGATGTCACTTTCAGACACCTCGCTGCAGCCAACGTCATCGAGAGTCCAGCCTAAAGGTAGCGGCATGTCTTCCGTGACGCTGTAATCGACACCCGCCTCCAGCTCGATCTCATCAGACTCCTCACCACAGTCAAGAGCCAGGTTGTTCTGTTCGCCCTCAGCTGAGCCGGGCGCTGTGATATCGAAGGTGAAGGTCTCGTCAGCGTTGGCGTCGGGCTCGCACTCCTTCTCGATTACGAGGGTCGGCGGGTCGCCTTCGTCAACTTCGAAGTCAACGTGGCTAATGTCGTGGCAGGGAGGACTTGCACCCCGTGTAACGGTCACCGTGTCGGTGCCAATACCGCTAACCGTGTAGCAGTTGTTGATGCCATAGGCACCATTACTGGTGATGCACGGGCTGTGACCGCTCTGGCCCGGGTCGCTGGAGCCCTGAACGTTGGCACACGATCCGGCACCGCTGATCAGGAAAGTGTTCTGGGCCGAGCGGATGCAAATGCGCGTAATCACGTCGCCTGTGTCAGCCTCGATGGTTACCACCGTGCCGGACTGACCATCGTCGTCTGCGTCGGGGTTGCCAGCCATCGCCGAGCAGGCAGATGGCGTGCCATTACCGTCCGCGAAGGCAACCTGCGGCGCCGGAGCTGGAGCAAAGACCAGAAGGCCAGACACCATCAGCCCGAACACAACTAGAATCCACTTGAATTTCACGACTGCCTCCTTGCAATGGGCCAATAGACGGGCCTGGCGTCCTGCCAACGCGAAGTTACAACTTCGTAGTTCTCTTAATTTCTAGAACGCTAGAACGAGACGACTATTACCGCCGTCACGTGACAGGGCTATCTCGAAACAGTGTTTAGGATATTACAGAACATAACGATCTGTAAGGCCAGAATTCTACAGCGGGATGTTGCCGTGCTTCTTCTGGGGGGCGTGCTCGCCCTTGTTCTGGAGCATCTCCAGGGAGCGGATTAGCTTCCAGCGCGTGTCGCGGGGGTCGATGACGTCGTCGATGTAGCCGCGGCCGGCGGTGACGTAGGGATTGGCGAAGCGCTCCTGATAGTCGTTCATTAGCTGCTGGCGGCTCTCGGGCGCTTTCTCGAGCTGAGAGCGGAAGACGATATTGACAGCGGCGTCCGGTCCCGTGACGGCGATGGAGCCGGAGGGCCAGCTCAGATTGACGTCGCCGCCGAGGTGCTTGGAGCCCATGGCGATGTAGGCGCCGCCGTAGGCCTTGCGCAGGATGCAGGTGACCTTCGGGACGGTGGCCTCGGCGTAGGCGTAGACCAGCTTGGCGCCGTGGGAGATTATGCCGCCCCACTCCTGCGCCGTGCCGGGCAGGTAGCCTGTGACATCGACGAAGGTGACGATGGGGATGTTGAAGCAATCGCAGAAGCGGACGAAGCGCGCGGCTTTGGTGGAGGCAGCGATATCGAGGGTGCCGGCAAGGTAGAGGGGCTGGTTGGCTACGATACCGACCGTGCGTCCCGCCAGCCGCGCCAGGCCGGCGACGATGTTCTGGGCGTAGTCGGCGTGGACTTCGAGGAAATCGGCGCTATCGATGACGCGGTAGATGACCTCGCGCACGTCGTAGGGGTGAGAATCGACCTCGGGCAGGATCGTCAGCATGTCCTCGTCGCGGCGGCGGGGGTCGTCACCCATCTCGACGATCGGGGCGTCCTCCAGGTTGTTGGGCGGCAGGAAGGCAACGAGGCGGCGCACTTCGGCGAGGCAGGCTTCTTCGGTATCGATGGAGAAGTGGGCGACGCCGGAGCGGGTAGCGTGGATGCTGGCGCCGCCGAGGTCTTCGTCCGTGACCTCCTCCATGGTGACCGCCTTAACCACATCCGGGCCGGTGATGAACATGAAGCTGTGGTCCTGGACCATGAAGACGAAGTCGGTTATCGAAGGCGAGTAGACGGCGCCACCGGCGGCAGGGCCCAGGATGACGGAGATCTGGGGGATAACACCGGAAGCGCGGACATTGCGGCGGAAGATCTCGCCGTAGCCCTTGAGGCTGGCAACACCCTCCTGAATGCGGGCGCCGCCGCCATCATTGATGCCGATGATCGGCACGCCGGCCTTGAGCGCGAGGTCCATGATCTTGCAGATCTTCTCGGCCGCGACCTCTGAGACGCTACCGCCGATGACGGTGAAGTCCTGGGAGAAAACGCAGACGGGGCGGCCTTCGATGCGGGCGTAGCCTGTGACCACAGAATCGCCGGGGAAGCGCTGCTGGTCGACGCCAAAGTCGGTCGAGCGGTGGACGACCAGGGCGTCGAATTCCTCGAAGGTGCCGGGGTCGGCGAGGAGCTGCAGGCGCTCGCGGGCGGTGAGCTTGCCGCGCTGATGCTGAGCCTCGATGCGACGGGCGCCACCCCCCAGCGCTGCCTGGTCTTTGCGGCGCTGTAGGTCGTCGAGTCGATCACGGAGGCTCATAGATGGGCGTGCTCTTCCTAGAAAGCCAGGGCGGCGGGGAAACGGACGGCTGGCTAATCCTAGCATCGCCCCCGAAACACGAACAACCAGCCAGCTTCGCTGGACCTATCTGGCTGCGCTCTCCTTACGGGGGATGGTCGAAAGGATGAGGGAGCACCTTGCCTTGTCATTTGTGATCAGCAACCAGGCCACTAGCGTGGCGGCGCCTGGCTTCGCTCTCCCTAAGGGAGATAGTTTGAGAGACCTGCAGATGAGGGAATTTAAGGACGCGTGTGTACTTAGCTTGTCATTCCGAGGCACGAGGAATCTTGTTGAGGCCCATTAGCTCCCATTTCGAAAGGCGGTCACTGGTGACCCATTATCACCAGGAAGGAGGGATATACGTCGCACAGCGCGTTTGATTCTTCACTCCTGGCGTCGCTCAGAATGGCATATCTGCTCGCCGGCACGAGGTGTGGAGGGCTGCTGGCAGCCGACCGTCGAGAACCTACGGGATGGGTGTAGCCGTGGGAGCGGGGATGGCGCCGCCGCTGGGAGTGCCGGCCGGGAGTTGGAGCACCTGCCCGACCTGGAGCGCGCTGGCGGTGGTGTTGTTGAGGGCCAGGAGCTGCTGAGCCCAGGCCTCTTGCTGGGCCGCCGGGACGCCAAGCTTCTCGGCAATGGCGAGGGGGAAATCACCGGAGACGACGGTGTAGGCGCCGCCGCCGCCCGCTACCGGGACGGTGGTGGGGCGCGGCGTGGCCGTGCTGGCGGCTTGAGTGGGGGCGGCAGGCGCCGTCGCCTGGGCCTGGGGGACAGCGGTGCGGGTCGGCGTCGCCGCGGTAGCGGGCGTGGCGCTGGGGCGCGGACCCGGCGTGGCGGTGGGAAGACGGGGCAGGCGCAGGGCGTCGCCGACGTTGAGCAGACGCGCATCGGCGATGCCGTTGAGCCGCAGGACCTCGGCTAGCCAGGCTGCCTGCTGGCCGGCCGAGACGTTGAGGGAGATGGCGATGCCGGCCAGGGTATCGCCGGACTTGACCACGTAGGTGCCCTCGCCGCCGGCCGCCGCCGAGGTTGTGCCGGCGCCGGAAGCGCGGATTTCACCGAGCAGGATGGGTTCGGGCGGGTTGGCGGGAGGGGTCGCCGTGGGGATCGAGCCGCGCCGCCCCACCGAGCCCGGTGGATCGTTATCGCCGCCGCCAAAGAGCTTGCCCTGGAACAGGACGACGAGGAGGACGAGGACTAGGGCTCCGGCCCCGAGTTTTATTGCCATAGGAGCTTCCTAGGGATGGTAGCCTGCGCGCCGGTTTGACGCCAACGCAGCGGAGCACGGCGTGAAGCGAGAGATGGGTCCAGAGATGGCTCCTGGGCTTAGCCTAACCGCCGGCGTTGAGTGACTCCAGCATCGCAACGCCCATCCGGGCCGCCTCTTCGAGCAGCTGGGGCTCCACCCGGCCGGTCACGTCCTCCGGCGTGTGCAGGAGCGGGTCCTCGGTACGGTGGAACATCAGCGAGGGGATGCCGGCGTTGATGAAGCTGGCGTGGTCGCTGCTGGTGGTGGATGGCAGGTTGCCGCGAGCAACGCCGATGCCCAGGCCGGAGGCGATGCCGCTGGCGCGCTGCTGCAGGGCCGGCGTGCCGATCAGCAGCCAGGTCTCGTCCCCAACGCCGACCATATCGAAGTTGAGCATGGCCTTGAGACGATCCCTGGCGGCCTGATCGAGCGCGTTGACGTAGGCGCGGCTGCCGATGAGGCCCAGCTCCTCCGAGCCGAAGAGGACGAAGCAGTGGCCCTCCATCCGGCCGCTGCGGGAGAGGACTGAGGCGATCTCAAGGATAGTCGCGGTGCCGGTGGCGTTGTCGCTGGCGCCGGGGGCCTGGGGCACGCTGTCGTAGTGGCCGCCGGACACCGTGTCGCAATCACGCCGCGGCGGACGGGCAACCACGTTGTAGGAGACGGCGTCGCTGAGGGAGCCAACCACGACCTCAACTTCGACGTCGCCGTTGCGCAGTGATTCGGCCAGCTTCTGGCCTTCCATCTGGGAGATGGCGATGACCGGGATCGACGCGGAGTCCTGGAGACTGCCGTAGTAGATACCGGCTTCATTGTTATAGATCAGGGCGGCACGGGCGCCGGCAGCCTGGGCGTTCTTTACTTTGTCATTGAATAGAAGGTCACCACGCTCGATCAGGGCAGCGTGGCCAGCGATGGAGGAGGGGAAGTCCTCCGGGCGACCGATGCCGGCGGCGGCCAGTGAAAGGCGAAGGGCGCCGTTGGCGCTGCGCTCGAAGGGGACGGTGGCGATGGTGCGCTGCTCCGGTGAGGTCACGGCCAGCGAGGACGATCGCGCCGTCTCCCGGCCCAGAGAGAACTCCTGCAGGCTGACCTCGTAGCCGAGGCCGCGCAGGCGCTCGGCTATGAAGTCGGCGGCTTCTTTCTCGCGCGCGGTGCCGGCGGGTCGCGGGCCGATGGTCTCTGAGAGGTGGCGCACGTCCTCCAGGATGCGATCGCCGTCCGGGAGGAGAGCCGCCGGGTCGGATGTGGGCTGGGGACTCGAAGGTGCGGCCTCGGTGGCGGACGGCGGCGCTGTCGCGGTGACCCCGGGAGTAGGAGCGGACGAGCCACCACAGGCGACAACGCCGAGAATCGCAACGCTGAGGAGAATAAAGAGCAAGCCCCTAGGGCCGGTCATTCCCACTTCCTACCTCCCCGCCCAGACGGCTGCCTCGCCGTCTCACCAAACCTGCGGCGCCTAGACGCGGCGCCGGCCCTTAAGCCAGGCCTTGATGCGATCGGGCCAGCTAGGCCCGGAGAGATCGATGGGCTCGCCGCGCCAGCGCTTCTGCGTGGTGGGCGGACGGGAGCCGCCGACCCTCGAGAGCAGGAAGGCGGAGACGAAGACGATGAGGGCGGCGATCATGATCCAGCTGGCGCCGGGGATGGCCCTGAAGAAGAAGGTAACGAGGAAGGCTATGAGCGCCCACATCATCACCTGGTTGAGGGAGATACGGGCAAGGCGGTGGGCCAACCAGCTCTGAGCCGCAGTGAAGGGCTGGCGCATACGCCGTGCGGGACGGCGGGCGCTGTCCGGTACGAAATTATCGAGCTTGCGGAGGATTTCTTCGATTTCCCGTTCTATGCGGTCGGCCATCCTGACCCCCACCCGTCGGCGTTTGAGTTTATTGTACAGTCGCGCGGGCAAGCCGACTAGCCAAGAGCTTGTGTCAAGGCCCCGCGCACCGCAATGGCGATCTCTTGCGGGCTCATTGCGCCGCTATCGAAGGAGCGAAAGCGCTCCCCATAGCGGCCCCTGGCAGCCGTCCGGATGCGCCGGGCAGCATCGATCTCTGACTCACGCGTGGCTGCCTGAGCCCGCTTCGAGAGGGCATCGTCGTCCACATCGAGACGGACGATGAGCGAGCGGCGCGCAAGGTTACGCATCAGGGCGATGAGCTGGTCGATCTCGGCCTCAAAACTGTGCAGGACGCCGTCGCGCTCGAAGAAGAAAGGCCCTTCGGCAACGACGTTGTAGCGGTTCTTGAGGTAGTTGGCCACGAAGAGGCGTAGCTGGGTGTGCGCCATCTCCAGCTCCGCCAGCGGGTCCGGGCCGGGCACGGCTATCGAGCCACCGAGGAGATGATCGGTGCTGACGACGGCGGTCTTGCCATCGAGAGAGCGGGCAAGCTCCCAGGCGACGGTCGATTTGCCGGCCAGAGGCGGGCCGTAGATGACTATGAGATCGGGCAAAGAGGGCTCCTGACGTATTGAGACTGGGGATAGGATAGCTGCCGTGGGGGACGGCAGAGATGCGTGGGCTCGTTTGCGAGAAATTTAACAGACTCTTTGGAGGCTCCTAACGCGCCACCGGCCTGCTAGACCTAAGTTCTATGAGGCCGAACGCGGCCTTGCAGTAAGAAGGAGGATGGGATGGGAGTAATCAAGTGGGGTCTGGCCGGCGTCGCGCTGTTCGTGGCGTCCGGCGCTGTCGCCATGGGGATCGTAAGCATTGGCGGCGACTCAGCGTCGGCGCAGCTACCGCCGATCGAGCGCAAGGGAGCGTGGCACTACGAAGAGGCGCTGGCCGACAAGCTGGACATCAGCGTCGAGGCTCTGATGTCGGCCCGGAAGGCCGCTCGAGAGGAGATACGCGCTTCTGGCTCTGGGCGGCCCAGCTTCGAGGGCTGGGAAGAGGCGCTGGCCGGCAAGCTCGGCGTCAGTGTCGAGATCCTCAAGGCGGCGCAGAAAGCGGCCTTCGAGCAGGCAATCAACGAGGCTGTAGCCGCGGGACGCCTGACGGAGCAGCAGGGCGAGCGCTTGAAGAGCAGGGCTGGCGACCGTGGTTTCCCGGGCTTCGGACGCGGGCCGGGGATGGCGAAGGCGGCCGGCAAAGGCATCATTGAGGCGCTTCGCACGGCCCTTAGCGCCGCGGCCGAGGTGATCGGCATCTCCGAGGACGAGCTGAAGCAGGAGCTGCGCTCCGGTAAGAGCGTGGCAGAGATCGCGGCAGCCAACGGTGTGGAGCGCGACGATCTCGAGGAAGAGCTGACGGATGCGCTGAAGGCAGCGATCGCGGCGGCGCAGGCCGACGGCAAGATCACAGCCGAACAGGCGGCACGGCTGACCAACGCCCTGGAAGAGCACATCGACAAGGCGATCGACCACAAAGGCGGGTTGAAGGAGCCAGGCGGCGGGCCATTCATGATGCCGGGCGGGCCTCCTTTGATGCCGCGCTAAGAACTCATCCAGGCCGATTCCGCCCCGGCAGCAAAGGAGGCTCCACCCGAGCCTCCTTTGCTTTTGCCGACATTGCAGTAGCGTTACAGGAAGTGCTATTAAAGCCACGTTGGAGACTCCACGCGTGGTAGAGGCGCCGTCAATCGGGATGGAGCGGATGTGACCAGCCAGCAGGGCGAGGGCCAGGCGCGCTCCATCTCCCGCGAGACGATCTTATCGTTGTATCTGCCGGCCGCCGTCCTGGCGCTGGGGACAGGCATCGCCGCGCCGGTCATCCCTTTCTACGCCAAATCCTTCGATATCAGCCTGGAGACGGCGGGGCTGGTCGTAATCCTGCACGCGCTGGGGCAGCTCGCCTCCGTTGTGCCAACGGGCTATCTGATCGACAAGATCGGGCGGCGGCCGGTGATCCTGGCCGGGCCGCTGCTGACGGCGCTGACGGCCTTCCTCACGGCCTTTTCAGGTTCGTTCGAGGAGCTACTGGTGTGGCGCTTCGTCAACGGCTTCGCTGAGGTGATGTGGGGTCAGGCGCGGCTGGCGATGATCGCCGATACGGGCGGCAACCGCGAGCGCGGCAAGCTGATCACCTGGATGCTGAGCCTGCAGCGCGTCGGCAACCTGTTTGCGCCGGCGATGGGCGGCTTTCTGGCGACGATCAACATGCAGGTGCCGTTTCTGGTGCAGGGCGTCCTGATCCTCATTGTCCTGGTGCCCAGCTTCAAGCTGATCAAAGAGACGCGGCCGGTCAAGACCGCTCAGTCCGCCGAGGAAGCGCGCGGCGAGTGGCAGTTCGTCTTCAGCCAGGTGCGCCAGCCGCACATCATGTATTTCCTGGCGGCGCAGTTCATGGCCAGCCTTACGCGCGGCAGCACGGCAGGCATCATCCAAATCTACATGGTGTTCGCCTACGGCATTGGCCCGGGGACGCTGGGCTTCCTGAGCTCTCTGAATAGCGTGCTAGTTCTGCCGATCGGCTTCCTGACGGGCGTGATCATGGACCGTTACGGCCGCAAGATGACGCTGGTGCCGGGCTTCGCGGGCATCGGCGTGACAGCGATGTTCATGGCGTTCACGGCCGCTGCGGATGCGTCGCTGGCGGTGTTTCTGGCCGCCTACTTCGGGTTGCATATGGCGCAGGCGGTGACGGCCGGCAATATGCAGGTGCTGGGCTCTGACCTGGCGCCGGAGCGGGCGCGAGGGCGTTTCTTCTCGGTCTGGCGCATGTTCGGTGAGGCGGGATCGGCGGTGAGTCCCGGCATCTTCACCGGCCTGGCGGCGGCGATCAGCTACGCGGCGGCCTTCGGCTTTATCGGCGTCTCCGGCGCCACGGTGGCGTTGATCATCGGCTTCAAGATCAAGGAGACGGTGGGGCGGATATCCGGCGGGCGCTCTCGGCGGGGTGGTCGCCGGGGGCCGGAGCCACCCGCGGGACCAGAACCGGGGCCGCCGGCTGAGGCTGCGGCGGCAGAAGGGGGCTCGGTAACGGCCACGGGGCCGGCGGGCTGAGCGTTAAGAACGTAGTTGCGAGACCAGAAGCGGTCGCGTCACTAGAGCCGGCGAACTGTCTCGGCCAGTTCCTTAACCTGCTCTTGGACACGGCGCACGATGGTAGGCTCCACGCTGCCCTCGTGGCGTGCCGCATCCATAACTGCTTCTCGGATGAATTCTGAGAGCTTGATTCCCCTGGCCGCCGCGGAAGATCGGAGAAGCGCAATCTCCTCTCTCGTGAACCGCATCGAGTAGATGGAATCAGCGTTCGCCTTTATGACGCCCTTTACGGGCGTCAAACCCTCACCCTCTCTGCCGGCTTTAATCTTGTCATCCCATTCGCGCGCGAGCTCTTGCGTTGTCTTCGTCACTTTCTACTCCTTGAAGTACAGTCTTTCGGCACGTAGGCGTCCCAGCCAATGGGCCGTAATCACCTGCCAGATACCTGTGTCCCTATCTCAAACATTGCAACGTAGAGGTAGCGTCCCCTGCGATTGGGGCCGAGCATCACGTAACCCTCGTAGCCAGGACGAGCATCGAAGAAATGAGGCTGGTTTTCGCTCACCTCCTCCACGTCGTTGGGGGTTACGCCGTGAAGGGCGATGTGATCCACGTTACTGCCATCGGAATAGTCCCAGAGGAAGGCGTCGATCTCGATCCAGCGCCGGCGCTCGCCAACCACACGTATATTGTAATGCGCGTCGCATTACAATATCAAGAGCCCGGCCGGCAAGGATTTCAGACGCTGTGGAGGAACTCCAGGCAGAGGGCGTTGTAGCGCTCCGGCATCTCCAGCTGGGGCCAGTGGCCGCAGTTGGCGAGGACGGCTGCGTCGCAGTGGGGGATGAGGTGCATCGGGCGCAGGGCGGCGGCGAGGAGCGCGGGCACGTCCGCCTCGTCGTAGAAGCCGGGCTCGTCGCGGCCGTGGAGGAGGAAGGTTGGCGCCTGGATGCGGCGAAAGACGTCGTCGTCCAGGAGCTGGCGGCCGCCCTGGAGCTGGGCGAAGGCGGCATCGCGCTCCTTTTCCTGCTGTCCCGGCTTGCGGACGAGGGCGAGTCGCAGCTCAGCCACGTCATCGATGGCGGGATGCCTGGGGTCGCAGAAGAAGGCGGCGGTGGCGCGGCGCATATCGTCCAGGCTGATCTCGGGCTGACTGAGCATGGCGCGGACGTGGTCCATGCGGGCGGTGCGGCCGAGTCGCGGGGCGATGGCGGCGGACTCGGGCGTGGAGGCGCGGGGCTCGCCGCCGCTGGCGATGAAGCTGAGCACGCGCTCGGGATGCTGCCCGGCCAGGGGTGTGATCGACATGGTGCCGCCGGAGTTGCCGATGAAGTGCGCCCGGCTGAGGCCGGCGGCGTCCATGAAGGCGATGAGAAAATCGGGGCCGGCAACGCGCTCACCGCTGACGAGGGACGTCTCGCCCTGTCCGACCGCATCCGGCGCGTAGACGTGGTAGCCGGCGGCGGCGAAGGCGGGCAGGGTTGGGTGCCAGCACATCCAGGCGGAGGTGGCGGCGCCGCCGGTCTGGACGAAGACGATGGGAGCGCCATCCGGCGGCCCCATCTCGTGGTAGTGGACTCGCAGGCTGGAATCGCCGGAGCGGGCTTCGACGTACTTACCGGGGTCAAGCTGGATCATTGCGTCTCTCCTGTCGCGGGGCTGCTTCTCTAGACCACCGAATCGTACGCCCCCTGACAAGAGGTAGATAACAAGGGCTTGCTCAAGAAGGCTCAGGTAATGCTTCTAAGGTTGCGCCAGGCTGGGAAATTAGTATTGTCATGACGCAAACCGTGTCCGCGAGAGCTAGGAGCGTCCGGTGTCTTACGTCCTGGTGGTTGATGACGATGCGCCGATCGGCCGGCTGATCAAGATGGTGCTGACTTCCGAAGGCATGCGCTGCGAGGTGTCGCCGACCGCCGATGAGGGTTTGGAGCTTCTGCGCCTGGCCGAGCCAGAGCTGATCATCCTCGACCTGCGCCTGGCGGGCATGGACGCGCCGACGTTCATGACCAGCGCCCGTGACGCGGGCTATGCGGGGCCGATCTTGCTCTGCACGGCCGTGACGGGCGAGCCGCCGATCGTGGCGGACGGGCTGATCAAGAAGCCGTTCCGGCCGGAGGACCTGGTTGAGAAGGTGCGGGAGCTAATTGGGGAGTAACGTGAGAGCCACGGCGACAGGTGGATTCGGACCGCCGATGGGGGTTTTGCAGACCTCTCTCCGGCCCTCGCAGCCTCTCGCACTCGCCACAAAACTGAAATTAGCACCTTGGCGTCGCAGCTTGATGTCGCTATCGCGTTCTTGCCAAGCGCTCCTATAATCGGTCCACACGGATCGCTTGGTTCACACGGAGCTATCGATGGTGGATTATCGCGCAACCGAGCTGCTCGACAAGCTCATCAAGTGCTTTACGTGGAAACCTCAGTCCAATGAAGAGCGTAACTTGATCGTCCTGGGTGACATCGTGCACTCTCCGACTTTAACGTATCTCACTGATGAGGAGATAAGAATTACCTCCGAGCTGCAAACGCATCTTTCTCCTGACGACTGGGCCCAGTTACCCAACCTCGTCACCAGACGCAGACTCGAGGTGGCGGAAGAGTCGTTTTTCAAGCGCCGCCAGGAGGAAGAGCGGCGCGAGGCGGAGGTCAAAGCGAGGCGCCAAGAAGCGGAGCGTGCAGCGCGCGAAGAGCGTGACAGAATCAAGGGCGAGACGGAGAGCAAGGCGCGAAAGGCTGTTCTTGTCACCCGGCTCAAGGGTCTGTTTCGATCAGACTTCTTGTCTGCTGACGACGCTTTCGATTCCGATCCTGACGCCGCGCTCCTCTCCGCCGACGAGTATGCCGAACTAAAGATTAGTTTCGTACATGATTGGGGCGCACGAGAACTCCCGAAATCTTTTTTACTCGACGACGAACAGGCGGCCGCGGTCGCAGCTACGCGAGGAAACGTCCAAGTCGTGGCGCGAGCAGGAACCGGCAAGACGCGAACGCTCGTGGCGCGGGCCGTCTTTTTGCAGAAGCACTGCGGAATCTCTCCTCGCTCCTTGCTCCTTCTCGCATTCAATAGAAAAGCGGCGGACGAGATGAAACTTCGCCTGACTGATGTACTGGGCCGGGACCAAGACCTGCCTCACGTCATGACCTTCCACGCTCTGGCCCACGCGCTGGTGCATCCCGATGAGGAGATGCTTTTCGATGACGTCTCGACTGATCAATTCGGGCTAAGCCGCGTGGTTCAGGATGTAATCGATGAGCACATTCGATCCCAGGAGTACGGACAACGAGTTCGCGAATTGATGCTGGCTCATTTCCGAAATGACTGGGAGCGCATCGTTGAAGGGCGTTTTCAGTTGTCGATCGATGAATTTCTCGCCTACCGGCGCGCCCTCTCCAGAGAGAGTCTCAAAGGTGACTTTGTAAAGTCGTATGGAGAGAGGGTCATCGCGAATGCACTCCTCGAGCACAGTGTTGAGTACCGATACGAGAGAAACTTTCGCTGGAATGGTCTCAACTACCGGCCTGACTTCACCATCCCCACTTCGTCCGGCGGGATCGTAATCGAGTATTTTGGGCTCGCCGGTGACCCGGATTATGACGAAATGTCGCAGCAAAAGCGGGACTTCTGGCGACAACAAGGGGACTGGACATTTCTTGAGTTCTCTCCCAGGGATCTGACGGATCCGGAAGCTTTCGTTGCTACATTGCTGCAGAAGCTCCAAGAAGGGGGAGTATCCAGTCGTCGCCTGTCTGAAGACGAGATATGGGAGCGCATACGAGTCAGGGCGCTAGATCGCTTCACTGAAACCACGAAGTCCTTTGTTAGCCGGTGTAGGAAGCTTGATCTGCGCGCCGCTGACCTGGAATTGCGCATTGCCGGTCATCGTGCCTGTTCGAATGCAGAGAAGCTTTTCCTTGAAGTAGCTCTTCCCGTTTATGAATCGTATCTGCGCCGGCTGGCCGACTTGAACAAGGAAGATTTCAGTGGGCTTGTCTGGCGGGCAGTCGCACTCGTGCGCAATGGTCAGACCAGTTTCGTGCGTGATAGAGGACGCGAGCGCGGCGACCTTTTTGGTCTACGGTTCGTGATGATCGATGAGTTCCAGGACTTCTCACGGGTGTTTTTTGATCTCGCGGCTGCAGTCTGTTCACTTAATAGAGATGTCCGGTTCTTCTGTGTAGGTGATGACTGGCAGGCAATCAATGGATTCGCGGGATCTGACTTGCGCTTTTTCACGAGCTTCTCTGAATATTTTCAAGATGCTGTAAGACTCTACTTGCGCAGTAACTACCGCTCTACAAAGACGGTCGTGCAAGCCAGCAACGCGCTGATGATCGGCCGCGGCCCAGAGGCTGAAGGCTCGCGATCTGAGCGTGGCGAGGTCCTTCTGTGCCGTATGGATGAGTTCACGCCCTCCGAAGTCGAGACGGAGCAACATAATGGTGACGAAATCACCCCCGCAGTGCTTCGGCTGGTCTGGCGTTTTCTCGGCCAAGGGCGAGAGGTGGTCTTGTTGTCCCGGAGAAATGGCCTGCCCTGGTACGTGAGTTCTGGCAACTCCGCTAGCATGCCTGCAGAAGCCTTAACAAGGTTCGTGGCACGACTTCAGTCATTCCTGCCTGAGGATGACGGCAAACGTCTCACTGCCTCAACCACGCATAGATATAAAGGCCTTGAAAAATCAGCCGTGATTGTTTTGGATGCCGTCGAGAGAAGCTACCCATTGATACATCCCAACTGGGTTTTCCAGAGAGTGTTTGGAGATAGCATCTCTCAGATCGAAGATGAGGAAAGACGGCTCTTCTATGTAGCCCTTACAAGGGCTGCGGATTCGCTGGCACTTGTTACGGAAAAGGGCCGTCTGAGTCCATACTTACAGGACATCGCACGATCCTTTCAGGTGCCCTCTCTCCAATGGGCCGCTCTGCCACCTGTACCATCGCTGGAGAATGAACGGCTAGAAGTCAGGGTGTTCCATGCATTTAACGTCATGGATCAACTCAAGGATCTCGGCTACCACTTCCGCGTTAGCGGCGACGATAAGTACTGGAGCCGGGCAATCCCAGCAGAGAACTTCTCCTTTGACACGCTGCTCAGTCAGCCATGGGTGAAACCTGGTGTAGGGATCCAGGTCTATTCGGAAGGTGGGGAGTTGCTACACAAGCGTTGAAGTGCCGTCGTCCATTCGCTAACCTGCCACGTTGACCTGCTTCTCAGCGATGTTGACCTGAATGGATGGCCATAGCAGACGGCGCACCTGGCCAGCGTCTTAATCTCTGCCAAGTAGCGCTTCTGGCACTGGGTCGCTCGCCGCTCTAAGAACTCGACCTGGTGTTGCGGCCCGGTCATTGTTCTAAATTACGGATTGACTCATTGTGATGCAGCACGAGCCAACTTGAGCGGACCTGATTGACGCGCAACCCCTTCCGCCGCTAAAGACCGGCATCGAGAGGTTTGCTGCCAAGGCTCGTCATGATCAACGAAGCGGCCTGTCATCGGCCGCTTCGTATCTGAGTTATTGGAGGCGACGGGCGGATTCGAACCGCCGATGGGGGTTTTGCAGACCCCTGCCTTAACCACTTGGCCACGTCGCCTTGGTGCCGAGGAGGGGATTTGAACCCCTACGCCCTTGCGAGCACGGCCCCCTCAAGACCGCGTGTCTACCGATTTCACCACCTCGGCACAGAGGAGCGGGCGCGTACAAGCCAAAAGCTGCACGCCAGACGCGCCGAGCAAGCATAGCAAAGCCATCGGCGGGGGAACAAGGCGAATCGAAGCTCGATCAGCCGATCGGCGCGGTGGGAGAGTAGGCGTCGCAGGCCTTGATGCCACCCTTGAGGCTGAGGTCGAAGGCCTTGCGGCGCTCCGCCGCGGTGCCGTGGTCGCGGCCGGGACCCTCGGCGGAGCCGATGCCCTGAAGCAGGGCGCCGGCGTCCTGCAGGTCGTCCGGGTCTTCGAGCCAGCTCTGCGCCTTGGCGTACCGGGCCCAGGCGCCGGAGATGCAGTCGGCCTGGTTCTCGAAGGCGACGCTCTGGGCAGCGGTGCGCGGTAGCGGCAGATCGAGCGCGAACTGGACGTGGTGGCCCCACTCGTGCGCCAAGCCGATGGCGGGAGCGGCGTCGCCGGCCTGCTTATAGAAGGTCCAGAGCAGGTCCTGGCCGATGTAGATGGTCTGGTTGCCGCCGCAGTACTCATAGGCCTGGCTGTTCGAGTAGCCGCAGACGCCGGCGGCGGCGCGTCCTCGCGGGACGAAGACGATGCGCGGCTGGCTCAGCTTCGGGTACTGAGACTCGAAGAAGGAGGCGACCATCGGCGTTATCGTGTCGAGGTAGTCGTCCATCTCGGCGTAGGCGAAGCAGCCCTCGAGGGAGCCGCCGCAGCGGGAGCCAGCGACGGTCTGAGCCGGGGCGGGAGTGGCGGTCGCGGCCGGCAGCGTGGGCGCGCCGGTCGAGGCGCGGTCGAGGGTCGAGCAGCCGGCGAGGCCCAGGGAGAGGATGAGGGCGAGGATGAGCATCTTCATGCGATCAGCTTCGCATGCGACGCTGGCGGGTTGGCTATGCAGGCACTAAGGGAGTGTTAAGAGTCGATTTGTGATGCCGGGGGGCAAAGGGCTCTACAGCAAAGTTTGACCGGTATGACCGCCAACAACCGAGCGTGCAATGAGAGAAGAAATTGTTTAGCAATACCAATGAGGTGATAAACTCATCGGAATATGAGCGTGAATATTGGTAACAATTACTTCACTGGAGTTCCGTTTCCTCTCGTCCTGTACGACAGGTTCTTCCACATCTACGAGGATGGAAAGAGTTTCAATCTCGACGTTTTCCGATGGGATGAGACTACTAAGAGTGCCACCTATGAGGTTCTTGCTGGCAAGCCTCAGAACGAGGAGATTTCGACCAACCCAACAGGCATCGTTACATTTGCTAACCAGCTTGGGGTTTTCCTCTTCAAGTTCCGGCCAAAGCCCGGAGTATCGCAAATCTTCGGGCAAGTGCCCGTCGATGATCTCTGGGAGGTGCGGATCAGCGACAGGAAGATCGAAGTTTATCGGGGCGAGACGCTTGTTGTGACGCTTGAGCGAGATCAAATGACCAACATGAAGATTGGCTTGCAACTTTTCCCAGATGGTTCTCTAGCTATAGGCGTTAATCGGCTCCCAGATGGTATGCAGCTAGTACCGCGTATCTAAGAAGGCCTGCGTTAGACGGAACTCCCTCACTACCGGCTCATGGACGTATAGCGGCGCACGGCCAGGGGCGCGAAGATCGCGACGATGACGGCCACCCAGATCAGGGTCAGCAGGATCGGCTCCTGGGCGGGGAATCCCGAAGATAGCGTTGGGTTGGGGTTGCCCCACAGCTCGCGGACGGCGGCCGTCAACGCGCTGGTGGGATTCCAGGCGGCGAGAGGCTCCAGGAACGCGGGCAGGCTCTCCGGCGGGACGAAGACGTTGGACAGGAACGTGATCGGGAAGATGACCGTGAACGCTACCTGGTTGGCAACCTCGACCGTCGGGACCATCGTCCCAAGCCAGACGCCGACCCAGGACATCGCGAAGACGAAGAGCAGGAGCAGGCCGACGCCGGCCAGGAACTCCAGCGGCCCGGAGTGCACCCGCCAGCCGACGGCCAGGCCAGTAACCATCAACACCACCATGATGCCGCTCTGGTAGATGACATCGAAGATGGTGCGGCCGCTGAGGACGGCGGAGCGCGCCATCGGCAGGGAGCGGAAGCGGTCCATGAGGCCTTTGTTGATGTCGTCACAGATGCCGATGGCCGTGGTGGCGGAGGCAAAGATCACGGTCTGGGCGAAGATGCCGGGCATGAGGAACTCGCGGTAGGAGCCGCCACCCGGCAGGGGGATAGCGCCGCCGAAGACGAACGCGAAGAGCAGGACGAACATGATCGACTGGAGGATCGCGAAGATCGCCAGCTCGGGGATGCGCGGCACCCGCTTGAGGTTGCGCCCGGCGATGATCAGGCCATCGCGCGCCGCCTGCCTGAGGCCGCCCTGCTGGATGTTTACAGCTGGTTCGGCTGTCATTAATCCCTCCCCTGCTCGCGTCCCGCCGGTTCGGCTTCGCGCTCTTCTTCCGTGGCCGGCGCCACTTCCGCGCTGTGGCCGGTAAGGGCCAGGAACACGTCATCCAGGGTCGGCCGGCGCAGGCCGATGTCGTCGATGGGCACGCCGGTCTCATCCAGGCTGCGGATCACCTGGACCAGGCGTTGGGCGCCGCCGCCGCTAGACATGACGATCCGGCGCTCGTCCTCGTCCACACGGGGTTCGGCGGCTCCATTTTGGACCAGCGCTTCGATGGCGCGCGGAATGTCAGTCCCGTGGCGCAGGACAATTTCGATCCGCTCGCCGCCAACGTTCGACTTCAGCTCATCCGCTGTGCCGCGGGCGATGATCCGGCCGTGGTCTACGACTGCGATGGAGTTGGCCAGCTCATCGGCCTCCTCCAGGTACTGGGTCGTGAGCAGGATGGTCGTGCCGCCGCGCACCAGGTCGCGGATGACGTCCCACATGCCGAGGCGGCTGCGCGGGTCGAGCCCGGTGGTCGGCTCGTCCAGAAAGAGGAGTCGCGGCCGGCCGATGAGGGCGCTGGCCAGGTCCAGGCGCCGGCGCATGCCGCCGGAGAAGGTCTTGACGGGCCGGCCTGAGGCCTCCATGAGGTCGAATTGCTCCAGGAGCTCGCCCGCGCGCCATGCCGCTTCGCCGGAGGGTAGCTGGTAGAGCCGCCCGAACATGATGAGGTTCTCGCGGCCGGTCAGGTTCTCATCGACGGCGGCGTACTGTCCCGAGAGACCGATGACCGACCGCAGCTGTTGCGCTTGCTTGACGACATCGAAGCCCGCGACGGTGGCGTGGCCGGAGTCAGGCCGCAGCAGGGTTGCCAGGATGCGGACGGTGGTGGTCTTACCGGCGCCGTTCGGCCCCAGGAGGCCGAGGACGCTGCCTTCCTCAACCGTGAGGTCGAGGCCGTCCAGGGCGCGCACCTCATTCTTACCGGACCGATAGACTTTGGTCAGGCCTTCAGCCGTAATTGCTTGCATTCAGTACCTCACGCGCCAATGCTGCGGAAAATCCGAGGACTCGGCGTGTTACTCGCGCCGGCCAACTGAGCCGCACAAGCGACCAGGATTCCGGCGCACTTTGTCAGGATAAAACCTGACGCGGCCGGAGGTGCAAGGTTGAAGTGGCACTCACCTTGCGAACCATCGCCATAAAAAGCGAATACTCCCTCAGTTATATTCTGAGAGCCGCTGAGTGTCAACCTGAGAAGGAGACGCTACCCTCTGGAAGCGGTGCATGTCTGGGAAAGGATTGGGAGGCGAAATGAACGATAGGCAGTCCTTGAGCGCCATCGGTGAGCTACGCCGCCGGGCTGGGGGACATGAAGAGCGGCGCCCTGTTAAATCCGGGAGGACCCCTGAGCCGATCTAGAAATGTCTGCCCGTGCTTTCCAGAGCAGTCTCTTACGCACTTTACCTGGCGTAGTAAACCGCGGAGCCAGATTCAGATTCTGGCAGGAGCGGAGGGACTCGAACCCCCAACCTGCGGTTTTGGAGGTCGCTTCCCGGCCAATCTCTAGTCACATTGAGTCACTTCTTTCGCGCTTTTCCATCGTGAATGGGCGTTTCGAGTCACACCTATTCACATCCAGCTACAGCAGCTAACACGTCACATGGTTAGCAAAATGGTTAGCATTCCGAATGACGATGGCTTCTTCTGTCCGGGCTGCCAAAGGTTAACAGCAACGGGAGAGTGGAAGCTGATCTTTCGTCGGATACGCGGTGAGAGGGACAATCCGCCAGCCCGCGTACTACGCCATACAACGTGCGACGAGATTGTCTACTTCCTGCTAAAATAGAGACAGTCAAATAAGGTTCGCAGATCGCTCTGCGTGGTGTATCAGGCCGGCCCAGGTCAATTGGAGCCGGTTTTTTGCTAGACACCACTAAGCCTCAAGTCCAAGAAGTCTCTTTGCTGGCCCTCCACCCGGCAGACTGGAACCCGCGCTCCATTAAAGATGAGCGCTTCCAGAACCTCTGCGAGTCGATCCAAGCCGACCCGGACTTCCTCTGGCGCCGGCCCGTCCTAGCTCAGGCTGATGGCACGATCTACGCGGGGAACATGCGCTACAGGGCTGCCCAGCACCTCGACATGGAAACGATTCCGGCCATTGTTGAGGACGTGCCGGACCAGCTCGCTCGCGAGCGCGCCCTGCGCGACAACGCCCAGTGGGGCGAGTGGGAGCCGGACGAGCTAGCGCTCATGCTCGATCGCCTGCGTGGCGAGGGTAGCGACCTCAGCGTCCTTGGCTTCGACGACCGAGAGCTGCAGCGACTTCTCGACAGCATGAGCAAACCCCTCGGCCTTGTCGATCCAGATGATGTGCCGGCGCTGCCGGAGGAGCCGGTCGCCAAGCCGGGCGACCTCTACCAGCTAGCACAGCACCGCCTGCTCTGCGGTGATGCCACCAGCGCACACGATGTTGCCATGGTGATGGGCGACGAGAAGGCGTCCTGCGTCTGGACCGACCCGCCTTACGGCGTCGAGTACGAGGGTGGCACCAAGAAGAAGCTGACGATCAAGAACGATACGGCTGACGGCCTGAGTCAGCTCCTCGAGTCATCGTTCGCGGCTATCGACGCGGTCCTCATCGAAGGCGCCGCGATCTACGTCGCCCATCCCGCAGGCGCTCTTTCCGTCACCTTCGGGCAGCGCTTCCTGGCCCAGGGCTGGCGGCTGCACCAGACGTTGGTCTGGGTGAAAGATTCGCTGGTCCCTGGCCACTCCGACTACCACTACCGCCACGAGCCGGTCCTGTTCGGCTACAAAGCCTCACAGGGCCGCAGGGGCCGTGGTAGCGGTGGTTGGTACGGCGGCAACGACTGCTCGTCCGTGTTCGAGATCCCGCGTCCGAAGGCATCGCCAGACCACCCGACATCGAAGCCGGTGGCCCTAGTTGAGGCGATGGTGAAGAACAGCAGCCGCTCGGGCGAGATAGTGCTCGACCCCTTCCTCGGTTCGGGCAGCACTCTGATCGCTGCGGAGTGCCTCGGGCGCCGTTGCTTCGGCATCGAGCTCGACCCTCGCTACGTGGACGTGGCGGTGCGCCGCTGGGAGGCCTTCACCGGCGAGACCACGAGAAAGCTCGGTGGCTGAGTTGACTTCGTTTTCGACCAGAGTGAGTAGTGTCCGCACCAAATCTCAGGAGAGTGCGGATGCTTACAGATCACCAAATCGACGAAGCCCCAGACGGGATCTTCAAGCGGATTGCGGAGGCCGCTTGGGAGCTTCAATCCAACCACGAGCGCTTCTTGTTCAAGAAGGCCCGCCCGCACGACCACCCGAGCCGCGCCGCCTGGGTGAACGCCAACAATCTCTGGCAGGCCCAGGTCCGCGCACGGAGGGCGGGGCGGGTAGCAGCGACCTGAGAAGCGAGCGCGCAGCGCTGCAGAGAGGTGCCTCCTTATGGAGGCTTCTCTCGTAGTAACGAACCGAGGTACGCTTTGCGTCAGGGCAGAACGAAGCTGGCGGCAAAGAACGCCAGGCCCAACGCTACCGGTTCGAGATCGTCCCTCAGGCTGTCAGGCCAGGCGCCCAACGCGGCAAGAACGAAGATTATCACTGCGATAAGGGCGAGAATCTTGCTCGGTGTAAATGCGAATTTGCCCATTGGCTCAGCCTCCTTACTTCGGCCAGAGAATAGTTCTTCCCAACGAGCCCTTCAAGGTGTCGAGGCTGACACTATGACTAGATCGTGTCTCCGGGGGGCATAAGCAGAGGTGTGAGATAAGCAGAGCTTATTGGTTGCTTATTGATCCGAGGCAATGGACCGGACCTGCGCGGGCATAGCGGAAGGCGGCGCCCGTTGCCGCCAGGCGCCGATGCGGGGCGAAGAGTTCTGCTTCTGGCACCACCCCGACTACAAGGAGGAAGCGGCCCAGGCGCGCAAAGTCGGCGGGCAGCGGCGCCGGCGCGAGAGGGCTATCGAGGGCGCCTACGAGCTAGAGGGCTTGGACTCGGTGGCAGGCATCCGTCGCTACCTGGAGATCGCCATGGCCGACGCCCTGAACCTGGAGAACTCAGTCCAGCGAGTTCGAGCGGTCATCGCCGGCGTCATGGCGGCGACCAAGCTACTGGAGGTCGGCGAGCATGAGGATAGGATCGCCGCCATTGAAGCCGCGCTCGGACCGCGGGTAGTCAAGTCGGAGCGTCGTCGATGAGCCTCACCTCTCGACTCGACAAGGTCCTGCCGGCTCTCTCGGTGCGGCAACGCATAGCTCTGATCTTGACGGCGCAGGCTGCTGGCGAGGAGCCCGGCCCACAATTGAAGGCCATAGACAAGCTGGAGGAACGCCGGGAGTACGACCGCTTCGCCGCCCTGCTTATCGCTGCCAATATCCACCTGGGAGCGGTCCTGTACGGCCTGGAGATTGCAGTTGGCCCACTGGAGAACCGCTTGATCGACCTGGAGACGCTTGCCTGGGCGTCCACCGAGATCGCCGAGCAGGAAGGCCAGGCGCCGGCCAAGCCGACCAAGAGATGGCGGCAATTGAGGACCATGACAGCCGGTACCTTTCTGGGGAATGTCGCGGCTGAGGTTAGAGGAGAACTCCTCGGGCAGACGGAGCTGTGCTGGCAGGCTCTAAGGGCCGTCGAGATTACCTGGAGCGAGATCACGGCTCAGTTCGACGGTGCGGACCCACGCACACCCGACCGGCAGGAAAGGGCAGCCGAGGTCAGGTGCCGTTACACGGCACTCCTCGACAAACTCAGCCCGAGGCGCCCACCGCCCGAACCGACCGAGGCATTGCTCGACGAGATGCGGGGGCACGTGGAGGACGCCTTTGGCCTCCTGAATATCAGGGTGACCTGGCTTTGAGCATCGATGCCCGACTCAACAAGCTGATGCCGACGCTGAGCGCGAAGGAGCGAGCAATCTTGATCCTGGAGTCGTGGAAGGATGATAAGCCGGAGGACCCCTCCTGGCGTTGGTCGATGCCCCCAGGTCAGGCTTCCGAGTTCAACCGCTACATCGCTCTCATGAACGGCGCCAACCTCAAGATCGGGACGATTTACATCCTCCTGATCGAGCAGTTCATCGACAAGCTTGAGCTGCGCTTCGCCTGGTATGTCGCTCTCAAGCTCTGGGAGGAACAGATCGACGACATCCAACGCATCGTGCAGGTCACATCCAGGGAACCAATCACCGAGAGCGACTACGAGGCTGAAGTGTCGAAGATCCGGGAAGAGTGGGTGCCGGTCACAGAGCTGGCCGGATTCCTTGCGGGCCAGAGGACGGACTGGGCTGAGACCGACTGGGAAGCCGAGGACGAGTTTGAGACCCGTGACGTCACGGACGCGGCCTGGGACCGTGAAGTGAAGGTCCAGGAGCGCCGGCTCCGCACCATGGTTGAGTCCAGGGAAATCCGAGCCCTTGGGAAAGGCAGGTCGCTGAAGTTGCAGATGAGCTCTTTCGATGATGCTTTCGGACGCACGACGACTGCCATCCCTCAGGACTTGCTGCGCTACCGGATCATCCCTGACCGACTTGCCAACGACGTCGAGGAGGAACGACATAGCCAGGAGGCGATGCTGGCGACGCTGGAATGGGAACGTATCGGCATCGTGGGTAACCCTCCAGGAGCCGTAAACGTTCGCCAGAGGCTGATGGACGCCTTGCGGACCAGCCTTTCAGCCTGCTTCAGCGATTACTGGCATCAGTTACGCGCCGTAGAGATCGTGGTCGAGGAGATTGCTGTGGAGTTCGATGGAGTAGACCCGTTGCGACCTGCCCACCGCTCGATGCTTGATGCCTGCCACGCGAAGCTGCTGAAGAGCCAGGAGGAGTTGCAATACCTGGAGCTTGAGGCGATCCAATCGGAGCCCGACGACGAGCTAATAGACACTCTGCGAGGACTCGCACAAAGCTGAACGGCCCTTCCAAGGACTATGATTCGCGCATGGCTGAACCATGCATTGTGGCGATGGGGGGAGGAGGCTTCAGCATGGAGCCGAACAATCCTCTCCTGGATGACTACGTCCTGAAGCTCACTCGGAAGGCCGACCCACGCGTCTGCTTTGTTCCGACTGCGAGCGGTGATGCAACGGCATACACCGTCAACTTCTATTCGAGCTTCACGCGTAAGAAGTGCCGACCGTCTCATTTGGCGATCCTTCAGGGAAGACCCGTTGAGATGGAGCAGTTCGTTCTCGGTCAGGACGTTATCTATGTGGGCGGAGGCAACACGGCGACGATGATGGCGTCGTGGCGTGTGCTTGGCTTAGATGAAATCCTGAGAAAGGCTTGGCTCCAAGGTGTCATCCTCACTGGCCTGAGCGCCGGTTCCATCTGCTGGTTTGAGTCTGGACCTTCCGACTCCTGGGGCGCTGAGCTGAGACCGGTTTCAGGATTAGGCTTCCTGCCTGGCAGTCACTGCCCGCACTACGACGGCGAAGCGGACCGTCGCCCATCCTATCAACGCCTGATTCAGGATGGACTTCTGCCGGATGGATACGCCGCAGACGATGGTGCTGCGCTGGTGTTTCGGGGGACGTCGTTAGATGAGGTCGTCTCGTCCCGTCCTCAAGCTCAGGCTTGGCGAGTAGAGCGGAATAGCGACGGCGGCGTCACAGAGAGCGCTTTGCCCACGCGCTTCCTGAGCGCAAACACATAGCATGACTTTCGCCTCACGTCCACCTCACACTATGCCTTCCATGAGAAGGCCCTTCTCCGTCAAGGCCAACGTGGTGGCCCGCTCTGTTTGGTGCCGCTAATCGTGCCCGGCTTCCATTCGCACTCTTCGATGGTCGGCTTGACCTGGTGCATGCTGGGGTACG